>JBAXHT010000001.1:0-674436 GCA_037138755.1 Armatimonadota bacterium | reverse complement strand
AGGCCTGCTTTCTCGAGCACTTTCAGGTGCTTAATGACCGCTGGCTCAGACATCGCAAACGGCTTCGCAATCTCGCCCACTGGCATCGGCCCAAGGGCCAGCGCAGCAAGAATCGCTCGCCGAGTTGGATCGGCGAGGGCAGAGAAAACGAGGCTGAGTTTGTCGGATGCCATTGATAACCGATTGATTATATAACCAATCGGTTCTATATTGTCAATACTTACTCAGGCTTTTCTTGCTCGGTCGAACGGCGCTTTCGATCCCAAAGGATGTACCAGTAGCCAGTGCCGATCATTCCCAGCCCAAGCAGAAGAAGAATCCCCACCCGAATCATCGAGTCCAACTCTGACAAGTCGATTAGAACAACCTTGCCAACTGTCAACCCAAACACCGCCAGCCCGCTATAACGCAAATATCGACGTTCCGCCCGGAACCCGACCACGAGCAAGAATAATGCGTAAACCACCCAACTCGCCGAGATCGCCGAAACACGGTTCATCCCAATACCAGGCCTAACCAAGAACTCCGTGAGCAGCAAAGAGGACAAGACCAAGCCGAAGAAGGATGCGAAAGACGTGATCCCCCCTTCGTCCGCCTCTTTTCGAGGTGTGATCCAGAACAGAATCCCCAGGCTCAGCAAAGACGTGATCTGCAACGATGGTCGGAGCCACGAAAGGACTGGACTGGACTGGACTCCGACCGCAACCGCCGCGCAACAGAGCCATGCCGTTCCTGCGAGCACCAGAGTCTCCGAACGGCGGAAGCGCAGTGCCAGAACCGTCCAAACCGCATTCAAAACGCCGAATCCAAAATAGACAATTGTTTCTTCGCTGAACGCCCCGACTTTGTGATGTCCGACCACTTGCAGTAAGCGAATGAAGATGACCGAGATCAACGCTCCATAGGCGATCCGAACACCTTTTGGGTAGCTTCCTGCTAAGTGTTTCGCCCCGGCAGTAATCGCAAGCGTCGCATTTAGCGCAGTAGAAAACAGCAACGCAACGGTGAGCCATTGCGGTGAAGTCGACGGCTCGCGGATCAGGGCAAAGTCGGCAGCGATCACTCCGGCTACGCCAGCAGAAATCACGAGCCCCAGTCGCCGAACGCGAGAGGCAACAACCGTCGAGGCAATGCTCCAAGCCGCGAGTCCCAGCATCGCACTCTCTGCCCACTTGAGTCCGGTTCCCGTCCCCGGAACAGTCAAAACCGTCGTCCGCAGGAAAACGGCGAGAAGACCGAGAGATCCCAAGAACAGAGCTAAGTCGCCGGTATCCCGGTCGAACTTCTTGAGCGCAAAGTGAGCACTAACAAAGACGTTGACCGCAAAGGAAGCAAGCAGCAGCAGTTCGGCCCATAACCGGAGCGTCGACTGGGAATCGAGCTTCACCGCGTAAGCAGCGAGCGATAATCCGAACACCATCAGGCCAACCCAAAATGCAACGTTCGATAACCGGCGAATCGCAATAATCCCCAACAGGATCCCCTCTACAGAGTACAAAAACGCCGCTTGCAATGGCTTTAAGCCCATCGGGAACAGCACAGCCGCAACGAGAAGTGAGCCAAGCCAGATACCCATCCGAGACTTGCCCTCGGCCGGCAACAGTGCTCCGACACCACCGCTCATCAAGGCGAAAACCAAAACGTGCAAAGGGGGCGTCGCATGACCCGCTACCGAGAATCCGATGATGCCCGTAACGCACACCATCGCGGTTAGAAGCAATCCATGACGGTCGAATTCGTTGGGTTCAAAGAGCTTTCCGCAAACGTACAATCCGGCCGCCGTGTTCACGTACAGGGCTCCCATACGGACAACCAGCGCCGCATCAGACCCGAGGATCGGAACCAGAGCGAACGAAGAAACAACCCAGACCGCCACTCCGACCACGTACCAGCGATTCTTCAGGGTAATCACTGCGGCAGGCACCAGGATCAGAAAGTGCAGGCAGATGTCCAAAATGACTTTGGATTCCTTCATCGGCATCATTGCCGCCGCAAAGCCGCCCAGTACTCCGATCGCCAAAAATGACTTGGAAGCCCGCAAATGTGCATAGCCAAGGTTCAAAAAGCTGAGCAAAACGTAAAGCCCCACCAGGACCTCGCCTTCAAACAGATGCTTGTACAGATGGGCTCCGGCGAAGCTGGCATACAGCCCTGCTGAACCCAAACCAACCATGAGCTGCCCAAACTCTTCTCGCTCGTCGCGTTTCCAGAAGCCGATTGCCGCGAATCCAAAGCAAAGCAGAATTTCTCCGGCAAATTGAACCTGCGGGGTCACGTAGCCCCGTGAAATCATGACGGCAGCTAGAAAGAGAAATGCGGCGAGAACAACCAGTGCGCCGCCTCGCAATAGCCCGTTGATCCCCAGTTTGTATTCCAAGTCGTCATGATCAACCTTGGGAGGTTGTGTCCTCACCGGTTCTGCATCTTCTCGAACTCGGTTGGCGGCAATGTAAGTTTGCAGCGGCGATGGGGTCAGCGTCTCAGAAACGATTGGCTCCAGATCGGTCACCACGGGAGGCAGAAGCGAGGGACTCAATTGCGAAGTTTCAACAACGGGTGGCTGGGCCACGAACCCAGGACGATCAATCGGAGGCAGCGCGGGCGGCGTCAGAAGAGCTTCCAGAGCGACAAAGCGTTCGCGCAGTTCCTCCAAGCTCTGTTCCAACCGGGCGATCCGACTCTCTGAATCCATATGACCCTGCTAACGGCATGGTACCGCATGCTCAATTGAGTGCAGCCTGCACTCCTACGTAACATCCGTGTGGCTCGAAAGGTGCCTGGCTAAAGTGAATCCCTCAACCCCGGAGCGAAGCGATGATCCCAACTAGCAAAAGAAGTCCGCCCACGACGACGATTATGAGCCTCCCAGCCTTAGGGGCCGCTCCCCACTGGGGCGAAGAACCTGGTCCAGCGATAAAGCTTGCGTAGGTGTTCGGCTGGTTCATTCCCTCAAAGTTGGAAGGACGAACGGTCATGCACTTAGGGCAAGCGTCGCCGCTAGAAGGCGTTCCGCAGACCCCACAGATCCAGGCTGACATACAGGTTGTTACGTTGGAACTGCAGAAAGGATGCTTAACAGGAACAGATTTGGAGTTGAACTCGGTAAATTAGCGACATGCGCTCGCGTCTCGCAGTTCCGTTGTTAACATGCTCCTTGGCCTTCGTCGCCAATGCACAGTTCAGGCCTGGTCTGGCCGAGGTTCCTTCTCTTCTAAAAACTGGCTTTGAATCAATCTCACCCAAAGACGGGAAAGAGTTTCTGGGCTATCTTGCGGGACCCGAGTGCGAGGGACGGGGAACCGGAGAGCCCGGCTTCGAGAAAGCTGCCAATTATGTCGCAGCTCACTTTAAGAAGCTCGGCCTCAAGTCTGTCATGCCCGACGGAAGCTACTTCCAGTACAACGACTTCTGGCGCGTTCGCACAGACCCGAAGAGCCTCGCAATCACAATCGGTGGCAAATCCGTCGCCGCTGGTGACATCGGTGTCCAGCAAAGCGGAAAGCTCGACAAAAACGCTGAAGCCGTCCTTCTGGTCCTCGGAAAAGAGACTCCTGAGAAACTTGACGACACGGTAGCGGCTCAACTGAAAGGCAAAATCGTCTTTGTCGTCGGTACCGTCAATCGAGGAGTCCGTTCTGCGCTCATCGACGCCGAGGCAACGATCACGGTTGTTGAGAAAGTCACCGCTCCGGGGTGGACGGGGCGAGCCTCCGACCCTGGAACTGGCGGTGGTAACGGCAGGTTAACGGTGCGACGCGAGGCACTCTCGAACGCCATTGGCCAAGCGATCTACCAGCCAAAGGCGATCCCCGCGATGGTGACCGAACTCGGAAGAGTCTCGTTGAAAGCAGCGGTTCAGAGCGAAAAGATCAAGGTGATGAACGTGGTTGCCAAGCTTGAAGGCTCCGACCCTAAACTGAAAGAAGAGTACATCGGAATCGGCGGTCACCTCGACCACCTTGGTAATCGGAATGGCACCATTTACTGGGGTGCTGACGACGACGGCTCTGGCACTACCGGCGTCATGCAAGTTGCCAAGGCGCTTGCCACCAACCCGGTTAAGCCGAAGCGAAGTGTGCTGTTCATGGCGTTCTACGGCGAAGAAATGGGCCTCCTCGGCTCTGCCTATTTGGCTAATAATTCGCCCGTAAACTTGGACAATATGGTTGCTGAGCTCCAGATGGACATGATCGGTCGCGACAGCTACGGGGCTCAAAATGGTGATCAGAAGCGTATCGATAAGGTGGAAGAGAACGCCGACACGATGCGCCTCGTCGGCTCCAAGCGAATCTCGACTGAACTAGATCGGCTCCTTTTGGAAGCAAACAACGCGGTCGGGTTCAAGTTCAAGTACGACGCAGAGGACGTCTATACGCGAAGCGACCACTACAACTTCGCTCGAAAAGGGATCCCCATCGCCTTCTTCTTCTGCGGCTTCACCCCGGACTACCACCAGCCGACCGATACCGTCGACAAGATCAACTTCGACAAGATCGCAAACACCGCCAAGCTGGTTTATCTGACGACCCACGCTTTGGGGGACTATAAGGGCCGCTTGCCGAAAGACGTCAAGAACTAACTCAACACGATTAGCCAGGAGGCCAGGAGAGCTTCCGACCGCCAATCAGGTGAGCATGAAGATGTGGGACAGTCTGCCCCGCATCTTCGCCCTGGTTGATGACCAAGCGATAGCCAGCAGTGAGTCCTTCCTGCTCCGCGATCCTTTTGGCGGCGTTGAGGATGTGAAGGTGATCACCTTCCTCGGGCAGAGTAGCCATCCCAGGAATCTCCGCCCTTGGAACGATCAAGATGTGAGTTGGAGCAACCGGAGTGATATCGCGAAAAGCAACAACATAGTCGTCCTGGTAGACGATATTGGCGGGGATTTCGCCGTTGATGATCTTGGTAAAAAGGGTTGCCATGGTTAGTCAAAGATCTGGGCGGCGAATTGATCCGGAATGAAATCCTTTAGGTCTGTGACCTTTTCACCAACTCCGATGAATTTTATTGGGATGCGAAGTCGCTCATTGATTCCGATTAGCGCGCCACCCTTTGCGGTTCCGTCGAGTTTCGTCAGAATCAGGCCGGTAATCCCGGCGGCCTTTGTGAACTCTTCGGCCTGCCGAATCGCGTTCTGACCAGTGTTCGCATCAAGAATCAGAAGCACCTCATCCGGGTTGTGGCCGAGGGCCTTTTGGGTGACTTTACGAACCTTCTCGAGTTCGGCCATCAGGTTCGCCTTGCTGTGCTGGCGACCTGCGGTGTCGCAGAGAACAAACTCCGCACCGCGCGCTTTTGCCGCCGTAATCGCGTCAAACAAGACCGTCGCGGAATCGGCTCCGGGTTGAGACTTGACGATGTCGCAGCCGATTCGAGTCGCCCAGGTGTCTAGCTGTTCGATTGCCGCCGCACGGAACGTGTCGCCCGCCGCAAGCAGAACCTTCGCCTGGTACTTCGTCTTGAGCAAGTAAGCCAACTTAGCAATCGTAGTTGTCTTGCCGACTCCGTTTACGCCGACAAACAGATACACCGTCGGCCCCTCATCCGCGACGGCCAGACCAGCTTCATCCTGAACCCTAAACCGGTCGGCAATAAACCTTTGCAATCTATCCTTGATCGCCTCCGGCGCAGTGACCTTCTCGTCACGAATGGTCTGCCGCAACTGATCGAGAATCTCACCGACGACCTGGATATGGGTATCGGCCTGAAGCAGAGCCTCTTCAAGCTCCTCGTAGAACTCGTCGTCGATCACGCCCCGCCCGAGCATTCGATCAACTCGCTCCATCAACCGCTTGAACATCAAATCTAGGGTACCTGGAGCTCCAATCCAACTCTGACGACGAGCAACTTGGTATGATTCCAAAATGCTCAAGCAGCTTATCGCCACCGTTGTCCTTGGTTGCCTACTGATCGGATGTGGGTCGTCCTCCGGCTCGGCTGGAGAGTCAGGAACATCTAGCGCCGCCGCCGCGCCAAGCTCGACCAAGCCCGGAGCTGGTCTCAAGATCGCCTTCATTCCCAAAGGCTCTCTCCACGAGTTTTGGAAGACAATGCAGGCAGGCGCTGAAAAGGCTGCGGCAGAAACTGGAGTCGAGCTCGTTTGGAAAGCTCCCGTGAAAGAAGACGACCGGGCTGAACAGGTGAAAGTCGTTGAGAACTTCACAAATGAGAAAGTCAGCGGCATCGTTCTTTGCCCGCTCGACAAGGACGCTCTGGCGGCACCTGCAAAAGAAGCCGTCGAAGCGGGAATTCCGGTTCTTGTTGTTGATAGCGCAATCAGCGGAATGAAGCCTTCCTCGTTCATCGCAACCGACAACTACGGCGCCGGAAAGACCTCTGCACAAGAGATGGCAAAGGCTCTCGGTGGCAAGGGCAAAGTGATTATTCTTCGCTACCAAGAAGGTTCCGCCAGCACAATGGATCGCGAGGCGGGCTTTATCGACGGAGCGACTGCGGCTGGACTCGAAGTTGTGAGCAAAGAACAGTACGGCGGAGCAACCCGAGAGACCGCTCAGACGGCGTCTGAGAACCTGATCCAACGGTTCAAGTCAGGCGAAAAGTTGAGTATTGATGGAGTGTTTGCGCCCAACGAGTCGACTACGTTTGGAATGATGCGGGCTCTCGATGGAGCCGGTTTGCTGGGTTCGGTCAAGCTCGTCGGTTTCGACTCATCGAAGGAGTTGATTGAGGCGGTAAAGAGCGGAAAGATCACGGGCCTCCTTCTCCAAGATCCATTCAAGATGGGCTACCTCGGGGTGACCAAGATGGTTGCCAAGCTGAAGGGCGAAAAGATTGAAGACAAGATCGACTCCGGCGCGGTTTTCGTCACCAAGGACAACTTGGAGTCCGAAGCCGTCAAGAACGTTCTTCCAAAGTAGGTCATGCTTCGAGTCGAGGGTCTCAGTAAGGCGTTCGGCTCAACTCAGGCCGTCGACCAGGTTTCGTTTGAAGCGAAACCTGGTCGCGTTTTGGCTGTTATTGGTGAGAATGGTAGTGGCAAGAGCACGTTGATGCGGCTCCTGGCGGGTGAGACCCAACCTGATGCGGGACTCACCGGCGTTGAGCAACGTGATGTCCATCTTGTACACCAAGAGCTGTTGCTCTGCCCCCATCTGACGGCGGCAGAGAATCTCTTTTTAGGCTCGGCTCAGGGCATTCGCTTTTCACCTAGAAAACTTCAAGCAAAAGCGCAGGGGATCCTAGACAACCTCGGATTTCCCGAAGTGCAAGCTGCAGAGATTACGAGCAATCTGCCGATCTCGCAACGTCAAGTGATCGAAATTGCGCGCGCTCTGGTCAAAAACAGCCCGGTCATCCTTTTGGACGAGCCCACAAGTAGCCTCACAGAGGCCGATAAGCTTAAGTTCTACGAGCTTGTCCGCCGCCTGAAAAGTGCAGACAAGACGGTTGTGTTCATCTCCCATTTCCTCGAGGAAGTGCGAGCCATTTCGGATGACTGCGTGATTCTTCGTGATGGTCAAGTCGTTGCCTCCGGGCTGCTGGGTGAGTTTTCGGATCAAGACATTGTTCGTCATATGGTCGGTCGTGAGGTCAACGATCTGTTCCCGAGGTCGGAGCGAAGTCCAGGTGAGGTCGTGCTCAAAGTTGAAAACCTCACTGGAGAGGCGAACAAGCCTTATGAAGTTTCCTTTGAACTTCGGGAAGGTGAAATCCTTGGCCTCGCAGGCTTGAATGGGGCGGGGAAGACTGAACTGCTGAGAACAGTTTTCGGCTTGCAACGAATGATTTCGGGTTCGAGTAGCGGTCTAGGACAATGGCGGCAGGGAGTAGGTTTTGTCAGCGAGGATCGCAAACTAGACGGCGTTACCTTGCCGCTCAGCATCGCGGAGAATATCACGATGCCCACCCGTAACCGTTTCCTGAGCAAGCCGAAGCAAGTTTTGGCGCAAGGTGCAGAGTGGATTTCGACAGTTGGAGTGGCGGCCGGTGCCCCTGCCCAGACCGTCGGTAGCCTCAGCGGTGGTAATCAGCAGAAAGTGGCCTTCGCTCGGTTGCTCCATTCGAATTGCCGATTGCTCTTGCTGGATGAGCCCACGCGAGGGGTTGATGTCGGCAGTAAGGCCGAAATCTACCGGCTTATTGATGAAGCAGCAAGGGGTGGGGCGGCGATATTGTTGGCCAGCTCTTACCTCCCAGAACTTTTGGGAGTTTGTGACAGAATAGGCGTCATGAATCGGGGGCGGCTGGTGGGAATTTATGACGCCAAGGCGACATCCTCCGAAGAGCTCGTCGCGGAGTGTGTTCGATGAGGAAAAAACCAAACCAGATCATCGGTGTGCTCGTAGCTTGGCTACTCATCTACGTCTTCTTCGCGATCAATAAGCCCCAGACGTTTCTGAGCATTTCCAATGTTGAGCTGCTGCTGAGGCAGTCGACAATGATCGGCATCGGAGCAGTGGGGATGACCTACGTCATCGTCGCCGGGGGCATTGATCTAAGCGCAGGGAGCGTCATTGCGTTGTCGTCAGTCGTTGGTGCGCTGACCTTCAATCGAACCCAAAGCCCTCTTGCCGCCGTGTTTGCATGTGCTTTGACAGGGGTGTTTTGCGGCCTTCTAAACGGGCTGCTGACTTCAAAGCTGAAGGCTGGGCCGTTCATCGTGACTCTTGGGTCGATGCTCGCGATTCGGGGCATCGCAAAGGGACTCGCGGACGAGAAAACCGTCTCCACCGGCGGCGAGGGCTGGTTGTTCGAGTTCATCTCTAAAACGAAGTCTTGGTTCGTGTTTCCAATTGGAACCTGGCTGTGGATCTTTTTTCTGGGCTTGATGGCGTGGGCGATGATCTACACCAATTACGGGCGCAACGTGGTTGCAGTGGGTTCCAATGAGAGTGCGGCCAAGCTCTGCGGGATTGCCGTAGATCGAGTCAAAACTGGGGCGTATGCAGTCGCTGGCTTCTTCTTCGGCCTTGCTGGTTTGATGTCACTCTCGCGAACCTCGCTCGGTGATCCAACCTCGGCAAACGGGGACGAACTCCGGATTATCGCGGCGGTTGTGATCGGTGGAGCTTCCCTCTCCGGCGGAGAAGGAAGCGTGATCGGAGCCGCCATCGGCGCGCTCATCATGGCAACCATCAGCATGGGCGGAACCCAGATGGGCGTCGCCAACTGGAAGCAAGAGATCTTCACTGGCATCATCATCCTCGCCGCCGTCGCCATCGACCGCTGGCGCATCGCGCGTCGGCAAACGACCTAGTCCGGCATCTTTTTTGTTTCGCCTGGAGCGGTGTCGAGGAAAATGTGGTTTCCGTCCGGGTCGACAAGCTTCGCTGAGCCCCCGCCGTTGTTGCCAGCCTTCGCTGGTTCGACAAATTCGAAACCCTTAGATTCCAATTCTTTATAGTTTGCCAGCACGTCGCCGCCCCTAAAGTTAAGCATCATCCGCTGATCGCCCATAAAATGCGGCTCAAAGAGTCCCAGCCTCGCCTCGCCGTTGACAACTACCGCCCACCCTTCGGCATCATCGCCTTCCACCCGCTGAAAGCCTAGCCCCGCGTAGAACTCGCGCGAGCGGACGACGCTAGCCACTCGAAGGCAAACGTCTAGCCAGCCGAGATTCATAGCGGTTTCAATTGTACGAAAATGTTCGCCGGAGCCGCCTCGAAGTACTTGAACAACGCCGGGCAGAGCCAGCCATCGATTCCGAAATCCTCCGAGTGGTAAGTGTTTCCACTCATCTCTTGCCGTCTCCAGTCCAGCCGCAAGTGGTATCCGGGGAATTCATCTGCCGAAAAAACGATGACAAAGCCCGCTTCAGCGTCCGGAATATCGATCGTTGCGAGGTCAATCAACGTATCGGCGCCCCCAACAAACGGCTCCTTGATGATTCCTCGTTCGGGGTCATCGAAGACCCACATCCCGAGATCCTTGTATGGTTTGATGACAAAAATCGAGTTCATGGATCGATTTTACACGTTCATGATTCCTACTGCTCCTGAGGCTATTTGTTCATCTCTGATGAATATGTTCACTTAATGCCGAGCTGCCGCAGATTCCGATTATGATGCTCTTAACAACGAGGTTTTGTAATGTCCAACGGCGCAAATTATCGAGAAATCCAGGAGCTGATTCGGAAGCGAATCGAAGCTGGTGAACTCGCGTTTGACGAGAAGCTCCCCCGCGAGGCCGACTTGGCGAAAGAGTTTTGCGTTAGCCGCTCGACGGTTCACCGCGCGCTTTCTGCTCTGGAGCAAGACGGATACGTCCGAAGTCGAAAGCGCGCGGGGACGTTTGTTGCCTGGGGCCGGCGAGAGCGAAAGCAGTTGGTTGCCCTCATTTTTGACCGCGTCGCCCGGAATTTTGACTTCCCCAGTTCTGAGATGATCGAGGGGATTCGCGAGACTTTGGGAGATGCCGTTGGGCTGGTGCTGTGCGACTCAAAAGATTCCGTTGAGCGCGAGGCGAACTTCCTGGCGCGAATGTCGAAGGAGACGGACGGCGTGATCTGCTTCCCGATTGCCGATCAGCGCGATGGTCAACTTCTCGAACGCATTCACGGTTTGGGCTGTCCGGTCGTGGTTGTTGACCGGATCCCAACCGGGTATGCGGGCAGCTCCGTCATCTCGGATGATCGCGAAGCGATGTTCGAAGCCGTTCGGATGCTAAGACGGCAAGGGCACACCGAGATCGGGTTTATTGGGTTCTTCAAAGAAACCGTGTCCTCGGCAATGGAGCGCTACCGAGCTTTTGTGGATGCCATCAAATCCGAACTCGGCGTCGATGGCGAGCAGAACGTCCGCTGGATCGGTCGCGACTTTGAACATAACGGCATTCTCCTCGCCCAGGCCGTCTCGGACACGCTCTTTGCCCTTTGTCGCCGCGAAAATCCCGTGACGGCACTGGTGTGTATGCAAGACGACCTCGGGCTCAAGGCTATGCTCGCGGTCGAAGACCTCGGGCTCAAGGTTCATAGCGGGTTCGAGATTGTGACAATCAACGAGTGGCCAGCCCTTGAGCTTCGACGACCGTGGGACATCCACCGGATCGTTCGTAAGAAGCGTGCCATCGGCATTGCCGCCGCAGAGCTCCTGTTGGAGCAGATTGTGAACCCCAAATGCGACGCCCGCGCCGTCGCCATCAAAGCAGATTTCATCCCTTCCTCTCCCTCCGGTTCACCAGCCTTAGACGCTGTCCAGGCATGGCTGAACAATGACAAAGAATAAATCATTAAATCAATGAATACTCAACGAAGAGCCTTTACGCTCATTGAACTCCTCGTCGTCATCGCGATCATCGCGATTCTCGCCGCTATCCTCTTCCCGGTTTTTGCCCAGGCAAAGGCCGCTGCTAAACGCACTTCAGACCTCAGCAACCTCAAGAACCTGACCACTGGAGTGATCATCTACGTTGCCGACGTGGATGACATGGCTCCTGCAGCCCGCATCGTTGCTAACGGAGACTGGTGGACCCCACGAATGCTCACCTGGAAGGATGCAACCGTTCCCTACATCAAGAACGGAGGACGGCCAAACACGATCGCCGGAGGCTATAACACGACTCCGGGCAACGGTGGAATCTTCCAGAATCCGCTGAACGAATCGGCTTGGTCGAACGCACTCTCAGACGGCAACGGACCTGGATTGCCAGGTGACGAAACCACGAGGTTCCCTCGAAGCTATGCGGTGAACAAGGATGCGTTCCGCAACGAGTCGAACTGCGCCCAGACCTTCTGGCCAGAAATCTACGGCGGCACCGTTTACAACTCCGGTGGAAGCTTCACCTCGCTCAACAACGTTGCCGGTACGGCGATGCTGGCTCCAACCCGCCGCATCTACCCCGACATCGAAGCGGCTGAGCTTGGACGCGGCGCGACTGCGATCGGCTCCGAGACCAGCACGTTCCCTGCGAGCCACTCGCTGGTTCCCGCCAACGGAAACCGAACCATGAACTTCGGATTCTTCGATGGTCACGCGAAGAGTATCAACGCTTACCAGTCCGTTGCAACCGACGTTTGGGGATCCTTCGGTGGACCGAACCGAACCTTCGTTTGCGATCCGTTCTGGGGTGGATACAACCGAGGTGGACCCGGTAACGGCCAGCCATGGGCAACAGGAATCCAAACCAACATGAGACAGATCCGGGAGTTCAACAATTAAAAAGAGTTCCCTCTTGGTCGCCGCTTTTGCGGCGACCATCCTGTTTGGCTGTGGAAGCAGCGATGGCTACGGCGTTGCCAAGGATCCCACCGTGGTGCCTCCCAAGCCGTTCGAACAGCTCACGAAAGAGGAGAAGCTTGAGCGCATCAATAAGCTCCCTGTCCCCGAGGCCGAAAAGGTTAAAATGCGGGCTGAGTTGGGTGCCGACTCGAAGTAAGTGCTATGATCTCGATCTGCTTGATTCATGCGATGATTACGTCTCCAATTTTTGCTCTGAGCTCGGCCGAGGAGCTCTGGACCGGACTGGTTCCTCGGTACCGAATTCATGATTCGATCTTCTTGGCCGAGTCAGTGGGCGGAGACTCGAATCCGTCGCAACCGATGTTCAACTGGGGAATTGGCGTCACTTTGTCGGCGGAGAATTCGCTGGCAAAGCTGGATAGCTCGCGCAAGAGCCGCTTGACCCAAGTGTTGATGATGTGTGAGCGGTATTGGAACCCTCAGGGGCCTGTGCCGGGCTTTGATGTGCTTCCCGACAAGAAAGGCGACCAAGATCGGTACTTCGACGACAACGCGTGGATGGTCATGGCCCTCGTCGATAGCTATGAGATCACTCGCGATCCACGCTGGCTGAAATCAGCCGAGGCGTCGCTCACTTACGTGCTGAGTGGAGAGGATGACAAGCTTGGCGGGGGAATCTATTGGAAGGAACGCGAAAAGACGTCAAAAAACACGTGCTCAAACGGTCCGGCGGCGGCGGCTTGCCTTGCGGTTTATCGAAATTCGAAGAATCCGCAGCACCTTGCTAAAGCGCAGCAAATTTATTCTTGGACCAAGGCGAAGCTTCTCGCACCCGATGGTCTTTATTGGGACAACATTCGATTGGATGGCTCGCTGGACAAAACTCAGTGGAGCTACAACTCAGCACTAATGCTTCGCACCGCGAAGGAGCTGGCGCAAATCACCGGGAAATCGGTTTACTGCGAGGACGCCGAAAAGCTCGAATCGGCGTGCATCAAGCGCTGGGTCAAGGCGGACGGAACGATTGACGATGAGTTGCAGTTCGCTCACCTTCTCTTCGAAAATCTCGATCCCAAGAACTTTGACGCTAAGGGTTGCGTCTCCAAGTTGCTTGAGGGTCGCAACTCGGCTGGGTTCTTCGGAACTCGTTGGGGAAAAACCTCGGAAGGCAAGCACCAGATCATTCATCAGGCGTCGGCCGTTCGCGCGCTTGCAACCTACGAGCTTTTGCGCCGACGCAAGTAGCCGCAGATCCCTGCCGCTAGTCCGAGAATCGTCCCCGGTTCAGGAACGACGGTGGGGTTGAGAGCCATTGCATAAACATCACGGTGCGGTCCGGTGCTGATGAAGGATGTGGCGGCGGTGGAGACGTTCACCGAGTAGAAGTCTCGGTGGTAGAACGACACGGCGTAGAGGGTTCCGGTAGGGTCGAAGTCGATGTCCGCGACGTAGCTAAAGGCATCGCTGATCGGCATCGAACCGATCAGATTCGCGGTGGATGATGACGACGGCACCTGGAAAAGGAAGTCGTTGTTCAGCCCTTGCCGAGCGCTGAGAAAAATCGAGGAGTCGGTGGGTCGAAATGCAACCCCGGTCACGATCAGACTGCTGAGCGATGGAATTGAGTAGCTTGCGGTAACCGAAGCTGAACCGAGATCGTAAAAGAACAGCGATTGGTTAGCGTTGCTAAATCCCCAAAGTCCATTATTCGCCCAATCGAGATCACCAATTTGCCCAAATCCCAACGAACCTGCTGGAATCGAGCCGCTCGATGTCGGCGTCCAGAGATTTCCGACCGGATCAGCGAAGTACTGCGTCCCACCGATTGAGACCGCGAGACTCTCGGAAGGCAAGCCAGTCGTGAACAAAAGT
This sequence comes from Armatimonadota bacterium, assembly GCA_037138755.1. NCBI lineage: Bacteria > Bacillati > Armatimonadota > Armatimonadota bacterium. Next base: position 660,427 of record JBAXHT010000001.1, on the reverse strand, counting down.
GGCTCCGTCTGGGTCACCATATCCACATTCCGAATCTGCTGGTTAGCAGACAGCACCCTTGCAAACGGAGCCGCTAAACCGAATGAGCAAGTAAAGCCAAACAAAGCAACAAAAGCAAATCGCATGCTCAGGTTATACAGGTTTTGGACCGGCACGTCAAACCGGCTCGAACCACGCTGTGAAGTGCCTCAGAATCGGAGCCTGTTTGGTGATCTTCAGTCCCTTGGCTTCGTGGCGCTTTGCCGCAAGACGAGCGAAGACCTCCCCAATGTAGTTGACGTGGGCCTGGGTGTACACCCGGCGCGGCATTGCGAGCCTCACCAGCTCGCGGTCCGCTGGCACTTCTACGCCGTCGACGCAACGTCCAAACATCCCCGAACCGATCTCGACACCGCGAATTCCGCCTTCCAGGTACAGATCGCAGACCAGGGCCTGAGCGGGAAACTGGCTTGCAGGAATGTGGTTGTAAAATGAGCGGGCATCGACGTAAACCGCGTGTCCTCCGGGGGGCTGGACGATGTTAACATTACTATCTGCTAGCCGCGAGGCGAGATATCGGATGGTGGCAAGCCGGTATTCAAGATAGTCTTCATCGAGAACCTCGTTGAGGCCGATTGCAAGAGCCTCAAGGTCTCGCCCAGCGAGGCCGCCGTAGGTCGGAAAGCCTTCGGTAAGGATCAACAGGTTCCGAGCCTGCTCCGCCATTGCGTCGTCGTTGAGGGCTAGGAATCCGCCGATATTGCCGAAACCGTCCTTCTTAAGGCTCATCGTCGCGCCGTCGGCGTAGCTGAAAATCTCCTTTGCGATCTCGCGTGGAGTCTTGTCAGCGTAGCCCGGTTCGCGCTCCTTGATGAAGTAGGCGTTCTCCGCGAATCGGCAAGCGTCGATGATAAACGGCACTCCGTGCTTGCGGTAGAGAGCCGACACCGCGCGAATGTTTGCCATCGAAACGGGCTGTCCGCCGCCTGTATTGTTGGTGATCGTGATCATCCCAATCGGGCACTTTCCCTCTTTTAGGGTGGCCTCTAGCGATTCGAGATCAATGTTGCCTTTGAACGGGTGCATCGAGGCCGGGTCGCGACCCTCTTTGATAACCAGGTCTCGGGCCTCGGCTCCGGTGAATTCGACGTTGGCGCGGGTGGTGTCGAAGTGGTTGTTGTTCGGAATGACCTTCCCGGCACCGCCGACGATGCTCATCAGGATCTTTTCTGCAGCCCGGCCTTGGTGGGTCGGGACCACGTGTTTGAACCCGAAGATTTCCTGAATCGTTGACTCGAACCGCTTGAACGAACGCGAGCCCGCGTAACTCTCGTCACCGATCATGATTCCGCCCCATTGGGCGGCCGACATCGCGCTCGTTCCGCTATCGGTGAGAAGGTCGATCAGCACGTCATCGGCGTCGATGAGGAAGGTGTTGTAATGCGCTCTTTTTAGGATCTCCGCGCGCTCCGCCGGCGTGGTTCGACGGATGGGTTCTACGACCTTGATACGAAACGGCTCAATAATTTCCGACATGGTGTGGGATTAGGACGCCAAGAGATAGACCAAAGTCGCCGTTAATCGTTTACAGAACTGCGTTTCGCTTGATGATTAAAGCCTCGCAATGCCCACCGCTCGTAGGGATGCGAAACTCCATCTTCCTGCACATCATCGCCCGCGTGAAGCTGAACCAGAACCGTTTTCCGGGTCTGGTTCGAGCGGTTTGGCATCGAGCCGTGGATCGTGTAGTAGTGGAAGAACACCACATCACCAGGCTCTGCCTCAATTGGGATTGCGTTCTCTAACGGGTATTTGCTGAGGAGTTCGCTGTCCTGGCTGCGGTAAGAAATCGGCAGCCGGCCGAGCTTGTGCGTTCCCGGATAAACCCGCAGGCAACCCATTTCGTCGGTTGCCGTTGAGACGTGGATAATCCCCGCGATCATCGTATCTTTGATCGTCGGAAAGTGATCCCAGTCCTGGTGCATCGGGAACGGCGCGCCGTTCTCGGCAGGTTTCTGGAAGAGTTTTGAGTGGTGAAGGATGATGTCCGGTCCAAGAATCGCCTCCGCGACATCCAAGAACTTTTCATGAAACATCGCCCGCGCCCAAGTCGCTGAGTATTTCTGGACGTTATGGGTGTGAGTCACCACCGTGTTCTGAACGCCCATCCGCTCCATTTCGGGACCACCCCACTTGGCGTTGGTTTCTTCCCCAGTTGAGGTGATCTGGGCAACAATCCGATCAAAGTCCGCCTCAAGGGCGGCAATCTCAGCAGCCGAAAAAACTCCTTTGGCCAAGTAGAAGCCGTCCCGGTCGAAGTCGGATCGGATGGATGATTGCGAAGCAACAGTCATACTCATACTAGATATTCTAAGCCAACTCACTCCCATAATCAAATAGGAATATCAGACAGTAATTTGAGAAAATACGCCAACTGCACGTTTTCGCTCTCTATCGAGATTGGGGGGATTGTCAATTTCGACATTGAGCCAACGAACTCGTCGCACCAGCATCCGTACTGGGAGATCTGCCTGGTCCGCTCGGGAACTGGGGAATATGTTGACGGTGGCGAAGTCTTTCCCTTGAGCACCGGATCCCTGTTTGCCTCGGCGGCGGATCACCCGCACGAGATTCGATCGTTTCAGACTCGCGACCTCTCGCTGTTCTTCGTCTCGTTTACCCAGAGGAATTCCGCAACCAGTACGCCATCGGACGAAGATCGGCTCCTTGGGGCGTTCTTCTCGGGTCACCAGACTCTTCGGCAAGACTGTAACGATCTGCTAGCATTAGCCGAAATCACGTATCAGGCGAGTTCGTCAACCGTTCGACAAGCTCTTGCCAAGGCGTTCACGCTGGCGGCAATGAGCCGACTGACCTTCTTCGGTTCCGAGATGCCAACCAGCGAGCCCTCGCTCGACGTCGCCCGCGCCGTGCGTTTCATTGAAGCCAACTGTACCCAGAGAGTCACAGTGGACGATGTAGCTCACCATCTGGGAACCGCAAGTCGCACACTGCAAAGACGGTTTTGCAACGAGATCGGACATGGGGTGGCGAAGGAGATTCGAATTCGCAAAATGCGCCGCGCCGCGCACCTGCTGCTCATGGGCTATCCGCTTCAAGAAGTCGGTGAGAGCGTCGGTGTGCCGGACCCGGGGCAGTTCTCGACCGCCTTCCTGGTCGAATTCGGAAAACGTCCGAAGCAGTTTCAGATCGAAAACCTCCGTGGGCTATCGGAGTAAAGTGGAGTTAATGCTCGGTTTCCTCGCCGCAATTTGCATCCAAACTGTGCCGTTGATGGTGGATGACCTCTCGAAGGAGGCGGCCATGGCGGGCGTCTACCGGCAGCCCATCGGCAAGAGAATGGAGTTCTTCGCCAGGAAGTTCCTTGGCACGCCGTACGTCGGAGCGACCCTCGACCAGACTCCGAATGAGGAAAAGTGTACGGTTCTCCTCTCTGGGTTGGACTGCGTGACGTTCGTGGAGACCGTGTTCGCCTTGGCCCGAACCCCTGATCCGACCGATGAGAAGCTGAGGGTGGCGGTTACAAAAACCCGCTACTGGGGTGGCCGCGTCGATGGCTACCTTTCAAGGCTGCACTACACAACCGACTGGTTCTTCGATAACTCCCGAAAAGGAACGATCACCGACCTCAGCGCAAAGCTCCCCGGTTCTGTCCCAATGACCCGGAAGGTCAGCTATATGTCGGTTCATCCCGACCGCTATGCCGCGCTCAGTGCCAACCCTGATCTGCTTCCTCGACTCCGCAAACTAGAAGCCGAGAGCAACGCCCGAAAAAAATGGTACATCCCCGTCTCGGCGCTTCCTAATGCCGAAAAGCAGTTAAGGACCGGCGACATCATCGGCCTCGTTGGCGGCGTCAAAGGCATTGACATCACCCATGTCGGCCTAATCGTCGTCGAGAAAGGCGTCCCTCACTTCGTCCATGCCAGCAGCACAAAGCATAAAGTCACTTTTGATAAAAGGCTTTCGGAGTACCTTTCTGGCTCCAAAACCGAAGGGATCATCGTGGCTCGTCCGAGATAATCTGATCGGGTTCCCGGTAACCTAAACCTTGTCCGTGGAAGGCCAGCCTAACCGTCTCGAATCGCTCCGTACGCTGCGTGCGGCGAATCTTGATGGTGCCTTCGCCACCGCCTTTATCACCCTCGTTGGCGGAAGTTTCATCGTCGGCTATCTCAAGGAGATTCATGCGGCGGATATCTGGCTTGGGCTGCTCACTGCCATCCCCGCAATCTGCGGCCTCGCCCAAATCCCTGGTTCTGTCTGGGGTCGGAGCTTTGTCAGCTTCAAGAAGTACGTCGCGCCGGGAGGGCTAATATGGCGATTGCTGCATATCCCACTTTGTTTCCTTCCGCTCATCTCCATCTGGAGCGCAAACTCAAAGCTGACGATCATCCTGATTTTCAGCGGTATCGCCTCGCTGGTAGTCAACATGGTCAACCCGATCTATGGTGACTGGCTTGCCCGCCTCGTCCCGGATTCCCAGCGCGGCGCATTCTACGGCAAACGAAACTCGCTCAACGCAGCGATTGGAACTGGAACCGGTTTGCTCGGTGGACTCCTTGTTGATGCCTTAAAGAAGGCGAACTTTGGCGAGAAAAGCTATTCGGCAGTGTTCATTCTCGGGCTCGTGCTCAGCTTTGTGAGCATGCACTACTTCTTCAAAATGGCGGACGTTACGCGTGAGGAGCCGATTCGGGCGAACGTGCAGGAGACGGTTCATGCGCTTGTTTCCCCTTTTAAGAACAAACAGTTTGTTCGAGTCATTCTGTTCTTGTTTGTATTCATTGCCGGCCAATCGTTTGCCGGAAACTTGTGGGCGGCTTATGCGTTCGAGAGTCTGAAATTTGATCAGACCCACGTCCAGCTCCTTGGGCTCTTCCATGCGGCGGGGAACATCTCGATGTCCAAGTTTTGGGGGTTCTTGTCGGACAAGTACGGTAACAAGCCGATTCTTGGGCTGGTCGGAATGGGGATGCTGCTGACGCCGACGGCGTGGCTGTTTACTCAACCCGGAACTGAGCACATGGCCTTCAATATTGGACTTCTCTACAGTTGTCACATTTTGATGGGCATGGTCTTCAGCGGAGTCGCTCTTTGCCAATACAACATCATTTTCTCGACGTCCCCCCCGGAAGAGCGCTCGACATACCTGGGTTCGGCAATGGCAATTCAGTCAATTGCTGGCGCAGTTCCGCCGCTGCTTGGCGCGGCGATGCTCAGTTTCTTCCGAACCGGGCATGATACGGACCTTGCCTACAAATTCACCTTCATCTGCGCGGTCGGGATCCGGTTTGTCGCCCTTCTCTTGCTGATACCGGTGCGTGAGGAAGGTAGCCGTTCGTTCCGCGAGACGATGGGGAATCTGAAGAGCGTGACGCCCAAAGGGCTGCGAGCAATGAAGACGTTTACCCAGAGCGGCGACGCCGAGGAGCGCGAACACGCGATCCAAAAGATCGCGGGTCATGGCTTTGCTCTTGCTTCGGATGAACTGATCAAGGCTCTTCACGATCCTTCGCCGCGGGTTCGTCGGCAGGCCGCTTCGGCACTTGGGCGGCTTGGAGACCAGGCGGCGGTTGAGGATCTCATACACCAGCTCCGAGACCACCCAGATTTGGTCGAAGAAGAAACGGTGGAAGCTTTGGGCGACCTAGGCGACCCGGCAGCGATTCCGGAGCTAATCAAGCTCTTGGACGCCCCGCGTTCGGTACTGCGTCGCGCAGCGGCGCGGTCGATTGCTCAACTTCCCGGTGCTGGAGAGGACCGGACAGCGGTTGATGCTTTGATTCATGCCGCGGAGAATCCTTCCGATCCTGACTTGCGACGGTCCGCTCTGCAGGCTCTCCGGAATCTAGAGGCACCCGGAATTGCGGCGACAATCAGCCACGCTCTCACCGACAAGCACCCCTCCGTCCGCATCGCTGCAGCCGAAGCCGCCGGAGAACTTGAACTGAAAGAAACCGCCGATGCCTGCCGAGCCTCCCTCGTACTTTACGACGACGAAGGCTGTGCCGAAGTCGCCTACGCGCTCGGCGTCAACGGAACCCTTGAAGATGTCCCCCGAATCCTCGAAGTCGCCAAAAGCTGCGTCTCTATGACCACCCGCCGTCGCTGCCTCCTCGGCGTTGCGCGAATCTACGGAGTCGAAAGCCAAGCCTACCGAGCCCTCATGAGCGCCGGCATGGAGCGAGATCAGCTCATGATCACCCTCCTTACCATCGGCGGTAAGCGCTCGAAGCACGCGAACCAGGCCCTGGAGGCTCACGGAAACGGCGACGAGGTCAACGCGATCAAAGCCCTCTCCTTAGGTAAAGACGGCGCCATCCTCGCCGACTTCGACTTGCCCGAGTTGTTTATCGTTGCGGCGGTAGTTTATTCGGAGCGAATGTCAACTCGAACAGGGCGTTAGTTCTCCTTGGCTTCGGTTATGTTTCGGGAGGTCGAGTATCCAACTGTGTGACAAGCCCGATCAGAACAAGTTTGTTTATCATTAACCTTTCTCCATTTAGATGGCAATGGTTTGTCGTCTGAGACAAATCCTGATACAGTATTTCAGGTGGCTAAGATGCATCGACCCAAGTTTTTAGCTCTGGAGAGCTTTAAGAATTTCTCATTCTGGGGATTCATAGCTTTTTATTTGGGCACCACGTGGGTTTGTTTTGAGTTTCTGTCTAGCCCATGGGATGTGATTGTGGTCTGTATTTCTGGTCTCGTCTCCGGGATGATCCGTCAAGGACTTGATGAGCGTAAGAGGATTCCACAAAGGTCTGCCTTTTCGCAGAGAACTGCCTTCTCAACAAAAACCAACTTTTTCCTGGGAGCCATTCTTCTGACGATCTTGTCAGGCGTCATCTCGTTCGCCTGGCACGCCTATCAAGACATGAGGTTTATTGGGCTATGCTCCACCTATCTTGCCGCCGAGATTATTGCTGGATTCCTCAATTTTGTTCGGCAAGTTGTATCAAAGGAAGTTCCCTTTAATGATCGTCCGATTGATCCTCCTGAGCAAGCAGGACGACTAGCCCCAATCATGCCCAAACTCCCGACGATGGATGCCTCCGCAACATTGACGCTCCCGAGAGAAGAGTGACCTACGACGACTTCGCAGCCATCGCGCTACTTCTTCCCGACGTAGAAGAGAAAGTCGGGCGTCACGAAATCGACCTGCTTCGCCAGGGTCGCCACATTGCGCGGCTCCGCGACAAAGGCACCACGCTCGCCATCCGCGTCCCCTGGGAACTACATGATGAGCTATTGGCAATGGAAGGAACGAAGTTCTTCAAGACCGACCACTACAAACGGTATCCGTACGTGCTGATCAAAATCGAAGAACTTGCGGATGTGACTGCAAACCAATTGATTGATGCATCCTATCACGTCGCACCCGAACCTCTTCCGCTCCGATGACTACTGAACCCTTCCTCGTCGAGCTTCTTTTGCATATTCAAGCAGAGAGAGTTTTATGTGTCCAGAACGTTTGAGTGCTAGATCAATCTCACGTTCAACCCGATCAGGATGATAACTATGGAGATGTCCGAGTCCATGCAGCGCACTCCGTTGGCACTCGTATGATTTGCACCACAGAGCGGCGTTAAGAACATCCAGAATTGGTTGGACCAAGTGTTCCCAGCCAGGGAACATGGCGGCCCCCTCCAGGCAATCCATGTCCCACATCATGTAAACCGCGTCACCTGCCTCACCGATGTCTGAGTGCCTTGAGTTCACAAAGTACGGGTCTAAAAACTCTGTGTAGAAGACTTTGAGAGCCGTCACAGTTGATATCTGTTGTTCATCGGAAACGCCCTTGCCTCTGACGTCGCTCCAATATTCACTTGCTCTCCCCTGAAAGAACCAGATCATAAAACCTATTTGCTCAGGATCCATGTCAGCGCAAAGCGCCGGAGATTGTCTCAGGAGACGTTCAAGGTAGGTCGCAATCACACCTGGGGGCAGAGTGTTCATGCGGATATCGCAATCCCACAATTCGTCTCGGGATTTGAAGTTCGATAGAGTGGTGAACCACTCTTCGAAGCTCAATTCGGGACTATTCATCTTCAGCACGTAGCCGCCGCTCGAACCAGAACGCTCCGAACGGAACGTTCCCCGCCACAAACCCAAGAATCAGCTTGCTGAGCGGCCACTTATCCGCAATCCAAACCCGAACCAAAGCCACCAAGAACGCCAAGAACAGAATCCCGTGGACCATCCCAACCGGCTTGATCAGTACCGGATTCCCCAGCAAATACTTCATCGGCATCGCGACCAAGAACAGCAAAAGCGCCGAGCACCCTTCCGCCAACGAAACCTTCCGAAACATCTCTAAAGCCGACACCAAACCAGTTTACTGAAACCGAAAACCGCAAACCGAGAACCTCAGACTCTCAACGAGCGTCATACTAAGTAGACAACTGGGGGCGTCAGGGTTCGACAGGACCGAAGCGACTCATCGTTGCGAGCCGTGGATTCTCGTTGGCCACGTAAAAAACGAGTAAAAAATAACTGCAAACAATAACTTTGCATTCGCAGCCTAAGTGCCGCGCATGAGCCAGTTCTGAGCCAGTAAGAACTGATCCTCGTGTAGCCAAATCTGGATCGCTAGGGCGAGCTTCTGTTCGTAGTAGACCCAGCTAAACACAATCGGACTAAGGGTGCGCTAGGCGGTCTCGGCAGAGGCGCATCACAAAAATCCAAACTGAGAAGACGCTCGTGGTAATGCTGGGAAGGCGGTTTTGGAAGGGAGTTCAATTCTCCCCGCCTCCACCAGTTTTTGTTGATTAGGTCTTTCGCCAGAGCACGAACTTCCGAGCTCATCTCAGCGTTGAAAGAAGTGTGAAGCAAACCGCCAAACGAGTTCGGGTTTCGTTGGATTCTCCAACATCCAAGAAGGAGATGATTCTTCCGTTCTTCGTGGTGCCAGAAGCAGGAGACGATGTTATCCTGTTCGGTTCGCACTGGGATGTTCAGAACCATCAGGTCTCGCTGACGCCCGACGACCAAGGCTGTAATCACATGTTGTCACTGCGGATGGCAAGCTGACAGCGTCGCGGCACGCTTCTGCCGCTTCAGTCAAAGAAATGGACGTCCTATAGTCTGAATGGTCAGTTCGTTGTTATGTCCTAACTGGAATTCATATGGTTAGAACTAGGGCTCGCTTGCCGATAACAATTCTGTGAGTCGTCCTCAATCTATGCCAGACCTATGGTCGCTCTTTGATTTTCCGCCGTTGGACGGCGATCGGATTGAGGAGTACTTGGACACCATTCTCCAACGCGTTGCAGAGTGGTTTGATGCTCCGGTAGCTTCACTCTTTGTTGCCGACGAGAAAGGGACAATACGGTGCCGGGCATCGGTCGGAGTTCCGGTTGCCGAAACCGCGGTGATTGAGGTTGGCAAGGGAATTGCTGGCTCTGCCCTTTTGCACGGCCTCCCAATGCTCGTCGAAGATCCGTCGGACAACCCGCTCCTTGCGAACCGGATTCAGCAGACACGAAAGGAAATCTCCTCGGCGATGGTTGTTCCACTCACGACTTCGCATGAAAAACTTGGTGTTCTTAACCTCGCCCGGAGAGATCAGGACCTACCGTTCGACGAGCACGACCTCAAAAAGGCGAACACCCTCGCCCGAAACATTTCACTTGCCGTCGCGAACTGGAAACACCTCGGAGACATGAAAGAAGTTAACCGGGTGCGAAGGCTCGCCGAAATTGGTCAGATGACCGCTGCAATTGCTCACGAGATCAAAAATCCGCTCACCGGAATCAGGTCGGCAGCCCAGCTCATCGTCTCGATGCCAGACCAGGCGGTGGAACTCGCCCACATGGTCGAAGAAGAGGCAGTAAAGCTCTCCGAGTTGTGCAATCAATTTCTCGATTTCGCGAGACCAATTGAGCCCAACTTTGGTCCGGTTGACCTCTTCGTCATCGCCACTAAGCTGCGCGAGATCCACCAACACGAGTTTTGGGAGTCATCCGTCGAGCTCAGGATCTTTGGCGACTCTACCCCAGTTCTTGGAGACCGGCACCAGATTGAACGGGTAATGCAGAATCTGATGCTCAATGCCTTGCAAGCTACTAACTCGGGTGGCGCCGTGACCATTCAGATTCTTCCACGGGGATTTTCGGTCAGCGACACAGGGAGCGGAATGGACACAGAAACGCTCTCCAAGCTCTTCCAGCCGTTCTTCACGAGCAAACCCAAAGGTACAGGACTCGGACTCAGTAACTGCCAAAAGATCATCTCTGCTCACGCGGGAGCCATTGTTGTCGATTCAAAAGTCGGTGAAGGCTCCAGCTTTCGGGTTCAGTTTGCCGATAATTACGAAGAAGCCGCATGAGCAAGAAACCCCAGATCCTGATCGTAGACGACGAACTGAACATTCGCCGCATCTTGCAGATGGCTTTCGAGAAAGTCGGATATGACGCTGTAACCGCAGAAGATGGGAGAAACGCGCTCATGGAGCTAGAGAAGCAGCGCTTCGACGCCGTCATCACTGACGTCACCATGCCCGGAATGACGGGCTACGAACTCCAACGACTCATTAATGAAGCGGCTCCTGAGATTCCCGTCATCATCATGACCGCCTTCGGAACGATTCCTCAAGCTGTGGCCGCCATCCGAAATGGGGCATTTGAGTACATCACAAAACCATTCGATTTAGAGCAGCTCAAAAAGGTGGTTGCAAGCGCGATTGACCAAGGCAACGAGCCCAAGAAGCAGGTGCGCAAAGCAAAGAAAAGTGCTCTTGGTGGCGAGCCGTTTTTGGCCGTTTCCGATTCGATGCGCCAGGTGCTGGAGACCGTCAAGCAAGTCGCCGACTCGCGAGCAACGATCATGATCGGAGGCGAAAGTGGTGTTGGAAAGGAAGTTGTCGCCAACGCTCTGCACACGCTGAGCGGCCGAGCGAAGAAACCGTTCGTTGCCGTGAGTTGCGCCGCGCTCCCTGAAACACTGCTTGAATCGGAACTCTTCGGATACGAAAAGGGCGCGTTCACCGGTGCAAACGGCTCCAAAGTTGGACGCTTCGAAGCTGCCGAACAAGGAACCCTTTTCCTTGACGAAATTGGAGAAATCCCTCACACGGTCCAGGTCAAACTCCTGCGAGTCTTGCAAGAAAGAGAGATCGAGAGACTTGGATCGACAAAGCCAACCAAGATTGACGTGAGATTAGTCACCGCTACTCACAGAGACCTCAACGCCGCAGTGGACGCGGGCACGTTCCGACTTGACCTGCTTTACCGACTCCAAGTTGTAGAGATCAAAATACCGGCTCTAAGGGAGCGAATTGAGGATATCGTCCCCCTCGCTGAGATGTTTATGCACAAATTCGCGGCTGAGAATCAGCGTGAACCATTGGCAATCGGCCCGCAAGCCCGAGAGGCCTTGGAGCACTACTACTGGCCCGGTAATGTGCGAGAACTCGAGAACACGGTTGAGCGAGCCATGGTGCTCGCACCAAGTTCTGCCACAGAACTGGAAGTTAAGCTTCTCCCCGAGCGGGTTCAGAAAGCCGCCTGATCAGCCATAATCTTATCTGAGGAACGCACTTGTGGTCCTCATCGTAGAAAGAAAGTAGGCTCGCTGATGAGCCAGGACAACTGGACAATGCTTCGTCCAGTCCAAAAGCCAAGGACATTGGCACCTCGACTATAAGGAGGTTTTATGGTCGTTACAACATTGATGCGCCGCACCTATCTGGTGTTGCCAAAACCGATGAAGCGAGTGATACGCTTCGCGCTCCCGAAGCGCGCTGAAAGGGCAAGCTTCGTGGACCAGATGGACGAACTTGGCAACGCCGTCTTCTCACCCATGTGGAGATGGCGCGGCTGAACCAGAACTTACTCCCGATCCGCGAAAGCGGTCGGGAGTTTTTGGTTATGATAACCGTATGGTTCCCGTCGTCGCCGCTCTCGTTCTTGCTCCCAAAGGGCTTCCTGCGCTAAAAGTCGAGCTAGATGCACTCTGCAAACCTTTTCAGGGTCGCATCGGCTACTGCATTGCCGATCTATCCACGGGCGAGCGTATCGATCTCCGGGGCACTGAGCGATTTCCGAGTGCATCAACGATAAAAACCAGCGTCGCGCTCGAAGCTCTTTGCCAAGTGGATGAAGGCAAACTCAAGATGTCAGACAAGAAGCAACTGATGCCCCTGAAGGAAAGACAGTCAAGCATGTGGACTTACCCGATGCGCGAAGGAGTTTCGCTGGATCTCGATGGCTACGTGAACCTGATGATCGGGGTGAGCGACAACACCGCCACAATGCAGGTTCAGGATTGGATTGGTAGCAAGAAGATCAACGAGCGTATGGCGTCGCTGGGGCTCCTTAACACCCAGATTCTCGGGCACTGGAAGGACCGAACTCCTGAAACCGCCGAGCTAGGCAAAAAGTGGGGCTGGGGCATGACCACCCCGCGCGAACAGGTTCGCCTCTTTGAATTGCTCTATCGCCGCAAGGCCGCGAGCCCAGCCGTCTGCGAGAAACTCCTTCGCATTCTGGGCAGGCAGTATTGGGACGACATCGCCATCGCCGCCTCACCGATCGACGTGAAGGTCTGCGCCAAGAGCGGAGCCATCAACCGCTCGCGAAGCGAGGTGGCGATTGTTTATGCTTCTCGACCCTATGCCTTAGCTTTGTACACCGACGACCAGAAGGACCAGCGTTGGACCTCCGAGAACGAAGGCGAAGTGACCCTCCGCAGGATCTGCCAATCGGCCTGGCGGTTCTTCGAGCCAAAACGTCCGTTCACTTTGCCCTCAGGGTATGAGAAGTTCAATCCGACGGGCGGGGGGATTTCGGACGATTGAGTCCAATAGACTCAAGTGACTTCACACAAAAAGTGTAAAATACATGGAACGGTTTTGCCGAGTGAAGCGTTACACCTTACATACAAGGAGAAAACCTGAAAATGACGACCATGAACATGACCCTGAATGCTAGCGAAAGTGACTCGAAGCGGTTCAACGAACTGATGGAGCAAACGTATCGGAAGGTTTACAACATGGCTTACCGGCTCTCGGGCAGTCGGCCAGACGCTGAAGATCTGACCCAGGAGGCTTACTTCCGAGCGTACCGATCGTTTAATGAGTACGAGGGCGACCGTCCATTCGAGAACTGGATCTTCCGAATCGTCACTCGCTTGTATCTCGACCTTCTTCGCAATCGACGACGCCGAGTGCAGACCGTCTCCTACGATGCCTCACTTCCAACGGAAGTCGGTGGAGACTCGATGCGCTTCGAAGTCGCCGACGACGGTCCTTCGCCCGAAGACGTCCTCCTTGACTCCTCGTTCAGCGAACCCCTCCAAGCGGCTCTGGCAAGCCTGACCGAAGAACAACGCGAACTCATCCAACTCGCCGACGTTGAACAGGTCCCTTACCAAGAAATCGCTGATCGGATGGGTGCTCCTGTCGGAACTATTCGTTCTCGCCTTCACCGAACCCATAAGGCTCTGAGGGCGAAACTTGAGGCGAACCGGGTGGCCCAGTCTTTGAGTTCTACTCGCTGAGTTACGCACTCAACTCGCAAAGCTCGGGGCGTACGCACGGTCCGAGCTTGGGCAGCCGGCTTTACCGATCATACATCGCAAAGGATTTCATCCTTCCGTTCTGCAAACTCATCGTGTGTGATGAGGTTCGCTCGTAAAGAGACGCTTGTTTCCTGAGCCGTGCCTCGACGGCTTCTTTCTCCTGAGCGAGTGCTGCCTTGGCGGATTGAAGTCGGATAAGTTCTACTTCATTGCGGACGGATCGGCGCCAGGTGTCGCGATCCGAATTATTGGGGCGGGTCCGATCAGCGAGTTCGTCGGCGGCTTGGAGGGCTTCAATGTATCGAGTCGAGTCGTTCGGCTTTTGGCGAAGCGAAGCCATTGCTGAGTCAGAATCGGAGCGAGCTTGCTCTTTCCGCCCGTAGCTCCACATGGCGAAGACGATCACGACAATGACACCAATGAACATGATGGTCAGCGGAAGATTCGAACCTGACTGGCTTACGTGACAAATTTGCAGATCAATCAGTTACAGTACAGACTACACACCCCTCGATCGCGAGGATGCGGCAAATCCTGCTAATCTGATTTCTACATGTCACCAGTCGATGCGCTGCTCCTCTTTGCCACTGGAGCCGTGGCTTCGGGGATCAATAGCGTTGCCGGAGGCGGGTCACTGATCAGCTTTCCTTACCTAACCCTCGGAATGGGAATCGGGGATCGAGTGGCAAATGCGACCAATGCAGTTGGGCTGTTTCCGGGTTCGTTTGCAGGGGGGTTGGGGTTCATCAAGCAGCTTCCGCAGACCGCGAAGTTCTTAAAAGTCTTGGCGTTGCCTACGGTTCTGGGGTCGTTGTGCGGAGCGGCCCTGCTCTTGAACACTTCCGATAAGTCGTTTAAGGTGATTGTGCCCTTTCTCATTCTGCTCGCCGCGTTGCTTCTATGGTTTCAGCCAAAGGTGAAGGCGATGCTAGCGGCCAAGGACCATCATGTGATTCCTGTTTGGGCAGGGATTGTCTTGCAGTTTTTGGTTGCCTGCTACGGAGGCTACTTCGGGGCGGGAATGGGAATCATGATGCTCGCGACATTCGCCCTTTACATGGAGGGGACGACGCACGAACTGAACGCGGTAAAGAACTGGCTCGGGTCGATTATCAACCTGTTTTGCTCGTTGGTTTTTGTTTCAAAGGGGCTGGTGATGACTCCGGAGGCGTACCCGCTGGCTTGCGGTGGATTTGCGGGAGGGTTCTTGGCAGCGCGATGGTCCTTGAGGGTTGACCCAGACAAGATGCGCCGCTGGATCGCGGTTTACGGGTTTCTGATGACGGGATACTACATCTGGCGAGTGGCACTCTAGAAGAGCTTGGGTACCAACCCGGGACCACCATAGATCCAGCCGGTGTAGAGCTGGACAAGATCGGCACCCAAAGCGCGTTTGGACAAGTAATCCTCCGCCGTGAAGATTCCGCCGACGCCGATGAGGACGAGGTTGTCGGGGGCGTTGGATTTGAGCCTTGCGAGCACTTCGTTAGAACGCTGAAGAAGCGGCGCTCCAGAGAGGCCGCCTTGTTGGTGAGCGGTGATGTTGCGGTTGATGCCGTTGGTGCCAGAGAGTCCACCGCCCAGGAGGGAATTGCTGATGTGCCGGCTGGTTGGCTGGGCAAGGCCCGGGAGCATGTCGCGGCGGATGGTGGTGTTGGTGGCGATGATTCCGGTGAGGTTGGCTTCGACGGCGACTTTGAGGACGTCGTCTATGGCTTCGTCTTCGAGGTCGGGGGCGACTTTGACGAAAAGGGGGCGCTTGTCGTTGACTTCGCGGAGGGTTTGAAAGATTCTTCTCAGTGAATCAGCGTCTTGGAGCGAGCGCAGGCCGGGGGTGTTTGGGCTGCTGACGTTGATGACAAAGTAGTCGCCGAAGCTTTGGAGGACTTCGTAGCTCTTTTTGTAGTCCTCGTGCGCTTCTTCGAGCGAGGTGATTTTAGACTTTCCGAGGTTGATTCCGACGGGAATGCGGCTGGCGGAGCGGGAGAGCCTCTCAGCGACTGCGATAGCTCCGTCGTTATTGAAGCCCATTCGGTTGATAATCGCTTTATCGCTTGGGAGGCGAAACATGCGCGGCTTGTCGTTACCGGGTTGAGGGTGCCAGGTGATGGTGCCAATTTCGACGTATCCGAATCCGAACTTGTGCCACTGGTTTAGGGCAACCGCGTTCTTATCGAGGCCCGCAGCAAGTCCAATTCGGTTGGGAAAATGGACTCCGAATAGATCGACAGGATCTTTCTCGAGCGGGGTGGATCGGCCCGGGATCAGCCCTTTTTGGACGAGAGTCATCGCCAGGTGATGCACCCGCTCAGGGTCCATCCGGAACGCGAGCGGGCGCAAGATCGAGGCGTACAAATCCACGGAGATATTATGTCGCTAGTCGTCGATCGTAGGTGGTTTGTAGGGGGTGATCTTGAAGGTCACGTTCGCGTTTCCACCACCGCGTACCCAGATGCGGTACTTGCCAGACTTCTCGACTTTGAGGATATCGGTTCGGATGTTGTCGTACTGGTGGGAGTTCGGGCGAAGGACAACGCCATCCTCGAACATCGTCATGAACGTGGCACTACCGGAGCTGAAATCGGACGTGAGGCTGTATCGCTTCCCGGCCTCCAAAGCTACTTCATACACTCCAAAACTCTTTCCATCGAGCAGAAGATTTGCCTTCTGACCGAGGATGAGCGCAGTAGTTCCTATCGGATCGCGCCGAAGAGTGTAGGCTCCTGAGCCGCCGTCCCCCACGCAAGAAACTCTAAACAGGAACTTGCCCTTCTCAGGGAAATAGAGGTCGTCGCCTGGCGTGTTGTTCTTCTCGTCGGTGAAGTGGTTGAGACGCCGTCCGAAGTAATCGAAGATTTGAATATGAAGGCTGAATGTCGTTCCCGTGCACCGAAGCCTCATCATTTCGTTCTTAGCTGACTCATAGGTATAGAGTTGCGATTCGCCGATTGCCAAGTTTGCCTCGACGTCTGTCGCAGGTTTAAACTCAGGCATTTGAGAGTCATTCTCAATCGTGAATCTAGCTGGAGAATCCGACTCATTTGTGAGGACCACCATTGCTTCGCCCTTTACAAAGAATGTGCGCGCCAGAGTATCCGAGTCCTTCTTGAGCCTGAACCAAGTGAAAGTAGACGAAACACCCCAATTGTTGTCGCTTCCGTTACCACTGCTTGCAAACCTGATTCGCTGATCCTTTGGGATCTCAGGACCTTCGATGTAGTGCACTTCGTCTTCACGATCGCATGAAAAGGAAGTGGTGATGATCTCGTTCGGCACAACGGGAAACTTGATAATGAGCTGTTGCTGCGGTGCAACAACGTGGCTCGTTTTCCCAACTGTTTCACGGTTCTCAGATTTGACGACGCTAAATGGAACCTTGGCGAAGGCATAGGCTTGGTTGAGATAGAACTCAACGAAGTAGTCGCCATCCGCCAGGGCCTTGAAGGTTCGATATTCATTTGTTCCGTTGGAAACGATCTCAAGGTCGCTCTTGCTGATGCCAGAGGGGCCGAAAAATCTTGCGAATCCATAAGCTCCTGCTAACTGATGATTCTTATCAAAGAAGGTCGGTGTCCCGTATGTGTATGTCTGCCCTTTTTTGCATCGGAAGTGGATCAGGCTCGCCTTGCCGCCTTGCTGAACCGCTTCTTCGGTTCCTGGCATAGGAGTTTCGGCTCCACCGAGAGGCACCGTGAACGAAGGGTAGAGGCGATGACGCAGTTCAAATTTTCCGCCAGATGCATTCTTGAAGCTTCCCACATTCAATCGGATTGTCTGGTCTTTTTCAAAGCGGTAGATTATGAGCGGAGATTGATTGCCCTCGGTACGGTCATCATTTTCTCGAAGCAGTTTGCCTTTCTCGTCAAAGATTTTGATCGAGCTGTCAAATACGTCGCTCCTCGCTTCGGCAACGAGGACCTCCCCTGCTTTCCCTTCAAATTTCCAGTCGCACCCGATGCCGGCTGTTGCGATCATGGTTTGCTTGCTCCACTCCGAGTCCGCAAAAAGAGCGGCAGAGGAGTCAGAGATGTCGGATGACTTATCAAATTTGTCAAACCTTCCCAAAAAGTCTGCGGACATGGTTGCGTTGCCACCACCACCCATACCCCCGCCAAATCCGCCAATGCTTCCTTGGCCCAATCCCGTAGCCGCGATGGCGACCAAACCAAGAGTTAGTACGAAGCCTCTCATGCTTGGTCTGACGCACCGTCCTCGCGCATCGTTACAGGGAAAAGTGCAGGGCGAAATCAGGTACAATTCGAGTTCAATTTCTGTCGAATTTGAACCTAGGAAGCATGAGCAACGAGCCACAGGACGAACTCTATCTTGAATCTACGAACAGCCTAGATCAAGACGCCGTAGTGAATGAACTCGCGGGGCGAGTTGATGGAGATTACGACGCGGCGCAGATTCAAGTCTTGGAAGGGCTTGAGGCCGTTCGGAAGCGACCGGGAATGTACGTCGGCGACAACGGGAAGCGCGGACTTCACCAGCTTTTCAGAGAGGTTATCGACAATTCCGTTGACGAAGCTCTTGCTGGTCACTGTAACCACATCACCGTCACCCTGTTCGAAGACGGCTCCGCTGGAGTTGAGGACAACGGGCGCGGAATTCCGGTTGATAAGCACGAGAAGATGGGTGTTTCGGCACTTCAGGTCGTTATGACCGTTCTTCACGCAGGCGGTAAGTTCGGCGGCGAAGGAAGCGGCTACAAGACCTCGGGCGGTCTGCACGGTGTTGGCGTTTCGTGTACCAACGCGCTTTCGACCTGGATGGAATCAACCGTTAAGCGAAACGGCAAGCTTTATCGACAGCGATTCGAGAAGGGTATTCCGGTTTATGAAGTCAAAGAGATCGGCACCGTTCCTGACGGGCAGACAGGTACTGCTCAGCGATGGATGCCAGACCCGACCGTTCTCACCGAAGTCGAGCACGATCCGCACATCGTCAAGAGCCGAATGCGCGAGCTGGCCTATCTGAACCCAAAAGTCACCTTCGAGTTCATCAACGAGAAGGACCCAACAAACAGCGAGACTTACTACTACCAGCGGGGTATTCCGCAGCTTGTCGAAGACATCAACGACGGCAAGGACACACTTCACAACGTTATCCACTTCAAGCGACTCCGCGAAACCAGCGAAATCGAGGTTGCACTGCAGTATCACGATGGCTACTCGCTGACGATGTTAGCGTTTACCAACAACATCCACAATCCGGATGGTGGAACCCACGTTTCTGGATTCAGCACCGCTCTGACCCGAACGATTAACAACTACGCCCGAAAGATGGGCCTTCTGAAAGAGAAGGATAACAACCTGGTTGGCGACGACGTGACCGACGGTCTCACTGCCGTTATCTCACTTCGAATTGGTGACCCTTCCTACAACTCGCAGGATAAGGTCAAGCTGGTGACCCCAGAGGTTCAAGGCCTCACGAACTCGCTCGTTGGCGAAGGGCTGATGACCTTCTTCGAAGAGAACCCGAATATTGCTCGAAAGATCGTCGAGAAGGGCGTCATCGCCCAGCGCGCTCGGGAAGCGGCTCGAAAGGCGATGGAAAGCGTTCGCCGGTCGTCGACCATGGACTCCTTCGGTCTCCCCGGAAAGCTGGCGGACTGCCGAAGCAAGGACGCAACCAAGTGCGAGATCTTCCTCGTTGAAGGTGACTCAGCAGGTGGGTCAGCTAAGAGTGCAAGAGACCGCGAGACCCAAGCTATTCTTCCGCTTCGCGGAAAGATCTTGAACGTTGAGCGCGCTCGAATCGACAAGGCTCTGGACAACGAGGAAATAAAGGCTCTGATTGCGGCACTGGGAGTCGGGATCGACCTTTCGCTTGGTAAAGCTGACCTTTCGATCGAAGAAGATCAGCCCGATCTTGAACTCAATGGGCCGAAAAAGCGCGAAAAGGATCCGAAGGAGAAAGAGGTTCAGTTCGATCTCTCCAAGCTTCGCTACCACAAGGTCGTCATCATGACCGACGCCGACGTGGACGGCGAGCACATCCGCACACTTCTGCTGACGTTCTTCTACCGCTACATGAAGCCGCTGATGCAAGCCGGCCACATCTGGCTCGCCCAGCCGCCCCTGTTCGTTGTCAAAGTCGGTGCAAATGAGCGGTACTATGCGATGACCGAAGAAGAGCGCGATACGATCATCGCGGGAATCAAGAAGGGCCGCAAGTACGATGTCACTCGCTTTAAGGGACTAGGCGAAATGAACGCCGACGACCTTGAGGACACCACGATGGCCGTCGACAAACGGCGCATGGTGCAGGTCATCTGCGACAAGACATTTGAGATGGAAATCGAGGAAATGTTCTCGAAGCTCATGGGCGAGAAAGTCGAGCCTCGAAGAGAGTTTATTGAGCGTCACGCGAAGGAAGCCTTGAACGTTGACTGGCATTACTAAGGCTACTTGCCTACTAACGCCCTGAGCCTTGGGCCCAGGGCGACTCGGTTGCCTCGAAGTAGCGTGAGGAAGCCACGCTCCACCATCACGTCGATGTTGAATTCGAGGCTCCCTGGCTTGAGGGGGATGCGACCGCACAAGTCGTCGAGGTTGACGGCCTCGGTCACACCCTCGGCGACCATTGTCTCGACAATGCAAACGGAAATCGCTTCTCGAATCGCTTGCACCTCGACCCAACGAGAAGCGGGCAGGAGACCAGACTCCTCCACAAAGAGTTTGCCACGGACCGTCAGCGACTGCCCAAGAATTAATCCCTTTAGCGCCAACTTTCGGAACGAAAATTTGAGATCCACGGGGCTCGCCTTAAGAAGCGAAGCAAGATCTTCGCTCAAGATCTCTTGCCCGGCCGAGTCCATCTCGTGGCAATACAGTTCCAAAAGCAGCCTTTGCTCTGGGAGGCTCAGTTCGTTTAGTTCCATTAGCGGTACAGGCTTAACAACTTTGCCTTGTCCCAATTATGGTCGATCAATTCTTCAAATATATACTTATTGGTAAGAAGATCGGAGTTTTTCGACGTATTTTGCGATAACGTCAAACTCGACGTTCACGTATTGATTTACCCGTAATGTCCTCAAGTTTGTATTCTCGAGAGTGTGAGGAATCACCCAGACTTCAAAAGTTCTGCCATTCGGTGAGACCACGGTGAGAGAGATGCCGTCAATGGTGACAGAGCCTTTATCGATCAGGTATGTCCCAGTTGCGACAGAAAACTGGTACATGACCGCATTTCCTTCAGTTCTCTTTCCGATGAACTGGCCGGTGCCGTCAACATGGCCCTGGACGATATGCCCGCCGAACCGGTCAGTTGGGCGCATCGCCCGTTCAAGATTCAATTGCTGACCCACTTCGAGGCCAGAAAAGGTGGTCTTCTGGACGGTCTCTGGTGAGAGATCAAACGTGAGATAGGCATCTGAGCCAGGGACGACGGTTAGACAGCACCCATTCACCGCGATCGACTCGCCGAGCGTTAGATCAATTAGATCCAACGATCCGGGATGAACGACCAGTTTTTGGCCGTCCCAAGAGTGAACGCTTCCTACCGCCTGAACAATCCCAGTAAACATTTTCGCTAATTGAGTAAACCTCTTTCGCTTCTACGCCGTAACCTTCTGAATATGCTGTTCGGAAATCGCGCCGACCGTTACCTCTACTTTGTCTCGTACCTGCACGAGACGGAGAGGATCGACCTGTTCCGCGAGTTTCGGGGTCAGGAAACTCTGACGACCGGGACGGGGATTTTTGCTGCTTTAGGTGTATTCGGCGTGATCCTTCTGTTTCAGCCGATGATTGCTCTCATGGTGCTCGGTCCCCTGCTGATCATGGCTTTGGTAACTTGCGGGATCATCAATCTCAAACGCCGCGCCGCTCTTCGCACCCCGGAGTTTGAATCGAAAGTTGAGGCTTACCAACTCCTCGCGGTCATGCGAAGAATGTTGCAATTGAACCGGCTTCATCGCGATCTAAGTGACTCCACCCTAACTCTGCTCGACGAGATTGCACGACTAAGAGGGCAGATTCACGATATCTTGAACATGCCGTTCTGGCAACAGAGCCACTTGTCGTCCACGTTGATCGAGCTCAAACGGCAGGCACTTGTTGCTGCAGATCAGTCCACGATTGACGCAGTCCTGCAATTCCGAAACAGCCTACCCATGCAAGTGCAAGCGAGGCCGGTTTGGAGTTACATCGACGAGGCGGTCGAAACCGTTTCGGGTCGCGCCAATCGCTCGACTCCATTCACGGAACACGGTTTCGATGGAGCGTTTCGGGTTGCCCAAAAGATGCAGACGCTCAAATCTGAAATAGAGCAACTGACGAACACCGCCCCTTCTGGAGTGGCTGGCGAAGTTCAGCAGGTGCCCGGCGCCCTGATAGACGATGCACTCATGGAGATTAGGACAATCAGGGCGGCAGAAGAAGAGCTACGGCTAGGCCTATAGATCGCTCGGCCATCCGCTGGCATCTCGCTGAGCAGCGACGAGGGAACGATTTGTCCAGTTAAGGCTCAAAGGGGTCAGTGACGCAAACCCCTCGCTGACCGCCATCACGTCGGTTCCGGGTTGGTTGGCTTTCATCACCACGGCTCCGCCTTGCCAGTAGTAGGGTCGACCCCAGGGGTCGTCACGGCGCTCGACGCGGTCTTTGTAGACTCTCTGACCCATCTCGGCGAACTTGGTTCCTCGCAGCTCTTCGTAAGCGATGGAAGGAATGTTGACGTTCAGGAACGACAGTTCCTCGTCGGGGAGTTGGGTGAGTTTGAGGAGGTTCTCATTGAGCCATTGAGTCGCAGTTTCCCAGTGGGGTGGAGCTTCGAGAACGAAGGTTGCAAGGGAGAAGGAGATTGAACGAATGCCGTTGATGGCGCCTTCCATTGCTCCTGCGACGGTGCCGGAGTAGGTAATGTCGAAGCCGAGATTCGGTCCGTGGTTGACACCGCTGAAGACAAGATCGCAGCCATCGGGCCAAGCGACAGTAAGGCCAACATTGACGCAATCAACAGGTACGCCGTTGACCGTATACGCCTCAAGACCACCGTATTCCACCGAATTGACGCGGAGCGGGTCTCGGAGCGTCATCGCGTGTCCGCAGGCGGATCGCTCGCGGTCGGGAGCAACAATCTTGACTTCACCAATTTGTCGTGCGGCGTCAGCAAGGACTTTGAGGCCGTGCCCGTGGATCCCGTCGTCGTTGGTGATCAGGATTCTCATGCGGTTTCGACCCTGATAGCAGTGGCAATTTTGCTGACGCAGGGGAGCCATTGGACTTCGCTGAGCGTCGCTTGGAATGCTGATTCCTTCGCCTTGTGAGTTAGGAAGACAATCTCGCCTTTCTCAGAAGGGAGAGTTCGCATCTGCATTTCGGCGATGCTGATTTCGTGACGACCGAAGACCATAGAGATCTCGCCGAGGGTACGGGGTTTGTCCTCGACTTGGATACGTAGGTAGTAGGTGGTTTCGAGATCGTCCATCGAAGCAGTCGTCATACCCTCGTCATAGGGAATCGCGCTTCCTGAACCACCGGCAAAGATGTTTCGTCCGACGTCGAGCAAGTCCCCAATTACTGCTGACCCCGTTGGATCAGAGCCAGCTCCGCGACCCGAGAACATCACATCGCCGACGAAGTCCCCATGAATCCATAGCGCATTGTAAACCCCGTTCACCGAAGCCAACGGATGAGTCAGCGGGATCATCGTCGGGTGAACGCGAACCCTAACCGCCTCGCCGACCATCTCGGCGATCCCGAGCAGTTTGATTCGGTAGCCCCAAGAAGCTGCGTAGGCGATGTCCGTGGCCGATACCTTGGAAATTCCCTCTTTATAAATCTCGTCGACGGCAACCTGGCGACCGCCTGCGATTGAGGCCAGAATTGAAATCTTATAGCCCGTATCGATGCCCTCGACATCGTTCGTCGGATCAGCCTCTGCGTATCCTTTGGCCTGAGCTTCGGCTAGAGCATCGCCGTAGTCGGCCTCCTCCTGCTCCATCATCGTCAGAATGTAGTTGGTGGTGCCATTGAGGATGCCCATCATCCGGACCAAGTCATTGCCAGCGAGCTGGTGCTTCAAGGGCTGGATTAACGGAATCCCGCCTCCAACTGCCGCTTCGTAATGGAGGTCCAGCCCCTTTGATTTAGCCAAATGCACCAACCGCGAGCCGTGCTTCGCAATCAGCTCCTTGTTCGCAGTCACCACATGCTTGCCGTTTTTCAGCGCTGTCTCGACGAGTGTCGCCGCAGGGTCGACTCCGCCGATTACCTCGATAACAACATCAATGGATGGATCAGTGACAATGGACTCCAAATCCGTCGTGAACAGGGCCGAATCGACGCCTCGCTCCTTCGCCGTGTCGCGGATTCCGATCTTGGCGACCTCGAACGGCAAGCCGATCTTTTTGATGATCGCGTCGCGATTATCCTGAAGCATTCGAAACGCTCCGGTGCCTACGGTGCCGAACCCAAGAAACCCGATACGTATCGTTTTTGCCATTTAACCGTCATCATTATGAAGCCCTTTTGAATGCGAGTTTTGAGAGAATTTTGGCTGGATGCAACCATTTACACTTTGTAATGCGTTAATGTTCAGTTGACATCATGATGAAGCGCGCATTCCTCATCGCCCTCGGGCTAACCATGGTTGCGGGAACCACTCTCGCTCAAACCGCTCCTCCAGCTACAACTCCACCTGCCACTCAGGACGAAAAGAAGGCTGATCCTCCCAAAGTTGAGGACAAGCGAACTCCGGAGCAGAAGAAGTACGACGAGCTGATGAAGACCGCCAAGTCGCAGAACGGCGTTTTCAAGGTTCACAAGATTGACGACAAGGTCTACTGGGAAATCCCAGAAGCAAAGCTCGGACGCATGTTCCTCTTCAACGCCGAAGTTTCAGAAGCCCCTCGTGCCCTGACCTACCCCGGAACCGCGCCAATGGAGCGACCGCGAACAATTCGATTTGCTCGACGGGACAAAAAGATTCAGCTCAAAAACGTTGATGTCAGCACTCGTGCGATGGGTAACGATAAAGGCGTTGAACTCGGCGTCAAGCAGAACTCACCGGAAGCGATCCTCTTCACTTTCGACATTGTTGGCGAATCACCAGAGAAAAACCCGTTGATCGATGTCACCCAGCTCTTCATCAGCGACCCCCAGGACTTCAGCATTCGAGCCGCAATTCCTGGTGCGATGGGTGTTGATTCGAGCAAGACTTGGATCGAGAAAGTCAAAGCGTTCCCCACGAACATCGAGACTCGAACCTACATGACGTTTATGATGGGTCGGGGCCAAGGCAATCCGCTGGCGGCTCTGCTCGGTGGAGGCGGTGGCGGCTACGACGCCAGCAAGGCGGCAACTGTCGTCCACTACAGTTTGACCGAGCTTCCTGAAGTCCCTATGATGGGCCGCCTCAAGGATTCTCGAATCGGTTACTTCACGACTGGCTTCACTGTGTTCGGTGCCGAAGGCAACGCGGCAAAAGAAGTTCAATACATCAACCGATTCCGGCTCGAAAAGAAGGATCCGAAGGCCGACGTAAGCGAGCCGAAGAAGCCGATCACATACTACGTGACTCAAGAAGTTCCTGAGCGATGGCGCAAGTACATCATCCAGGGCATCAACGACTGGCAGCCCGCTTTTGAGACTGCAGGATTCAAAAACGCGATCATCGGAAAGATGGCGCCAACCAAGGAGGAAGATCCTGATTTCGATCCGGAAGATGCACGCTACAGCGTCATCCGATGGGCTCCGAGCGACACGGCGAACGCGATGGGTCCATCCATCCAGGACCCTCGCAGTGGCGAATCGATTTCGGCTCACGTCATCGTCTGGAACGACATCGTCAAGCTAGTTCAGAACTGGTATTTCGCGCAAACCGCAGCCACAACGCCAGCGGCGCAAAAGCTCCCAATGAGCGATGAGACGATCGGTCGTCTGATCCAATACGTCGTCTCCCACGAAGTCGGCCACACCCTCGGGCTTGAGCACAACTTCAACGGTTCGGCGGCGTTCTCCATCGCTCAACTGCGCGACAAGAACTTCACAGCTTCCCACGGTGTCGCGTCTTCGATCATGAGCTACTCGCGCTACAACTACGTTGCCCAACCTGGAGATGGAGTCACAGCGAACATCGGCATCATCGGCGACTACGATCGCTTCGCGATCCAGTACGGTTACAAGGTTCTCAACGCGGTCACCCCTGAGCAGGAAAAGGCTGCTCTTGACTCTCACCTCGGTCAGCAAGTCGCGAACTCGTGGCTTCGCTTCGGAAACTACAAGAACGCATCGCTCGACCCACGAAAGCAGTCGGAGATCATCTCCAACGACCCTGTCGAGGCGACTCGACTTGGTATGAACAACCTCGAGTACATCGCGAAGAACGTTCTGGTTCCGGCGACCTCGAAGT
The DNA here is from genome assembly GCA_037138755.1 of Armatimonadota bacterium. NCBI lineage: Bacteria > Bacillati > Armatimonadota > Armatimonadota bacterium. The sequence continues at coordinate 634,543 of JBAXHT010000001.1, read as the reverse complement.
TTGGCGAGTCGTATGAGGACCTCGCCGAAATGCACGGCGAGCTGATTGGTCAGTGGATGACCGAAGTGATGCACGTTGTCCGTGTCGTCGGCGGTGTCGTCGAGCTCGACAACCACGTCGGTCGTGGCGGCGATGTCTTCAATCCGGTTCCCGCTGCTCAGCAGAAGAAGGCAGTTCAGCTTTTGATGAGCCGAGCGGTGCGCCCGTCTGCCGCCATCTTCGATCCGAAGATCTTTGCCAAGACCCGTATGACCGGTTACGTGAACGCCATGAACTCGATGAGTTCGGCCGTTCTGCGAAGCCTCCTTTCGGACGCCAAAGTCTCCTCGCTCGCTGACTTCGAAGCGACCAAGCCTGGCCAGGCGTACACGCCTTCCAATTTGGTTGATGATGTTGTCAGTGGAATCTTCGGCGGACTCAAGACCGCGAAAGTCTCGACCAACGCGTTTGATCGAAACCTTCAGCGAAGCTTCCTGAAGATGGTTGACGGTCGCATCAACGGCGCAGGGGCAAGCGGGACCGATCTTCGCCCGCTGCTCAAGGAAGCCCTTCGAGGGGTTGCCAACGACCTGGTTTCGGCACAGAGCCGAACTTCGGACAAAGTGACCAAAGCTCACCTCACCGAGACCCTGAGCGATGTCAAGAAGATTCTCACGGATACGTACTCGAAAGGTGCGGGCTCAGCTCCAGCTCCTTCGTTAATGGACCTTTTGATGGGAATGCCCTTCAAGTTCGAATCCGATCACAAGCACGGTCGAGACTGTTGGACCCGCATGGCTCCAGCGGAGCTGATCGAGCTCAAGAAAGAGCTTGAAGCGGAACTGAAGAAGAAGTAGGGGAAGCCGACAGGCTTAAGCCTTCAGTTTTCAGCGGAGTAATCTGCTGAAGACTGGAGGCTTTTCTTTATAAATGGATAACTGGAATCGCAAAGTCCTTCTCTGGCTGTGTGCCATTGCCGCGGTCGGCTTTTTTTACTTGGCCCACTCAATCAAAGGCTTGCACCGATAAATGCGACGCACAGGCAAGATCTAACAAACCGTTGCGTCGCTCTTCGACGGAGCCCCTGCACTCACGACAATTCCGGCTGCGATTAGAACGATGTTCTTGAGGATATACTGCCCAACGAGAGTCGGGAGCATGAATCCCCTGAACACTTCTCGGGGAAAGAACAGGGCCGGCGAGAACGTCCCGATCATGTGGGCGAGCAAGAAAAGAATCGCCACCCTTGGATAGCGACCTGAGATCAAGAGTGTTCCTAGGGCGCACTCGAACAGTGCCAGAGCCGGCAAGCTGATCCATGGCTGCACTAGACCGAACGAGAGAGCTTGGATAGTTCGCCCCGCCAGGGCCTCGGCGGGGCTAAGCCCGGGAACAAACTTTAGCACCCCAAACCAGCAGAAGATGACCCCCATCGAGATGCGAAGGATCGCCACGCAATGAGTCTCAAAAAATCTCGACTGAGTTAGGGACTGAACTTTCATGGAGAGCTTCAACGCGTCTCCCTTTCGGCAGTTCACCTTCCGGGACTTTAGACATCTACTTGGATTTTGTGAACCTGCTAGTGCGGAAGGCCGTCGCTAGGGTTAGCACTTCTACACTGAACACTCACTGTGGAGTGACGTTTTGCGAAGCATGCCCCGGTGGCTAAAAGTAGCTCTCAAGTGGTTCGCGGGAATCACACTTTTCGGATTCGCCTCCGCTGTCCTGATCTACATAAAGTTCAGCCAAGACCTGCGTGCGGCACATGAAAAGTTCAGGATTTTCGATGTTCTTGCACCAGTTGCAGTTAGCAAGTCGATCAGTTCAGGGGAGACAGAGGGTTCCTTTTCTCTTGATGAGCCAGAAGTTGGCCTTGCGACTAAGCTGGCTACCGATGAGCTAAAGACTAGGGTCTGGCGATATCGGGTCTATCCGAGTAGCAACGAGCCAGAAATGTACAGTGTTTGGCTGTTCGATGGAGGAAGCGGCCAGCTTTACTCCAGCGGGGCAACAAGAAGTGCTACGCCAAAAGAGAGGTCCATCACCGATTCGAATTGAGAGCTGACGCAAGGCGAAATCCGACAACCGACCGACCGGCACACCAACAAAGTAAACTACATGTCTATGCCAACCCCTCAAGCCGGCGAAGAAGTCGTGGTGATGCAGACCAACCACGGCAAGATTGTGATCGGATTCCTCGAAGACAAAGCTCCTCTCCACGTCGCGAACTTCAAGAAGCTCGCCACTGACGGCTTCTACAACGGTCTCAAGTTCCACCGTGTGATTCCTGGGTTCATGATTCAGGGCGGTTGCCCCAACACGCGCGACGGTGCGTCAGGAATGCCAGGAACCGGCGGGCCAGGGCACAATGTCCGAGCCGAGTTTAACGACACCAAGCACGAGAAGGGAATCCTTTCGATGGCTCGATCCTCCGATCCAAACTCGGCAGGATCGCAGTTCTTCATCATGGTTGCCAAGTCTCCACACCTCGACGGTCAATATTCGGCGTTCGGATATGTGATTGAGGGAATTGAAGTGGCAGATAAGATCGTTTCCTTTAGTGGTCCCGGCGACCGACCGACCACCCCGTGTATCATGGAGTCGGTCTCGGTAACGACCTGGCCTTTGGAGTCCTAAGATGAAAAAGTACATTTCCTTTCTTCCTCTCGCCCTGATAGTGGTCGGCTGCGGCTCGGACACCTATACTGGCGACGCAAACGTTGGCAAAGACATTAAGTCGAACTACTCGACGTCCGATTCTAAGGCCCCCGCAGACACGAGCAAGCCTTCCGAACCGGCAGCTCCATCCTCTGCCGCAGCGGCAATCGAAGATCCAACGTTTGCCAAGCCAAAAGACGGTGAAGAAGTCGCCGTGATCGAGACCAAGTTTGGCAATATTGTCCTCAAGTTCCGCCCCGACAAAGCTCCGAAGCACGTCGAGAACTTCAAGAAGCTCGCGCGAAACGGCTTCTACAATGGAACCATCTTCCACAGAGTAATCCCAGGCTTCATGATCCAAGGGGGCGACCCGAACACCAAGGACAAGTCAAAGACTGAAATGTACGGTCAAGGCGGACCAGGCTACACGGTTGACGCTGAGTTCAATAACTTGAACCACAAGCGCGGCGTTCTCTCCATGGCGCGATCACAAGACCCGAACTCCGCTGGTTCGCAGTTCTATGTCTGCGTCGGAGACTCTGAGTTTCTGAACAAACAGTACACCGCGTTTGGCGAGGCAGTTGAAGGAATGGATGTTGCCGACAAAATCGTCAATTCCCCACGAAACAGTAGCGACCTTCCGAACGAGCGAATCGAGATGAAAGTCCGACTCGCGAAGTGGCCAGTTAAGTAAGCGGAAAGCGCAAACAAGAAGCGGGAAGTCAGGGGTCTGACGTCCCGCTTCTTGTTAACCGCAATCTCAATCAAGCTTCCAATCTTTCTCGACCGACTTCCCACCGACCGTGATCCTCAGCTTGTAAGTTCCTACTGGCACGAAAGTCGCACGCTTGGACTCAAATGGGTCTTTGATGGCTTCTTTCGCATCTTTGGGAGCCGGAGGAGGGCCAACTATGATGCCTTCCTTAGTTAGTCGGAGTTCGAGAGCAGTGTTGTTCAGCCCTCGAATCACGTCCTGGTCTCGCTTCAGAACGACCTTGCCGTCCTTGTCAACAAGCTCGATAGTCCCCGCGCCGCTTGCTTTCGAGAAGAAGGAACACTTCAGTGTCGGAATACTAGGCGGCTCTGTCGTGTATGGTGCCCGTCGCTCGTAACCCCAGAGCGAGCTACGCGACATGTCATTGAGCAAGCTGATCGTGAGATCTGCACTCCGCTGCTCTTTTGTAACCGCAAGAACTGGCTTGAGCGGAAGCACGAAGCAGCCGCGAGCGTGAGTAGCGATGACAAGGTCATACTCGCGTTCCTGGATGACCATGTCGTGAACCGGAAGATGTCCGAGTGCGCCGCCCAAAACTTCCCAAGTAGTTCCACCATCGAAGGTGAGATAGACACCCATATCAGTGCCGACGTACAAGATGTCCTTGTTCTTCGGGTCCTCGCGCACGACGTTAATCGTTTCATGGGGCAGATTGCCAACGATCGACTTCCAGGTTTTGCCTTGGTCGGTTGACTTCCACAGGTAAGCCGACCAGTCGTCTTCACGGTAACCCGACTGTGAGCAGTAAAGGACATTTTCGTCGTACCGACTTGCGATGATCCGTGAGACCCACTTTTCTGGCTGAGGCGTAGGGATATCGATCCAGGTGTTCCCACCATCCGGGGTCATGGTGACCCTTCCGTCGTCAGCACCGCAGTAGATGAGCCCGAACTTGAGCGGACTCTCGCAGAGCTCTTTGATTGTCGAATGCGGAACGTCACCGTTGGGTCGGTTTCGAGTGAGATCGGGAGAGATGGGCTTAAATGTTCGGCCCCTATCAAACGAGCGGTAAAGCTTGTTGAATCCGATGTAGACGATATCGGCGTTGAACGAGGAAAGCTGGATCGGCGAGACCCAATTCGCACGCTGGACTTCGCCAGTTGCGCCTCGCGGACGGGCCGAGTAACGTTGATTGTTTTTGAAATCGACCGCATAGTGCGAGCCAAATTGGCTGGCGCCGTACATCAGATCGAACTCTGGACGAGGATCAATCGCAATCGCCGAACCGTCTCCGCCACCGACATCTTCCCACTTATTGGGGTTCGTTATTCCCAGAAGGAAGTCACTTGGTCCCTTCATTGTGCCGTTGTCCTGCAGACCGGTGTAGATGTTGTAAGGCGTTTTGTTGTCCACAGCGACCGTGGTAGATTGACCAACGCTGAGGTTCTCGAAGTGGAACCAGTTCTTGCCGTCATTGCGGCTGAGGTAGATTCCGCCATCGTTGCCAACCCAGACGTGATTGGGGTTTCGGGGGTCGAAATAGACGGCGTGGTGGTCAACGTGAACATCTCTGGTCACGCCATCCTTGAAGCTCTTTCCGCCATCGAGCGAGCGCAGCATCGGGACTCCGCAGATCCACACATCATCCGCATTCTTTGGATTCACGAAGACTCGTTCGTAGTAGTAGCCGCCCACGACCCCAAACGCCGTGACCTTTGCAAATGTCTTTCCTCCGTCGGTGGACTTATACAACTCATCGTCGTACTGACCGGGATCAAAAGCGTTCGGACTCTTAGCCTCGATTTTGGCTTTGACATCCGCCATCGTCATCTTGCCATCTTTGAGTCCAGTAAGGACCTCATCGAGCTTGCTATCGGCAGGCGCGTATTGCTTCCAGAACGGTTCAAGAACTGCCTTATCGACTTCCTGGAACATCTTTGCGTCGAGCTTCAGGAATCGCCGGGGCGTGAGGACTCCGCTCCGAACACGTTCGTCCTCCTCTTCCCATTTCTCGTTTTTGCCAGGATTCTCGACGAAGGCGTAGACGATCTTGTTGTCGCTCTTGGCCCAGGCAAGTCCAACTCGTCCGCAGCCTTCGCCGCTGGGAAGGGTTCCGATTGGCTTCCAGGAGTTTCCACCGTCTTCAGTTCGATAAACTCCGCTTCCAGGACCGGATTCAAGGAAGTTCCAAGCTCGCCGGTCGCGTTGGTACATCGCTGCGATGGCAACTTTGGGGTTCTTGGGGTCAAGCTGAATATCGATCGCGCCGGTGAATTCGTCCTTCTTGAGCACCTGCTTCCAAGTCTTGCCTCCGTCGCTGGTTTTGTAGATTCCTCGTTCTGGGTTATGGGAATAGAGGTGGCCGGTGACTGCGACCCAGACTGTGTTTTCGTCCTTGGGGTCCATCACGATTCGGCCAATGTGGTGGCTTTCGGGGAGGCCGATGAAACTCCACGTTTTGCCCGAGTCGGTGGACTTGTACATCCCGGTTCCCGAGTAGCTGGTTCGCTGGTTGTTTGCTTCGCCAGTTCCTAAGTAGATGGTTTTGCCATCTTTGCTCACGGCGAAGTCACCAATTCCGAAGCTGGGCTGGTTGTCCCACAGGCTCGTCCAGGTCTGTCCGTCATCTTCAGTTCGGAAGAGCCCGCCAGTCGCGAACGCCGCGTAAACCTGATTCGGGTTATTTTCGGGAGCTGTGATCATCATCACCCGTCCGCTCTGCGGCTCGGGGCCGACATTCTTCCAGAGGAAGCCCATCAGGAAGGACTCCTTTTCGAGCTGGAGACGCTTCTGGTAGGCGGCGTCGCGGTCAGCGGCGAGGGTTCCTCGAACGATGGTCGGGTGGAACTTCTCTCGTTCCGCTTTCTTGTCCCAGTCCTTAATTGGAGCTTGGCCAAATGCAACCGCCATGGCGGCAACAAGAAGGATGGAAGAAACGGTACGACCCATGCGCCCTAGTTTCTCATAACTAGCCGCAAAGTTGGTACTGTTCAGGAAATTTTCAGCCTAGATCCCAGATCGCTGGTAAGTAGAGACTCTGGGTCCAGCTCGCTTTTCAGTTTGCGAAACTCGCCGAGTGCTTCGCCCAAGTACGCAGCCGCATCCTCCGGACGCAAAGTAGAATCCTTCGCAAAGTAGAAACGCCCGCCATGCTTGATCGTGAGGTCGTTCATTTTGTGAGCGAGCTCCCAGAGCCTCGCTTTGTTCTTCGCCGTGACTTTGAAGTCGAGGGCCATCGAGTAGCCGTCAACCGCGTGGGAGAAAAGGAACTTATCGGGGCGGTGTCTCTTGAGAACTCCCAGAAACGACTCAAGACGATATTCCTGCTGAAGGCGAACCTGCTCGGCGAAGACGTGTTTGGCGTGTTCTTTCGGAACGAACGTTTGGTATTGGATGAACCCGCCGGGTTCGTAGGCCTTACGCCAATCCGGAACGTAGTCGAGCAAAAACGAGAACGCGACCAAGCTTTGGTCGTGCATCTTGTTGTTGCCGATTGTGCTGCTGGCGAACTGTTTGGCGGCGTTCAAGAACCGCATTCCGGCGCGGTTGCAGAGAACCTTGAGCACCTTCCAGACAAGCGACTTAGGGAAGAAACCGAGGATGAGTGCCGGGAGGTCTTGCTTTTCGGCGACTCGGCTCGCGAGATCCTCGCGCGCTTTGTACCAAGCTCCATGAAACTGGCCGCGCCCCGCCTTCGACCCCCGAGCAAAGCAATCGACCCAGGAGACCATGTAGTCCGAGTTATGCTCGTACTTCTCAAACAAGGCGAACTGCTCATCCCAGTTCTGAGCGGCTTCGGCCCAAACGTCGACGTTTCCGCTGGCAACGTGGTGCATCTGGAGCTTCACTCTCGTAATCACTCCCAGCAAACCGGCTGACGAGATGACGGCGAAGAACAGATCATCGGTCGGGGTTAGAACGCGCAGATCGCCGTTGGGGAACAACACATCCATGTCGATGACATGCTCGCCCATCGTCCCCTGGCAGTAATTGTTTTTGCCATGGACGTTCATGCCGAGCGCGCCACCGAGGGTTGGGTACATGGTTCCCGTCACGACAGGCGGCCAATATCCGTCTTCTAGGCAGTAACGCCAAAGGTTTTCGATGGTGACCCCGCTTTGGCAGTCAATGATGCCTGTCGAAGCATCCCAAGAGAGAATTCGATTCATCCTCGTGATGTCGATTAACAGGGTCTCGGAGCCTATGTTTCCGTCACCATAGCTGCGTCCGGCACCGCGCAACGTAACCTTCCGTCCCGCTGCGCGAGCCTCGTCAAAGACCGCTCTGATCTCATCAACACAAGTTGGCCGATAAACGTAGGCGTCGGCTGCTTGGGTCATTCCGTATCCCGCCACGCGGGTTATGCGTTGGGTGGAAATCATATCTTGAGCTTACGGAAGAGCGGACTCGGGATGCGCTTGATGATATAGAAGGCGATGCGGTGGGCGAGCTTAAGGTAGTGCTCCCCGTTCTTGTCAGCTTTGCTGAGAATGATGGACGCCGCCGTCGACGCCGACATCATGCCCTTCATGTTCAAAGCGGCCGTCATCTCGGTGTCTACCGGTCCGGGCTTGATTGTTGAAACGCAAACACCGCGATTCCGGAGTGCTTCGAGGTAGGTGTGGAAGAAAGCCTTCGAGGCGTTGTAAACCGGTTGCTTGTGACGTCCGCGGTCTCCTGCGACACTGCCGATTCCGACAAGGCAGCCATGCCCCGTATGCATGAATCGTTCGGCCGCATGATTGCACCATGCGACGGCGCCGCAAACATTCACGTCAAGCATTTGCTTGTCTTTGGTCCATGTGAATTCATTCGCTTCGATGATTGGCATCGCGCCGCTGTTGTAGATAAACAAATCTAGCCCACCCAGGTCTCGGGTAACGGTCTGGAACAACGCAGGGATTGCTTCGTAGTCGGTAACATCGTGAATAATCGGGGTCACTAGCCCGGGGAACTCTGCGGCAAGCTCCTGCAAACGGTCTGATCGGCGAGCAATTGCCGCGACCTTCGTGCCCGAGGAGGCAAGTTGGCGTACAAGTTCCCGCCCCATTCCGGATGAGGCCCCTACGACGATAGCGGTTTTGTATTTCATTGAATGAGGAATGGAAGTGGAAGTCGCTTGAGAGCAAGAACGGCACTGACAAGATATCCGACGAACACGATGATGAGTTGCTTGTCGCCAAAAACTAAGGATTCCGGTTCACCAGTTTCGCCGGAGCCAAACACAATGATGATGTACCGACAGATTCCGTAAAGCACCCACGGAGTGGTCAAGATTAGGGCGGGATACAAGTGTGCGGTCGGACTCTCGATCGAGTAAACGCTATAGCTCATTGCCGCGCAGGTCGCCGAGAAGGCGACCAGGATATCCAGGGATTGCTGAGAGTAATCAGCAAGGCTCTTGCGAGTCTCGCCGCCTAACTGCGCCTTGAGCATGAACTCATGGCGGCGCTTACCGAAACCGATCATCAAGGCGACGGTGGCGGTACACAGCAATATCCAGCCGGAAACTTGTTGCGAAATTGCTACTGCTCCGAGCACGACCCGGACGACAAAACCAGCAGCGATACACCCAACATCGATAATCGCTTGGTTCCTAAGGCCGAGGTTGTAGGCGATCTGTATCAGCAAATAAACAGCGAATACGTACAGAACTGGCGGGTTTGCCATCCAGCCCAAAAGCATTCCGACACACAGCAGACAAACCGCAATCACCGAAGCGACCGGAACCGGAATCCGCCCCGAAGCGATGGGACGATTCTTCTTCTTCGGGTGACGTCGATCCTTCTCAACATCAAAAATGTCGTTAACGACGTAAGTGGCCGAAGAGATCAAGCACATTCCGATGAGTGCCAACACGGTTTCTCGGACGTTCGCCCAGTCCTTCCAGCCCTTAGTGAAGACGAACGCGGCAAGGACGAAGACGTTCTTCGTCCACTGCTTTACTCGGATCAGTTTTGTTAGGTCGGTCAGCACTCACCCATAAGAGTATCAAACTTGATGCCACACAAGGCGTGTGTTAAAAAGACCAAACAATCTTTGCCGCCAATCGGTTCACGGTTGTTGGCGAATTCGGATCTCCGACGATCAGATAGTAGTCCGTGCCGGCAAACCCTGTGTGACGGAAGCTGAAATAGGCGTTGAGGTTATCACCGTTCCAAACAAACCGGCTCGAAACCAAGTCGGCGGGCGACATTTGGTAGGCAAGGGTTCCAATTGTCTGTTGGGTCAAAGTTTCGTTTGCGAGTCCTGCCGCCTGACGAAGAATTGTCTTCCGCAAAGAAAGATCAAGGTTCTTTCCTATCCGGAATGAGCTTCCGAAGTCGAACTGTCGGCTTGGCTGATCACTTAAAGTGCCCTCTTGGTAGCCAACGCCGAACCGCTTGAATCGATTGCTGATGTTGAAGTTCAGCCCGATCCAAGCGGTGTCGTCGAGCGATCCGAAGTAACGATAACGCGAACGACCAAAGTTGACCTGCATGTCATTTCGGAACTCCAGCGCCGCGCTGGAGTCCCATCCGCCTTCCTGAATATCTCCATCATAAGTGCGAAACTCTGTGGAGCTCATATTGAACGAACCACTTCTAACCGGTCCCTTTCGAAACTCATTGGACGCCGTGAGATAGACATAACCTCCACGGCGATCAGTCCAAGGAATAAACCCAAGTGAAGGATTAAACTCCGGAGTCACCCATGAGTAACGGGCGATGGCAAACACGTTTGGACGTTGATAACTGACAGCGGCGGTACCCGCGGTGTCAGTTTTGCTCCCACCATCCTTTTCTGCACTAAAACCAGCGTCGAAGCCAACAGTTCCTTTCCGGGTGTACATGGACGCACCAAAGCTTGAGTTATCTTTGCCGCCACCTTCGAATGTGCCAAACACTTTGTGTCCGCTGACCGGCGTGCTGATCTGCTCAAAGTTGACGACCGCTGTCTTCTGACCATCAAAGTTGTTCGTGTACAAAGCACCAAGCTTTTGCCGATTGTTGAGCTGGCCATAGAACTTAGCCCCCAAATCAAACTCTTGGATCCTGCGCGAGTAGAACATTCGACCGTAGGCGAACTGCCCGGTAAGGTCGAAAAAGTCACCGCCCTCGTTAAAGAACGGCCTCCGCTCGCCAAGGAATCGCTCAGTGCGAACGAAGTCAATGCCCGCGACAACGTCCTCAACATTTCGAAAGTCCGGGCTGAGGCTCATCAGACCGTTGAACTGGGGCGTAAACGCATAGCGGGCATCTAACCCGACGCGGTTTTGGAATCCCTCGGCCGTCACTTCCGGAGAGGTATAAGTCAAAAACTGCGTCCGAGGCTTTGGTGGTTCTGGCGGGTTGACACCGGTCCATGTTCCCATGTTCTCAGGGAGCGGGTTCTGATTTGCATTGGCCCATCGCTGCTCAAATAGACTCCGCCCGATCACTCGGGAGAAGTTGACGTTCATTTTAGCGTTCGCCTTAAAGGGATAGTTCAAGATCGTCCACGGAATCGACATCTCGCAGATCCAACCGTCGGCTACCCGAGAGGTTTTTGCAACCCATTCGCCCCTCCACTCGCGCTTTCCAGTTCGCCCACCAGCGATGTTCTCGGACTGCGTACCGAGCACATTCGCAGTAAATTCATTCTCCTGATCGAAGCTGTTGTTCCCAAAAGTGTTGATCGAGAAGTTGACGGTGTCTTCACCTTGGAACCGAGAGTTTGGAATGATCTCTCGTCCTCGAATCTGCGCCGGATCGCGGTCATGGCAATAAAAGGCGACATAAATCGACTTCTTGTCATAAGAGATCCAAACGTCCGATGGGTCAGGCGAGACTTTTCCGCTCACTGGGTCGAGCATCGGGCCGACTTTGGTGGCATCCGGCCATTCGCCAGGCGAAATTGTGCCGTCAATCTTGGGCGGTGCCTTCGATTCAATTGCCGTTAACACCGGCCCGGTTGCGGTAATCGTCCCCACGATTCCTACGAATAATAAAGAAAATAGAGCTCTCCCCATGTTGCGGATTGTAATACGCAACAGATTTCGCTTAGAACGCCCAGACAGCCTTAATGCTCAAACGATTCTGCGACGCGAGGGAGTTAGGGTCACCGTAGATGAGATAGTATTCTGCTCCAGCAAGGCCCGCTTTGCGGTAGCTGAAGTAGGTATTGCTCACCCCGTTGATGATCACTGTGCGAGTCGAAATCAACTGATCTGCAGCGAGTTGGTACTGCGCCGTGAAAATGCTCTGTTGATCCGAACCAGCGAGTTCCAAAACACTTTGGCGCAAGCCAATGTCCAGATTGTTTGCAATTCGCCAGCTCGAACCCAGGCTGTAGTAGCTGGATGGCTGATCCGATCTCACTCCGCTGTCATAGTTCAGGCTGAACTGGCGGAACCGGTTTGTCTTCCCAAAAGTGAGGCTGTATCCGACCGTCTCATCCTTCGACCCACTAAAGGTTGCCCTTGAGTAATTCACTCCCAGCCCAATATCCGAAAACGTCGAGATATCTCCAAAGATTGATAGCCCGCCCTGTTGGAGAACGTCTGTGTCGTAAGTTCGATACTGTTCGTAGAAAATGTCCAGTCGTGAGTCTCTGATCACACCCGACCGGTAGTTGCGGAAGAGGTCAACGAAGACGTTGCCGCCTCGGCGGTTCTGCCATGGAATGAAACCTAGGCTCGGGTTGAAGTCGTCCTCGACCCAGGTGTACCGCGCATTGATCCGCGTATTCGGTCGTTGATAGCTGAGCTGGAAGCTCCCCGCAGTGTCCGCATCTTCGCCTTGGTTCTGTTCTGACGTCAGCTCGCCGCTAAAGCCGATAGAATCCCATCGCTTGAAGAACCCTACTCCGAGTGCAGTGTTGGTGATCCCATTTCGATTGTCCATCACCATCGAAACGCGCTGGTTTTGGGTGCCCGAAATCGTGTTGTTCAGCTTGAAAACCGCCGAGGAACCTCCGCCCGAGCTCTTCGTGAGAAGTGCGCCAAGTGCAAGTTTCGGATTTAGCTGACCGTACGTCTTTGCCCCTATATCAAGCTGGTCGATCCGGCGGGAATAGAAGAGTCGCCCGAACGTAAAGCGGTCATTGAGTTCAAAGAACTGGTTTCCTTCGACGAAGAACGGCCTGGGATCGCTCAGGAAGCGCTCTGTTCGCACAAAGTCGTTCCCCGCGATGACGTCTTCGATGTTCCGAAAGTCAGGAGCCACCGTAATCAAAGCGTTGTACGTCTGAGTCAGAGGAATTCTTGCGTCGAGACCAATGCGGTTATCGACCGTACGCTCCTCTAAATCCAGGGCATCATAAACCAGAAACTGTGCCTTCGCTTTCGGTGGTGCGGGAGGCTGAACATCAAGCCACTGACCCTGGAGCTCGGGCAATGGATTCGTGCGGTAATTTGCCCAGCTCTGCTCATACTGCGTCCGCCCCTGGCGTCGGATCAGGTTCAAGTCCATGTTGATCGACTTCTTATCGGGATAGTTCAAGATCTTCCAGGGAATGAACATCTCGCATTCCCAACCCTTCTCGGTAGTGCGGGTCTTCGCCTGCCATTCGCCGCGCCATTCGCGTTTCGCGGCTCGTCCGCCTGCTATCCGTTCAGTCTGTGTTCCAATCGCATTCACGATGAACTCGTTGAGTTGATCATAAGCCCGAGTCCCGAAGGTGTTGACATCGAATGTGACGGTATCTTCGCCACGAAACTCAGCGTTCGGAACGACCTCGCGACCAATAATTTTTTCTGGCTCCGAATCCTCGCAGACGAAAGCACAATAAATCCCCTTCTCGCTATATCCGAGGTAAGCCTTTGTCAGATCGGCTTTTGGAGTTTGGGAAGTGACGCGATCTTTGAAGTCTTCGATAAGCGTCGCGGAAGCCCACTCTGCAGGGTCAGCATTGCCGTCAATGACCGGCACCGCCGTCATTTTCTTGGCGGTGATTTGCGGAACTTGGGGTCCACCCAACGCAAAAGTGGCGCAGGCAGACATGATGATGGGCAGTAAAAACTTCAGGGCAATGATATGTTACCAGAGAGGCAGTCCAGTACCAGCTTCACGGTGCGGGAGCGAAATCAATGGAGCAAGTATGTTTACCAGCCGACTATAATCGTTAGATATGGACGTTGCTGTCCTTGGTAGTGGAAGTTGGGGAACCGCGCTTGCGATCCTTCTGGCTCGGAATGGGCTAGATGTGACGATCTTTGGGCGTGACCACGAGGAGCTCATGATCATGCGTCATACGCGTGAGAACCTCAAGTACCTACCAGGGTTCACCATGCCGAAGAACGTCACTGTGGACGACATCGCTAATGTTGGCGATGCGCCGATGACCGTCGTCGCTGTTCCCGCATCCGCCGTTCGACCTCTCTTGGCGGATTTGAAGGGCGAGCACCCGCTACTCGTGATGGCGTCCAAGGGCCTTGAGCTCACAACCGGCTTGATTGTCACCGATGTTGCCGCCGAGATGAAGCCGGATTCGATGGTTGCAGTCCTAAGCGGGCCGAACCTTGCCGTCGAAATCGTCCAAGGAATTCCTACTGCAGCTGTCGCAGCTTGTCTCGATCCTCGCGGTGCAGATCGGGTTCGGTCGGCATTCATGTGCCCCAGTTTCCGAGTCTACGCCTCGTCCGATGTCAAAGGTGTTGAGTTAGCGGGCGCGCTAAAGAACGTCCTCGCCATCGGTGGTGGCCTTTCAGATGGCCTTGGGTTTGGAGACAATACCAAGGGTGCCCTGCTTGCTCGAGGTTTGAAGGAAATGATCACCTACGGCCTTGCAATGGGTGGTCACATCGAAACTTTTCTCGGCATTGCCGGAGTCGGCGATCTCTTCGCAACCGCTTCTTCGAAGCTCTCACGGAACTACCGGCTTGGCTACATGATCGGTTCGGGCAAGCACGTCTCTGACGCCCTACATGAGATCGGTCAAATCACGGAGGGCCTAACCACTGCGGAAGCCGTCGTCCACATCGCCCGGCACCACGGTATTCAGATTCCTGTCTTCGAGACGATTGATAATGTGGTTCGAGAAAAGATCCAGCCCAGAGGAGCTGTTTCGTTACTCATGGAGCGGTTCACCCGCGAAGAAGGCTTGGACTTCGGTCACCTCACGCATCAGCAGTACGGCGGTAAAGAGGCCGAAGACGTGAACGACGCTGTTCATGAAGAAGAGGTCATCATGCATGATGATCCAGGCCACGATTCCGGTGCTTAAGCTCGCCGAATCTCGCTCGCAGCACGAATGCCGGACAAGTAAGCTCCGTGAGTTGTTCCGAAGTATGCCTTATTGGTGGCTTCTCCCGCAAAGAACAGCTTCGAACCGATAGGTTTAGAAAGTCGGATGAAGTCCTCCGGAGTTGCACCCAGCGAGAGAAACGAATAGGATCCCCGTGAAAAGGGATCGACTGCCCATCGGGTGACTTGCCAGTCGATCGGGTTCTTCACGGCTGGGCCGAAGATTCGTCGCAGGGTTTTCATCGCGTCATCCACAATCGCACGATCCGAGAGTGCCTCGATGTCGCGTCCGCGTTTGGCGGCGTTGAACCCGAGGAGGATTGGCAAATTCGTAGCTTGCGTAAAACTTACCCACTCCGCCCAGTGACCAGGGAGCTCGGCGATGTGTTGAATCCAATCAATGTCTCCGGGCCAAAACGCTTCTTCAAACCGCAAGAAGCACTTGTTGAGGACACCCATTTGAAGCTTATCAATTGCTTCCTGTTTCGATTTCGGTAGTGGGGGAGTGAACTCGACCGAATTGGATTTCAAGACTCCAAGCGGCAAGGTAATCAGCAGGTGATCGGACTCGAAAACCCCCTTTTGAGTTGTGACCCTTACTCGCTTTTGACTTGAATCAATCTTGGACACCACCAGTCCCAGGCGGACGTCCAATCCTTTGGCCAGTGAGTTCGTCACGGTATGGAATCCATCTAGGAACATCACATCACTGCCGCCAAACTCCTCATCACTTCCCAGCCAATGCGCAGAGAGCTGATCCGAAGCACCACTGTATTCGTGCTCCAGAGTGGAGTTCACGAGGAACTCGAGATAAAGGCGGTCAGTGGAGCCAGGTTTGTACTTCGTTGTCAATCGGGCGATCGCCTGTCTCACGGAAAGATCACCCTCTTCCTCTTCGGCGCGTTCGAGTTGAGCTTCCAACTCCTTCTGAATCGCCGCCAAACGCCGCTCTTGGCTTTGGTTTAGTTCCTTCCCGTCTGGGCCGTAGGCGGTTGACGACTCGGCATCGGTGCTCAACCGGCGAGCTTTGATCGAATCGGCGTACTTCGTGATAGGGTTCCCCTCAACTCCATGGATCCAGGACGCCCCCATATCCATCGGAGCATCGACCCACTTGGTGCTGGTCCAGATTCGTCCTCCCACTCGATTTCGAGCTTCCAGAACGGTTACTCGGAACCCGCTTCGCCGCAGCTCCTGAGCGGCAGCGAGACCTGAGATTCCGGCCCCAATGACGATGACTTCGCGATCGGCTCGCGGCAACATTGGGTACGAGCCGCTGGCTAGCGCAGAACTAACAATCGTCAAGAATTGGCGTCGATTCATGGGATTTGAGCTGAACTCAATTGGCGTGATGCGTCTTCTCGCCGGCCTCAATCGCTACATTCAACAAGTTCCCCTTCGGCGGCAACGGACAAGTCGCGAAGTTCGTAAACGCGCATGGCGGATTGTAGGCTCGGTTGAAGTTGACCATATACTTTCCGTCAGAGCGCTTCGGAAGGTCGATGAAGCGTCCAGCAGGGTAAGTGGTTGCCCCACTGGTGCGATCTTTAAAGTTCAAAAAGTAGGTCTCACCCTCATCGATTGCCTCAAGACGACACTTTTTGCCTCTCAGCATAAAGCTGAAATAGCCGGGATTCGGGGAGGGTTCGGAGTAGCCGAGGATGTTGGTGATCGAGAGTTGCCGAACGGTTTTGTAAGCGACGAACTTAGCGTTGACCACATACTCAGCTCTCGGTGGAAACCAGCTGAGTCCCTTGAAGTTTACTCGGGTCGCCGCCTTAGGGTCCCACACTCGGAGCCCGTGGCGATCTCCCCGATGGATGATCGAAAACACAATCTCGCCAGAATACAGCTTCTCGTTCAACTCCACCTGAGAGTCAAAATCTTTGGCCTCCGGAGTTCTTCCCCCGTTCGGAAGCTTCGCCCGAAACTTGTCGCCCGCCTGCCACTCAACCGTGCCCTCAGCGGTGCGTATCTCGATATCCGTTCCAAAACCGATCTGGTTCATGCCCGGTTTCAGCCAGTGCAGACCGGCCACAGCCAGCCATCCGGTGGGCTTTTTCAGATTCGCTTCTCGCTCGGCCCGCCATTGCAGTTCTTCGCTGCGGAAGTCGAGCAGTACAAGGGCAGCGGCGAAGACCATTCTTTAGTTATACGTCAGATGCGAGATTAGTGCTGTCGAAAACTGCTCTCGGTGAAGCTGTTATCGATTTTGTTGTAGAAGCTCAAGACTAGTTTCACTTTGGCTGCCAATGGAGGATTGCTATCGACCCTTTTCCAAAACTTAGAACCACCCATAAACAGGTTTTCCGCAAGAATATTGAAGTCCTCTTCTTGCTCGGCCAACGAATACTTGCTGTAAAACCCTTTGGCTGCCTCTTCCTGATCAAAGTCTGTGCTCGCTTTGCCCTGCTTGATCGCTTCGACTCCACCAGCACCGTATTGAAACCCTTTTGGAAGGGTTGCCGCCCATGCCGCCTGGTCTAAAGATCTTGAAAAATTGCGCAAGAGGATGCTGCTGAATTCGTGGTGGAATGAGCGGGCAATATAGTCGCTGGTGTAACCCCTCTGAATGCTATCAATGGATAGATAGACAGTCTCGTTATCGTTCGTACCGCCGTATGGCGCACCGAAGAACCAAATCTCTTTGACAATATTCACCGCTTTGAGATTGCGTCTCAAAACAGCACTCGGATACCTCAGCGTTTCTCGGCGAATAATTGGTTCGGCACGCTTAAACTCATTTGGTGCGACCGGCGTGGCCCGTCCGTTGATGTCTGGAGCAAGCCAAGGGGCCGGTAGTTCTGTGCTTGGCACGATCCGGGCAGAATATTGTTGGTTTAGGACGAGCAGAGTGAGTGACAACATAGCAAACTGTTCTTCGAAGGGTCTTCTTGCTTTTAGAAGTCATAGAGTACAAACGGAGACGTAGACATCAGACGTCGAACTTGATTCCTTGCGCAAGCGCGGGCCTCTCGGTGCCGAAGTACGTGGTGCTGGTCTGGCGCCGCATGTAGGCTTTCCAGGAATCCGAGCCCGATTCGCGGCCCCCGCCAGTCTCTTTCTCACCGCCAAAAGCTCCGCCAATCTCAGCTCCGCTCGTCCCAATATTGACGTTAGCGATGCCGCAATCGCTGTACCGCTTAAAGAACTCGGCCTCGCGTACGTCGGTGGTCATGATCGCACTGCTAAGGCCCTGCGGAACCGCATTGTGCTCCTCAATCACCTGAGCAAGGTCGTCGTAAGGCATCACGTAGGTGATTGGCGCAAACGTCTCGGTAAAGATGGTTTCACTCTGCTTGCTCAGCCGAACCAGAGCTGGCTTGACATAGAAGCCGGGCCGATCAACTCGCTCGCCACCGATGATTTCGACCGCTTCGGCTCGAATTCGACCAAGGGCATTTTGCATCCCTTCGAAGCTCGCTTCATCGATGAGCGGTCCAACCAGAGTGTCCGCTTCAAGCGGCGAACCAACCTTGTTCTCGCCAAGCGAAAAATAGGCCGTTTTCAGCGAGTTGTAAACCTGGTCGAATATCGAAGAATGAACGAAGACCCGACGTGTCGTGGTGCATCGCTGCCCAGCCGTTCCAACCGAACCAAACAGGATCGAAGGAATCGCAATCGCAAGATCCGCCGAAGGAGCGATGATCATCGCGTTGTTTCCACCGAGCTCTAGGAGAGATTTGCCGAACCGAGCGGCGACCTTCTGCCCAACTGCCTGGCCCATTCGGGTCGAGCCCGTGGCTGAGATCAACGGAACTCGGACATCCTCGACCATCTGCTCACCTTGCTCGCGTGCTCCGATAATCACTTGCGACAAGTGCTCAGGAGCGTCGCCAAACTCTCTGCAAGTCTCCTCAAAAAGAGCCTGGCAAGCCAGGGCAGTCAACGGAGTTTTTTCGGAAGGCTTCCAGATCACCGAGTCGCCGCAGACAATCGCAAGCGCGGCGTTCCAAGCCCAAACCGCCACCGGGAAATTAAAGGCAGAAATGATGCCGACCGGCCCCAGCGGGAGCCAATTCTCCTGCATTACGTGGTTCTTCCGCTCACTGGCGATGGTCAGTCCGTAGAGCTGGCGAGAGATGCCGACCGCGAAATCGCAAATGTCAATCATCTCCTGAACCTCGCCCCGACCTTCTTCGATGATCTTCCCGCATTCCATCGAGACCAACATCGAAAGGTCTTCCTTGCGCTCACGAAGTTTGTTGCCTAACTGCCGAACCAACTCGCCCCTTTTGGGGCCAGGGACATCGCGCCAAATCCGGAAAGCTTGTACGCTTTGGGAAATCTTGGCGTCGATGCTCGCCGCAGAATCGAAGGCCAGCGAAGCGATCTGCGATCCGTCGATCGGGGTGGTCACCACCAAATCATTTCCTATGTACGAACCGAGATTTGGGATGAGCCGATTCAACAATACTTCCGGTAGCATGGCTCTATTATGGAAGCTAGCGAGAGGTCGGTGTGAATCGCTACGATACTGGCGGCAGAGACGACGAGTTTGAGCCTGGATCAAATGGCCTCGTGCTGCGTAACCGCCTTGGCATTACCGATCCGAAGGAAGCAGAACATATCGAGACCGAACTTCTTATCCGGGCCCAACTAGACTCCTATTCCATGCTCCCTATTTCGCAGAAGTTTGATTCAGAGCTGATCTGTGCCCTCCACCATCGTTGGCTGGGCGGGCTCTACCCTTTTGCGGGACAATACCGCACCGTCAACGTTAGCAAGAACTTCACAACCTTTTGTCCAGCAGCGAACATTAGTCAAGAAATGGAGCGGTTTGAGCAGAAAGAGCTTTCGGAGCATACGCCACTGAGAGGCTTAATCTTTGCAGATTACGATTCTGAGACCGAACGGTTGGCCTACTCCAAGATGCCGTTCCCTAAGATGAGATTGCGCTCAACTCGCGAGGTGGCGACCAAAGTCGCTATCGTACACGCCGAACTGATTCTCATTCACCCCTTCCGTGAAGGAAACGGAAGGCTCGGGCGGTGGATCGCTGATCTAATGGCAATACAGGGTGGGACCGCACCACCTGCGTACCAGTTGAATTCGGATGAGGAGCGGGACAAGTACTATCTTGCGTTAAGGCGGGCGTTCATCAACGATTACGATCCGCTCACGGAGCTGTTTGTTTCTTGGATTGAAGGTGCTTCCTGGCCACAGCTTCTGCCTCCGCGGGACTGACAACAATCCCCTCCGCAGCTGACGATGAAACGACACTCCGAACGACGGTTGCCACTCTGGCATCCTCGCTTTGAAGTTCAGGAATAGTGTCCACGAACGAGTCCATTAACCCTATTCTACGGCACTTTTCGTACCTTTCAGTTGCCGAGGCTGATTTGCCCGAATGTTCTCCGCCGCCTGGCTCGCCGTCTGTGCAATCCGTCTGGCTCGAGTCTCAGGAGATTTTGCGGAGAGGATCCATTCGAGGATTCCCCGGCGTGTCGAAGGTGGAAAGGCTTGCCAATTGGCCATCGCGTTCCCCACATTCTCCAGCGAGGCGGCTAGATCATCCGGCTCGACCAAGAGATCCACCTCATTTAGAGCGTCCCAAGTGCCGCTTGACTTTGCCAGTTCGACCTTTGCCAATCCGGCGGGCTGCATCCGACCCTCAGACAGAAGCCGTGCAACTTTGTCCTTGTTCACCTTTGACCAGCGAGATTTGCGCTTTCGGTTCGCGATCAAAAGCATTGACCGCTGATCGTCAAGCTTTCGAGGAGTCGAGTCCACCCAGCCCCAACAGAGAAGCTCGTCGACGACATCGGAATAGGGAACGTGCAACTCACCCTGAGATTTTTTGTGAGTGACAAGCCAGACCGCCTCCGACCGTTCGTGGTTGCCCTTCAACCACGAACGGAGCTCCGCCAAAGAAATCACCTCGACCCGCTCAAAGTGGTCCATCCCGGCCATTAGCCGAGAACCAAAACCCAGTCAATGTCGTTCGGCTTCTGGAATGTGGTGATTCCGTTGCCAGAATCGCCTTTCGCAGATTGTCGTTTCCCCGTTCGCGGGTCGAGCCATTCTGCCCTCTTTCTTTCCACATCGCTAGTGTGAATAACGGCAGGTCCGTTATGCGGAACGTAGACCGCTATCCAAGATCGATCCTCTTTGCGAATCGCCCGCATGTGCTCGGCCTTCTCGCCGATTTTGCCAACCAAGAGGGACTGATCTGGCACAAGTTCGACCATGCCCGTGCTCTCAATCAGTTCTTTGAGATGGCGCATCTGGATCGCTCCCGGACGGATGATGGCTTCACGCCAATCCATCTTGGTATGGTTGATCCAAGGATGCCGGTGGCTTGCGAACCCCCATATGGAGTGGTGCCCGTAGATCACTCCGCAACCACCAGCAAAGACGGAACGCCAGTTCTGGCGTCGTACATCGTACTCATCGAAGTACCCATTCTGAGGGTTAAAGGTAGGCCACGGCGAGACCGGGTGATCCTCATAGTTCGGTTCGCTGTCGTAGGTCGGCTTCACAGGCAACATGTTGTAGTCGCGCTCGACGTACTCCCAAACCGGAACGTCCCGCCCGCCGCCATGACCGCTCTGCATAGCGTTCATGTGGAGCCATTTTTCATGGTGGATAAGGGTCGAAGTTGAATCTCCGCCTCCTTGAGGATGGTAAGTGATGAGGGCGTTTGGAATTTCGGTCTGGATCGCCAACGCCAAGGCTCGCCACAACGGGGTCCAGTCGCTCGCGGGGTCGATGCCCATGTTCTTAGCGTAGTCCTCCATCCAGGAGCCTTTCGCGATTTTTGCGGGACGATCTCCGCCTAGCACCCAAAGCAGATTAGTTGAATCCTTGTACCTCTTGGAAAGATATTCACCATATCGTGCCATGGTTTGTGTATCGGAGAAGATTTTTGGTCCCGCGCCCCAAGGTGCCGTCAGCTTGTCTCCCCAAGTCGGCAGAATTCCACAGTACAGGCCATGCGCCGCTGCCTCGGCGACGATTCGATCAATCCAAGCGAAGTACTTCTCGTTCGGCTTGTTCGGATCCATTCCGTGAAATGGAACTTCGCCATTCCGATCCGCCTCTCGCAGGCCATCGAACTCGGCGAGTAAGTTGAACCAAATCATGTTGAACCCTTGCGCGGCTCTGGTCTTGAAGTAGAACTGAATCTCCTCAAAGTCCAGCCGATGAGCAAGCTCCCAGGCCGTGTCTCCAAGCATGAAGAACGGTTTGCCATCAGCCGTCTCCATAAGGTGGGGGTTGCGCGAACAGATTTGCAATCGTGGCAGGGAGTTCATGGACTTCGGAACGTTACCGCTTCATAATGAACCTATGTCAACCACCTCCGCTGTTTGCTGGGATTTGTCTGCTTTGTTCTCTTCGTCAAATGACCCCAAGATTGAGGCGAGTTGGAAAGAAGCTCACGAGCGAGCCGACGCTTTTGCTGCGGCATACCGTGGAAAGGTCAATTCCGCTTCCCTTACAGCAAAACTTTTGGCAGAGGCACTGACGGAGTTGGAGGCAATCACCGTCCTGATCGTCAAGCCCATCACCTACTCCAACCTCGTCTTCGCTGCCGACGTCAGCAAGCCGGAAAACGGTGCCTTTATGCAGGACCAAACCGAGCGGGCAACCGAACTTCAGGTCAAGTTGATGTTCTTTGAGCTTGAACTCCAAGCCGCTCCAGCGTCTGTGATTGACCCGCTTCTAGGCGATCCCTCTCTGGCGAACTTCCTTCACCACATCCACGTCTCTCGCACCTACTCGAAGTACCGCCTCACCGAGAAAGAAGAAGTTCTCATGGAAGAACTCGCCAACACCGGCTCGCGGGCGTGGAACCGGCTCTTTGACGAAGTCACTGCAAACCACGTCTACAAGATCTCACTAGATGGGACTGAAGAGGAGAAGAGCCAGCAGGAGGTTTTGGCCCTCCTGCGACACGAGGATCGAACAACTCGGCAAGCCGCCGCCGCCGCCTTCTCCGCTGGACTCAAAGAACAGGAGCGCGTTCTCACCTTCATCTTCAACACACTTTTGCAGGACAAGGCGATTGATGATCGGCTTCGCAAGTTTGAGTTTGCAGAGCAATCACGTCACCTTTCCAACGAGCTCGATCAGGAAACTGTTGAGCTTGTCATCCGACTTTGCCGAGAGTTTTATCCTCTGGTCGCCCGCTACTATCGGGTTAAGAGATCCATTCTTGGCCTCGAAGAACTGACCCACATCGACCGCTATGCTCCGCTCTTTGCTGCCGAAGAAAAGGTCACTTGGGATCGCGCGCAAGCCATCGTTCTGGAAGCCTTCGGTGCGTTTTCGTCTGATATGGCCCAGAAAGGCTCCGAGTTCTTCGAGAAGAACTGGATCGACGCCGAGCCACGAAAGGGCAAGATGGGTGGCGCATTCTGCTCCTACAACACCCCCGATACCCACCCGGTTCTACTCCAGAGCTACCTCGACAAAATGGACGACGTCATGACCCTCGCCCACGAGCTAGGTCACGGGGTTCACGCGTCGTACAGCAGAGAGCAGTCTTACTTCAACTACCACGGAACCTTGCCCTTGGCCGAGTTGGCTTCGACTTTTGGCGAAATGCTTGTGTTTGAGAAGTTGGTCGCCGGAGCCTCGGACAGAGACAAACTCGCTCTCTATGCGGGAAAGATTGAGGGCATTTTCGCCACCGTCTTTCGCCAAGCAGCGATGTACCAGTTCGAGAAAGGGGCCCACAACAAGCGCCGCACCGAAGGCGAACTCACCGCCGAGGAGTTCGGCGAAATCTGGCAGACTGAGCTGCAAGCGATGTTCGGCGACTCCGTCGCCCTCGGCGAGCAACACCGCTCGTGGTGGATGTACGTCGGCCACTTCACCGGCTCTCCGTTCTATGTCTACGCCTATTCCTTTGGCGAGCTCCTGGTTCTGAGCTTGTACGAAATGGCAAAGAAAGCCGGCCCTGGATTCGCAGACCGGTACGTTGAGGTTCTAAAGTTAGGTGGCTCCAAAACTCCCGCCGAACTAATGTCGATGCTCGACATCGACCTAAAAAGCGAAGAGTTTTGGCGAGGCGGCTTCGCGGCTCTAGAGAACATCATGACTGAATTCGAGCGACTGCACTCGGTGGTAGAGCTTTAGAGTGCAAAAGCTGCGCGTTCGCACTCTAAAGCTTGAAGTCGACAATTCCCGTCACACCGACTTGCTCCACCGGAGTGACGCCGGAGCTCCATTGTTCTGAGGCCATCGGAATCATTGCTCGAATGCGAACCTCTTTTCCAAAGAGGTCCTGCTCAAGCTGCGCCACAGCCTTCACCTTATCAACCTGTGCTTTTGGCCCTGAGACCTGAACCATACCAATCGCATTTCGACTTCCAACACCGCTCGTCACAATCGGAACAACTTTCGTTGAAGTCGTCGATTTGGAATCTCGCTTGATCAGCTTGTTGAACTCTTTGTCGATCTCGCTGCCATACTTGCGCGTCACTTCCCAAATTCCCACGAGCTTGATTAGTTGCCCAATCTGAGCGGGAACGAACGGAGCCAAAAGGGCTACGGACACGAGGATGAGCATGGCGCGCTGTCGCTTCATGCTCATAAAGACGAACTACGCAGAAATTCGTTTCTTCCGATTGCGAATTGCACCGTCGATTAATACACCAGCCAGAATCACTCCGCCAATAATCGTAAATTCTAACGGCTGAGGCAACTGGAGCATGTTGATCATGTTCCGTAAAACCTGAAGTAACGCGGTCGCCAAAACCACGCCAAAAATGCTTCCGTCGCCGCCTTTCAGCGAGAATCCGCCAAGGACGCAAGCCGCCACCGCGTACAGCTCGTACCCATTCCCGTGCGAGCTGGAAGCGACCGAGCCCGTATAAAGCGACAACAAAACCCCCGAAACCCCCGCCAGCAACCCACAAATCACATAAGTCGACAGGACAAGCTTTTGAGTAGGCAGGCCCGCGAACCGAGCGGACTCCTCGTTCTGCCCAGTCGCAAAAAGCCGAATCCCGTACACGCTTTTGTGCAAGACCACGAAAGCAATCATCATCACAACCAGCAAGAGCCACATCGTCGTGGGTAGACCGAGCCAGTCCCCGTTTGCGTAGTCCCGCAGCCAAGCCGCCTGCGGAGCATCCGAAAAATTCCGGGTGCCGTCATTGGTGATTGTCCGCGCAAGCGAGCGGTAAATCATGAGCCCACAAAGAGTCACGATGAACGACTGGAGCTTCGCTTTGGTGACCAGCAAGCCATGGACTAGCCCCAACAGACCGCCAACAAAAACCACCAGTAGCACCGCCAGCCAAGGGTTCATTTGATGCTCCGTCAGAAGCATCGAGAGCCCGACGCCGAGCAAAGCGAACACCGATCCGACGCTCAGATCGATCCCGCCCGTGATAATCACAAAGCCCATTCCGATGCTGAAAATACCGTAGATGCCGATCAGCTTCGTCGTGTTCAAGATGTTGGCCTGACTAAAAAAGTTAGGATTTCGGTAGCCCGTGAACATGCAAACCGCCATCAGGATCAAGAAAATGCTGAGCTCTTTACCAAACTTCATACTGCCCCACCAACTGCCAAATTCATAATCGCCTCCTCAGTGGCGTCCGCGCGATCAAGAACCCCCGAAAGCCGCCCCTCGTGCATCACCCCGATCCGATCGCTGACTGCCAGAACTTCTTCCATGTCGCTGGAAACCATCAATATCGCCAAACCTTGCGCGGCGAGTCGGCGCAGTTCAGTATAGATTTCGGCCTTAGAACCAACATCAATCCCCCGCGTTGGCTCGTCGATCAGCATCACCCTGGGGTTCATCTGCAGCCACCGGGCAAGCACCACCTTTTGCTGATTCCCGCCGGAAAGGTTCGCCACAATCTGGTCGATTCCTGGGGTCTTGACGTTCATCTGTTCGACACCGTCACCAGCATAATTGCGAGCGGCACGAATCTTCTTCAGTCCCATCAACGAGAACTTGCTCCACGCCGGGAGAACAATGTTCTCTCCAACTGACAAGGTCGTCGTGAGGCCAGTATTTCGCCGGTCCTCGGGCACCAAAAACATCCCCGCCCGGATCGCATCCTTGGGCGATTTGACTGCAAGAGTCTCGCCATTTAGCTTGACGTGCCCCCGGCAAGGGTCAATTCCGAACAGCGCGCGGGTCACCTCGGACCGACCGGCACCAACCAGTCCCGCCAATCCCAAAATCTCTCCTGCTCGAATCGAAAAGGAAACCGGACTCGCTGGATAGCGCGCCGTCCGCAACTCGCTGACCTCCAGAACAACCTCCGAACCTTCAGAAGCCCCAACCGAAACCGACGGCTTGATGTCCCGACCAACCATCAATTTCACCATCGCCTCTTGGCTAATTTCTTCCTTTTTCAAAGAACCGGCATTGCGCCCATCCCGCAGCCCCACAACCCGATCCGCCACGACCCCGATCTCATCAAGCCTGTGGGATATGTAAAAGATTCCAACTCCATCCTTCTTGAATTCCGCGATGATCTCGAATAAACGGGTGCTCTCTTCTAGAGTCAAACTCGAAGTCGGCTCATCTAGGATCAGGTACCGAACCTTCATCGAGAACGCCTTCGCGATTTCAACGAGCTGCCGCTCGGCTATCGAAAGCGATGCGACTAACGTCGAAGGTGATCTCTTCAACCCGACTTTCTCCAGGTAACCTGCCGTCAGTTCGCGCATCTTCCGGCGATCCACAAGGCCGGCCCGTTGAAGCTCTCGGCCGAGAAAAATGTTCTCCGAGATATCAAGGTTCTCCAGAACCGAAAGCTCCTGAAAAACCACCCGAATTCCCTTATCCAAAGCCTCGGACGGCGACCGAAACGTACAAGAGACACTGTCAACAACAAGGGAACCCGCGTCCGCCTGGTACACGCCGCCGATGATCTTCATCAAGGTGCTCTTACCGGCACCGTTCTCACCAAGCAGAGCAACCACCTCGCCCGAGGCGAGGCTCATATCCACGGAGTCGAGCGCAACAACGCCCGGGAATCGCTTGCTGACTCCGTGGATTTCTAGCAATTACTTGCCTGTCATTTCCTTGAGCTTCTTCGCGAACTCCACAACCGAATCCTTCTTCACCGAAGTCGTCGGAACAAAGATCTGCTTGGAAGCCGGAATTCCTTTCTTGTCGCCGCCCGCTGCTGCGGCCATCATCTTCACCGATTGATAACCAAACTCGAACGGCTGCTGAACGATGGTCGCTTCGATGAACCCATCCTCAACTCCCTTCAGTGTGTCAGTTTCCTCATCAAACGCAACAATCTTGACCTTGCCTTCCTTCTTGGCTTCCTTTACTGCGTTCAAAATTGCCGGGCCGTTGTACGACCACAGCCCAACCAAACATGCAACGTCAGCATTGGCAACCAAGGTGTCCGCAACATTCTGCTTTGCTCGTGCCCGGTCGGTATCGTCGGTCTTTGGCGCATCGCCGATGATCGTGACATTGCTACCCTTCAGAGCCTCCTGGAGTCCCTGGAATCGCTCCTTCGCGTTCTGCGCGTCAGCCTTTCCGACGAAGACGGCAATCTTTCCGCCGCCCGGAAGGGCTTTCTTAACTTCTTCGCCAGCCATTCGTCCGGCGGCGACGTTATCGGTTCCAAGGAACACTTCACGCTTGCTCTGCGGAGCATCGCTGTCCTGGGTCATCAAGAACGTCTTTCCTGCCAGAACGTCCAGGTCCGCCGATTGCCCTTTAGGGTCAACCGGGCTGACGGCGATGGCTTTGATTCCGTTCGAAACCAAATCGTCGAGAATCTGCTTCTGTGCTGCAGCGGTTCCGTCTGCCGGCATCTTGAACTCAAGCTTCACGCTGCCAAGCTCTTTCTCTGCCTTCTCGCAACCCGCTTGAGCAATCTTCCAGAAGTCGGAGGTGTTGTTGGTGACAAAAGCAACCGCAACTTTGTCCCCGCCAGCTGCAGGCTTCGTGGTTGCCGAACTGGTATCTCCCGTCGGAGCAGTGCTACTGTCCCCCGAACCTGAGCCGCATCCGGCAATGACGAGCGAGGCCAACATGGCCGAAAGGATCCAATTCTTCATCTTCGAGAACTCCTGGTGAATGATATTTCGGTGCCGGAATATGTATTCCAACGCATTAATACCATTTGCTCAAACAGTTTATGCCGATTCCAGGCGCCACGTCTAGCCTCTCAGTAGATTCAACTCGTCTTTTATTTGGGGTAGCGTTGCGTTATGTTGTTGACGTTGCTCGCATCCGCAATTCTGGCTCAAGATGGAAGGCCCTCAATCCCCCTCTGGCCAAACGGTGCGCCCGGGTCGGAAGCTCGGCGCAATGAGCCGGAGACCAAGCCGCACGCCTGGTCGATCGGAAACATTTACAACCCATCGCTTACCGTCTACGAGCCACCCGTAGGCAAGGCGACCGGAACCGGTCTCATCATCGCCCCGGGCGGAGGGTTTCGGGAGTTGGTCGTTGGAGAGGAAGGGTTTAAGCCCGCGAAACTCCTTGCTGAAAAGGGGATCACCTGTTTTGTGCTCAAATACCGATTGGTGCGTGAAGAGGGCTCTGGCCTGACGATTGAGAAGGATGCACCCGTCGACGCGATGCGTGCCGTCCGTCTGGTGCGAACAATCGCGGACGTCTACGGAATCAAGAAAGTCGGAATGCTTGGCTTTTCTGCGGGTGGGGAAGTCGTCTCACTGGCCACGTTCCAAGGCAAAGCTGACCCGGATGCAAAGGATACTGTCGATCAGATGAACGCCCAACCCGACTTCGCCGCCTGGGTTTATCCCGGACCGGTTGGGGTTCCAAAGGAGTTCAAAGGCACTTTGCCACCCTCGTTTATGATCGTAGCGCAGGATGATGGCGCGTCCAACGTGGTTTTGAACCTGATCAACGTTTATAAGCAAGCAAAGACGCCTTATGAGGCTCACATCTTGCACACGGGCGGACACGGTTTCAACATGGGGGATCGAAGCGAAAAAGCCGTAGTCAAGACATGGGTCAACCGATTCCTCGACTGGATGGGTGATCAGGGGTTACTTTCCAAGTAGCCGACCCTTCACAATAGAAGGGTGGCAACAACGACGTTCGTCTCCGTAACCGAAATGGCTCGCCTAGTCCGAGACCTTGGCCTCAAAACCTGCATCGCTGGTGTGGTCGAAAAGCTGGAGGAAGATTACGGTCGATGGGAGACGTTTCAGAAGGTTGCTCGCACCGCCAACCACTGCGACCTCGGCGTCGTCGAGCTGATGCCGTCGTCGACGGACGAAGAGTTCGCGTTCAAGTACGTGAACGGTCACCCAAAGAACTATCTCCACGGCATGTCGACCGTCATGGCCTTCGGAGCCCTCAGCGACCTGACGACCGGCTGGCCGAATCTGCTTTCGGAGATGACCCTGCTGACCGCAATCCGAACTGCCGCAACTTCAGTCTTCGTTGCGAAGTTACTCGCCAGACCTGATTCAAAAAGAATGGCGATGATCGGTTGTGGATCGCAATCGGAGTTCCAGATCGTCGCCTTCAACGAACTCATGGGTGTCCGCGAGTTCGCCGTCTTCGACACCGACCCACACGCGGCAGCGAAGCTGAAGCGAAACCTCGGGCACCTGAACATCACGATCTGCGAGTCCACCCGTGAAGCGGTCCGCGGAGCGGACATCGTCACGACCTGCACCGCCGACAAAACGAAGGCAACGATCTTAACCGGAGACATGATCGAACCCGGCATGCACATTAACGCCATCGGCGGCGACTGCCCCGGGAAGACCGAACTTGCCGCTGACGTGCTGACTAAGGGCAACGTTTACGTGGAATACGAGCCGCAAACCAGGGTCGAAGGAGACATCCAACAAATGCCCGCCGACTTCCCGGTGACCGAGCTCTGGCGAGTCCTTCAACAGCCCTCCGCCGGACGAACCACCGAAACCGAAGTCACCATCTTCGACTCCGTCGGATTCGCCCTCGAAGACTTCTCCGCGCTGCGCTGGGTTTACCAAATGTGCCAAAAGCATGCCTATGGCGAGCCGATTGACCTGATGCCGATCATGCCCGACGTTAAGGATTTGTACGGGCACAGCGGGCTCGTGCTATCTTTGGTCTAAATGACCGACCGAATCCCAATTCTGCTCGACACTGATCCGGGAAATGACATCGATGATGCCGTTGCGATTAGCTACCTACTGAAACAGCCCCGGTGTGAACTATTAGGGATCACTACCGTCAGCGGCCCCGTCGCCCAGCGAGCGGCGATCGCTGAAGTTCTGTGCAAATCGGTTGGAAGAGATGACGTGCCAATTGTTGCCGGAAGATCAGCAGTGCTGACCTACGGCCAAGGTCAGCCCTGGTGTTCGCAATACTCACCAATCGAGCACCTACCCCACTCATTGGACTATCCCGAGGATGCCGCCGTTGACTTTCTCCGCCAGCAGATTCGTTCACGTCCGGGCGAAATCACGCTCATCAGTATCGGTCCATTCATGAACCTGGCACTTCTTTTTGCCATAGATCCCGAGATTCCGTTCCTGCTGAAAGGTCTCTACACCATGGCCGGCAAGTTCTTCATTAGCAACGAACCGGAATGGAACTGCCTGATTGATCCGGTGGCAACTTCGATTGTGGTCAAGGCGTCAAGACCTGACCATTGCTGGTTCGGCCTAGATGTCACAACCCAATGCACCATGTCCCCAGAGGAAGTGGAGAGCAGGTTCATCGGCCAGCCGCTGGAAACCGTCGTCCCAATGGCCCAAGACTGGTTCTCGCACACCAAGAAAATGGTGTTCCACGACCCTTTGGCCGTCGCAACAATCTTCCAGCCCGATATTTGTAAGTTCAAGCGAGGTCGAGTCCACTGCGATGCGCGTACCGGGGCTACCTATTTCACCGAAGGTGAAGGCAACGACTTAGTTGCCTCGGGTGTCAACGTCGTCGCCTTCTTCGATGAGTATTTCAGCGTGACGGCAAGCTAAATCCTGGTAAATTAGAGCCATAGTGGGTTCCTTCACGCATCGTTTTCGAGCTATCGCGCTCCTGGGTGTAGCACTTCTGCTGGTCAGTTCGTTAGTCGTCGCTCAAACCAAACAAGATACGCCTCCGACTCAAAAGAAGGAACAACCGACCAAGCCTCAGCCCGGGAGACCGATTCCAGAAGAAAAGCCATCCGGGACCGAAAACTCAAAAGAGAACCCAAAGGACAAATCGGAAAAGAATAAGTCCGAGAAGTCGAAGCTCAAACAAGGTCAAACAGAAAAATCGACCAACACACCGCTGCAATCTGAGCCAAAGGAAGTTACCGAGATTCTCAGTCCTTCGGCATTTGCCGAAGGGCCATTCAAAGGATTAGAGGTATTTGGACACAGCTATTTCTCCGCTGCTCGCGAGAACTTGAAGTGGCGACAGGCGTCCCTGAACTCTGGTGTAAAGCCGAAGAACGGAGAGAAGGAATCCAACGAAAAGGATGAAGCCACTTCAGATCCGAAGCAGGGCACGAATCCCCAGAAGGAATCGAAAACTGCTTCTAAGACAGAGGATCAGAAAGCGGTCCGCACGAACGACTCGGACAGGGAAAAACCGCAAGTAGGCAGTACAGTTAATGCCCTACAGTACTTCGTTGGGCCCAACCAAATGGCAAACGGAAACGTGGCGATGCCTGCTCCCGAGCGCTATCAGCTCGGAGCTGGGGACAAGCTGGTCGTCCGATACTCCAGTCCGCTTGAGCAGCCAAAAGAGCGGACGATCACCGTTGACTCGACCGGCACCTTAATCGTGCCAGTGATGGGAACGAAGCTCACGGTTCGCGGCATGACGCTTGCCCAGGCTGAGAAGGCGATTACCAAGGAAATTCAACGAGGACTCCGAGACGCAAGCGTTTCCGTTTCGCTAGGAGAGCTGAGAACCATTTCAATCTCAATCGTCGGTGAAGTGATGGCCCAGGGCAGCTATCAGGTCCCAAGTGTGATGACGCTG
This sequence comes from Armatimonadota bacterium, assembly GCA_037138755.1. Taxonomy (NCBI): domain Bacteria; kingdom Bacillati; phylum Armatimonadota; species Armatimonadota bacterium. The sequence goes on along the minus strand of JBAXHT010000001.1, from coordinate 603,102 downwards.
TTCAACGCACTATATGCCGCAGGCGGTCCCACGCTGAACGGCTCCTTCCGAAACATTCAGTTGCGGCGAAGCAACGGCCAATCGCGGACAATCGATCTGTACTCCTACTTGCTGAAGGGAGATCCTAGCCAGGACGTGGCACTCCAGCCGGGAGACCTGATTCTCGTTCCTACGGCCACGAACCGCGTCGCCATTAAAGGCGAAGTTGGACGTCCAGCGGTTTATGAAATCCTTCCGACCGAGCGAGTCAAAGACCTTCTCAGCTACGCCGGCGGGGCGAAGTCGACCGCAATCCTCAGCCGCGCGGAGATCAAGTCGGTAAATCCCGGTATTGAGCGACAACTGAACACAGTTGACTTGACAGGCGAGACCAATCCAAACCTGAAAGAAGGTGACGTTGTGACGCTTTACGCCCTCCGCGAGGAAATCGAGAACTCGATCGAAGTCGAAGGAGCGGTAGACCAGCCTCGCGCCTACCAGTTCCGACAAGGGATGAAGATTTCGGACGCGATTTCCGAGGCGCGAGGGATCCTTAAGGACGCCTATGGAGCGCGTGCAGACCTGTACCGCGAGAACCCAGATAAGACGATTGCGCTCTTGCCTGTCGATTTGCAAAAGGTGCTTGCAAAGGATGCTCAGGCGGACATCGTGTTGCAGCGCGGTGACCGAATCCGGATCTACTTCGCAACTGAAGTGATGTGGCTCGAAGATCGAGTCGTCACGATCAAAGGAGCGGTTCGAACTCCTGGCAAGTTCCTCCGGTTGGACGGGATGCGGCTTTCCGACTTAATGCTTCAAGCAGGCGGTCCACTGCCAACTGCTAGCTACGAGGCAGTCTTTGTTTATCGGAAGAATGCAGACGGCTCGGAAGGTCCACTTTTGAAGCCGAACTTGGCAAAGGCGTTGACGAGATCAGTTGAAGATGATGTGATCCTTAAAGATCGTGACATGGTTGTCGTTTATGAAGTGGACGAGGCACAGTTCAAACCACGTCAGATTGTTACCATCCAGGGGGCGGTCGTGAAAAGTGGCAACTTTACCAGATCTGAAACGCTTACCGCGCGAGATTTGATACAACTAGCCGGCGGTCTGCGCCCGGATGCCTCCGAAGAACTGCAAATCTCTCATTCCCGAACCTTTGACGCGGCTACAGGCAAGAGTTCGCAACCATCGAGAAGGGCATTTGAGACTTACAAAGTGCTGGACGTCCTTGCAGGACGGCTGAACCCCTTGATGGAGGACGGGGACGTCCTGACGATTCCGGGTAGGGGTGACTACCAAGAATCACCAATCTTGGTGGAAATTCGGGGTCGCGTAAACAACCCTGGAGTCTATGCAATCACGAAGCGAGGAGAGACCCTTCATGATCTTCTGAAGATGGCCGGCGGCCGAACTGATGATGGCTGGCTCGAGGGTGCCCAGTTCACGCGCTCACCCAAGTACTTGACTGGCGACGCCGAGCAACGCCTTTCGCCGAGAGTCCAGAAGCTGCTGGAGGATATTCAAGAGCAGGCCTACCTTCGTGCTCTGGCAAAGTCTGATATCGACAAGATCCGAGTCTTGAACTCGCAAGGAGGTAGCAGCTCAAGTGCCCTTCTCGGCGCTCTTGGCGGCGTACCGGTGCCTCAAACGTCTTCGAGCAACGATACTGAAGCAACGAAGAAACTACTCCAAAGAGAGACGGTTACACCAGCACGAGCTCTATCAAATGACGAGCTGCTGGAGTCTGGCAACATCCCAATTCGGCTAGCCGACGTGGAGAAGAATCGAAAGTCTTCGAGTAACTTGACGCTCAAAGATGGGGACATTCTTACGATTCCTGAGCGACCCACAACGATAGCGGTTCGAGGTTCTGTTATCCTTCCGACGACGCTCATTTTTGAGAAAGGCAAGACCCTGGACTATTACATTGCGAGGTGCGGCGGTTCGACAATCGATGCCGACACAACCCAGATTCTAGTCATCCGAGCGACTGGCACGATCACAAAAGCGCGGGGAACGACGAGGATTGAGCTTGGCGACGCGATCTTCGTCCCGACTAGGGTGATGGTTGCGAAGCTGACCGACGCCTCGTCGACATTCGACTCGGCAATCAAGTCGCTCACCAACGTCGGAATCGTTTGGGCGTTGATTAGTCGATTGCTCTAAACAAGCCCTTCAATAAAGTTCAACAGGACAAAGTCGTAGGTGGAAATTCCACCTACGTCGTGCGTGTTCAACCCGATGTCCACGTACCGGTAGCCAATGAACATATCCGGGTGGTGGTCGATGCGGTCGGCGTGATGCCCAATCGCCATCGCAAAAACTAGCCCTGACTTGTACGAGTCTAGTTCAAATCGCTTGTGGAGTTTGCCGTCTTGAACGCTCCAACCCTCTACTTGTCCAAGGAGCATTGCGATCTCTCCGTCATCAAGTTTGCGTCGCTCTGGCATGACGAAGTTGGTTCGTTCCATGTCCTCAATCTACGGTAACGGAACCCCGAAAGTCTACGCCAAACCCCCCATTCTGGGGTACTACTAGAGCATAGGCTTCGATATGGGCAAATACAATCTTGATCTCAGCAGCGCCGCTCAGATCCACAAAAATCTCGACGTTGAGACCTTGATCCAGCACTGCGTTCAGAAGGACGGGTGCAAGCAACTCGCAAACGGAGCCGTCGTTGCTTTCTCGGGTGAATACACGGGCAGAACGCCGAAGGACAAACACACCGTCGCGGATGCCGCCTGCGAAGACCACATCTGGTGGGAAAACAACAACCGCATGTCGCCGGAACTATTCGACTCGCTCTTTGGCAAGTTCCAGTCGTACGCATCGGGCAAAGAACTTTACGTCATCGATACCTACGGCGGAGCTGACCCGACGCACCGAATCAAAGTCCGGTTCATCGTTGAGCGGCCCTACCATGCTCTCTTTATCAAGCAGCTTCTCATACGTCCTTCCGTCGAAGACCTCGCAAGTTTCGAGCCCGATTGGACGGTGGTTGACTTCGGAAAACGCTCGTTCGATCCGGCCGTTGACGGCACTCGCGGCGACGCAGTGATTGCCCTCAACATGCCAGAACAAACCGTTCTGATCGGCGGCACCCAGTATGCAGGCGAGATGAAGAAGTCGGTGTTCACAATCATGAACTACCTGCTGCCTCTGAAGGGAGTCATGTCGATGCACTGCTCGGCAAATGTCGGTCCGCACGGCGATACCGCCCTCTTCTTCGGCCTCAGTGGCACAGGGAAGACAACGCTATCTGCCGATCCTGAGCGAATGCTCATCGGCGACGACGAGCATGGATGGACCAATGACGGCGTCTTCAACGTTGAAGGCGGCTGCTACGCCAAGTGCATCGGCCTCACGGAAGAGAGAGAACCCGAAATTTTCCATGCAATCCGCACCGGAGCAATTCTAGAGAACGTCGTGCTCGACACAAATGGCGACCCGGATTTCAACGATCAGTCGATTACCGAGAACACTCGCGTTGCCTACCCAATCGAGCATATCGACAAGATCATGACTCCGAGCGTCGGCGGTCATCCGAAGAACATCGTGTTCCTGACTTGCGACGCCATGGGAGTTTTGCCTCCAATCTCTAGGCTGACTAAGGAGCAAGCGATGTACTTCTTCTTGAACGGTTACACTGCCAAGGTTGGCGGCACTGAGAAAGGCGTCACCGAGCCGAAGAGCGTATTCTCCGCTTGCTTCGGACAGCCGTTCCTGCCACTTAGACCAAAGGTGTACGCGGAGCTTCTGGGTCAAAAGATCGACGAGCACGGCTCAAAGGTTTGGCTGATCAACACCGGTTGGACCGGCGGGCCCTACGGAGTTGGGTCGCGCATGAAACTCGGCTACACCCGAGCAATGATTCACGCGGCATTTGGCGGTCAGCTTGACGAGGTCGACTTTGAAACCGACCCGATCTTTGGACTGCATATCCCTACGGAATGCCCAAATGTGCCCAGCGATCTTCTCAACCCTCGCAACACGTGGGACGACAAGACCGCTTACGACGCGCAGGCGACCAAGTTGCACGGTATGTTCGAGGAAAACGCTAAGCAGTTCTGACACGGTTCCCTTACAGGAACCGTTTCCACCAACTCACAATCTCATTGAGCCTGTGCTGACGAAGGTCAGCCGGGCCCGAACGGCTCATGCCGTGAGAAGTTGAGGCGGGATAGCGGACGAAGCGCGTTGCTACACCATTTTGCTGGAGGGCTGAGTACACCTGTTCCCCTTGCTCAATGTTGCAGCGTAAGTCGCCCGCAGAGTGGATGACCAAGGTTGGTGTCGTGACGTCTTTGAAGTAGGAGATTGGGGATTGTCGCCAGAGCTCCTTGATGTCGTTCAGGTCACCCCAGGCGTTGCCCTTAAAGTAGCCGTCCTTGTTCATTGGGAAGTCGCTGTTTCCGGCCATCGAGACGAAGTTGCTGACGCATCGGTCGGTGATCGCGGCTTTGTAGTCCTTGGTATGGCCGATAACCCAGTTTGTCATGTACCCGCCGTATGAGCCACCAATCACTCCCATTCGAGAAGAATCGATGAATGGCTGAGCTTGCATCCACTTTGTTACCGTCTGGATATCGACCCAGTCCGCGGTTCCCCAGTCCCCCTGGATCGCCTTAGTGTGAGCCTCGCCGTAGCCGGTTGAGCCACGCGGGTTGGTGTACACCACGACGTAACCCTGAGCTGCTAGCACCTGGAATTCGTGGAAAAACGCCCAGCCGTACTGAGCGTGTGGACCGCCGTGGACTTCAAGAACTGCGGGCCAGGGGCCGTCTCCGACGGGTTTGATGACCCAGCCGTGGAGTTTTGTGTTGTCCGGTGTATCGAGCCAGAGTTCCTCCGCGGGTTGCACTTGGGCTTCCGCATGCCAATCGGCATTGAATGAAGTCAGCTGTCTGATCGAACCCTGAGCTAGGTCTTCGACAATGGCTATCTCCGGCACCAGAGTTGGAGTGCTGAAAACCCCCACGGCCTTACCGTTGCAAACTGAATTCCCGGAAAACAGATGTTGACCGCTCGTGTGGAAATCAATCTGCCCGTCAAGCGAGATTGTTGTGAAATGAGTCTCACCCTTGGTTCCGATCACTGCGTGGATGGCACCGGAGTCCTCTCGCCACTCGATCCAAGCTCCGAAACTAGCTTCCTTAGTGTCGCTCAACGTTGAAACTGTGAGGCTATGGTCGGTTGGCTCCGTCAAGTTTTTGACTGAACCGCCGTTTACTGGACAAGTGAACAAATGGGTGTTGCGAACGCCCCACGGATCTTCGAGGTCAACATTGCCTGCCCAGGCGAACGTGTTCCCGTCGGGTGACCAGCGGAGCGATTGCTTCTCACCCACCGGTAGACCCGGAACTTGATTTTGAGAACCATCGAGCTTGAGTCGATAAATTTGGTCGTTTGGCTTCTCTCGGAAGGGATGCTCGCATGCGCTGCGGATCACACCGAGCTCGTCGGACGCCGGCGACCACGAGAAGTCGTAGTTGCCGTGTGCATCACGATCGTCGATCATATTGACCTCACCGGTAGACACATTCAAAAGATAAAGCTTGAACCGCTGCCCACCAAAATATCCGTCGCCGTCCAGCCGATACCACTCGGCCTCAGTCGCCAGCGGAGCCTCGCTCATCCCTGCTTCTTCGCGCTCTTTCTTGCCCTTCTTGGTGAACTCTTCGGCGGTCTCGCGGAACGTGAATGCAATCCACTTGGCGTCTGGCGACCACTTGTATTCACCAATCGAGCCTTCGTCAAGAGTTGTCAGAGCTCTTGCCTCACCAGCTTTCGGCAAAAACATGAGCTGGGGACCGTCCGACTCTCTTGTTGAAACGAAAGCGATTCCTGATTGATCCGGTGCCCAACGTCCAGAGCTGTTGGAGGCCGTGCCTTGAGTGAGTTGAACACAGTTGCCTGCCAGATCAGTCGCCCAAAGTTGGTTCACCGACTTAAACTTGTCACCGACCGTCTTCAGTCCGAACAAAACCTGGGTTCCATCGGGCGAAAACTGGGGATCGGAAACGAGTTTGAACTTCAGGAGGTCATCGATGACTACCGGGCGCTTGGACATGAACCGAGTCTACGCAAATCGCGCCAAGAAAATCCCCCTAGCCAAGGATTTCGACCAATTCTTTGTACCCAGCTTGTTCCGCCAATTCGGCCGGAAGTTTGCCTTCAGGCCCGGGAACTGGTGTTGCTCCATTTTCGATGAGAAACTGAGCCAAGGCACGATTCCCTTGCGACGCTGCGTAGTGCAGCGGAGTCCAGCCACTTCGGCTAGCAAGATTGACGTCGGCACCCTCAAAAACGAGCTCACGAGCGATGGCTTCGTGCTGATTGGCCAGTGCTGAATGCAGGGAAGACACACCTAACGAGTTCTCCGAAAGCCAATCCAGAGAGGCCCGCTTTGCCAAAAGAAACTTCACCGCTTCCAAGTGTCCAAAAAATGCGGCAAGATGCAATGCCTGCCAGCCGTCCTCACTCACAGCGTCAACGTCAACGCCTTCCAGCTTTGAAACATTTCCAAACGCCGCTGCCTCAAAGCTGGTGAGGTCGGACTTTTGATCCACGATCGCTTCGGCAAGTTCCGTATGTCCGTGGTACAACGCCAAAAGTGCGGCTCCAGGTTCATCCGCCAATCCTGGATTCTGCTCCAGCAGACTGAACGCCGCCGAAGTGTGCCCTTGTTGAATGAGTTCACATAAACCCACAGGGGCATTCTATCAGAATTGCTTCACGACCGCCAGTAGCTCGCGGAACTTGGGGCTATCGGCGGAGTGGCACCATTCATAGGCGACTGCTTCAGAGTGAAACGGAATCACACCGGCATCCCGCAGTCGTTCCATACCAAGCTTGTGACGGTCTTGAGAGCTGGAAGAAACCGCGTCCGGACATACGGCGACCTCGTAGCCTTTACTGAGAAGGTCTAAAGCAGTCTGAGAAACGCAGATGTGTGTTTCTATTCCAACGATGACGACCTGTCTTCTGCCCGTCTTCTCCAGAGCCGCCATGAACTCGGGGTTGGCCGCCGCCGAAAACTCCATCTTTCCGAAAACTTCGTCGAAAAGCCCGTCAAAGCGAGGGTCAGTTCCGCCCATTCGCGATGGGTACTGCTCAGAGGCAACGATCGGAACGTCAAAAATCTTGGACGCACGACACAAAAACTCCGACCGTGTCAGTACCCTTTCAGCCTCATGAATGATCTTGAGGAACGACTCTTGCAGATCGATCACCAGTAAAACCGACTCAGCTGGCGTTAACTTTATCGAAGGCATTCCTTGATTTTGAACTACAAAACGTGGACAAGCCGCGTGCTAGGGTTTATAATGAGCAAGACGACGGGCACGGAAACATTGCCGGGGCCACGACGCGGTTGGATATCGAACATGAAAACGACTTTGATGGCGCTGACGGCAGTGATGATTTCCGGTGTAGCTTCGGCTAACTCTACTTTCCAGGACACTGGAGTAAGCCTTGAAGGCTTCACGGTGAAACTCGGACTCGCCTTCCCGGTGGACAACACCCTGAAGAACAACCTGTCGAGCAACATCAACTCGCTCGGCCTGGAGTTTGCGATTCCGAGCAGCTTTGCAAAGAACTCGGATGCAACCGTCAGCCTTGACTACTACGGTCGAAACATCGGCGAATTCGGAAAGGGATCGCTTGTGACCGTTGCATACAACACCCGCATCTACAGGGAAGTCGGAGTTCCTCGGCGTAGCTACACGGTGCTTGGCCTTGGACTAGGATTTGCCAACATTTCACAGAGCGATACGGTTTATGTCGTTCGCGGTGGCTTCGGTAAGGAACTGAGCGACCACACCTTCCTCGAAGCTGTCGGCACTTTCTCGACCAAGACCGCAAACGACGGTTCGTTCAACACCATCGGCCTCTACTTCGGCTACCGATTCTAGTCGGTCAACGGAAAAACGTCACGCCCTTCTGGAGTCGCCTTCAGAGGGGTTTTCTATTTGCGATGCCCAAGCCGACATCTTTTGGAGATTTCCAACCCGCCCAAGAACCCGGTGCTTTCTGGGAAATCGTTCAACGGGAGAAGTTCTTCAGAACTCCTTCACCACTTTTGCGAAACGGTGAGCAGCTGTTGGGGGTCGTCAAAGACGGACACTGCAAGGCAGCTGCTGATCATCCAACTTGGTCGGCGAAGGTGGAACGATCTTTGTCGAATCAAAGCGTCCTGGTTCAGTTAACGGTCAGATCATTTACCCGCCAGTTCTATGTACTGATCGACACAACTGGTGACCTGCGCTCGTCCCATCCCGAATACGCAAGTGTTCGCCGTTCGATCAATGGAGTTGAACTACACTTGGTGGGAATCGGAATCGCTCGGCGCCGGGAGGCGTGGAAAGATTCCGACGCAGCCAGGCACGTCCTAGGATTCATCGACATCGTCCAACTTGAAGACTCTGGAGCCGAGCCGCTTCTAGTTTGGCTATGCTTCGTGATCGGAACGATGGTATGGGTGGATACCGGGGACTAACTCCAGCCTAGATGAACCCAAACTCGCCAGGATTGAGTTTGTTGGTCGGGTCGAATAACTGTTTGGTGCGGCGCATTAGAGCTTCGGTTTGTGGAGAGTGGATCTCAGGCTCGTCGTCCCAGTAGTTCGTTCTTAGTCCTTCGTTCATCCCTTCTGGCAAATCAGCAGTCGGTCCTGACTCGAACCAAAACGTGCCCGCCTGAACATCATGAACCCATGCGCGGATGCCGTACTCAGCTTCGAATTGCTCTAGGGAGAAACCTGACTTTTTAAGACAATTCAACCGCCGCCCAAACTGAGGATAGATTCGCCAAGCTGGGGTCAGATCCTGATTCACTTCAATAGATGGAATGGTGACAGACTCTCTCGGCACAACTTTCAAGCAGACTTCGAGAAGAATGCCCAGCGTGTGCCGACTACCTATCATAAGCTTGTGAAGGTCGAAGCCTGAGACACTTTTCACCACAGCCGATCCGGACTTGACGATCGACCCATCCGCCAACATTATCTTTGCGCCGATGACCCAGTCGCGCCACGAGCCATGCTGGGACTGGAGTACGTGCGGCCAATCAGTAGCCATTGCATCACCTATCGAGTCGACTGCACTAGCACCAAACTCGTCCCAATATGCAGCGCCTAGCGACTCGCGGTCACCATGATATGGAATCGCAAACTTTGTTGACCCCAGACGAGCGAGGATCGACAGGAACTCTGTGTGAGCTGAAACCGTAAGTGTTTGATTCTGTTCGTCAAGGTCAAATCTTTCCGGAAGGTTTGAAAAGTCGATGTAGCTAAACGGTTGAGCCTTGGAGGCAATTTTTCCCTCCACGCCTACCGTCCACTCTTCTTCGTAGACCGCGGCGTGAAGCTCGTGTTGCGTTCGCTCTGAAGTATTACGAAACTGACCTCCGAGACCTATTAGCAGACGATTGCTCTGCAGCAGCAGTTCTGCGAGATCCGCCATTGATTTGGGTTGATGAGTTTGGTTCACGTCGCCACTCCCCGCCAACGAATTTTGTGTTCGGCGCAGGCACGGTTCATTGGCAAAACCTTGCAGGGGTTGGCGAGGCCGGTTTGATCGAAGATTTGCTTGACCAAACCCTGAGCCGCCAGGTCTTCGGGGGTGTACATCAATGGCAGAAGGTCGAGTTTCTCAACGCCGACGCCATGTTCTCCCGTGACCGAGCCGCCCAGCTCGACACACTTACGGATGATGTCCTCGCCGGCTTTCACAACTCTTTCGATCACACCCGGCTCGCGGTCGTCGAAGTAGAAGCAAGGATGGAGGTTGCCGTCTCCGGCGTGGAAGATGTTGGCAACACCAATCCCGTGCTCTGCGGCGACTGAATAAACAAAATCGAGCATCTCGGGGAGCTTAGACCGGGGAATGACGCCGTCGTGGGTGACGACGGTGGGGGCAAGGCGGCCCATCGCCCCAACGCCCTTTTTGCGTGCCGTCCAGAGCTTCGCGCGTTCCTTGGCGTCTGCGGCCTCGACGAAACTCAAGTTTCCCTTCTCAGAGCAAACCGCCCGGACGGTCTCCATTTCCCCTTCAACAACCCCTGAGTCAAAGCCGTCACATTCAACAAGCAGCAAAGCCTGGGCGTCATCGGGAAAAGAGAGACCAAACGCCGCATGGACCGCGTTCATAATCCCTCTGTCCATTATCTCCAGTGCGGCAGGAATGGTGCCTCGAGCGATGATCTCCGCGACCGATTCGGTGGCCGCTCGCACGGTCGAAAAGGCGATCAGTGCCGTTCGCACCTCGGTGGGAACCGGAGTGAGTTTCACCCACGCCTCCGTCACAAATCCAAGTAGCCCCTCGGAGCCGCAGATGATGCCAAGAAAGTCGTAGCTGGGGCCCTGACCGTACTTTCCGCCGATGGTCAGGATTTCGCCTTGGGGGTCAACCATCGTGACGCCAAGAATGTGCTGAACCGTGACCCCGTACTTCAATGTATGCGGACCACCCGCATTCTCCGCAATATTCCCGCCAAGAGTGCTCACGGTCTGCGAAGAAGGATCGGGGGCAAAGTGAAGGCCGTGTGCGGCAACCGCGTCGGTGATCCGCTTGTTTGCGATTCCGGCTTCCGCGTGCAGTGCGCGGCTTTCGATATCAATCTCAAGGATGCGGGTGAGCTTTTTGGTGGAAATCACGACTCCGCCAAGAGCGGGCATCGCGCCTCCGCTCAATCCAGTCCCTGCACCTCTAGCCGTAAATGGGATCTGGTGCTGGTTGCACCAACGCACCACCTTAGCGACTTCCTCAGTCGTTTCCGGAAGAACAATGACCGAGGGATTCGACTTGTCGACCGTGTACGCGTCGCAATCGTAAGCGCGCTCGGCGGCAGGACCAGCAAGAATCTGATCGGGGCGAAGCACGGCGTTGAGCGACGCGAAGTCCATTGAGGTGGAGTTTACAACTTACTCCGACGTATCTGGCAAAGGATCTTGGTGCAATTGGACCGGCTTGGATCCGCCACGCACTCTGATATTGATCGCCTCCACCACTACCGCAAAGACCATCGCAAAGTAGGTATAGCCCTTCGGGATGTGGATTCCACCGGCGTCAGCAAGCAAGTTCGCCCCAATCAGTACCAGGAAGCTTAGGGCGAGGATTTTGACCGTTGGGTGCTTGTCCACGAACTTGGAAACGACCCCACTGTAGTAGACCATGAACACGCCACTAATGATGACGGCAGTGATCATGACCCAGATCTCCTTAACCATTCCCACTGCAGTGATCACCGAGTCGAGGGAGAAGATGATGTTGATGCCAATGATTCCCATCAGCACCTTTTGGAACGTCGCCGGTTTGCCTTCTTTGTGGGATTCTTCGGCACCTTCAAGCTTGTGGTGAATCTCCTTAACGCTTTGGTAGATTAGGTACAAACCGCCGCCGAAGAGAACCATGTCTTTGATAGAAATCCCGATTGCCTCGGTGATAACTTCAGGCTTCTCTTTCGCTGCTTCGAAGAGCGGACGGAGGAATGAGAGTTCAAAAATGGGGTTCGTTGCGCGAACAATGAACCCGATTCCCAGCAGGAGCAGAATTCGGACGCCAATGGCAAGCCACATTCCTAGGCGACGAGCTTTTTCTTGCTCCTCGCCTTTGAGTCTTCCGCTAAGAATACTGACGAAAACGATGTTGTCGATGCCGAGAACGATTTCAAGAATCGTGAGCGTGAAAAGTCCAATTAAGGCTGCTACCATTTGGGATCAGCCTTATTGTACTTAGCTTAGCTTTACCGGGTTGCGTTTTACTTGTTCCAGCGAAGAACGGCCTCGGCGACTCGAGCTCCGAATTTTTCGGATGTGTCGAGGTCAGCCTTTCCTGGTGTTTCCTCGGCCGGGGCGTTGTCACTTTGGGTTCCGAGACCTAAGTAGTATCCGTTGCGATTGTTGGTTCCGTCGTTTTTGATTCCAACGCTGACCCAGATCATCTCCTGCTGCGCAGCAAGGGTCGCCAGGTAGTAGAGAGTGACGTTTTTGTCGCCCGCGTTTGACATTGAGTTGGTGAACCCTGCGGCAATCTTGTCCTTCCAGGCGCCGGCAAACCATGGCTTTGCTGTCGCGTCGGCAAAGAGTTTGAACTGCCCGCTCGGACCACCCATGTAGGTCGGCGCGCCGAAGATGATGCCGTTGGATGCGTTGAGCAGCTCCCAGCCGTTCTCGTAGCCGTCGATCGCCGCATCCACGGCAGTGACGTCGAGAAGAACGGCTTTGACGCCCTCTACGGAGTTCGCTCCGGCTGCGACATGCTCGGCGACTTTCTTGGTATGTCCGTATCCGGAGTGGTAAGCAATGGTGATCAAACTCATGACAAATGAGTTCTACTCTCCGCAAGTGACAATCATCTGTACGGGCGGATACAAAGCGGAAACTTAACCTTTCCAGTCGCCATGAATAATCTGGTTTTCTAGGTCACCTTCTGCGCTAACAGTTCCGGCGAGGATACAGTTTTTGATGTTTCCGCTCACGTTAATCGTCGCTCCGGGGAACACGACTGAATTTTCGATTGAGTTACACGAAACGGTCGCGCCTTTGCCGATGACGACCGGGCTTGAGGTGTTGCCTTGGACGGTTGCGCTGGCATCAACATCGTCGCCGCCGGAAAGGAAGAAGCTGGTTTCTAGGTAAGAATCGAGCGTTCCGGTGTCGAACCAGGTTCCTTTGAACTCACCAGCAAGAACCGTTTCGCCTTGGTCAATAAGAGTTTGGATGGCGTCGGTGATCTCGTACTCGCCTCGGGCTGAGGGCTGAAGGGTTGGGAAAATCGACCAGATTTGGGGTCCGAAGAAGTAGAGTCCAGCCATCGCGAGGTTGGACTCAGGATTCTTTGGCTTCTCGACGAGTTTCACGATTCGATCACCCTCGACATTGGCAACTCCAAACCGAGAAGGATCTTCGACTGCCATCACAAGATTGAGATTCGCACAACCCGAAGACTCGAACTTCTCCTTGAACTCTGCAAGCGAGCGGTCGTAGATCGCATCCCCAAGATACAGCACGAACGAATCACCGCCGACAAACTCTTCGGCAAAGCTCACTGCATGAGCAAGGCCCTTCGGCTCGGGCTGTCGAACGAAGGATAGCGAAACTCCAAATGCCGAGCCATCGCCAAGGCCCTCGCGCATCGCGGCTTCGTTTTCGCCAACGACGATGCCAATTTCCGTGATCCCCATCTCCTTCATGCGGTCGAAGGCGTACTCCATCGTCACCCGATTAGCAAGCGGAAGGAGCGGCTTCGGGATCACGTGGGTAATTGGGTACAGGCGGCTGCCTTTTCCGGCGGCGAGGATCAATCCTTTCATCGTCCTCGCAAGGATACCGGGTTCTTGTGCTACCCTAAAACCATGCCACGGATTGGCGTACTGATTTTCGGTGCATTATTGTGCCTCGCGGGTTGCGGAAGTAAAGAAGAGGTTAAGTTTTCCTCTTGGTCACCGGAGGTCTCGGCAAAGCCGATCACCGGTTCCTTCGCCAAGCTAGTCCAAATTGGAGAAGCCGTTGAGCAAGAGGCCCGGGCTAAAGCGTTTTACAAGGGCAAGCCAACACCGCCCATCACCACGCGGACGGCCTTTTTTGACAAGGAAAAGAAGCAGGCAAACGCGATCATTGGCCCGAATAAGTCGATGCTCATCTCATTGGCGGCTTCAAAGTTTGATTTTCAGTATCATCCGGTCGGCCTTGCAGAACCCCCCATCTACTTGCGTGGGATTCGTCTGATCGGTGAATCAATGCTATGGGATATGGAAAGCTCTATCGCCTCCCAAAAATCAGATCTAGCGATTCAGCGATGTGGACAGCTGACTCGCCTCGGGTCTCAGCTACTGGGTGGCGGAGCGTATGAAGCATCGCTCGGGATTTCACTTATGGATCGAGCTCGAGCGACGCTCGCGCCGGAACTCGGGAAGCTCGGGGCTGGCCAGCTAGGAATCCTAGCCAAGCTCATTTCGGGCGCCATCGCGACGCGACCCGCACTTACGGATTGTCTTGAAAACGAAACCAACAACATGCTTCTAGCTCTTCAGCAAGCTCAAGACTTGGCCAAAGCCAAGGACTTCAAGAAGCTTGAGGAGAAGCTCGGGAAATCGACGCACGATGAAGTTGTGCTTTTGGACTCCGTCAGCCGCGATCTCTCGAAGGTCGCAAGCGTTTTTGATTGGATCGGAGAAGATATTCGGGCCCGCGGGAAGTGGCACGTTGACCAAATGCGAAAGCCCAACCCAGAGGTTGCGCCACCTGACCTCAAGAGTCGCAAGAACTGGCGAGTGATGTATCGGTACTTTGCGTCCAACCTTGATTCGCTCGCTCCTTATGTCAAGAAGTGTGCGGCTCGGACTCAGCTCTTCATGCTCGAGTGCTACCTGCGCCAGAAGGTGAAGCTCAAGACGCCGTTGCCCACGTCTTTGGAAGCATTTTCGGCTCAGGCGGTCCGCGACCCGTTCACAGGAAAACCGTTCTACTTCAAGTCAGGAGCCGGAGAATTCAAGGTCTACTCCGCAGGCTCCGACGGCATTGATGATGGCGGCGAATCGAATGAGTCATTCGACTCGCCTGACTTAGTGCTAGAAAGCAAGAATTAGAGCTTGAAGCTCAACTTTTCGGCAACTGGTTCTGGCGTCACTTCTGGTTCAACCCCGGCGTCCGGATCCGGAAGAGTCTTGATAACTTCCCGAGCGTCCACCGGATTTGCGACCATCTCATCGCTCCGGATGCGTCCATCTCGGAACCGAATAATTCGCTTGCAGTGCCGCGCAACATCCTCTTCATGAGTAACGATGATCACGGTTCGCCCCTGCCGATTCACATCCTGAAACACCGCCATGATCTCCTCACTAGTTCTCGTGTCCAGGTTACCGGTAGGTTCGTCGCCGAGAATCATGACCGGATTATTGACGATCGCTCTGGCAATCGCGACGCGTTGCTGTTGACCGCCCGAGAGTTCGGCGGGCGTGTGATCCATTCGCTGACCAAGCCCGACTTTTTCCAAGGCGGCTTTTGCTGTTGCCTCCTTGTCTTTTGCTCCGGCATACATCAGCGGGAGCTCAACATTCTTCAATGCCGAGGTTCGGGGGAGCAAGTTGAAGTTCTGAAATACAAACCCGATGTACTTGTTCCGAATCCCAGCGAGTTCATTATCGTTCATCCTCGCAACCGGATTGCCGTCAAGGAAACACTCACCCTCGCTTGGCCGATCCAGGCATCCGATCAGGTTCATAAACGTAGACTTTCCAGAGCCAGAAGGACCCATAATGGCAACGAAATCGCCTTCAAAAATCTGGACGTTGATCCCTCGAAGAGCGTGAACTGTTTGGTCGCCCATAACATATCGCTTACTGAGGTTTTTGGCCTCAACCACGATCTTAGCCATCAGTTATCCTCGCCCGGAATTGGCATGCCGGTAACTAGCTGAAGCCTGAGTTGGGAGATCAAAAGGTCATATTTGGCGTCGATTCGGTTGCTCTCGGCAGTAGCCAGACTAACCTGTGCAGTGAGAAGATCGATCAGATCACTGGCACCAAGTCGACGCGATTCGGTTGTTGCTTCAAAGTTGAGCTTCGCGGCATCGAGTGCCTTTTCGGCGGCCTCCGCTCTCGACTTGTTCTGGCTAAAGGTGATAAACGCCGATTCAATTTCGCTTCGAGCGTCCCGCTCGGCCTGGCTTAGCGTGGCGTTTGCAGATTCGAGCGTGGCCCGCTGGATCGCAACCGCGCTTCGCGCGTTGCCTCCGTCGAACAGCGGATATCTTAGCAAAAAGCTAATGTTTTGGTTGTTTCCGGTCGTCGGTGTGAAAAACGAGGTGTCCGTGTAGTCGAGGGTCCATTGGAGGCCAGCGCCGATCTGGGCGTTCCTCAGGGACTGCTGAGTAGCCCCGATGTTGCGGCGTCGCGAAATGAGGTCTGGTCGAATGGTCATCCCGACCTCAACTGCCCTAGCTAGCTCCGAAGGGCTGTCAATGTCGACTTTGTACGGACTCAAAACTGGGCGGTCGAAATCCTTTTGGAGGCCAATTTGCGACTTCAACGTTGCGGCGTTGGTATCGACGCGGTTCTTCGCCGTGATCACGTTGACTGATGCGTTGAGGGTATCCGCTTGGGCCTGAAGGATTTCTCTACGGGCGGCGTCGCCGACCTTGACTCGGGCTTTAGTCTGTTCTAGAACGGTCTCGGCTCGTTTGAACTGATAGTCGGCGAGTGACTCAAGCTCCTGGGCGCGAAGGGTTTCGATGTACTGCTGATGGACTCCGAAGATCACCTGGCGAAACGTCTGTCGACTCTGGGCAACTTGTGCGGCTTCGCCTTCTCGGGCGGATCGAATCTGGGTCAGTCGTTCGCCGGAGTCGAGGATGCGCCAGTTGATTCGAGCCTGAGTTGCGGTTTGTTCGAATTCAAAGGTGGTACCGCCAATCGTCGAGTTTCCTTGCTCGTTCTTGGTCTTCGAGAAGCTGAAGGCTGGTGTGAGGGTCGGAAACAGGGCGGACGTTGCCTGGGCCTTTCGAGCGGTCGCAGCTTTGATATCGAAAGCCGCAGCCTTGAGCGTTCCGTTGTTTGCCTTCGCCATGCGAAGCGCATCTTCAAGCGTCAGGGTCTCCCCCGCCCAGCCGCTCGCCGCGAGCACAATGGCTCCTAATAATCCAAATCCCTTCATTTTTCGTTGTCTCCCAACAAGTTGTTACGCGGTTATGCCCCACTAGGTTCGCCTTGGGGCAAGATACCTAGGCGATCTTTGAGAATCCTCGGTCGCTGTGGAGCACTTTTGCTAGGTCGAGCTGGACTGACATTGCTTTCGGACCGGGTCCGCCATAGGATTCTCGGCGCCGAACGCTGTCCTCTGGCTTCAACACGTTTAGAGCTTCGCAGGGAATCTCAGGAGCGATTTCTTTGAGGTTGCTCTCCGTCAACTCTTCCAGGGTGATGCCCCGCTCGTTGCATCCGATGACGACCCTTCCGACTACTTCGTGAGCCTCTCGGAACGGCATGCCGCTCGTTGCCAGGAAGTCCGCCAGATCGGTCGCGGTTGAGAAATCTCCGCGTGTTGAGTTGGCCATCGTCTCTAACTGCCACTCGCAACTTTCGAGTTGGAGTTGGATGAGCTGGAGCGAATCTTTGATTTTGCCGAGCGAGTCAAACAGTGGTGGTTTATCTTCCTGAGTGTCTCGGTTGTAGCCGAGCGGCAGACCCTTCATGACGGTTGCCATCGTCACCCAGTTGGCGATGACCCGTCCGGTCCGACCACGGATCAGCTCGGCCATGTCCGGATTTCGCTTCTGGGGCATGATCGAGGAGCCAGTGGTCACAGAATCGTGAAGCTTGACGAAGCCGAATTCGCGTCCCGACCAGAGCACAAGCTCTTGGGCAATTCGGCTGAGGTCGATCATGATGAGCGCGCAGACGTGAAGCGCATCCAAGATGAAAGAGCGATCTGAGGTCGCGTCCAGAGCATTAGGGATCGGAGCAGTAAAGCCGAGCTCCTGTGAGGTCATGTGCCGGTCGATCGGAAATCCGGTTCCTGCCAGAGCGGCTGCTCCTAAAGGCGAATAGTTTGCAAGCTCAAACAACCGTTCGGCGCGCCAGCCGTTCCGCTGAAGCCCCCAGAAATGGCCCATGAGGTGGAATCCAAGAGTGATCGGCTGAGCGTGCTGCTGGTGGGTGTACCCCGGCATCAGTGCCTCTTTGTGTTCGGTTGCTTGCTCGAGGAGGACGCCTTGAAGCGACTTGATGAGGTCGAGAACAATGAGCAGTTCGTTGTGCAGGAAGAGTCGGGCTGCGGTGGCGACTTGGTCGTTTCTCGACCGAGCCGTATGGAGCTTCCCGGCAACATCACCAACGATTTCCTTCAGCCTCAATTCGATCGCGGTGTGAACGTCTTCAACATCGACGTCTAACGCCCGAGGACCCTCTTCGTGGATTTTCTCGAGGCCGTCAATGAGAATCTTGGCTTCTTCTTTCGAAATAATCCCGGTCTCGCCGAGCATCCGCGCGTGGGCAACGCTGCCGATCAGATCCTCTTGCCAAAAGTGCAAGTCGGTCTTGATGGACTGTCCAAATCGATCAACAAGATCAGCGGTGGACTCGCTAAATGCCCCGCCCCAAAGTTTCTTCATGCGAGTTGCTAGCATACCGGGGAAGTTGCCCCGGTATGCCTGTTGCACTTACTTGCGCTTTCGTCTGAGCAATCCTGCGACACCGAGGCCGAGAGCGGCCATGGTGGCTGGTTCCGGCACGGCAACGATTCCGCTTAGGTTGACGGTTCGCATCTGGCCAGTGGCGTTGTCGGTGATTTGGAGGACTGCGTTTCGGATTCCGGTCGAGGTGGTGTCCATGCTGATGAGCTTGGCAACCGAGCCACCGGCCGCGAGGGTCCCGCCGGTGGGGAGGGTGAAACCTGTACCGGACAGGGATAGGGAGAAGGATGAGTTTTGGACTCCGGAGGCACCCCAGATGGCTGCATCAACTGCGTTGCTGATATCAACGCTGAGCTGGCTGGTTGACCCGATCAGCGCGGTTCCGAAGTTGAGGCTAGATTGAGCGACTTTCAGGTCAGCAGGGAGTTTGAGGTCAAGGAAGATTGGAAGGTGTCCACCAACGTTGTTTGGGTTGGAGTTCCCGACCGAATCTCGGATTGCGGCAGCGATCGTATTTCCGACCATTGCGTTATTGGTGGTGTTGATTGTCGAGTTGAACGATGTTCCATCGTTGCCCCATGCACGGTAGCTGTGATTTGGGTCATTCCAAGTTGTTGTGCTGTAGGCTGCGGTCGTTGAGCCAACGTATTCTAGGCCCTTGCCATCGCGCATGGTGCTTCCGGTGAGAATGAAGTCCATACGATCGTCCATTCCTCCCGCTCCATAGGGGTCTTGGGTATGGAGGAAACGGTACGCGTTGTTATTGTTCCAGGTGACGGTTGCACCCGTTGAAGTGAATGAGCTGTTGATTGGGTCGTGGAATCGACCGTTGGTCACGGTTGCGCCGCTGTTGTTGGTGGTTGAGGCGTCGATGAGGGCTCGATAGGAGTCGTCATTGGAGGTTCCGATATTAAAATCGCCGCCCAGAAGGACATTCCGACCGGCCGCGGATTGGGTCGCAGCATCGGTGCGGATGTTTCGGGCTTCGAATAGCCTTCGGGATTCTTCGGATCCACCCGTGGCCGTTCCGGACTTGAGGTGGGACGAGTAGAGCGACATCAGAGGGTTGGTTGTGCTGCTTGCATCGTAGCCGAGGAGTTTGAAGTCGTAGCGTTGGGTGCTTCGGGGGTCGCCGGCGATGTTGGCGAGGCTTTGGAATTGGACTTTGTTGGTTCGGTAGAAGAAGGCACTGTCGGAGTCGCCGGTGGTGAGAAACGGCGTAGCTGCAGCCCATTGACCGGATTGACCGGGCGCGGAGTTGAGCATGGCGAGGAATGACGTGACGCTTGCGGAGCCTTGCATTTCTTGCGCTACGAGGACGTCGGGGTTCATCGAGCGACCTTGGAATGAGCCGAAGATTGCGGTTTGGAAGGCGGCTTTTCGGGCAGTTGATTCTGTCGACGTGAAGTTGGTGACGTTCCAAGTTGCCACTCTCAGTTGAGCGAAACCGAGCGAGGAGAGGGCACCGATACCCAAAAGCCAAATCGCTCGCGCGCGCGAAGTTCTGCCAAAGCTAAGAAAATGCATGAAGTTTTAGGATACCAGCGGGGGGAATCACGCTATCCGTCAAAATACTCAGAGTGCTGATTCTTGCCTATTTCTTAATCGTTCTGACCGGAGTCTCATTTGGTCTGATCGGGGCGGGCGGCGCGATCTTGATTGTTCCGATTTTGGTGTACATGATGGGCATCGAATCTGGAGCGGCAACGGGCTATGCACTCCCAATTAGCCTCCTTGTCAGCGGGACTGGGGCTTGGATTGCCCGGAAGCAGGGGCAGGTGGACTTGGCTCGGGCGGTGCAGTTCGGAGTACCGACGGCACTTTCGACATTTGCGACTCGGAAGCTGTTGGTTCCGCAACTTCCAGCAACCCTGCTAGGTTTACCGAAATCGAGCGCATTGATGTTTGGGTTTGCGCTGATCTTGGTGGGGGCGTCGGTTTCGATGTTCTTCTCGAACCGAGTGAAGTCGCATGAGGACTCCCATCCCTGGACAGGAACTGTTTTGGGTCTTGGAGTCGGGGTAATTTCGGGGCTGTTTGGGATCGGGGGCGGGTTTATGATCGTTCCGATTCTGGCGGTTTTCTTTGGCATTGATATGAAGAAGGCGGTGGGGACTTCGTTGACCGCGGTGGTGATGATTACTTTTCTTGGTTTTGTAGCGGAGTTTTTGAACCATCCGCAGTTGCCTTGGGCTTTCCTAGGTGGGGTGACGGCTTGCGCGGCTTCTGGGATGGTTGTTGGCTCCGTGCTTCGGGAGCGGGTGGATAGTGCGGGGCTGCGGGCGGGGTTCAAATGGTTCGTTTTAGCGGTTGCCGTGATGGTAGTTGGGTTGGAGCTTTGGAAGCTGGGTTCGGTTCCTGGGTTTTGAGTCGATTTTCGGTTCTCGGCGTCCTGGACGATGCCACGAAGCTTTAGCCTAGGCGATGAGAATCCCGTGGCATCAAGCATCCTCACTGCGACTTCTGCTTGATCACCAGTTGAAATTGTTTGTGGTTGGGGAGGCGGAGGACTAGGGCTTGGTCTTTGATGCGGGCGGCGGGGAGGAGTTTGGCTAGGAGCTGTGCGGATTGGCCGCCGGTGGTCGCGCTTGCCCGGAGGTTGCCGAGGGGGTCAACTTTGCCAGTGATCGTATAGGTTTCGCCTTTGTCGATTTGCAGGGTTCCGGTGACGGTGTCGTCCGGCTTGGAAGTGAGCTTTAGGGTGGCTGATCCGGCACCGAAACCATCGATTTGAAGAGTGTGGGTAGGGTTCTTTTCGTCGGCGAAGTCTTCGCCAACCCAGATGAGGTCTAGCTCAGCCGGGACCGTAACGGGAGTTGAGAATGGGATTGCGGCGAGGATGGGGTTGCCGATATTGGCGGTAGAGCTTCGGTAGGCGAGGTCGTCCTGCTCCTTTGTGCGTTTTTCCTTCTGGAGCAGCTTGGCGTACTCGGCGACACAGTGGATGGAGGCGGATTGGTTGGTGACTTTTCCGTTGGGGTTGGCTTCGGCGAGGATTTTTTCGACTTCTTTGGCGCGACCGTTTTGTGCGAGAATCACGGCGGCAATTTGCTTGGCTACGGCTTGGACTTCGTGTTCGACTTCGGTTTTCAGGATCGCCTCGAAGGCGTTTTTATCGCCACTTTTGAACTTTGACCCGGCGAGGACGACCTCGCGCATGGGACCGATCATGAAGGAACCCCCGGGAAGGCCCTTGGTGAGTTCGGCGGCTTCCTTGTATTGACCGACCATCGTCAGATGGGCGGCGAAGGACCACTTCATGTCGATGCGGTCGGATTCCATGACTCCGGCGGCGAGGACGCATTGGCGCATAGCGTCGATGTCTTCGGCGGCGTTGGCGAGGAGGTAGCGAGTTTGGTAGTAGAGGTTTCCAAGGCGGCCTTTAACAGCGGATTCGCCGGTGAGGGTTTGCATCAGGTTAAAGATTCGTGGCCCTTCGCCGAGGCGAAGGGCGGTAATCCCGAGCTTGTTCCAGAGGGATTCACTGGTGCCAAATTTATCGATCAGGCCGATCCATTGCTTGTAGATGCTGTTGTCGAAGTCACTTCGTACAGAAGTTTCTGCGCCATGGTTTTCGATGGCGTCTTCGAAGATCGCATCGTTGAGTTCGTAGACTTGGAGCAGGAGGTTGACGGGGTCGTCGCAGTATTTTTGAACTTCAGTGAAAGCGTTTGCGACCAGATTAGGATCCTGCTTTTGCATTGCCTCGGAGAAGAGGGCGGCGTAGCGGAGTTTCCAGTCGAAGGGGGATTCTTTGAGGCGTAGGGCGAGGTCGGCGGCAAGTGATCCGGCTTCGACGCCTGCCATTTGGACGCTCAGGCAGGCGGCGTCTCCTAGCAGACCCTTGGTTTTAGCGGCTCGTTGGGCGGTTTCGACGGAGCCTTTGATATCTCCAGCCCGGCGAAGACCCCAGGCGGATGAGGCGAGCCAAGTAGCTTGGTGCGGTCCGGCGTCGAAGGGCTCTTTGAGGAGAGATATTAGGGCGTCGTAACGATCGAGGTCACCGAGTAGACGCGAGTGCAGAATCCTGACCAGATAGCGATTAACGTACGTGGTTGGCGGGCAGAGGTCAGCGGTTTGGTAGGCCAAGATGGCCTCATCCACTTTTCCCTCACCGATGGCGAGATCGGCCTTAAGGATGAAGTGAATCATGCTGTTTGGGTCGGTACTGGGTAGGATGGATCGGCAAAAATTGGTCACTTCGGATCCGCTTGCATATGCCCGCATTGAGCCCCAGACGGTGACCAGAATGTCCTCGGAGGGGGCATAGGTGCGTACAAGTTGTTGGGCGGCTTCAACTCGATCGAGAGGAGCAACGGAACGGCTTGGGGTCCACAGAGTGGCGAGGGGGGAATAAGTTTCATTCCCTGCGATTCGAATTTCACGGTAGAGGCGTTCGGATTCGCCGTAGCGTCCGGTACCGAGGAGGGAGCACGCGAGGAGAAACTTTGCGCTGAGGTTGTCGGGGGAAATGGACTCGACGACCTTGAGGGCGGGGATGGCTTGTTCGTAGTTTCCGGCGGCGGCGAAGTTGGTTGCGTGCTCGAGGAGAGCGTCGCTGTATCTTGCGGGGTCGGATTTGCCGGCTTCTTCTTCTATCGCCTTCAGGCTGAACCTGGTCGTGATTTCGCTGGGAAAGGCACCGAGGAGGATGTCTTTGGATTCGTCGGTCCAGGCGGTGGGTTTTTGGGCGCTGTTGCCGTAATCGGGTTGGGTGTAGCCGAAGGCGTTTTTTGCGACGCTCGTGGCTACGGAACTTGCCCAAAGCGAGCCCATTGAGCTGCGAAGGGTTTTGTTTTCCAGGGCGCGGATGAGGAAGTGCGTAAAGACTCCGCTTTTGAGTTTGGGAGACTCGTAAGATTTGGTTCCGGGTTCGCAGCCGAGGAGGATGGCGATATTGCTCTTCTTGCCGAGCTCGATAAGCTCTGTCCCGAAGTCATTTTTGTCACCCGCGCGGCAGGCGTCGGTGATGACGAGGACATTTCGGAGTCCGGCGCTGACAAACTTGCCCACGATCTCCTGAACCGGAACACCGGTTTGCTCGATATTGGCGGCCGTTGCATCGACCGGGCAGAGGTAGTCGCCTTTTGGGGTTCCCATACCGTGCCCGCTGAAAAACAGGATGAAGAGGTCCCCCTTGTTCAGAGTGGGGTCTTTGAGGAGCTTTTCGAGAGAGTCGCGAATGCCCTCAGACGTTGGTTTGGCGTTCGCTTCGGGCTCGTTAGAAATGAGTTGGATCGAATCAGGAGTGAATCGGTAGCTGGAGATCAGTTCTTCGCGGAAACGTCTGGCGTCTGACCCTGGATAGTTGAGCTTTGAAAGATGTTGATAATCGGCGGCTCCGATGATCAGGGCACGACGGTGGGGTTGAACCAGCGGAAGTTCGCGACCCGGCGTGGGGGCTTGGGCCAAGCCGAGTGTGGCGACCCAGGTGAGGATCGCGAAAAGAAGCCAACGCACCTGTTTCTGACGCACTTGTGCGGTTTACCGCTTCACGAGAGCTTTTGTGCGGCTGTGACGGTATTTGAACAGGATTGTCAGGACCACAATTGAGACAAGTCGACCAATTGTGCCTCCATGGGCGGTAAAGAAAAGTTCGTCGCGGAGTGTAGAACCGTTGTCATCGCCTGCAAAGATGTGATTGTGGCTCCACTGTTTAAACGGGGACTTGCTCGCGCGGTCGGTGAATCCGGTTGGCGGATTGACGTTGGAAAGCTCGACAGCCCATTCTTGGCGGAGCACGCCAAGTATCCAGCTCGTGACTTGGAGTTTTGCCCCGTTGATCACCTTCAGTTCTCCGGTGAGCTTCACTTTGGTGAGCGGCGGGCATAACTGGTGGATGGCTTCACTCGAAGAATGGAACTCCCAGAGCTTCTGCTGAGAGCATGGCATTCGGGTCTCAAAAATGAGGTTGATCATAGAAATCGCTCGGTATGCCTCAGCCCGCTGGGACCGATTGCGATGAAGTCGAATCGGAACTCCCGCTCCTCGGGCATCTCAGAAAGATACGCAGTAGCGACGCGGCGAATTGCATCCAGCTTTTCTTCGGTAATCGACCATTCGGCCTGATCGTCCGCCCTCCAGCGGACTTCTACGAAGACTAATTCTTCGCCATCCAGGGCGACGATGTCGATTTCTCCACCCCGAATCGTGTAATTTCGTGTGACAATGGTAAAGCCCTTGGCACGGAGGAATTCCACCGCCAGCATCTCGTACTCGCGACCTTTCGGAACCCGATTGCCACTCACGACACCATTCTGAACGATGTTAGTCTTTCCTTTCGCGCCACAAATTGACCTTAAAGAAACTGTCCTTTTGAAGTTGGACGCCAAAAAGGTGGACTTATCCAGTCTGGTCGTCAGTCCGGATCGATCTAGAGTGGCGTGTACTTCGGCGGACAAGAAATATGCGTTATTGGACGGAAAACGGTTCGGTCCGTTTGTTGCGACCGCACCTCCGGTGTTTAGTGGCGACTCTCGGTCGTTTGCGTTTGCCGCGATGCGCGATAACCAACAGGGGGGCGAGATGTACTTGAACGGCGAGTATGTCAAAACCGAGTACGAGGTCACTCGGGTACTCCGCCTCGGCGATTCCGGACCGATTGCCTGGACCGAACGAGGTAAACCTGGAGTGCGGCTTTGCACAAACGAGTTCAAGACCGAATGGATGCCAAGACTTGT
The DNA here is from genome assembly GCA_037138755.1 of Armatimonadota bacterium. Taxonomy (NCBI): domain Bacteria; kingdom Bacillati; phylum Armatimonadota; species Armatimonadota bacterium. The sequence goes on along the minus strand of JBAXHT010000001.1, from coordinate 578,312 downwards.
TCGTTCGGCATTTAGCACCGACGGCAAAGGATTCTCGTTCATCTTCACGGCATTGCCAAAGGATGCCGCCGACAATCCTCCTGAGTTCTTAATGCAGGGAAACACCCCGGCCGTGCCCCGGGCAAGGACCTTGAACTGTTTCCCTGCGCCCGGTGGATTGAATTTTTTGAGCGTTCATCTTGACGTGCAGTTCAATTCAAGCGCTCCAGCGGACACGGGTTTCGGAGACTGGAATGGGCAACGATTCGTCTATCTTGGCAAGGTAGTCGGACTTCCAGTGTTCAACACCAGCGGATCAGCTTGGGCCGTGCGCAGTGAATACACGGGCGTAACTCCGAAGGGGAACATGCAGTTTTCGAAGTACACGACCTCGGCAGGATCCGTTCGTGAGCTTGATATTCAGAATGGATTTTCTTTCCGTCCTGGGTCCGAGAGCTATGTTTTGTGTGGGAAGCGAGGGGATGACTTCTTCATCAAAAAGTCGCCGGCGCTGGCGGTGCCTTATGCAGATTTCCCTGGGCTTGATGTTGCTCCTCGGGAGTTCTATCGGGGTGCGGCATGGTCGGGAAACAATGTCATCCTCCTGTTTCAAAGCAAGAAGACCAAGCCTTCGCTGTTCTTCGAGGGCAAAGGTTTGGTTGACCTAAACGTTGAGGAAGCGATGCCCGCTTCTCTTTCGGTCAGTCCTGACGGGAAATACCTTGCTCTTAATGTGACTAAGAATGATCTGCCAAGGGTGATGGTGATTCCGGTGGATAATCCCTTGCAGATGACGCTTGTTGGCAAAGAGGATTTTGTTGTTGATCAGCCCGAAAAAGCAGCTCCGCTGTGGATCGACAATCGCTCGCTTCGGTTCCTTGGCTTGCGGAAAGGGCAGCTTCTTCGCATGGACGCGACGATCAAGGATTAGAAGAGCGTGGCTTGGTAGAACGCCGCTACTGGCGCAAATGAGCGGCGGTGGATGGGGCAGGGGCCGTGTTGTCTGAGGGCTTCGAGGTGCTCGGGCGTCGGGTACCCGAAGTGTTTATCGAAGCCATATTGAGGGAATTCAGTGGCGATTTCGACCATGTATCGGTCTCGGACGTTCTTGGCGAGAATTGAGGCGGCGGCGATTTCGGCGATTTTGCCGTCGCCTTTGACGACGGTTTCGACTGGAATGCTGAGTCCCTTCGGGATCTGGTTTCCGTCTATGAGTGCCCCCAGGGGGTTTTTAAGGGAGAGGATGGCTCGGCTCATAGCTGCGAGAGAGGCGTGGAGGATGTTCTTCTGTTCGATTTCGTCGGGCCAAGCGAACTCGATGTGGAAGGTTGCGCCTTCGCGAATCCTGGTTTCTAGGAGTTCGCGTTTGGTTGGGTCGAGTTTTTTGGAGTCGTTAAGGCCCTGGATGTTGAACTGTTCAGGAAGAATGACGGCGGCGGCCACCACCGGACCCGCGAGGGGCCCACGACCAGCTTCGTCGGCCCCTGCCCAACCGGGGCGGCGATCAAGCATCGAAGACCTCGTGGAAGCCTTGGATTAGGTGGGGTTTGAATTCTTCGGTGGTGAATGGTTTGCCGAGTTCTTGGCAGATTGAGGTCACGCCGTGGGTTCGGATTCCGCAGGGGACGAACCAAGTGAAGGGTTCCAGATCGATGTTGCAGTTGACGGCAATTCCGTGCATTGAGACCCACTTTTTGAGCTTGATGCCGATGGCGCAGACCTTTTTCTCGTTGATCCAGACTCCGGAATTCACATCGAGTCGCTCGCCTTCGAGGTTGATCTTGGACAGTCCTCGGATGACGGATTCTTCGAGTTGGCGCATCCAGAGATGCAGGTCCTTGCCGCGTTGTGCGACGTTGAAGATGGGATACGCAACGAGTTGACCGGGGGCATGATAGGTGACGTCTCCGCCACGGTCCGTCGGCTGAATATCGATGCCTCTTTCGGCATAAAAGTCTCTGGGGTAGAGCAGATTTTCTGCGTGAAAACTTGCGCCCAAGGTGAGCACAGGCGGGTGTTCCACCAGCAGAAGAACATCTCCTCGTCCACCTTGAACCTCGGCCACGTAGCGATTTTGCACCTCGAACGCTTCGGTGTAGCTCATTCTCCCAAGGTCAACCACGTCGAAACTCGCCACTACGCTTCTAGTTTGAACCAAGGTACATTCGAGGAGTGAGAGTTCGCGAGCCGTTTAATGCTTTTTCGCACCTAGCTGGAGCGATTTTGGCGGTGCTTGGGCTCGCCTATCTGATTTTCAAGAACGGTGTCCCATCGGCTCCGGCGTATCTCGTGTATGGGTTTGGGACTGCTTTCTTGTTCATTTCCAGCGCGATTTACCACTGGACCAAGGTGGCAAAGCCTGGTTTGCAGAAGATGGATCATGCGGCGATTTACTGCATGATTGCGGGCACTTACTTCCCCGTTGCGCTGCTTGGAATTGGCGGGGCGTTGGGGGTCGGGGTGGTAGTGGTTCAATGCGTTCTGTGTGCGATTGGGGTGACGACGACGATTCTGATGGATAAGCCGCCGACCTGGCTCCGGCTGGTTTTGTACTTGGTGATGGGGTGGATGATGTTGCCGTTCATCGGAATTCTGATTCCGAAGATCAGCACGGTTGCGGTGATTTGGATGTTCGCCGGTGGCCTTTCGTACACCATCGGGACCGTGGTGTACGCCTCCAAGCGACCCAAGCTCTGGCCGGGGAAGTTTAGTTTTCACGAGCTCTGGCATGTGTTTGTGCTCGTTGGGGCGGCTTGCCACTTTGCCGTGATGACTTACCTGTAGACTCGGTATTCTTTTCGCTTCGATGCCAAAGCCGAAAGCCTTACGCCCGGGGGATACGATCAGCATTGTTTCTCCGGCGTCGCCGTTGAGTCCTGAGCAGACCGCGAAGGGGTTCGCGATCTTAGAGAAGGCGGGTTACAAGTTGAAGCTGACTCCTCATGTTTACGCGGCGGCGGACTACCTGGCAGGATCAGATGAGGACCGAGCGAAGGACTTGCAGGATGCTTTCGATGATCCCGAGACGCAAGCAGTTTTCTGTTCGAGGGGCGGCTATGGATGCTCGCGTCTCATGCCGTTTCTTGATCTCGACCGGATGGCGGCATCGAGGAAGCTGTTCAGCGGGTTTTCGGATATTACGGTTCTTCATGCTGCACTGAACCGACGCGGTTTGCCGACTCTGCATGCGCCGATGGCTCTGACCCTTCATACGGATAGAGAGGAGTGGGTTTATGAATCGCTTCGAGCTGCCCTGAGTGGAGGCGATCCGATCCCAGACGCGGCTCCGTTCGGCAGCACTCTGGTTCCTGGCCGGGCGAGTGGAGTCGTCGGGGGCGGATGCTTGATTCTGCTGAGCGATCTGATCGGCACTCCTGAACAGCTGCACATGGACGGCAAAATCGTCTTGCTGGAAGACGTGGATGAAGCTCCTCACCGAATCGATGCGATGCTGACTCACCTCATCAACTCGGGCTCAATCCAGGGAGCGTCGGGGATCGTTATCGGAGAGATGACAAGGTCCGACGAGCGGGCGGACAAGACGATCGGTGCGAGGCCCTGGCGAGAAATTGTCGGAGAAAGGCTATCGAGGCTCGGGATTCCGACGATGATTGATTTTCCGTTCGGCCATGCGAAGCAGATGTTGTCGCTTCCGCTGGGGATTCGAGCCGAAATGGATGCCAACCTTGGTACATTGAAGTATACGGAGTCGCTATGCGAGCAAGATTAGGTCTCATTTTCCTGGTGCCGGTCTGGTTGACCGCGAGTTCATTTCAGTCGGCGCGAAGCCAGGTTTGGGAAAAACCTATCGCCCCAGGCCTCATCTACCGCGAAGAAATTCAACTCGATCCGCCGCGCATGATTCACTCGCTTAGGGTGATCGGTCAGAATCCGGTGATTTCCTTCTTGCCGGAACTTGCCGGGAAGACGGTTTTTGAGCCCAACTCAAATGGACTCGGCAAGGTCAGCGGAATCGTTGAGGAGACGGGCGCCATTGCGGCGATTAACGCAGACTTTTTCTCGGTCAATCCGGCACAAGGTGACCCACTCGGGTTGATGGTTCGGCGAGGGACATTCTTGAGCCTTCCGAACCCACGGCGAGCAGTGTTTGCGTGGGGGCCGACGAACTCAGTTTTCGGATTTGCGCGTTTCAGTGGCTCGGTCACTCCTGAGGGTGGTTCGCCGATCATCATCGACGGGTTCAACCAAGAGTGCCCGGAGAACAAAGTGACTCTGAACACACCGGACGCCGGGATTTCTAAGTCCAAATCACCCTGCTTGACCGTGGTTCTGAAAGTCGACGGTTCAAGGATTTCCCCTTCTACCCAAATTGGAGCTACGGTTGTTAGCGCCTCAGCCGATGCGGCGAACATGCCGCTCAATGACGGAAAGTTCACTCTGGTTGCTCATGGATCGAAGATCGAGCAATTGGCAGATCTCCAGCCAGGACAACGGCTGACCATCAAACTGTCGACAGCCGGTTTTGATTGGGAGAAGATAGAGAATGTCGTGAGTGGTGGTTCGCTTCTGATGCGAGACGGCAACATCTATGTGGATGCCGAGAACGAAGGATTCGGGACGGATTTTGCCAATGTTCGCCACCCACGAACGGCGGTTGGTAGAACGGGCGATGGCGATCTGGTGTTCGTCGCGATCGATGGACGCCAAAAGATGAGCGTCGGTGCAACCCTGAGTGAAGCCGCGGAAATCATGAAAGAACTCGGTTGCCGCGATGCGCTGAACCTGGATGGGGGCGGTTCAACGACAATGAATGTCCTTGGTCTGAACCTGAATCGTCCCAGCGATAAGACGGGCGAACGGCCCGTCGCAAACGGAGTCGCGTTTTACGGACCGAAACTTCCGGTGATTGACACCAAGATGAAGTTTCAGATCGTCGGTCCGTTGATCGTCGATGGAAAAGCCCAAGCTCGAGTCGTTGACGGCACCGGGAAAGAGGTCCCGAACATCGAGGTCCTTTGGAGTCTTCAGGGCGCAGCTTGGATCGACCAAGGCGGGCAGATCACAGGGCTGGAGAAAGGACCAGTGACGCTTCAAGCGTTTTGCCGAGGAACACTACTGACCGCGAAGATTGCGATCAAGTAACGGACGTAGAAAGAAGTAGATGTACCAACCGCCGCTTCCCCCCGACTACACCAATCTGAGCGACGACGAGTTGCGGACTCGAATCAACGCCGCTCGAGCTGCGATGGGAAAGCGGCTGGTGATTCTTGGGCATCACTACCAGCGCGACGAGATCATCGAGCATGCGGATTTTCGTGGCGATAGCTACAAGCTGGCGAAGCTCGCCGCCGCCGCACCCGACGCTGAGTACATCGTGTTCTGTGGCGTTCACTTCATGGCGGAGAGCGCTGATATTCTGACTCCTGAAGACAAAGTTGTGATCCTACCAAACCTGGCGGCAGGATGCAGCATGGCGGACATGGCGAATCTGTTCCAGGTTCGTGCGGCTTGGAAACAGATCCACTCAGTCATCGGTGCCGACGAGAAGGTGATTCCGGTCACCTACATCAACTCGGCGGCGAATCTTAAGGCGTTCGTCGGAGAGCATGAAGGCACGGTTTGCACGAGCACAAATGCGCCGACTGCCGTGAAATGGGCACTTGAGCAAGGAACCAAGATGTTCTTCTTCCCCGACCAGCACCTTGGGCGGAACACGGGCGTGAAGCTCGGGTACTCGCCCGACGAGATGGTGCTTTGGGATCCGTTCAAGCCAATGGGTGGCAACACCCCAGAAGCGATCCAGCAAGCGAAGTTCATTCTCTGGAAAGGTCACTGTTCGGTCCATAAGCGGTTCACTGTTGAGCAAATCGAGAAGGCTCGGAGGGATCATCCGGGCGTTCACGTCATCGTTCACCCTGAGTGCGAACTGGAAGTTGTTGAAGCGGCGGACAGCAACGGATCGACCGAGTTCATTCTTGATTCAATCACCAGAGCTCCCAGCGGAACGAAGTGGGCGGTGGGGACCGAGATCAACCTCGTTTCGCGCCTCGCGAAAGAGATGCCCGACAAGGAGATCCTCTGCCTTGATCCAGAGATTTGTCCCTGCGCGACGATGTACCGGATCCACCCAAGTTTCCTGCTTTGGATTCTGGAGAACCTGGTCGAGGGCAACGTCCTCAACCAAGTCAAGGTCCCAGCCGAAGTCCGGGAGAACGCGCTGATTTCGCTTCAGAGAATGCTGACCGTCTGTGCGTAGTCGAATGCGAAGTCCAAGGACTCCTCAAAGGTTTTGATTGGCTTGAGCAGAATGCCTTCTCGGACCTCTTCCGACATGCGTTCGACCTCGGCCTGAAGGGTTCCCGGATACAAGACGGTACCGTAACCAAACCGTTTTGCCGCAAGAATCTTTTCTCTTAAACCCCCAACCGGCAGGATTTGACCACGGAGAGTGATTTCGCCTGTCATGGCGACTTTGCCGCTAGCGGGGCGGCCGGTGAAGGCGGAAAAGAGCGCGATGGCGAGGGTGATTCCGGCACTCGGGCCGTCCTTAGGGATCGCGGCTTGGGGAAGGTGGACATGGACATCGAAGCGAGAGTCGATTTGGCGTGAATCAAGTTGTGAGCGAACGAAGCTGAGGGCGGTTTGAACGGACTCCTGCATCACAGGGCCAAGTGCACCGGTAAGCGTGAGCTTAGGTTCTGGTCCAAGCGGACGGGCGAGGCCGACTTCGATTTGCATCACATCGCCGCCATAGCCCGTCACCACCAGGCCATGCGCGGTTCCGATCTGGGATGCGTGGGAAACTTGGTGATCGATGGGTGCAGGACCGAGCAGCTGGATCAGCGCCGCTGGGTCGATGATCGCGGGGAGTGGTTGATCGGTGGCTTGGAGCGTAGCGAGCTTGCGGGCAAGCCGTTTGCACTCTCGCGACAGTCCGCGAACTCCGGTTTCGCGGGAGTATTGCGAAGCTAGAAGCCGAGTGGCTTCTTCTGTGAGAGGAGGCATAGTGACACCCAGACCTGAGCTCGATGCCGTGGACGGAAGAATGTGCCGCTGGGCAATCTCAACGCGTTCCCCTTCAGAGTAGCCGGAAAACTCGATGACTTCGAGTCGATCAAGCAAGGCGCAGGGGAGCCGATCAAGCAAGTTCGCTGTGGCAATGAAGAGGACTTCAGAGAGATCGAACGGAACTTCGAGATAGTGGTCAACAAACGCGCGGTTCTGCTCCGCGTCGAGGACTTCAAGAAGAGCGCTGGCGGGATCGCCCTGGGCGCCATCATGCATTTTGTCGATTTCATCGAGGATGCAAACGGGGTTCTTCACGCCTGCCGTCCGGATGGCGTTCATGATCTTGCCCATGCGCGAACCGACGTAGGTGCGTCGATGACCACGAATTTCCGCTTCATCTTTAAGACCGCCCAGCGCAATGTTGACGGCAGGTCGCCCCAATACTTCGGCAATTGTGTGGGCTACGCTGGTTTTGCCCACTCCAGGAGGGCCGACGAAACACAGAACCGCCCCCTGGCGGGAGCCGTTGAGTTTGTGGACAGCGAGGAACTCAATCATCCGTTCCTTCACCGAATCGAGACCAAAGTGGTTTGTATCCATAGCCGATTGAGCCTGTCTAAGATCAATCTCGGCGTACGCTGAAGTGCCCCAAGGGAGCGAGACGAGGGTCTCGAGATAGTTGCGGGCGGTCTGGGCTTCGGCAGAATCGGACTCAGCGGTTCTGAGTTTGCGGATTTCGGATTGTGCGCATTGCTTCGCAGAAGAGGGCAGGTCTGCGACCAGTTCTTCGAATCGGTCTGATTCGGACAACCCATCGCCTCCGAGTTCGGTTTGGATGGCGCGAAGCTGTTCTTTGAGGAAGAACTGCCGTTGCGCTCTTCCGATTTCGGAGTCCACTTGGTCTCGAATTTCTTGCTCAATCGAAATCAAGCTCTCCTCTTGTTTCGCGAGTCGAAGGAGAAGAGACAGCCTTTCGTTGAGGTCATTTAGTTCAAGAACGGACTGCTTCTCGGACGCCGAACAGGGCAGGAAGAAGGCCACGGAATCTGCGAACGCCGAATCGGTCTGGGCAGCCGCGATCGATTCCATGCTCTCAGGCGGCACCAGGCGGTGGTTCGCGGCGAGCAGGGCGAAGCACTCGGTGAGGATACGGCGTGATGCGAGCACCGTGAGTGGGTCGCCATCAGAACTTTTGATCGGGGCATAACCGACCCGACCATTTTCGAGCGCGGAAACACTTGCTCGGCTCAACCCGCGGAGCACGGCTCGCGAGCTACCGTCGGGAAGCGGTACCACGTGAAGGACTTCAGAGAGAGTGCCGACCGAATTCAAGTCACTCAAAGCTGGATTCTCGACCGAACCATCTCGCTGAAGAACGACGACAACCAATTGATCGCCCGCGAGAGCGGCATCAAGAGCCGTCAGAGTTGCTGGACGCGACACCATCAACGTCATGATCATGCCAGGAAACTGGACTTGGTCACGAACGGCAACAAGCGGGTGCGAATTGACCTTTGACTTAGCCGAAGAAATGCCCGAACGAGCCATAGTAATGAGAACAAGCTACCACTCAACTCTAGGTTTTTGAACCTGGAACGATGAGATACGGTGGCTTTACCGGGTCAGAACTAGCCCGATTACTTGCTTCTTCGGCTATTTGCTGCCGAGGTTGCGATTGTCAATCTTGACCGAGCTCATCAGGGCGAGAATTTCGTCCATGCTTCGCTCCACTCCAAAGACCTGGTTGTAGGCCACGTCAATGAGATCGAAGATTTCTAGGAGAGCGGAGAGGCGAGTTCGGAGTCCTTGGACTTCTTGGGAAGGGTCTGAATCAGGCAGCTTTTGGAGCACCTCCCGAATTGCGTCGGCAGTTGGATCGAGCTCACGTCGCTTGCGCTCGCGAACCACTCGAAGAAACATCTGATAGGGATCGGTCTCGCTGAAGTAGGTGTCCTTGCGGTCACCGGGTTGGCGGAAACGGCGAACGATGCCCCAGTCCATGAGCTCGCGCAGGTTCATACTTGCATTTCCACGGGAAATCTGGAGCCGATCCATGATTTCGTTCACTTCAAGGGGGTGACCCGTGACGAATAAGAGCGCGTGAATCTGCGCCATCGTCCGGTTGATGCCCCACGAACTGCTCATGCGACCCCATTCGAGAACGAACAGGTCCTGTGCTTTGCGTAGGTTTACGTTCGGTTCTCCAGGTTCGGGCATATCAACTTTCAATTTCTCCAAAGTTTTTGAAGACCAGCCAATTATAGACTGTTAGGAGGAGGAATCTCTTGAATCTAGGGATTCTCAGAACCAGCAAACTTACTAGGGATACTCCCCGGTAAAAAGGGAAGTTTAGAACAGACAATGGCAACGGGGGCAACATCTGGGAAGGTACGTGATCGGAAGCAAGTGTTGCTTTCGAACACGCAACAGCGCCGCTGTCGCTTGCAGGGACTTCAAGACGCCTCTTTACACTACGGGTGGGCTCAGCATTTTTGCGGAGACTCAATAACGATAGAAGTTGTCTCGAAGCGAGCCGTAAGGCAAGGCGACTTTCTATACGTAGAGGTCAGCGCACCTGTCTCTCTTTTGACATTTGTAGCTTATGTCACCGAAGTTATTGCATCTGAGGTCACTCTACAAGTAACGTCCGAAATCGAAGAGCGGGCACTGATTTCGGAAAGCAGAATTCGAGTGCGCAGTTTCGAAGGTGAAATCGTGTGTTTGAGGAACGGGTCAACTACCAATATCACCGTTGTGGATGTTTCAGAGAATGGATTTGGATTCATTTCACAGCAATCATCAAACACCGCGGGGCCTTGTAATATTGTTCTGAAATCCGTTCATGGAGATATCACCCTAAGTGGCGACGTTAGACATTCAAGAAGTGACAAAGAGTCGGGTGGCGTTAAAGGCGGAGTACTGATTCTGGAAATGGATCGAGTCAGCCGAGCCAGATGGGTTCGATTGGTGGGTGGGTAATTATGGCAACTGCAGCTTCTGGTGAGCGTTCTGAGAGTTTTGTAAATGTAAGGGTCCGCCTGCAGCGTCTTCCTGACGCGAAGTTCTTTGCTGGCTGGGTTCGGCAAATGACAGACACCGAGATTACGATTGACTACCAGGGGAGCGAATGGTTTGCCCCTGGCGCGAAGTTCTTCGTGACGGTCAATGGTGTGGAGTCCGCAGCACTCTTTCCTGCCGAACTACAGAATCAGTCGCCTGGATTCATCGTGCTACGGATTTCTGGCGAGCCACGATACACCAAGGCAAACGAAGAAGCCCGACGTTCCATTGTGGGACTCAACGGAGTCCTCCATCTCGGTGACGCGGAGATTGAGCTTCAGATCTTAGATGTTTCCGCCAAGGGCATGGGTGGCATGATCGAGGGGGCAATACCCCGCGGAACTGTTCTTGACTTTGATGTTGACACTCAATTTGGAGCCGTCATCGGCAAGGCCGAGGTACGGTACTGCCGACAAGAAGGCAAGGAATCGACGCGACACCGAATTGGACTTCAAATCTCGAGCATGGGCCGGATCGAAACTGCCCGTTGGGTACGTCTTTCGGACGAGCGCTAACGCCTACTTTTCGTCGGACAATTTTCGACCAAGAGTCGCGTTCTTCTCAATGAAAGATCGCCACTCGGCAGGCACGTCGGTGTCGACAAAGATGGCGGTCACAGGGCACTCAGCCTCGCACAGTCCGCAGTCAATACACTCGTCGGGATTAATGACCACTTGGTCGTCCGTTTCGTAAATGCAATCAACTGGGCAAACAGTCATGCAGGACTTGTCTTTTACTCCGATACAGGGCTCAGCGACGATGTAGGGCATATTCCTAACCTAAATTGTAGCAAGGTTGCCCGTCGCTTCGCCTTGCAACCGCAAAAAGGGGGTTCATTTTTCGGATTTATGAGCCTAGTATTTGTTACAGGTCTTCTTCCTATGAACCATCGAATTTCACTCGCGATCCTTGCTACTTTCGGCATTTCTGCTTTTGCATCTGCCGACGTCACTTTCGGTGGGACCCGTGCTCAGGGCATGGGCGGGGCGGGTCTGGCTCTGCCCTATGACATCGGAAACAACTACCGAATGAACCCAGCGTTCTTGGCGTTTGGCTCCAAGGCTCCCACGCTGCAATGGCCACAGTTCGGATACAAGCTCAACGGAATTTCATTTGGAGATGTGAACAACATTGTCGGCAAACTTAGCAACGGTGGACTCGACTCCGACGGAGTTTTGAGCCTTGCTCGAGACTATGCAAACGGCGATAAAGTGATTGCCGTTAACACCGACTTTGGAGTTCGCTTTGCCGGTTTGGCGCTTGGGGTTCGAGGTGAGTTGGGAATTAACAGCCGTCCGAATCAGCAGTTGCAAAACTGGGCGGCGGCAGGCGGAGACACAAGCAACGTTGACCTCGGATCTCGCCTTGATGCTTACGGATACGGCTACCAGCAAGTCGAGGTTGGCTACGGCAACACTGTCAAAACGAAAGCAGGCAAGCTCTCAATCGGATTCAATGCGAAGCAGATCAAGTCCTATTACGCCCACAAGTTTGCCGACAAGGACACGATCCAGAACAACAATGCCAACGGCGTTCAGAACGGCTCAGGCATCGCGCAGGACTTCGCAGAGTCGTCTTCTTTCGGCATGGACCTTGGGTTCATCTACCGGTTGCCAAACGTTGACGATGTGTTCTTTGGCGCAGTCATCGAGAACTTCATCGAGCCTGGAATCGTTTTTCCATTTGAATCTCCAGGCGGAGGTCAGCCGATTGCAGCTGATGGATTCGACCCTTACAAACGGTCCATTAGCATGGGACTCGGTATCAGTAAGGGCAAGCTCCTGATGGCGGCCGACTTCATTGATCTTGGAAACTCCGCTGGTCGACAGGAAGTGCGATATGGCGCGGAACTCGCGTTTTCACGCAGCTTTGCTCTCAGGGCTGGCTACAACTCACGCACTGCGTTTACCTACGGGGTCAGCCTTGGCGGACTGAACGTGCAGGTTGGCGGTCAGGCTCCACTGACCCTTGCGTCGGTCATTCGCTTCTAATCGCTCAGCATCCAGCCTGAAGAACGGGTGAATCACCAGATTCGCCCTTTTCTGCATTAAAAGGTCAAGATTCATCGTAGAATAAGAGAGATCGAAAAATGATTACGTTAACCGAACGAGCAGCATGTGAACTGAAGGACCTGATGGTCGGACAAGGCAAGACCGAATCAGCCCTTCGCGTTTGGGTCGCGGGAGGCGGATGCTCTGGCCTATCTTACGGAATGGCTCTCGACGACAATCCTCCTGAAGCCGACGACAAAGTGTTTGAGCAAGATGGAGTTCGTCTTCTGATTGATACGCTCAGCCTTGGTTACATGGAAGGATCGTCCGTCGACTACGTTGACGACGTGCTGGGCGGCGGATTTAAGATCGAAAACCCCAATGCAACGTCGTCCTGTGGCTGCGGAAACTCCTTCAAGACCGAAGGTTCTGGATGTGGATCTGGCGGCGGATGCGGTTCCGGTGGTTGTGGAAGCGGCGGTTGCGGCTAGTTCAGTCAAGATAACGTCAAAATCCGCGAAAATAGGCTCCAGTTTCCCTCAAATAGTGCGAAATCAAAGGAATCTGCTTGACAGCAGATTCCTTTTCGTTTAACCTGTAGAAATTACCAGTAAACGCCGATGTTTTCTGATAAGGCCATGTTGCCTGACAAAACCGGAAACGCGACAAATGAAACGAATTCTAGCAGCCGCTATCGCCCTCGCCGCCTTCTCGACCGCATTTGCGGGAGACGACATCAAAGTCAGCGGATGGGTTGACTTCTACTACCAGTACGACTTCAACAAGCCAGCCGTTGGTGCAGCAGTTGCTGGTCGAGGTTACGACTTCACCCAGAACAATTTCTCTCTTGCCAACGCTGTGGTCCGAGTACAGAAGGGCGCAACCGCGAAAAACCCTTACGGATTCACCTTCGACTTCGGCACCGGTCGAAACTTTGAGGTCAACGCAGGTTTGGACAACTCCCAAGCTGCGGCCGTCACATCCAACGCAGTCAGCCCAACCAAGCTTTTCCAACAGGGATACCTCACCTATGCTGCTGCAGATGGCACGACCTGGGATTTCGGTAAGTTCAACACCTGGATCGGTTACGAAAGCGTCTACGCGGTCGATAACATGAACTATTCGATCTCTCCGCTGTTCAATTACTCACAGCCGTTCTGGCACGTCGGTCTCCGCATGACTAAGCCGATCAACGAGTCGACCACGTTCGGATTCTATGCCGTCAACGGTTGGAACATCAGCGACGACGACAACGGCTCTAAGACCCTTGGTCTCAGTTACAGCAAGGTTCAGAGCGATAAGCTCACGACCTCACTCAACTGGATTGGCGGAAACGAGACCGGAAACAACAACGGAATCGGCTTCACCGCACCGGGCCAGACAAACGTCAGTATGATCGACTTCGTCGGCACCTACAAAGTCTCCGCAAAGCACACGCTGGCAGTTAACGCTGACTGGGCAACCGCTAAAGCACTTGATGCCGGCGCAGCCGACGGAAAGTGGTCAGGATACAGCGTCTTCAGCAACCACAGTCTTAGCGACACCCGTGACTTCGGTCTTCGCTACTCGGTGATTGACGATGGCGACGGTCTTCGAGGCCTCGGCGGACGACTCAGCTCGATCACTGCAACCTACGCAATCAAGACCGCAGAAGCCGCTTCACTGCGATTCGAACTCCGACAGGATCAGTCGAACTTCAACCTATTCGCTGGTGACAACGCACGGAATCACATGACGCTGACCGTTGCGCACACGATCAAGTTCTAAGGGAAAGCCGTCAGCTTTCAGTTCTCAGCCCTCAGCTCGACGCTGGGGGCTTTTGCATTGTCAAGGAAGTATTGGCGACAATTAGCTCCTCAGACTAATATCTGAAGACTTAAGCCTGACTGCTACTTCGCTCCCGTCTCTGCGGTGATCACTGAACTAATTCCGCCACGGGCCGCAAATCGCCCTGTCACGCGCATCCAGCGCGGATTGCAAGCGGCCACGAGGTCATCGAGCATCTGGTTCGTGACGGCTTCGTAAAAGATCCCCTTGTTGCGGAAGTCGAGATAGTAATACTTCAGGCTCTTCAGCTCGATGCAAGTGTCGCCGGGGACGTATTCCAGTTCGATAGTAGCAAAATCCGGCAGACCCGTCTTGGGGCAAACGCTGGTGAACTCAGGATTCACGTGCATGATCGTGTAGTTGCGTCCGGGGTTGGGGTTGGGGAAAGTCTCCAGTTCTACCATCGAAACCCTAGTTTACTTGGCACGTCGGAAACCTGGGGAGCGACAAATCCGTATTGCACGGGCAGTGAAGCCCCACAAAATGCCAAAATAGGTTGAACTTTCTCGCCTCGGCGACCCACTTAGGAGATAACTACATTGGCAGATACAAGCGATTTTAAGACAGGCATGGCGTTTCAGATGGACGGCGACACTTGGACGCTCATCGAATTCCAGCACGTTAAGCCCGGAAAGGGTGGCGCATTCGTCCGCACCAAGCTTCGCAAGATCAAGACTGGTCAGGTCTTGGAGAAGACCTTCCGCTCAGGCGAAAAGATCGAGCCCGTGTTCATCGAAAAGATGAAAATGCAGTTCTTGTTCCGACAAATGAACAACGTCACTCTGATGGACATGGACTCCTACGAGCAGATCGTCATCGAAGCAAGTGTGCTCGGCGATCAAGCTGACTTCCTGAAGGAAGACATGGAAATCATCTGCATTCAGGTTAAGGGTGAGGTTCTGGGATACGAACTACCGAACTTTGTGGAGCTCGAGGTCGTTGAAACAGATCCAGGCGAGCGCGGCAACACGGTTAGCGGCGGAGCCACCAAAGCAGCGAAGATGGAGAGCGGTGCAACCATTCAGGTTCCGTTCCATATTAACATTGGGGACATTTTAAAGGTAGATACCCGTAGCGGTTCTTACCTCGAACGTGTTAAAAAGTAGCAAATGAAAAATAATCGTCAAAAGGAACAGGCCGACTTTACGCCAGACTCGCTCGGCGAGCTCCCGATGACGATTGCTCGATACGCCCTCTGGGGAGGAGTCACCGTGTTCGCGCTCTGCGTGATCGCGGTGATTTTCTTAATGAACGTCGCCGCTGGTGATGCCGCGAAGGCCGCTCAAATCGCGACTAATATGGGGATGTTTGAGAAGGGACTTATTCTTGGCCCGATCCTCATCGCCCTCGGCTCGGCATGGCTCTTCTGGGAAGAAGAGATGATGGTCGGATTAAACATTGTCTTCGCCCTTCTCATCTTCTTTGCGCCGATGTGGCTACCGCTGGTCCTCACAAACGCCCAGCCTGAGACTTCGAACCCTGGCGTGAGGAAAGGCTACGAATCGCTAGCCATCGGTGGTCAAATCTTCGTTGGCTTTGCCACGGCGATCCTGATCGGAGACATCATCACTCGGGTCCGAAAGCGCATGGTGTACGGCACCAAGGCTGCCCTGCTCAAGTACGGCACCAACATCAAGGAAGAGTCGGACCGAAAGAACGTCTTCATGGGCAAGTGCTGGCAACTACCATTCTGCCGAAAGTTCGTCCGCGAAAAATGTCCGATCTACCACGCCAATCGAACCTGCTGGCGTGAACTGGTTGGCTGTATGTGCGAAGAAGCCGTCATTTCGGCAGCAATGACCGGAAAGCCGGTCTCCAAAGAAGCATTGCTTAACGGAACCGCCATCCCGCGAAACAACAAGCTCACCGACAGCCAGAAGCGACAGCGATGCCACAACTGCGTCATCTATAACGAGCACCAGAAGCACAAGTACAAACTCGCCATGCCGCTCGCGATGATCTTCTACGGAATCGTGTTCTTGCTGTTCCGTGAGTCTCTCGGTGGCTGGGTTTCTGGAATGATGACCGGTGCTAACAAGAAGGTGAGCGAGATCACAGTTGGGGCGGTTAAAACGGTTGGTGCAGGTGAATACTTCAACCAATTCTTGACCGTCGCCATCATCCTCGTGGCTTTTGCCTACACCGTCAAGCTGATCGAACACGCGATCTTTAAGTTGAAGATCTAGATGGCGGAGCGCGAAAGTCTGCTCAAGATCGATGGCTCGCACGGCGAGGGCGGGGGCGCACTCCTCCGAACTGCCTTGCAGATGTCCGTACTTACTCAACAAGGCTTTCGCATTGAGCACATCCGGTCCGGGACGAAGTTTATCGGGCTGGACGTCGAGGACATCACGTTCATCAAGGTCCTTGCTTCACTCACCGACGCCGAAGTCAGTGGCCTTGAGCCAAGTTCACACTCGCTCCTGTTTGTCCCAACGAGAGTCCCGAAGCTCCTTAAAGGAGCAGTAAAAACGGAGCGGAACGAAAATGGTCGTGGTTCGAACGCCTTGGTGCTCGCCTCATCCTTGATTCCAGTCCTGGCAACCGCCGGCGGTTTCTCCGAGTTCACCGTCGAAGGAGAGACCTATTCAAACAACTCGATGTCATTCGACTACTTTGCTGGCGTGGTCGGAACCGTCCACCGTAAGCAAAACCTCTTCGCCTCATTAGAGATTGAAAAGGCAGCCTATAACCGCGAAGCCGAGGGCACAATATCTGTTGAAGTTGAACCAGGGACCTTCACCGGCTTGAAGTGGGCGGACCGGGGTCGACCAAAGCTGATGCGAGCAGTGATCAGCTACAGCGGCTTCCCCCATCCTGTTGCAGAGCGGTGCATTGCTCACCTCCAGAAGCTCGCCCAGAGCGCACGACAGACGATTGATGCCGATGTATTCGATCTGGAGTCCGACGGACCAGGAATGCACTGTACGGTGTGGACTCAGTATGAGAATGGAGTCGGAGGAGCTTCCGCTTCGGGTACCCGCACCCTGCGAGCCGAGCAGCTTGCTCACTCCGCGTTCGAGCGGTGCTTTGAGTGGATGACAACAGACGCGTCGCTGGATCCCATCGCCGCCGAACACGCACTCTTGCCTGCATGCTTGGCAAACGAAAGTTCGGAATTCAAAGTTTCCGAGTTAACATCCCGGTTTTTAACGGCAATTTGGGTGATAAAGCAGTTCTCGCCCGTCAGAATAACGGTGAAGGGGAGTCAGGGAGGATTTGGACATGTCAGCGTTAGTCGCTAGAGTTTTTGGGATTGGCTTGGCCCTGGCGGTAGCTTCGGTTACCCACGCCGACCGTTTGGTCAACGTGCCGACGGCGCGACCCTTGAGCAAGAATGCGATCCGCTTTGAGTATCTCGGTGGCCTCAATAACTCCAGCGCTGAAGAGCAGTTTGTGGCTTTTTCGGTTCTTAACGGACTAGAGTTCGAAGTTCGCCGCCGGATTCGGCCAGATGAGAGCGGACGGACGACCTTTGACCTCGGTTACAACATCCTCAGCCCAGTGGCCTCAACTGCTCCAGGAATTTCGCTTGGTCTGCTTGATGGGCTTGGAGAGACCCAGGATGGACGTAGAGCCTTCCTTGCGCTCACCTTTCGAGAACTCCTGGATGTTGGCGAAGTTGGTGAGAATGGCGATGTGACATTGGGATACCAGAGCGGCAAGCTCAGCGGCCTGTTCGTCGGCATTTCACTCCCCTTTTCCGGCCGAACCAGGATGATCGTCGAGCACAATGGAGCTCGCCTCACAAGCGGCTTCGAGACGAACCTCACGAAGGGACTCGATGCCAGGCTCTTCATCCAGGACAACCTGCTTCTCGGCGGAATCAGCTTTTCTCGGAAGTTTTGAGCGGTAGACCTTGCGCTCCGCAAAGCTCGATGATTCGCCGTTCTAGTTCGCGGCAGAAGATTTCACGGTTCTCTCTCTCGTTAACTCCAGTCGCCACTTCGGCATAGGTGAAGGGCTTACCGTAAACAATCGATACCTTTGCGAACTTCGGCAGAGCCGAGCCGCGTGGAAGCTTCCGATGCGTTCCAACGATTCCGGCAGGTACGACGGGAGCACCTGTTTTCTTAGCGAGCATCGCCACGCCCCGGCTGATCGGGTTCATTGTCACGGCATCACCGCGAACTCCCTCCGGGAACACGACGAGAGCCTCTCCTGCCGACAGAATCTCAATCGAAAATCGAATTGACTCGGTGTCGCCCTCGCCCCGTTTGACCGGAAACGCCCCCAACGAAGCGCAGATCTTGCCGAAGAAGCCGCCAAAAAGTTCCTCTTTTGCCATGAATCGCATTGGACGACGACCGCCACATGCAACCGCAGGAGGGTCAGCATTACTCACATGATTAGGAGCGATAATGACCGGTCCGTTAGCCGGAATATTGTCCCAACCCGACGACTTGAACCCCCCACCGCAACGGAAAAAGAAGACGCGAACAAGCCAGCGAACAAATGCGAACCAGGTTGGGTGAGACTTGGTTTTCAATTTTCGGCTTTCTTGTACATCACTTTGAGAAGCTCGTAAGTGAGGGCGTCCAAAAACACCGAACGAAGGTAAAACTTGCGCTTGTCATCGTCGCTCATCTTGTCTGTTTTGATTGATGGATCGAGCGACTTAGGATCCAGGATGTTGACCATTACTTTGAGCTGGCCTTCGTCCAAGGAGAGCTTCGCGGCATCTTCCAGGATCTGGACGTTTTCGGCCACTGCGATGCGGCGGCGAATTAAGATCGCTTCTTGAACCGCGATGACCTTTGCTTGAAAAGCTTTATCGGGGTAATCGCCTTTTTCCACTGCGGCTGTCACCGCTTTCTTCACGTCGGCGTCGAGTTTGAGGAGCTCTTTAGCGTCTGCCTCGCGAACTTCCAGCTCTTTAGAACGACACTTTTCCATCGCGGCCATCATGTCGCCGATCTGCTTTTTCTTAAGCAGCAAGGGGAGGACAAATTTGACGACGTTCAACTTGTCAATATTGATAAGCACCTGGTTGGCGTCTTGAACGTTCTTGCTGGGGGTCTGGGCACCGGAAACTGCCCCAAGAGCCAATGCTCCGGCGACGAAGAGAGATACAAGTTTCATGGTAGGTCTTCCGTATTATGGACGGTTCGCTCCGATTCGTGTTTCGCGGGCTCTACGTTTCAAAAACCAAGAGCCTGAACATAAAGCCCTAGCGCAAGCCAAAAGGGTACTTGAGTAGGTAAAGTTTCCCGGAGGAAATTATCTCTCGGTTTGGTCATAGTCTACGGCACCATATGTGTTGATCGGATTCGGCGTATCACAGATATGCCGAAGAAGGGTGGCTATTGCCCCGTCTTCGACCAAATTGAACTTCTTGGTGGCGAGGCCGCCAATACGGCCTGCTACCTCACGATGTGGCGTCAGGAAGTCGCCCTGGTTGGGAACACCCTGGGAACCGGATTTGAAGGCGAACAGCTCCGCATGATGCTCCTCGAGAAGGGGCTCGATGTTCACCTTCTGTCGCGGCAAGGCGAGACTCCGGTATGCGATGTCTACGTCACCGATGACGGCGACCGGACCATGTTCGGTTTCGGTTTCCACGACGAAGAGTTCTGTACTAGCAAAGCCTCTATCCCGGTCAGGAAAGGTGCCTGGTTTACCGCTGACCCCAACATTGCCGACGGCAGCCGAGAAGCGATTGCGGCGGCGTACGCCTCGGGAATGCACCTGTACCTGATGGACTTCTTCCGTGAGGACGAGCGCATTCCGGAAGGCTCGATTTGCCAGTACGGCACCGACTGGGTGGGTGAGAGGCACAACCACGATGTGAATCTCAAGTGGGTGACAGACTGGACTGCCAAGCACCGGTGCACAACGATCCTAACAGATGCCGGTCAGGGCTGTTACGTGTGCGAGCCAGACGAAGACCCGCTGCACCTCCCCGCGTACCCGGTCGAGATCACCAAAGACACTACGGGGGCTGGTGACGCCTTCCGGGCTGGCACGCTCTATGGTCTCACCCACCGCTGGAGTTTGGGCCACTCGCTACGCTTCGGAGCCGCCGCCGCCGCGCTGAAAGTTCCGCACCTCGGAGCGACCGAGCACATCCCGACCATCCACGACGTGAAGGACTACATCCAACAATTCCCGTCCGTTAGCAAGGCTTACGACTTCTAAAAAGCGTATCCTTATGTCTACAGATGCGCGGTGAGAAGAAGCCAAAGGTATGGCCCGAACAGGTGACGGAGCGGCTGAAGAACTTGCCGACTTCGCCTGGTTGTTACATCTACCGCAATGAAAACGCCGAGGTTCTTTACGTCGGAAAGGCAATCAACCTCCGAAACCGGGTTCGCAATTACTTCCAGGCCAGCACCAAGCATTCGGCCCGCATTGCCCGGTTAGTCTCGAAGATTAGAGACATCGAGTGGATCGTTGTTGATTCTGAGCTTGAAGCCCTGGTTCTTGAGTGCAATCTGATCAAGGAGCATCGGCCGCCCTACAACGTCCGTCTAAGGGATGATAAGAGCTATCCGTACATCGTCATCACCAACGAGAAATATCCTCGAGTTTTGTTCACCCGAAAAGTCCGAAAGGACGGGGCGAAATATTACGGACCCTACACCAACTCGTTCTCGGTTCGAGACACCCTGCAGCTCCTCCACAAAGTCTTCCCTCTCATTCCATGTAACAAATCCTGGAGCGGAAGGCCCGAGCAGCGGCCCTGCTTGTACTTTCACCTCGGTCGTTGCATGGCGCCTTGCGCGGGAATGTCGATCAAGGAGGAGTACGACGTTGTTATCGATCAAGTCGAGCAGTTCCTAAAAGGCAAAGAGGACAAAATCGCTTCTGACCTTCGGGTAAAGATGGAAGAAGCGGCGGAGGCACTGGATTTCGAGGCAGCGGCGAAGATTCGCGACCAGCTCCTGGCGATCGAACATACGCTACAAAAGCAAAAGGTTCTGAACTCTGACGCGGCGGATCAGGACGTTATTGCGGTGGTGAAGGACGAGCGGTCGACCGCGATTCAGATGCTCTACATCCGAGGTGGAAAGTTGATCGGGCAACGGCAGTACATGCTTGACGGAGCCGGAGAGGCAAATGCGGGGGAATCTGTACAAGAATTCGTCAAGCAGTATTACGCCGATGCGGCCGAGGTTCCGCGCGAGATTCTGCTGCCGGTCGAGATCGATGAACGGAATATCGTCCAATCCTGGCTCCGCCAGCGCAAAGGCTCAGCAGTGTCGGTCGAGGTTCCGCAGGGTGGCGAGAAGCTGCGCTTGCTTGAGATGGCGGCAAAGAACGCCGAGCTAGCTCTCAACGTTCTGACTCAGGAGATGGTCGCCAAAGAGGACTGGGCGGCCGAGGCGATGCAGCAGCTCCAGGACTCGCTCGGCTTGCCAACGTTGCCGTTGCGGGTTGAGGGCTACGACATCTCGAACATCCAGGGCACGGCTCCGGTGGGCTCAATGGTTGTTACAGAGAATGGCGAGGCGGCGAAGGCGGAGTATCGGCGGTTCAAGATCAAGTTTAATCCGGAGAGTCCGAACGACTTCGCGATGATGCACGAGGTGATTCTGCGTCGCCTCCGGAATTACTTAGATGGGAACGAGAAGTTCACCAAGCTCCCCGATTTGTTCATGATTGACGGCGGAAAGGGGCAGCTCGCGGCGGCTCTGCGTGCCCGAGACCAACTTGGTCTCACAGTGCCGATGGTGGGCCTCGCCAAGAAGCAAGAAGTGCTCTTCATCCCGGTTCCGAAGAATCCGGGTGCCTGGCAGTACGAAGCCGAAGGCGAGGATATCCCGGTGAAGCGATCAATGGAAGAGATGGTGGCTCTCTACAAGACGAAATCTGCACCCGTCTTCTCTGAGGCTGGAACAAAGGCTCTGCCGGAGTACGACTATCGCGAGGTCATTCTGCCCCTGAACTCGCCGGGGTTGATGCTTCTGCGTCGCCTTCGGGATGAGGCGCACCGGTTTGCTTTGACGTTCCACCGCAAGATTCGGGATAAACGCATGAACGGCTCGACCTTGGACGAGATTCCAGGCGTTGGTCCCCGTCGGAAGCGGTTGTTGCTGCGCACGTTTGGCTCGATCGAGGGGATTCGGCGGGCATCGGTGACGGAAATTGCGGCGGTTCCGACACTGACAACGGGGCTGGCGGAGCGGATCAAGGATATCTTGAGCGAGGCTTAGTCCCACCAACATTGTGAACTGTTGCTATCGTTAAGTCACTTTACTCATACTGCTGTTATGAGAAAGTTTCTCTTTCTAGGGTTCGCCATCCAATTTGTTGGTTTAGCACACGCACAACAGTTTGACTATCCGACTCGCAGAGCATTGATTGCTAACATCTGCCCAGCTGTGAAGATCGAATCGTTCAAATTTACAAACGGCACTAGTAAGTTCATCTCGGAATTCAGTTGGTCGAATTCTGGTGACAAAGACGTGCTTGCCTTCGAATTGGTGACCGTCAAATTTGACCCTTTTAACAGGTCGATCACTGGAGGACGGAGCGTTTTGCCAGGACACAACAGTGCGAAGTACGAACCTCTAAAGCCCGGTGAGAAAGACTCTGACGGATCTAGTTCGCTTGCCTCGGGTGCACACACCTATACGGCATTCATTTACGTTCGCACAGTGCGGTTTGTGGATGGGACAATTTGGTCTTTCAACGCGGCAGACCTTCTCAAGTCCATAAAAGCTCAAGCCCCTGACATACTGGAGCCTGGTCCGCTGTTTCCTGAACCAGCAAAGCCCACTTCGAGCGGCGTTTAATCGTGAATCGCTACTGGGCAGGAAAGCTTTCTCAAGCGATTTATGAGCTTGTAACAAATGGTGACCCAGTCAATGTTCGTCTCAAACAAGCTCTCCTCATTTTGGATGGCCTGGATAGAAATTCACTTTCTCCTGATGAACTTTCTGCATGGGATGAAGTGATGAAACGTACTGATGGGAATCGCAAAACCCTGCGACTACGGAGAACTACAGCCTGTCGCTGCTACAGAATACTTTTCGAGCTTTACGAGCGCAACGAGGATGTCCCGAGTTAATCGCTGTTGCAGTTCCACCCGCCAAGGGGCACGGGACCCGGGGAGAGGCTGATCCTAGAGCGAACGCGGCGGGATCGGACGCTTCTCGGGTGGGGTTTGGCTTTGGGCCGGCGGGTAGAGCGTGCCTTTTCCTCACCCCCTGCCCCTCTCCACTGGTGGAGAGGGGGTTGTTCGGACGAACTCCCAACCCGAACTAGACGTAAACTATACATGTGAGCGTGTTTGCCTCCATCCCCGAAGCCCTGGAAGAACTGAAAGCGGGCAAGATGATTATCGTGGTCGATGACCCCGACCGCGAGAACGAAGGGGATTTGGTGGTTGCCGCTGAGACATGTACCACCGAGATCATGAACTTCATGATCCGCCACGGGCGCGGAGTTCCGTTCATCCCAACCACGGCCCAGCGCCTCGCTGAGCTTGGAATCCCGATGATGACCAAGCAGAACACCGCTCGCCACGGAACCGCCATGGCCGAGACAGTTGACGCGATTCACGGCGCCACCACGGGCGTCTCCGCCGGAGACCGGGCCCTGACTGCCGCCGTCTTCGTCAACGACAACGCCAAACCAAGTGACTTAGGAAGACCCGGCCACATCATCCCGCTCCGGGCCGAAGAAGGTGGAGTGCTCGTTCGCGCCGGACACACGGAAGCCATCGTCGATCTGTGCAAACTCGCCGGATTCAAAGCCGCCGGAGTCGGCTGTGAGATTCTCAACGAAGACGGAACAATGATGCGCCTCGACGATATGGTCCCCTTCGCTGAGCAGCACGATCTTAAGATTGTCACCATTGCCGACCTCATCGCCTATCGCCGCCACCAAGAAATCCTTATCCAGCGCGCGGCTGGCCCAATCGACTTCCCAACTAAACACGGTCACTTCAAGCTCTACGCCTACGAGCCGACCGTCGAGCGCGACCCGTACGTCGCCATCGTCAAAGGAGACGTCTGCACCGAAGAACCAGTTCTCGTCCGAATGCACTCAAGCTGCCTGACGGGTGACCTCCTCGGATCGCTCCGCTGCGATTGCGGCGAGCAGCTTGAGCAAGCTCTTCAAAAGATCGAAGCAGAAGGGCGCGGAGTCGTGGTATACATCCAACAGGAAGGGCGCGGAATCGGCCTCATTCCCAAGTTAAAGGCCTACGAACTTCAAGATCAGGGAATGGACACCGTCGAAGCCAACCTCGCTCTCGGCTTCAAGGCCGACGCCCGCGACTACTCCCTCGGCGCCCAGCTCCTGGCCGACCTCGGAATCCGAAAGATCAAGCTGATGACCAACAACCCCGCCAAACGCGCTGGTCTCATGGGCTACGGACTTGAGATCACCGAGTACGTCCCCATCATCGCCGAACCCGACGAGCACCGCGAACGGTACATGGCGACCAAGCGCGATAAAATGGATCATCGGCTGCCGGAGTGAGGCCACATCAGGTCTAGCAACAGTTGGAAGCCTCCGCGATCCGCCGCCCGTAGCGACTTGATGTTGTCAACCCTATCGGCGTCCCAATTCGGACGGTCCGAGCCGAGCTCCACTGCCAGTCGCTCCGCAGCGAGACGTGCATGGCGACCGTTACCGTTCGAGAACGGATGAACCACGACGAGTCGGTGATGGAATCGGGTGATGATTTCCAACCTCGGGTAGCTCTCATACTCAATCCAAGTCTTGACATCCTCGCACAGGTTTTTGAGTTCTGATTCAATCCGGTAGCTCTCGACCCCGATGTTCTTTGCCGTCTTTCGGGGCTTGCCCGCCCATCGCCACACCTCGCAAAACATCCGCTGGTGCAGTTGCTTCAAATTGCTCGGAAACAGGATCGTCCATTCCGCTGAAAGCGAGCGCAACCACACGCGGGCAAACATGATGTTATCGGCCTCGGCCTCATTCAGCTCGCCCTGGGTCAGCAACCTTGGAATCAGGCCCGCGATCTCATCCACATCCAAGGGTGTCGACCCCGGTGGTTCTTCAAAACGAATCACAATTTCACTTCCAAAGCTGCTTTGTTTCGTTGACCAGCAAGTGCTGAACCAGTCGTTTCCGAGCGGAGGCGAAGTAAGTTTCCGAAGGCTCTTGTGCTTCCAGAGCCATCGTCACCCGCACCTGTTCCAACTCGGAATCCGCAATCGTTTCCGCTCGCTGCTCCATCATTGTTTCGAGCCCGGAGCGCGGAAGCATTAGCACAACCAGCTCGCAGTCCATCGCCGCCGCGGCAGCTCGGAGTTTGCGGAGGGTGATCGAGTCGTTCTGTTCGGACTTTTCGAGTTGCATCACGGCTTGCCGTGTCAATCCCAGCCGGTTTCCAAGCGATTCCTGAGACATGGTGAGAGCGTCGCGAATCGTCGCGATCCAACCTTTCGGCGGGGCGGGGGGCAGTGTTGCGCGATCGATCCTGTTGAGTAGATCATCCAGTTGGCGCGGTCGTGACAGTCGATAAGAATCATACATAGCAGATAGTATTGACATCTTTCATTAATTTGTCAAGGTTTATCTTTACAGAAAAGATGAATATGTCAATGCAGATTGGACAACCACATCGACCCGAACAGCCCCGCCTCCGCTCGATAAGGGCTCGCGACGCAGCCTAGTCGAGCCAAATGCGGTGCAAGCCAAGGAGAAAGTCCGACTCCGCCGCAGACCACAATGTGGTCGGGGTAGTACATCTCGCGGATCAGTTTAACCGCGGTTTCGAACGCGACAATAGCGTCTGCTTGTTGCTCATGTGTTGGATTCGGTGAGAGTCCGGCTCCACCAAGAAGGTCTTCGATCGTCCGCCCCAGCGAGGTCATCACATCATTCAAGCGAGGATATTCACCCCGCTTGCCGCAGATCAGCTTTCCGTCCCGAACCATCCCGGCTCCCACCCCAGTTCCGAGGGCTAAAGTCGCGACATTGGAACCCGCAATCGAAGGGTGGCAGGCGTGACCCCAGGCCGTCGCAAGGCCATCATTAAGAGCTCGGGTTGGAACTCCGAGGGTCTCTGCGGAGAAGATCGAACCGTGGTGGCCGGGGATGATTGGTTTGGCTTCCCAGACTTCGCCAGTCAACGGGTCGACGGTGCCGCCCGTGCCAACACCCAACGAGGAGACCTCGGTTTCGGCAATCTGTTTTCGAACCCACGCAAGCCGCTCCTCACGGCTATCCGGCCGTTCGATCTTTCTAATATCGACCAGCTTCTGGCCTTCAAAGACTCCCAATCGAAGCCAAGTGCCGCCGATATCCACAGCTCCAGCTCGTCCCAAAACCAAACTGGGCATGAGGGCTCGGGTCTGCTTGACGGGATCATTGATTGCTCCACCAACAACTACTGCGGTTGCTCCGATACGCAGCGCTGCCTCAACCTGCCAGCGATGAGCATAGCGGCCCTCGGCGATAATTGGCTTGCCCGAGCGAACCGCATATCGAACCAGGTCGAAGTCTGGACCCTCGGTCATCGGCCGTGCCGAAGTGTAGCCAGCGAGTGTCGTCCCAATCAGGTCGCAACCCGCCGAAACCGCCAGATCAATTGCCTCCGGCGAGTCGCAGTCCGCCATCGCCATCGCACCGCCCTGATGGATCATTGCGACCAACTCATGGAAGCCCAGTGAGGGCCGCATGCGCGGTGTAGCATCCAGCGCGATCACTTCACACCCCAAGTTTAAAAGGTCCTGAACCTCCATCTCGGTGGGCGTGATGTACACATCTGATCCTGGGTACGACTTCTTGATCAGGCCGATCACCGGCTTGCCGGTCGCTCCTTTGATTGTCTGAACATTCTCGACCCCTTGTAGGCGCAGTACCTCGACACCTTGATCAAGCGAGCACTTGGCCAACTTCAACAAAGTCGAGGAATCGTCCACCGCCGCCCCCTCACTCGCCTGTACAGAGGCAACAAGCGGGCAGCGATGTAGTAAATCGAGGATCATTTGAACGCGCGAATCTGTTCGCAGGTGTACATCACGTGTTCATCCGTCAGGTAAGGCTGAATCGGCAGACTCAAAACTTCTGCCGAGACCAAATCGGTAGCTGGCAATTCCCAGGGCGGCGAAAACTGCTTGTACGGCGTGTGGTGATGGATCGGCACCGGATAGTAAATCATTGAAGGTACGCCGTTCTGCTTCAAGTGCTCTTGCAAAGCATCCCTACGAGTTGCCCGAATCGTGAACTGGTGATACGTGTGGTTGTTCCCAGAAGAAACCACTGGAAGCTGAATCCCAGTCACTCCGGCAAGCTCTCGTCTATAAATCGCAGCGATCTCGTTCCGGCGAGCCGTCCACTCAGGGAGCTTCTTCATCTTGACCCGAAGCACCGCCGCCTGAATCTCGTCGAGGCGTCCGGTGTAGCCAAGATGGTCGTAGTAGTACCGCTCACGACCCATTCCGTGAACTCGAATGGATCGGCAGCTCTCCGCGACTTCGTCGCTGTTGGTCACGATCATCCCCCCATCGCCAGCAGCCCCGAGGTTCTTGGTGACGTAGAAGCTAAATCCAGCCGCCAGCCCAAAATTCCCGGCTGGGACTCCGTTGTGTGAACTCTCAATCGCCTGCGCCGCATCCTCCAAAACGATCAAGCCATGTTTCTCAGCAATCGCCTTGATCGCCGCGACATCGCAAAGTTGACCGAAGAGGTGAATGGGCAAAATCGCTTTCGTCCGTGGCGTGATCGCCGCTTCGATACAAGCCGGATCCATCATGAAAGTGTCAGGATCAACATCCACAAAAACCGGAGTCGCGCCGGTCTGGACGATTGTCTCGACGCTGGCAACGAACGTAAACGCCGTCGTAATGACCTCATCGCCCCGAGTGATCCCGGCGGCATCCATCACAATTCGAAGGGCATCGGTTCCGCTGTGAACCGCAATTGCGTGCTTGGTTCCGTGCAGAGCGGCGAACTCCTGTTCAAACGCCTTGTTGTGCTTGCCCAGCACATAAGCCCCGCTGCTGATCACCTCATGAACGACCGCGTCGATTTCGGCGGCCTGCGAGTCGTATTGGGCCTTTACGTCATAGAAAGGAACATTCATTGTTCGTTTGTTAAATTGTGACAGGTTTACGCAACGACGCCCCGCTCAGAATGAGTCGGGGCGTCAAAGTCGCTAAATGCGCGAGTGTCTTACTTGGCTGCTTCGCCAGCAGTTGCTGCTGGGGTTGCTGGAGCTGCGCTAGCATCTTCAGCCTTTGCACCGCAACCAGCGAGAACGCCACCAATCACACCGAGCACCATAACGAGAGCGAGAATTTTCTTCATATTTTTTATCCTTTACACCTCCTGAGTGTAGTTTTTGCCCCACGGCGTTCCCCCGTACTTGTACGTTGAACCGCGTTGCAGAGTCATTATAGTGTACGCGAGAACGTTTGCAAACGATTCATCTAAGTTTTTTTCGTGCTAAGCTACGTTTGTGGTTACAACTGAGTTCAATCCGAACTTCGTCGGCGCGGTTGCGCTGGTAGCCCGTCGTCGCGCATCGCGTCGTATTTAGGGGAATCGCTTCCGCCCGAGCAAAGTCGCTCCTTCCGATTCCCCCAAAACTCCTCCTCACCCGATCCGCCGCCGGATTCTTGCACTCTTTTCTTATCATGCTGAAATACGACACCATCAAATCGCTCGACACCGAGTATGTGACGCCAACCTATAACCGACAACCTGCCCTGTTCGTGCAGGGCTCGGGCGCAATCCTTTGGGACAACCGTGGCAAAGAATACCTCGACTTCCTCGCCGGTATCGCCGTCAACAGCCTCGGGCACTGCCACCCCGCCATGGTTGCAGCGATTACTCGCCAGGCCCAGCAGCTCATCCACACTTCCAACATCCTCCTGACGGCCCCCCAGGCCCAACTTGCCGAAAAGCTCTGCCGTCTCTCCGGAATGGATAAGGTGTTCTTTACACCTTGCGGAGCGACCGCAAACGAAACCGCTCTCAAAATCGCCAAGAAGCACGGGAACACCAAGCGCCCCGACGGCGACTACGAAATCATTACGTTGCAAAAGTCTTTCCACGGGCGAACGATCGGGGCGCTTTCCGCCACCGGGCAACGCCGCTACCAGCGACCGTTTGAGCCTTTGATGCCAGGCGTTAAGCATATCGAGGCAAACAACCTTGACGAGCTGAAAGAAGCATTTAGCCACAAAACAGCAGCGATCCTCCTTGAGCCGATAATGGGTGAAGGCGGGGTACTAGCTCTCACTACTGAGTTTCTTGTCGAAGCCGAGCGACTCTGCCGAGAGCACGACGCGCTCCTGATGCTCGACGAAGTGCAAAGCGGCGTCGGCAGAACTGGAGCTTGGTTCTGCTTCCAACACCACGGAATCCGACCCGACGTCATGCTCCTCGCTAAAGGTCTCGGCGGCGGACAACCGATCGGAGCCTGTCTCACGGCAGGCAAGGCGGCATCCATCCTCGAAGCTGGAGACCACGGTTCCACCTTTGGCGGCTCGCCGATCTCAGCTGCCTGTGCATTGGCGGTTATCGATACGATCGAGCACACCGATATCATGGACCAAGTGAAAGCCACTGGCAAGCTTCTTGCCGAGGGCTTGAAACAACTCAAAGGAGTAGTTGAGACTACTGGTATGGGTCTCATGGTAGGAGCAAAGCTTGAAAAGCCCATCGCAAGAGATGTTGTCCGCGAGGCGTTCGATAAAAGGCTCATCATCAACGCCACCGATGAACACACTCTCCGCTTCGTGCCGCCGCTCATCATCTCCCCTGAGCAGGTTCAACAGTGCCTTGCAATTGTCGCCGAGGTCCTCGGAGTCGAGGCACCAAAACCTGTTTCTCTGGGAGCAACAAGCCGCGTCACCAGGAAGCCGTACGGTGACCTGCTCTCCATTGACGACCTCATGGACTCTCAGATCGATGATGTCCTCGACCTTGCTTCCTATCTGAAGCAACGCCGCAAACTTGCCCCTTCCGCCATCACACCTGTAGAGGGCCGAAGTGTGGCAATGGTCTTCGAGAAGTCCTCGCTGAGAACGAGAGTCTCCTTCGAAACCGCCCTTTACGAACTTGGCGCCCACCCGATTTATCTCACCAAAGCCGACATCGGAATCGGCTCGCGCGAGGCGATGAAAGACGTTGCCCAGAATCTCTCAAGGTGGTGCACGATGGTTGTCGCCCGTCTCTACTGGCAGAAGGATCTCCACGTCCTCGCCGACAACTGCGACGCTCCGGTTATCAACGCCCTCACCGAGTGGGAGCATCCTTGCCAAGCCCTTGCTGACATGCTCACGATCAAGGAAAAGTTTGGCGATGAAAAGGTGAAAATCACCTACGTCGGTGACGCCAACAACGTCTCCCGCTCGCTTGCTAAGCTTGCAACTCGAATGGGTTACCCGGTCACCATCTGCGGTCCCGAGAACTTCCGACTTGATCCGCTGCCTGGTCTTCATCAGACAGCCTCACTCGAAGAAGGTCTGACCGACGCCAAAGTCGTGTACACCGATGTCTGGGTCTCGATGGGCGACGAGCACGAGCAGGAGCACCGAATGAAGATCTTCCAGCCGTTCCAGGTGAACGAACGAGTGATGGCCATGGCCGACCCCAACGCGATCTTCTTGCACTGCCTACCGGCCCGGCGCGGACTCGAAGTCACGGATGGCGTCATGGATTCCGCCCAAAGCGCAGTTAATGATCAAGCTGAGAACCGCCTCCATGCCCAAAAGGCGTTGATGCAGCGAGTTCTAGGACTCTGATCTGGAGTGCGGTGGCATGGCACCGCTTTGAATGTGCCGAGCTTGCTCGGCTCCCGTCAGTAGTTTGCACACGGACACCGCGACAAGTCGCTAGAAGCAAAAGCGGTGCCATGCCACCGCACTCCAAAAGATAAACTAGAAGACATGCTCACCCCCCTCCGCTGGACCGACGGCGCGCTTGAAATGCTGGATCAGCGAATCCTTCCGACCAAGGTCGAATGGATTCGCTACACCACTGCCGCCGGCGTCGCCGAGGGAATTCGTGAAATGGTCGTCCGAGGTGCCCCCGCCATCGGGATCGCCGCCGCCTACGGTATGGCTCTCGCTGCGCAGAACGGAGATGACCTCACCGCAGCCGACAAGGTCCTCAGAGAATCAAGACCCACCGCCGTCAATCTTTTCTGGGCTCTAGATAGAATCCAACAGAATCAAAACAACATCCTTGAAACCGCACAACAAATTGAGAAAGAAGATCTCGATATGAACCTCGCCATCGGTAGCCACGGAGCCCCGTTGATCCCGGCAAAAGCAAACATCCTAACGATCTGCAACACCGGGGCCCTTGCCACTGCCGGCCACGGAACCGCCCTCGGCGTCATCCGATCCGCCTACGAAAAGGACAAAGACATCCACGTCTGGTCCTGCGAAACTCGGCCCCGCCAGCAAGGCCTCCGTCTCACCGCGTTCGAACTGATGCACGACAAAATCCCCTTCCACAGCATCAGCGACGGAATGGCGGCCTCGATCATGCGAGCCGGAAAGGTCGACTTCGTCATCGCCGGAGCCGACCGCATTACCGCTAACGGCGACACCGCCAACAAGATCGGAACCTATATGCTCGCCGTTCTCGCCAAGCACCACAACATTCCGTTCGCTATCGCCGCCCCTTCAAGCACTTTTGATCCCAGCCTGGCCAGCGGCGACCTCATACCCATCGAAGAGCGCACCGGCACCGAGATCACTCACATCGAAGGCGTCCAAGTCGCCCCCGACAACTGCCCCGTCTTCAACCCCGGTTTCGACGTCACCCCCGGCGAGCTGATCTCGTACATCATCACCGAAAGCGGCGTCTTCCGGCCGCCCTACAGCTTCCAGTAAACAAAGGTAAAACCCGCCCATGGCCCTGCATCACGTCAACTACTTCTCCCAATCTCTCAACCGAGCGATGGGGGCCTATGTCATCCATCCTGACGCAGACGTCCCGCGGCCCTACCATTGCATGCTGCTCCTCCACGGCTACAGTGACGACTACACCATCTGGCAGCGCCGAACCAGCATCGAGCGCTACCTCGAGGGAAAGCCTCTCATCGTCGTCATGCCCGACGGCGGACACAGCTTCTACGTCAACGCGGTGAATGGCTACCAGTACCTCACCGCCATCGCCGACGAACTCCCCGACCACCTGCGCCATTGGTACAACATCGACGGTGGTTGGTGTACGGCTGGCCTGTCGATGGGCGGGTACGGAGCCCTCCGCGTCGCCCTCGAACACCCCGTCCTCTTCCGCTCCGCCGTCTCCCATTCGGGGGCGCTCATGATCGGCCACAACTACCCCGCTCAAGGCGAAGGTCACCGAGCGGATGACGATGGCTTCCTTAAACAACAGCTTCTCAACTTCGGCGAAGTCAAACAACCCGGCGGCCCCAACGACCTCCTCGCCCTAGCCAAAGAAGCTGACCCTAAACCCGCCATTCGCATCGACGTCGGCACCGAAGACTTCCTCCTCGAACAAAACCGGGGCATGCACAAGCTGTTCAACGAAGCAGGCATCGCTCACGAATACCAAGAGTTCCCCGGTGCCCACACTTGGGAGTACTGGGACCAGCACATCCAAGAAGCCATCGCGTTTAACCTGGGCAACTTGGGCTAGATTCGCTCCCAGCCCCGCACGACTCGAGGCTGGGATTGACATGTTTAGTAACTCGCCGTGTAGGTGCGAGCGGTCAGAGGCGATCCGCCGCCTGCCTTATCAAGGGCAACCGCGATGGTCGCCGAGTTCGAAGGAAGCGCAATTGAGCCAGTGTCAATCGCCACGGTGCCAGGAACTCCAGCAGGGGTGATGCGCACGCGGTAGCTGCCCGCGGAAACCGTCAGTGCGTCACTGACACCCTTGAAAGGCACGTTTGCCAACGTCGGAGTCGCGGGCAAAGTTGCAGTCGGAGAAGTGATGTAAATGTCAACGTTGCCCGTGCTTGGGGAAGCGTGAACAAGTCTGAGTCTGGCTTGACCCGGGCCTGGACCAAAGTCCGGATCTGCCACTACGAGGGGTTCGATCGAAGCGACGTTGTTCACTGCCAGAACCGTCGTGAGGTTACCAGTCGTGAGCGCTGGGCTTGCGTTGATGACGTTGGTCGATGTGCCCGTGGGCCGAACTTGGATTTGAGTGGTCCCTGCCTTAACGGTGCTGACACCCTCGGCGAAATACGGCACGTTGGTAAAGGCCACCGTACCGCCCACAACAACGTCAACGTTGGGTGCATCGGGCGACGCGTGGATCACGCGCAGCTTGGACTCGGAGGTGCCTCCGGAGAGTCCTCCGCATCCTAAGAGGGTCAAGCCCGCAACTGCGAGGGCTAGAAAAAATGATGAGGTCTTCATGGTTTTTCTCGTTGTGGCAACCCTGCCACGGACATACCTACGAGACCAATCCCGAAGCAATTTTTTCGTCAAGAAACATTCTTGTTTAATGCTGAAACAGATTGAGACTTCATACCCAATTTTGCTTCTGGATCAGGTGCTTTCCCGTGTTTCCACGACGAGCCACTTGCGTGGGCGGGGCAAGCAGAAGTAGTTTGGGTGGCGCGTTAAAGCGATCTCCGCCGAGTGCTTGGCTGACAGAGGAGCCTAGCTTAAGCGTGAACAGCCTTCCGATCTCGCCAAGCACTTCCAAGTGATGACTAGCTCAAAGTCTCGGGCCGCTCATCGAGCTGTCAGCAAATATGCATCAAACAAGGTTGACAAACCCCCGATTTCCTCGCTTGTAGGTAATGATGCAAGTTTTGCGTGACTGAGATTCGAATCGTCCCCTCAAAACCTTCACGTCGGCACCCCACAAAAGGCGTTCACCAAAGTGCCCATTGTGCCCAACAAACATGCAGACGCGAAGATTGGGCAAACTAACCAAGATCAACCCGGAATAATTCCCCAGCAGATGATCACACTCAAATGCACAAACTTAAACATTTGAACTTAAAAGTGACACATCTCTTCGCGTGCACAACCCCGAAGCTGTGTCACAACCCAATTCGATACCTCGACTCCCTCGACCCCTCAGGCTAAACTTAGAACCTTTTCCAAGCCAAACAGACAATCCCTCTCTCTAAGTCAGAGAGAGGGATTGTCTTGCGGTGAGCTCGAGATCAGGGGTTGATCTGACTTCCAACATGCTTGAGAGCAAGTTGGATCTGCTGAATTCCGCTCTTTAGATTCTGCATTGCGTTCACCTTATGACCGTTGTAGTCACCAGTTGTCTTCTGTAGCATCACCAAAGCGCGCTCGTAGTGGCCACTGGCCTCGACTAGCTTGGCGTTGCTCTTTCGAATCTGATCGTCTGAATACTTGCGCCGATCTTCATTGTCCGACTCCTTGCGTTGAGCCGACTGCTGACGGTTCTCGATTCGTCCGATGCGAAGCTCGCCGATGGCAATTGCACCATACTGAATGGCCTCGGCTCGGTGGCCATCGTAGATGTGAAGTGCGCCCTTGAGGTCGCGCATTCCTTTCTCGATTTCCTGAATCGCATTTCGGAAAACCTTCTCACCTTGCTGGTGATTAACGGTCTTGTTTCGAGCGGTTTTGCCCTGAGCCGAACCTTGCGTCGGGTTCTGAGCCGTTGCCACTCCAAAAGCGGCAAGAGCGATGATGACGAGGCTGATTTTTCGAATCTTCATTGTTCTGTTTCCTCCCAATGAGTTGGGTTGGCGGCAAAGACGCCGCCCTTCCTGAAAGAGTTCAATGGTGGGGCCTAATGCCCGGGGCTTTAGCCCCGGCCTTCCCAAATGTGATAAGCGAGGCTGAACGCGCAGGAGCGGAGGGCTTTGCTGGCGTCTTCTTGCATTTTCTGCACGGTGCTGTTGTTGACCTGAGCATCGTCTTCGTCGAAGCGGACCAGGAGGCGGTTGCGACCGAAGACCTCGCCTTGGTCACCGACTGTGATTTCGTACATTTCGGGGACAGTGTCGAAGAATTCGTTGAGGCGTTTCGTCAGTTCAGCGGCTCTGGCTTTGGGGTTGTCTCCGCCAACGGCGAAGAGTTTTCGTTGCCCAAACTTGAGTAGGTACGTGCCGGGGGTGAATTCGGCGGCAGTGACTCGGAAGGAGGCGGTTACCGCGCTTCGGCGAACCGGAATCGAGTTCGACTTCATGAACGCTTCGATGGATTCGGCGCGTTTGCGGGACGGTGGGTGGGTGCGATAGATGCCGAGGTCAATGACTTTTTCCATTGCACCTTGCTCCATTTGCAGGCGTTCCATGAAGGTGATCATTCCGGTTGGGTTGTAGCCGGTAGCGATCATGAGCTGGGCTCCGCCATTGTCGGCGCTCTCTTCGGCCTTCACACTCCAGCCGTTGGTGACGGCGGTTCCGAGGAGGCTACCGGCGAGGGCTCCGGCGTTGGAGCCGGTGAGGATCGAGGCGAGGATAAGGGGAATCTGGACGGCACCGAGCTTGGACTGCTCTTTTTGCATGTATGCCATATGCCTCTGGGAGGCGTGGCAGATTTCGTGGGCGAGCACTCCGGCGAGCTCGTCATCGCTTTGAGCGAATTTGACGAGGCCGTCGTAAACGTAGATGTACCCGCCAGGTAGGGAGAATGCGTTGATATCCTTGCTGTCAACAACCTTGAACTTGTACTCCAGCATGAAGTGTCGCTTTTCACCCCAGAGGGTTTTGAAACCGGCTTGGCTGTTTGCAACAAGCGAGAGTTTAGCCGCGATTTCTTCGACGCGCTTTTGGTTGGCGGGATCTTTGGTGGACCGATACTCCTTGTCGTAGTATTCGGCGGCTTCTTTACCGATACGCCTATCCTCGTCGAGTTCGCGCTCGAACGCCTGGATCTCTCGGAGTTTCTTTGGGTCGACCTTTACGGTGTCCTGCCCGTCGCCGGTGAATAACGCCAGCGAACCTGCCATATAGAGCGCGGTAGCAAGCATCATCGGTACTAGTTTGGACGAGTGATTCCAGGTTTAGTTTTGGAATATCACCATTGGCTTAAGGATTTCGCCCCGTTTCATTGCCAGATATGCACTCGGTAGCTCGTCAAGGCCGATGAAATCGCTGACGACTTGCTCGGCTTTGAGACGGCCTTTGTTGATCAGATCCCACGCGGCTCGGGTGTCTTCGGGTCCGCAAGAGTAGGCGCTGACGATGCTGATGTCGCGGAAATAGACCTCTTGGGGGACCTGGAGTTTTTGGTCTGGTGCTAGCGGGGCGAACATACAGATTCGTGCTCCGGGCTGGGCAATTTTCACGGCGTCTTCGAAGGCTTGTTGGGTTCCTGGGCAGACGTAGATGGTGTCGTGGGCGTTGGCTTCGAGATTCTTGCTGAGGCGGACGTCGAGGCCCAGCCGCTTTGCCCAAGCGACTCTTAACGGGTTGATGTCGTAGCCAACGGCTCCATCGCCAAGTGCGATCAGGTGCATGAGGCCCATGACACCAAGGCCGATCACGGCGGGTTTTTCTTGCCTTTGGGCAACGCGAAGGGCTTTGAGGACGCAGGCGAAAGGCTCGATGAGGGCGGCGTCGACGGCTCGGAGGGAGTTGGTGATCAGGGTGTCGGTAAGGTTTCCGATGGGGACGGCGAAGCGTTCCGCCATGCCGCCGGGGTTGAGTTTAGTAGTTTTCCACTGGGCGCAGTGGACGCTGCGACCGGTTTTGCAGTATTCGCATTCGCCGCAGGGGGCGTGGTGGTGGGGGAATACTTTGCTGCCGACGGGGAAGCGGGCGTCCTGGGATTCTACAACGATGCCGCTGACTTCGTGGCCGATGACGTGCGGCACTTTTTTGTCCATGTACCAGGACATGAGCTCGCCACTACAGAGGCCGCAGGCTTCGGTTTGGATGAGGAGGCCGCCTTCAGGGCAAGTCGGTTCGACTTCTTCCATGATGGCGACCTTGCCATCTCCGACATAACGTGCGAGCTTCATGGGCGAATGACGTACTTGATCCCGGTCCCGGCTTCGAGATCTTTGAATGTAGATTCTACTTCTTCGAGCGTTCTTTCGCCGCTGAGCAAGAGCGATAGATCAACGTTGGACTCAAGAATCCATTGACGAGCTTGCTTGACGGCTGTGGTGCCGAAGTGGAAGGGAGAGAGGATGGAGATTTGGTCGTAATGGACTCGTTTGGTGTCGAAGGAGGCTCTGGTTCCGCCGGCGCAGCCGCCAAAGAGGACCAGGGTTCCGCCTCGACGAACGTAATCGATGCTCTTTTCCCAAACTTCGACTTGTCCCGTACACTCGACGACGACGTCGTATCCGGTGCCTTGGGGTTTGAGATCGTTGACGTTCACCGTTTCGGCGCCGAACTGTTCTCCGACGGCAAGACGATTGGGGTTTCGCCCGGCGAGAGTGACGTGGTCAACGCCGATCTGTTCGAGCGCAGCTACGAACAGGAGACCGATTGCTCCCGGGCCGATGACGAGGACTCTCAGGCCTTCATGGAGACCTTTCGGAGTTCCGAGGCCGAGTTGCATTTCTCGCACGGCTTGGGCGACGCAGGAGTAGGGTTCGAGGAGCGACGCGATGTCGAAGGGGATATTGTCTGGTTTGGTATAGACGTTCTTTTCGACGATCCTTTTCGGAACGAAAAGGTATTCGGCGAATGAGCCGAGAACCTTGGAAGACATGATCGATTCACAGAGGTTTTCTTGGCTTCGGCGGCACCAGAAGCAGTCTCCGCAGGGGGCGGAGTGGACGCCCATAACTGCATCTCCGACTTGAAATTTTGCGCCTTCGCCAGCGGCAACAACGGTTCCCGAGTATTCGTGGCCGAAGACTCCGGGCATAGGAATCTGGGGGTGGCCCCGTTTGAACGCCTTAAGATCCGTTCCGCAGGTGGTAGCGGCTTCGACTTGGACGAGAATGTCGCCTGGATCGACAGATGGGACCGCGACCGAGCCGAGGGATAAGACGCCAGGGGCCTCAAGGATAACCGCCCGCATTTGGGTGGGAACGCTCTGACTTCTTGTCATCTCTGCCTTCAACGACTCCACAACATTTCCTACGCTTAATCTCGACAAAGAGTGGACACGTCAACGTGTAGACTGAGAGCCGTCAACATAGTTTGACGCAACTGAGATGCCTACTGTCGAAACTACCATCTGGATTGATGCTCCCGTCGAGAAAGTCTATGCGATTGCAAAGGATAGCGAGCGATATCCCGAATATATGAAGGCGGTTGAGAGCCTTGTCGTGACCTCACGCGAGGGAAGCCGAGTCGTGGCGGACTGGGTGGGTTTGATTACTCAGTTCAACCTGAAGGTGCGATGGACCCAGGAAGAGATATGGGATGATTCAACAACCTCTTCTCGATTTTCCCAGGTGAAAGGGGATTACGACAAGATGGAAGGCACCTGGAAGTTTTCGGAAGAGAACGGCGGAACTCGGTTCGACCAGTTTTTGGACTACGAGTACAACGTGCCAACGCTCGGCCCGTTGGTGAAGAAATTGATTCTGCACTTGGTGAAGTCTCAGCTCGAAGCGGCCAGCGAAGCGATCAAGAAACGCGCTGAAGCCTGACAACTTTGCTAGGTTAAATCAGCCCCGAAGCTGGAATCTCATTCCTGGAGTTTTCGGGTGATTTATAATGTTGGACTATTCCAGCACAGTGCTAGAAGTTGACGGTTTGAACGAGAGAGCGTACGCCTTACGCCTCTCGAACCCGAGTATTGCCAAACAGCTTGCCGAGCAAGCGCGTGAGAAGTCACTTCAAATTGACTACGCTTACGGGCACGGTTGCGCCCTCAGGAGCTTGGCAGCAGCATCAGTTGAGCAGTCATTGTCGAACGCGTTCGCGCTTGCAGTCCACGCGATCGAGATTTTCACTTCGCTCGGGATGATGACGGAGACTTCCTCGGCGTTGATGCCCATTTTTTGCTATTACGTTCAGAATAATCGTTTTGACCGTGCTCGTAGGACCTTGGAGGAAGCTCTCACCATTTCTGAGAGTATCAAAGACAGACACTCACTCTCTCTGATCTATTACAATTTCGGGTGGCTCGCCTGCAAGGAAGGTGAATCAGAAAGAGCTCGAGAGTATTTCGAAAAGTCTATCGAGTTGGGTAGTCACGGTGTTAACGATTGGAGCTATTGGAGGTCCCGAACAAGACTCATCGGACTCCTGGTGGAAAATGGTGATGAATCGGAGTGGAAACAGGAGATCGAAATCCTTTTTGCCGGGGTCAGCGAGACGGGGAACATCCTGGCGCTTTCGGATGCGCTCTGTTTGCATATTGACGCTTGCGCACGCACTGGACGGAGGGCCGAAGTAATTACTGCGCTAAGGCGAGCACGGCAACGAAAAGACTTGTTACACAACGAAAGCTGTCGAGCGAAAATGATGTGTGCCCATGCCAACGCACTGCTCTTTTTGGGAGATGAAAAGAAGTACATCTCGAGGTTACGCAGGACAGCTACAGCCTTAGCGAAGGCAAACCTGAAAGTTCGTCTCGGCAAGCTGTTGTTTCATTTAGCAATTGCTGAACAGAAGGCGGGACTCTATGAGCAATCTGCCTGTCACTTCTTACAACACATCGAGCTTCAGCGTCATATCCAGTCAAGCGATGCTGAGTATCGCTTAAGTGAAGTTATCCACGAGGCAGTTGCAAGGCACCTCTGCGGGAAAGTTGATTCCGCAGTTTCCAAATCTGATCAGCTAATCGAGATCAACCAGCGCCTGCAAATGTCGCTTGAGCAGCAGACTTTGCTTCAGCATGAGCTGATGCGGATTGCGTCAACTGATGAGTTAACAGGCGCGGTTAACCGACGTCAAATCGTGAACGACGGCATCTTGGAGATGGAAAGATACCGACATACGGGCTCTCCTTTCTCAGTTACGGTGATCGATGTTGACCATTTCAAGTCGATCAATGACAACTTTGGTCACGCAACTGGCGATGAGGTGTTGAGGCGACTGACAAAGTGCTGCCAGGCATTATTGCGTAGATTTGATGTCTTCGGACGCATTGGAGGGGAGGAATTTTGCATCGTTCATCACGATACGGACTTGCAAGGTGCCCAGATGGCGGTTAAGCGAGTGATGGATGCGGTCGGCAAGATGTTTACCGCGGATATCTTGCCGGATCGTGAGTTTAGCGTGAGCATTGGAGTCGCCGAAGTTCACGAATCTGATGCCTCCTTCTACGATGTCTTACATCATGCCGACATGGCGCTCTTCGAGGCAAAGCGAGCCGGTCGCAACACTTATCGACTAGCGCAGAGCCGTACATTGGAAGCGGCTTAACCTGGTACGCATACCGGGTAGTCAGACTGATGAGTACGGCAAAACTTCACCTGAGGAGGGTGCAGGTGCATGAAACGATCTGAAAATCGGCTCAGTCTGGATACGGCAAAGATTGATGCTATGAATGCGGAAGCGTATCGCCTACGTTCCTTCAATCCGGCTCGCGCAAGAGACATTTGTGACGAGGTCTTGCCGAAGTCAAAACAGATCGGTTATCGCCGAGGTGAGGCAGACGCTCTACGCACGTTGGGAACTCTGGTTTCGAGCCAGGATCGGGAGGAAGGATTTGCCCTTGCCGAACAGGCACTAGAAATCTATCGAGCCATAGGTGATGAGTTCGGAGAGTGCAGTGCACTCATGACGGTTTCGCTTTACTACCACCACAAAGGGATGTTCCAACGAGCCCACCTTGTGCTCACCGAAGCGCACGAGAAGGCTGCTCGATCGGGCAACTTGTACGTAGCGGCAATCGCGATCTTCAACTTGGGTGTCAACGCAGAAGAGCGAGAGGATTTGCTGAAGGCAAGAGAGTACTTCCAGCACGCCAAAGTTGCCGCTGAGCGAGGAGCAAACGATACGATCTTCTGGTCATCCACCATTGCGATTGCATCTGTGAGCTTCGAACTAGGCGAAAATGAATCTGACCTAGATGCATTGCGCTCGGCTCTCGTTAGCCTTGAAGAGAATCGTTCCTTTAACAATGCCGTTGATGCCTGCCTTGCGATAGCGAAGATTTCTTTTGCAAACGGGCAACCTTTGCAAGCTCTGCTTGCTCTTAGAAAGGGGATCAGTCTCGCTAAGACACACAAGAAGACCTACCTCGTGTGGCCGCTACAACAGTTCAGAGGTGTGATGGAGTTTCAGCGAGGCCGATTCCTGACATCGAAACGGGCGTTTAAGGGGGCACTCCGTACGGCTCGACTTAGCGGAAATCGCGTTCAAGAAGCCAAGACGATGGAACAGCTGGCTGGAGTCTATCGAAAGTTAGGTGACGCCGAGAAGGCATTCGATATGCTTCACGAGCATATTGCTCTCAAACGTGAGGTCTTCAGCGAGGATAGCGAGCGAAGATTGCGAGAGATGCAGTCGATCCACCAGGTTCAGCTGGTGGAAGCTGAGTCACGACTTTTGAAATCAAAAAATATCGAGCTTGCAGCGATAAACGATCGGCTCGAGATGGCACTTCGAGAGCGCGAACAGCTTCAACAAGAACTTGAGCGCATGGCGACGATTGATGAGTTGACCGGTGTTTTGAATCGCCGACGCATTCTGGCAATCGGAACCGACTTCGTGGCTCGATTCCATGCACAAGGTCGTCCGGGCGTTGTTTTGGTAGTTGATATCGACAACTTTAAGTCGATTAACGATAACTACGGTCACCCTGTTGGCGATGAAGTCCTTCGTCGATTCACGCAGTCTTGCCAGAGAGTTTTGCGTCCAACCGACTACCTGGGTCGACTTGGTGGTGAAGAGTTCTGTATCCTACTTGATCGAACCGACCTGGAGATCGCCCACAAGGTCGCCGAGCGAGTGCTCGCGTCAATTCGCACAACCCGTGTTGACGACTTGATGGTGGATCGTACTGTGACGGCGTCCATCGGCATGTCCGCTGTTGGCAAGAAGCATGACACTATCGCTTCAGTCTTACATGAGGCCGACTTGGGTCTCTATGAGGCTAAGCGAACGGGCCGAGACCGGCTTTGTGTTGGCAAGCCCGAGAAGCCAAAAGCCGCCTAGTTTTTGGCGTAGAACTAGGTGGGGCGGTACACTTTCGCTTCGTTGTATGATCGCAAAACTAGCTGAGATTGAGAAAAAGTTTGAGAGCGTTGAGGCCGAGTACAACGACATCTCGATTGTCAGCAATCCTAAGGAAATGCAACGGGTAGGCAAACTCCGTGCGGAGCTTCTGCCAATCGTTGAGACCATTCGAGAGTACAGAAAAGTTCTTGACGATCTTTCGCAAGCCGAGGAGATGGTCAACGATCCCGAGATGAAGGAATTGGCTCTCGCGGAGATCGAGCCGTTGCGGGGTCGGCGCGAGGAGTTGGAACTGAAGCTAAAACTGATGCTCGTGCCGAAGGATGCCAATGACGACAAGTCGGTCATTATCGAGATTCGACCCGCGGCCGGTGGCGATGAAGCGGCTCTCTTTGCCAATGAACTTTTTCGGATGTACTCGCGCTGGTGCGAGCGGCGGCGTTGGAAGGTCGAAGTTATCGAGCTTGAAGAGAGTGGGATCGGTGGTGCGAGCAAAGTCGTTTTTAAGATTGACGCGGTGGGCGCGTTCTATCAATTGAAGTTCGAATCTGGGGTCCATCGTGTGCAACGTGTTCCGGCAACGGAGAGCCAGGGGCGAATTCATACGTCGACGGTGACGGTTGCAGTGTTGCCGGAGGCTGAGGAAGTTGACGTTCAGGTTGACCCGAAGGACCTCGAAATCAGCACGTTTTGTTCGTCATCGGCGGGTGGCCAGCACATGCAGAAAAACGAGACGGCAATTCGGATAATTCATAAGCCGAGCGGCATCGTTGTGACTTGCCAGGACGAGCGGAGCCAGGCCCAGAACAAGCTTCGCGCGATGGAAGTTCTGCGCGCCAAGATTTATCAGGCGGAGGTTGAGCGCACCCAAGCCGAGCGATCGGGCATGCGAAAGGGTCAAATTGGCTCCGGGGACCGGAGCGAGAAGATACGCACCTACCACTTCCCGGAGAGCCGGATTACGGACCACCGCATCAAGCTCACTGTTCACAACATGAACACGTTTATGGACGGCGATATTCAGCTGATGTTGGATGGCCTCGTTCAGGACGACCAGGCACGCAAGTTAGCCGAGTCGGACGAGGCGGCTTGAGCAAATCCCCGGCGAGACGCCGGGAATACCTTGACTACTTCTCCCGCGAAATGAACGCGTATGCGTTATGGTCGTGAATCGACTCGTGGTTCTCGACCTCAATCTCGTATGCTGAAATTCTCGATTCTTTGTCGAAGGCAAGGGCGACTTCTCGAACCATGTCCTCGACGAACCGAGGATTCTTGTAGGCTTGCTCTGTGACAAATTTCTCGTCTGGGCGCTTCAGAACCGGATAGAGCTGGGCGGAGCCGGAGGCCTCGATCATGTCGATGACGTCTTCGAGCCATAGAATGCCATCCGCTTTAACCTTCACGCTGACGTAGCCGCGTTGGTTGTGGGCTCCAAACTCCGAAATCTCTTTGCTGCATGGGCACAGGGTAGTGACCGGAACCACTAGGCGGAGCCAGAAGTCGTTTGTGGTTCCGCCGCTGGCGATGAAACCGCAGTCGTAACCCATCATTCCGACCTTACCAGTGACAGGAGCTGGCTTGGCTCGGAACAGGTTGAAATTGACTTCAAGGTGCGCTGTCTCCGCCTTCAGTTTTTCTCGAAGCTTATTGAGGATATCGGGGATCGTTGCGGGGCTGATGTCGTGGTTGTGCTCACCCAAAACTTCAAGAAAACGACTCATGTGGGTTCCCTTGAATTCCTTTGGGAGGTCAACAGTCAGAGTGAAATCTCCGACGGTGTACTGCGGTCCGTTATCACGCTCGCGGACATGCATGGGGTATTTGACCTTCTTGACGCCGACCTTGTCGATGGCGATATTGCGCTCATCTTGGCTAGCCTGAATGTCGACGAGGGGTTGAGGGGTCATCTCTGAAATCTCCATGTGCGGTCATTGCCGCACTGGTATGTCTACGCAGCACGTTAGATTATTGTTCGATAAACGGTTCGAGGCCTACGAATGCGGCTTCCAGCAGCTCTGCCGTGTGGAGCGTTCGAGCAATGCCCTTTTCGAGGCATCCTTGAGCGATCCAAGCGTGACAACCCGGGTTGCCGGTGGCAACGATGTCGGCCCTTGTTTCTTGGATGTGCCCGGTCTTTCGGACAAGAAGTTGGCGGGCCATGTCGGGCTGCATGACGTTATAGATTCCTGCGCTACCGCAGCAAACCATCGATTCATCGAGCTCGACAAACTCGATTCCCGGGATTGATTGGATCAGTTGACGGGGTTGGCTCGTGATTTTCTGTCCGTGCGAAAGGTGGCAGGCGTCGTGGTAAGTGATGCGCTTACCTGCGAGTGGGGAGTAGGGGGTTAGGAGTTGAGAGAGGTTGTTTTCCAGGAGGAACTCTGAGAGATCCACTGTTCGCTTTGCAAACCGCTCAGCTTCGGAGGTCCCCAGAAGGTGTACGTATTCCTTCATCGTGCTTCCGCACCCGGCGGAGTTGACGATGATGGGGGCTTCTCCTGGCATGGATTTGATTAGGTTTGCGGCGAGCTTTCGAGCTTCATCAAGCTGCCCATTGTGAGCGTGAAGTGCGCCGCAACAGCCTTGGTTTGCGGGTTTGATTTGGTAGCCAACCCGATGGAGTAGCCGTTCT
Organism: Armatimonadota bacterium; assembly: GCA_037138755.1. Taxonomy (NCBI): domain Bacteria; kingdom Bacillati; phylum Armatimonadota; species Armatimonadota bacterium. Next base: position 533,956 of record JBAXHT010000001.1, on the reverse strand, counting down.
GTGCACTGATGGACTCTAGGGAACAACACCTGCATCGCACAGCCTTGTAGCATGTAGACCTCTCCCTTGAACTCGACCTTGGGGAGGTCGGGAAATGCGGCGGTCTCTTGTGGCTTTGGAAGATCGACTTCTGGGCTGGCTCCACTTAAGAGCTGACTCAGGGGCTTTGGCATCCGCTTGCCAGGTAGGAACTTGGCGGCGGCAAGTTGGGTCTTCAGAATAAGCGGATTCGTGGTTCCGGTCAGGAAGGCCTTTTGGACAAGGCTCGCTCCGATTTGGTCTCGGGCGATCTCAAGGATTTGGCCGTACTGGACTCCGCTCGGACAGGCGGTTTCGCAGGCTCGACAGCCGAGGCACTTGTCAAGATGGGGCTTGACGTCGTCCCAGTTGAGCTTGCCATCAACGACACTGCGGACTAGGTAGATGCGGCCCCTCGGCGAGTCAAGCTCGTTGCCGGTTTGGGTGAAGGTCGGACAATCTTCTAAGCAGAATCCGCAGCGGATGCACTGGGTAGTGAGGTCTTCGAGATGGCTCATCGATCCTGCCTGATCCGGGGTTTGAGATCCCCCATTTCGCTTGCCTGATAGCCGAGCGAAATGGGGGATGAAGTTGCTTACTTTTTGATGAACTTCTTCTTGCTCTTGTCGAATCCTTGGTCGACCTTCTTGTTATCGAAGTGCCAAACAGGCGATCCGGAGCGTTGGTAGAAGCACTGGTAGCTGCTAAGGAGCGAGGCAACGAGTCGGCGCGAGGTGCGGCGAGCAACGTTTATCTCGGCGAGAACGGTGAGGTAGTCGGCGCCTTTGGGCCAGTGGCTCATCACCATGACGAGGAGGTCAAGCGTGCTCTTGCCTTCGTACTCGGCACCAAGGGTGCGGAGCTCTTCCATGCGCTGGGTGCTGATGTAAACAACCGGGTCTGGCTGATCCAGGTAAGCAAACTCAAACACGTTTGGCTGAGGGGTCTTGGTGAGGGTGTATACCGCTCCGCTTTCGACGGATTGATCGAGCCACCAGTCGATCAGGCCGTACATGAGGCGAGCTTCTTGGTTGATCCAAACCTGGAGTTCTCTCCCGGCTGGGTCGATGAAGATGGCTTCCTGAATCTTTGGCGCATCGTCGATCCAGCCAGTTGGGAACTGAGCAAGCGGGAAGGTTCCGAGTTCGCGGTGGATGGACTTGAGAACAAGTCGGATGCTTTCTGGCTGAGTCTTGAGTGCCGGTTGTGGGTCTTCGTCCAGAACATCCAGAGCAAGCGGGTGCTGGAGGAGCTTTCGGAGGGAGGTGTTGAGACCTTCATCGGTGAGCTCGATGTCCACGTCTTCGCCTTCGGCGTCGACCACTCCGGAAGCCACAAACTGGAATGGCTCAGGAACTTCGCTGATGTAGTCCGGGTGCTGACCGGCTTTTTGGAAACGATCTCCGCCAACCCATGCGACGGACGAATCGGCCTTGAGGGCGGTCATCACGTTGACCATGTCGTCGGGGAAGGTCTTGGTGCCTGGCGTGATTTCGAAAAACTCTTCGAGCATCTTGGTTGCCGTGACCGAGGCATCAGAGGTCTTGACCTTGTTGATGAGCTTGGCAATGTCCTCGGGCTTGAGTTCAATCGGCGCAGCATCGTCAACGTCAATCGAAGGAGTGAGCTTCAAGGCGAGCTTGAGAGCGGTCGAAATGAGGCCCTTAGCTTCGGCCTCATTAAGGAAGGTTCCGTCGCTGTTGTAGACGTAGCCAGGAACCGCGAAGAGGGCCTTGAAAAGGTCTCCAGCGTGGTAGTGAAGCACCGAGCGAGGATCGTCGTTGTTCAGCTTGCTGTAGGCATATGCAAGAATTTCCTTTAGGTTGATTGGGGAGTGCTTAAGAGCGGCAGAAGCCCAATCAGGGGAATTGAAATCCACGTCCTTCAGCTTGTCGCTGATCGCGGCGAACTCCTCCGGAGTGATGCCGTTGATTGCCAAAGCACGAGAAAGAACCTCGTCGTGAGCAATGAAGCCCCACTTGACGAGAGCGACTGAGTTATCGCCGAGAAGCGCAAATGAACCGTCTCGAGCAACAAGGCGGCGAACGACAGCATCCTCAGTTTCAACCGAAGTGTGTCGGATTCGCGAGACTTCTTCGATGAGCGTATCGAGGGAGACTGGCGCGCCGAACGAGTCGAGAACAGCTCGGATGATTTCGGAAACTGGGCGACCTTCTGCAGTGAGTCGCGATGCCGGAATCCAGCGTCGCTCGTGGTAGGCAAATACGTCGGCGTTCGAGGACATGAGTGAACGGACGGCGGCGAGACCGATACCGGAGTCGCTGAGCTTGTCAGCTAGTTCACCTAGCTTGACGGCGGCTTCCATTTCGGTGAGCTTTTCGAGGATCAGGCGATCTGCGTAGAGTCGTGCGGTTGCTTCTTCAGGTTTCAATACGGTCGGCTTTGCCAAGGGTCGCTCCAGGTGCGCCCAGACACACGGGCGCGAACCTTAATCATGGCATATTGGAGCAACTTTTTGCCACTTTCAAACGTCGCATGTCGCGATGCAGGAACCTGCACCGTTTTTGGTGCGTTTGACCGTATTATGTTTGTTGTGCGCCGCGCGTTTACACTGATTGAGCTGCTGGTGGTGATTACGATCATCGCAATTCTCGCGGCAATTCTGTTTCCCGTTTTCGCCAGGGCGAAGGCCGCGGCAAAGCAAACTGCTTGCATCAGCAACCTTAAGCAAATTGGCACGGCCCACGGCTTGTACATGACAGACAGCGATGACTTGTTCGCCTTTGCGGTGGATGCGAGCGATAAGTATCGACCGAATATCTGGGACGGCCGCCCAGAGTTTCAAGCGCTCATCGCGGCGATGCCCGAAATGCAGGACGCACTGATGCCTTACGCAAAAAGTAAGGAGATTTTTCGTTGTCCTGCCGACCAGGGCACGACAGTTTTGGATAACCACTTTCCAGACGTGTTTGCGACAAGCCCATCGCTATTCGCACTTTACCGAAACAGCTATCTGTTCCGAACCGAGATCGCTTTCAACCACCATTCCCAAACATCGCTTCAAGCCCCAGCCTCGATCAACTTGATGTTTGATGCGGGGGGACATTGGCACGGCTCGGGACGGGCTTTGGCGGCAGACGATGACGCTAACACGTTCTTCAACTTGATTCGGGGTTATCGTTATGTGACTCTCTTTGCCGACTTCCACGCGAAGTCACTTGCGCGCGGTACATATGACCAGGCATGGGCGACACCACTTTGAAAGAAATTCAGATTTGGAGTGAGTACATCACTTTGGGACAGTTGCTGAAGCTGGCTAACGTCATCTCAAACGGCGCAGAAGCCAAGGGTTATTTGGCCGAGGTGATGCCGTTGGTGAACGGAGAGGACGAGAACCGGAGAGGCAAAAAGCTCTACCCTGGAGATACCATTCAGTTGCCGGATGGTCAAGGTTTTTTGATCGCTCAACAGGCTTGATTCTTCCGAGACTTCTTGTAGTCGAGCGTTCGTCTTTACGGATGTGGAATATCGCGGCTGGGCACTTCTTTCGGCACTCTTTGCCGGAATCACTGCCGTTCTGAGCAAGAAAGGAGTCGAAGGCGTGCCGCCCAACCTGGCACTCGCGGTTCGAGTCATGTTCGTATTGGCATTTTCGGTTCTGTTGGCTTGGAGCACAAAGCAAACCGGTTTTGCTCAACTCACTGGGCGAAATGTGGGATTCCTGGCTTTGAGCGCGGTGGCAACCTGGGCATCGTGGGCTTGCTACTTCAGGGCGCTTGCCGATCCCGAAGGGGCAGTCTCTCGGGTTGCGCCGATTGATAAGTTGAGTTTCGTTATCGCCGTTGTCTTGGGGGTTGTGCTTCTCCGGGAGAAGCTTGATGCAAAACTCCTTTCTGGCTGTGCGTTGATTATTGCAGGCGTTCTGTTAACTCTTAAGTGATTCGTTGCCACGACGGAATCAGCCGACGAACAGGCTAGGACATGAGTAAGATTGAGGCTATGTCTGCGGCCGAACTGGTGCAACTCGCCTTCGACCGCCTCGCGAAGCGGTCGGGTTACGATACGCGTGGCGATCAAGTTCAGCTAGCGATGCTTCTGTCGGACTTGATTGAGCAGGGGCAGACCGGGCTCTTTGAAGCTCCGACCGGGCTCGGAAAGTCGCTCGCGACCTTGATTCCGGCGATTGCCAATGCAATCGCTAGCGATAAGCGGACGGTGATCGCGACATACACCAACATCCTTGCCGACCAATATTGGACCAAAGATTTGCCTCTGGCATTGAGCCTCTTTGATGATCACGTTGAGACGGCGTTCTTGATTGGGCGACAGCGATACACGTGCTTGATCGGTTTGGATGAAGCTCTTCCGAACGAAGTTGATGAGTTTAATCTGAGTGCGGAGCTCGGGACGGAGAACGAGTTCCGGAAGATCATCCGCAAGCCGGATCGGGAGATCAACCGGCTGTGGCAACGGGTTCAGGTTCCGCCCGTTTGCCCGGCGAAGGCTTGCCCGGCGTACGATGATTGCTACTACTACAAAGCGCGTCGGCGGCTGGAAAAAGGCAAGGTTGTGATTACGAATCACAGTGTCGTGATCACGGATGCCCAGTCAGCTGACCCTGAACTCGAGAAAGAGGGGATTCTCGGTAAGTACGACTTCTTAATACTCGACGAAGCGCATGACTTCCCTTCGGCGGCAATCAACGGGCTTGAGTTTGAGATTACAGGACCGAAGCTGAGTGCCCTACAAGGGATTGCAACCCGGCTGGAGCAGCACGTTTCTCCGATTGCTCATGCCTGCGAGGACGACCGCGAGTGGTCAGCAAAGGCTGAAGAGTTTCGGGAGCAGATCACCCAAGCGCAGAAGGATCTGATGGCGATGGGGATGATGCTGACGGACGGGGGGATTGTCGCAGTCTCGCCGGCGGAGGTTGACGAACACCCAGCAGTCCAAAAGGCGAACGCAAAGAAGCATCTGGCTCAAGTCGAGGCGATCGCCGAGCGAGTTAGGCTAGCCTGTGATAAGCACGCGATGTATGTGCTCCTCGCCATAGAGCGATACCGACTGGAATCTCGGGTTTCGGAGGCGAAGCAGCTTGCGGAGAGTACGCGGAACTACGTTTCGTTCATCCGGGACTTCGCAGTGGGTGCCCACTCGCTGAGCCGACCCGAAGGGGCAAGTGTCAGCTACGTCGGGTCGAGTCGCTCTGAAGCGATTCTGCGGCACGACGTGATTGATCTCCAGGGGCCGCTGAGGGCACTCCTCTGGGACCGTACGCCTTATGCATGCCTGTCGGCGACGATGCAGATTGATAATGAGTTCGAGCACTTCGAGCGAACAACCGGGGCTAAGGCAACATTCAATGAAGTGCTTCCTTCGCCGTTCGACTTCTCCACCCAAACTGCGCTTTACCTTCCGCCACACAACCGAATTCCCGACCCAACTCAGAGCCGAGGTGGGGAGATGGAGCAGATTTATTATCGAGCATTGGCAGCTGAGTTGAGCCACATCATCGAGATCTGCGACGGGCGAACATTAGCCCTTTTCCACAGTCGAAAAGAGATGGAAGGGGTTTACGCGCATATGACGGTTAGCCCTGAACTGCCAATTTTGATCCAGGGAAAGACAGGAACTGCGATGGTCGGCGAGCAGTTTAAGAAGAACGTCTACGCATCGTTGTTTGCTCTGAGGTCGTTTTGGACCGGTTTTGACGCGCCAGGAGAAACCTGTTCTTGTGTTGTGGTAGTACGGATTCCCTTTGAAGTACCAAGCGAGCCACAAGTTGTCGCAAGAATGGCATACTTACATCAGCAAGGATTAGACCCGTTTATGGTACACACCTTGCCTAATGCTAAGATGATGATGCGACAAGGTGCAGGAAGGCTGATTAGGAGCCTAAATGATCGAGGCATCATCGCCTTGCTGGATCCACGGTTGAGGACTAAACGATACGGGGAGCAAATTCTGGCAAACTTCCCAGATGGGATGCGCACATTCGACGATTTCGCTGACGCGGCAGGCTGGATCGGAATAGGAGGCGCTCCTTGAAGGTCGTCATCATCACGGACTACACCTACGTGAATGGAGGTGCGGGAAAGGTCGCTCTAGAGTCGGCAGTGGCACTCGCATCGCAAGTGGATCACGTCTACGTCTTCAGTGCGGTCGGCGAAATACCGGAGTCACTGAACTCCATCGAGAACCTAACAGTTGTTTCTCTGGGCCAGAAAAAAATCACCGAGGTTGCCGCTCGAAAAGCGATCATCAGCGGTCTCTGGAACCGACCAGCTGAAGTTGCTTTTCGAGAGTTACTTGGTTCCTTGGATACAAAAGATACTGTGGTCCATATCCACTCATGGCGAGATGCACTCACAGCAAGCCCGATATCTGTCGCCATCGAACTAGGTTTTCGAGTCGTTATGACTTGTCACGACTTTGGACTGGCCTGCCCCCTCGCCGGCTTTTATGATGCAAGAAATCGATCCATCTGCAGTGAGCGTGGATTAGGGATCGGATGTTTGACCAAGTCTTGCACGAATGGTTCGTTTACGAAGAAGAGCTGGTTTGTCGCTCGACACGCAATCCAGGTTCGGAAAGGAAAAGTTCCGACCGGAGTGAAGCACTTCATTTTTGTTTCTGAGTTCAGTAAACAGATCATCGACTCGTACTTGCCACCCAGTGCGATCTGCCACTATGTGGATAATCCGATCGGTGCAGCTCGTTTGGAGCGATCCAACCCAGCGGGTTCCAAGCACCTTGTTTATATCGGCCGCTTTTCTGACGAGAAAGGGCCCGACCTGGCTGCCGCAGCGGCATTCCAGGCGAAAGCTCCGATCAAGTTTGTTGGAACGGGTGGCCTAGCAGACCGGATACTAGAGGTTAATCCAGAAGCTGAGTTAATGGGTTGGCGCAAGCCAACCGAGGTAACCGAAATTCTGCGAAGCGCCCGCGCGCTCGTCTTTCCTTCCGTCTGGTACGAAACTCAGGGAATGGTGGTCAACGAGGCTGCGGCAAACGGAATCCCGGTAATCGTTTCTGATTGCACGGCCGCAGTGGACACCGTCCGAAAGCTCGGACACGGGGTGACATTCAAGGCCGGGTCCATTGAAAGCCTGGTGGCAAAGATCAAAGAGTATGAGTCCGACGATTTCGTCAGCGAGCTGGGTGCTAGAGGGTACGACAACTACTGGAAGTGCCCGCCGACCATCGACTTCCACACCGCCAAGCTTCTCGAAGTTTATTCGGCAGTACTCTCGGACTGAGATTTGGTCTTTGCCCGTTTCTTGTGCATGACAAACTCGAAGACGATAGGCAGAACTGAGATAAGAACCAGCACCAGCACCGCCACTTCGAAGTGATCCTTGATGTACGGCTGATCACCAAGGAAGACTCCGGCGAACATGCAAACGGCAACCCAGAGGACTCCGCCAATGACGTTGTAGATCATAAACCGACCAAATGTCATGGCTCCCATTCCCGCAACGAAAGGTGCAAAGGCCCGGACAACCGGCACGAACCTCGTGATCACGATGGCCTTTCCACCGTAGTTTTCGAAGAATTCGTGGGTCTTGGCGAGATTCTTTTGCGAGAAAAACTTTGCGTTCGGGTTTCTGAAAGCGCGTTCGCCGAAAAACCTGCCAATCCAGTAGTTAACGATGTTTCCCCCTATCGCAGCTCCCGTAAGCAGTAGGAAAAGCACCGGGATACTTAATCCCTTCTTTTCGTCGGCGGCGATCAAGCCGACGGCAAATAGCAATGAATCACCAGGAAGGAAAGGGAAAATGACCACTGCGGTCTCAGCAAAGATGATTCCGGCAAGGATGAGATACACCGTGTTGCCATACTGAGCGATGAGCTCGACGAGGTGTTTATCCAGATGTCTGAACCATTCGAGTAGCTGAACCATAGGTCTCCGGGGAACGTTAAGGGTACCTGTCTACAACGTTTTGCCCCGTCAGAAGGTTGCAACCAGGCAAAATAGAAGGGTGAAGGAGTTCGGAGTTGTTGGGTTGGGCCGAATCGGTGGAGGGCTCGCTTGGCAGGCTCTGGGAAAAGGTTATCGGGTAGTTGGGGTTGACCTGGAACCCGCTTCAGAAGATTTGATCGAACGCGGGATCGACTATTTCCCGTCACTTGACGGCTTGCAGTCGCTGTCAGGTCCGCGAATCGTGTTTGTTTATATCCATGCGGGACCCGCCATCGATGCGATGCTGGATCGTCTCGCAGCTGTGTTGTCACCTGGAGACATTATTGTCGACGGTGGAAACTCGTATTGGGGAGACTCGATTCGTCGGCACGAGAGACTTGCTTCGCAAGGTCTTCGATTTGTCGATCTAGGTACTAGCGGCGGAGTTGGAGGCGCGCGCCAGGGAGCTTGCTTTATGGTCGGCGGAGATGACTCTGCTCTCGACGCGGTCGAACCCATTCTGCTCGACCTCGCTTGTGAAGGAGGATACGTTCGCGCGGGCGGACCAGGCGCAGGTCACTATGTGAAGCTGGTCCATAACGGTATCGAGTTTGGAATGCTCCAAGCAATCGGCGAAGGACTAGATTTGCTCGAAAAGTTTGACCAGAAGCTCCCTGTGGCGGACGTTCTTTCCTGCTGGCGAAATGGGTCGGTGGTGCGCTCATGGCTCGTTGACTTGTTGCACGAGCAGTACTTGGCGAAGGACGGACTTTCGGAAGTCCCCGGTTACATTGAAGATACTGGGGAGGTGAACTGGCTGATTTCAGACGCAATGAGAATGGAAGTTCCCATTCCAGTCATCGCACAGTCCGTGATGCAACTTTTCACAAGTCGAGACAACCAAAAGGACTGGGCAAAGGGAATCGCGATGATGCGTCACGGCTTCGGCGGGCATCCTTACGGACCAAAGCAAGAACTTGTTGAAGAGCGCCAAATCAGCCGCGTAGGAGATATCTGGAGACCAACCGAATGAAAGTGACTTTTAACATTTTGACCCTTCCTAAGCTGTATCCGCTGGCGATCAGCCGAGGAACGATGGCCTCTTCTGATAACTTGTTTGTTTCGGTTGAAGACGGAGGAGTTGTCGGTCTCGGCGAACATGCTCCAGCGACTGGAAAGGCATGGACGGCGGAACGGGCTCTTGGGCAGCTGTCAGCTTTCTGCGCTTCAGGATTCTCGTTGGAGCCCGAGGAGACTTGGGAGGCGATGCTCGCCGCTGAGGTCGATCCACCGGCGATGGCGGCGCTTGATATTGCCCTTTGGGACTTGCGCGCCAATAAGGCGGGCAAACCGCTCTACGAGCTATTGGGACTTGAGAAGAAGTCTGTTCCCACGAGTGTTACCATTGGCATCAATCCTCCGGCGGTGACTCTCGAACGAGTTCCTGATATCCTGCGACGCACCGGTGCGAAGTGCCTGAAGATCAAGCTGGGCTCGCCGGAAGGGCGGGCGCACGACAAAGAGCATTTCTTAGCTGCAAAGGAGGCATCTGCTCCGTTTGGTTCGATCTTGCGGGTCGACGCAAATGGTGGCTGGACGGTGGAGGAGGCGATTGAGATGATCTCCTGGCTTAAGAGCCACGGCGTGGACTATGTCGAGCAACCTTTGGTCGAAGGTGGGGAAGATGGGCTGCTGGAACTCTTCCGGAACCGTGAATTACCTCTCTTCATCGACGAGTCTTGCCGATGGGCATCGGACGTGGCGAAATGGGCCGACCGAGTTGATGGCGTAAACCTGAAGCTCATGAAATGCGGCGGAGTGACGGAGGCTCTGCGAATCGTTGCCGAGGCGAAAAGGCACAACTTGAAGACCATGATTGGGTGTATGAGCGAGAGCAGCGTGGCGATCGCCGCCGGTGCGGCAATGGGAGCGCTTTTTGATCATATTGATCTTGATTCCCACCTCAATTTGAATCCCGATCCTGCAAGCGGCGCGCCGATTGTCAACGGGGTCATTGTCCCGCTTGACGTGCCCGGCCACGGAGCTTCGCTCAATGATTGATTCTAAACAGCCAATCGCCATTTACATGGAGGGCGCGTTGGGGCAAGACATCGGAAAAATGGGTTACGGCATTTTGCGTTACTCGCCGAACCCGATTGCTTGTGTAATCGATTCGTATCATGTGGGGAAGACTGTGTCCGAAGTAGTCACCACACCGCGTGATTGCCCGGTCGTTTCAAGCGTGGAGGAAGCGGCGGCACTAGGCGCGACGATTTTCGCCTTGGGAACTGCACCTCCGGGCGGTCGATTGCCAGAGTCCTGGCGCGGGGTGATTTCGGAGGCGGTGAAGCTAGGGATGAGCGTCATCAATGGTCTCCACGAACCGCTTGCGCCACAGTACCCGCACCTGAAAAAGGGCCAAGTCATATGGGATGTCCGTCAAGAACCAACCGGCCTGGACACGGGAACCGGCAAAGCAAGATTTCTTGCGAACCGACGAATCCTCATGGTTGGTACAGACATGGCCGTCGGGAAGATGACCGCTGGATTAGAACTATGGAAGGCAGCCGGAGACGCGGGAGTTAACGCAGGCTTTGTTGCGACGGGCCAGATAGGGATTACAGTTACTGGCGCTGGCATTCCTCTAGATGCCATTCGGGTGGACTACGCCAGTGGCGCAGTTGAACGCGAAGTTCTTCGCAACGAAGCGCGAGAGTGGGTGATTGTTGAAGGGCAGGGCTCGATAATTCACCCTGGCTCTACTTCGACAATGCCTTTGTTGCGAGGCTCGATGCCGACAGACATGATTCTATGCCTCAAAGTCGGACAGACTCACCTTCGGCGATTGCCAGAGGTCGAGATACCGCCGATCCCAACTCTTATGCGGCTATACGAAGACCTTGCTTGCGCAGGTGGCACGTTCCCCGCCGCGCAGGTTCGCGGATTATGCGCTAACACTAGCGAGTTGGATGAAGATACAGCGCGGCGTGAGCTAGCCGATCTGTCGGCTCTGGCGGGAGTCCCCGCAGTGGATCCCGTTAGGTTTGGGTGTCTTGAGTTGGTCGATGAGCTGAGGTCTGTTTAGGCGCTAAAGCTGATCGTTGGGCGAAAAAATAGGCGCGCCTCGGAAGATAGATCGAGTTGCGCCCAAGTCTGGTCTCACGTTCCTCTTCTAAAGTGGAGGAACTGGTTTAAGTTTTGCGCAGAAAAATCTGAAGTAACACCCGCAAAACTACCGGGTTCTATCTTCGACTACTGAAGGTGAAGTTCCAACCCAGGTGAGTATGCCAGCCAATGCCGAGACTTGTTCCTCGCTCGAGTTCTCCCATGAAGCCCAGGCTGAATGCACCTTCAAAAACCGAACGTTGACCAAGGTCGAAGAGGCTCCCGTTAGAGAGAGAACGGCCGACGAACGTGTAGGTTTGGGTGTAAATACCGACTCCGAAGAAGAGCGACCTTTGCTCATCACCAGGAAAGAACAAGATATCAATTCCTCCTCCGGGCTGAGTTCGGTAGTCCCCGAACGCGACAACGTCACTCGGTCCTGGGCCATCGATCAGAACAAAGGGGTCGAGGTCCAGGTTGTTGAATAGTCCGAACTGGTAGGCAACCTTTCCTCGCCGAATTCCGCCGAACAGAGCCCCTCGCCCCCGGTTGCCGGTTCCGAAGCCGTAAAAGTTTCGGGAAAGCTCAAAGTCGTCACGCTGAGCGACCAGGGCCAGCTCTGTGTAGTTGGAAACGTCGAATAGCATGACAGCGAGTCTATCTTCTGTAACTCGAACGAGTTTGATGTATCATGAAATCATGCATTAATCTCATAGTTATAAATAATAAACTATGAGATTTCACTGTATATCAATTCAAATAGAGATTTTCTGAGCAAAAAGTTGATCTCACCGTTATGAAGAACACTTATGATGATCATGAATCTTGGGGTGGGGTTGAGTCCGGTCCAAGGTCACCAATGAAGGTGTTGAAATCATGAAACGAGCATTTACGCTTATTGAACTATTGGTGGTCATCGCAATTATCGCGATCCTTGCCGCCATCCTCTTCCCTGTCTTTGCACAAGCTAAAGAAGCTGCCAAGAAAACGAGCGACTTGAGCAACCAAAAGCAGCTAACGTTGGGCTTTATGATGTACTCGGCCGACTTCGACGACAACTTTGCCCGAGGCTGGTACGTTGTAACGACCGCTGCCGGGGCATGGCAGCAGGACTATAAATGGACCCACGCTACACAGCCCTATGTTAAGTCGGGCCGTGTAGACAACTATGATGCAATCGGTGGAATGTGGTCGACCCCTGGAGTTCGCAACAGTCTTGGATATGCGACTCACGATAAAATTTTCCCGATGTGCGGAAATATTAACTGGGGTTCACGGCTCTGCGGTACGGCAGGAGTAGCCTCTGTCAGCCAAACTCAGATAAACAACCTAACCGAGAAGGTTTTGGTTACCACGACTGGTATCAATCCAACATGGAGCGTTGAAGGCTCTCCAGGCGCGAACATGGATTCCTCTTGGTGGTGGTGGAGTGGCGAAAACCGGGTGTATAACGAAGCAACCAAAACGTGTTCATCCAATCCTTGGCCGCCGGTCTTGACTGGAGGTCGGGCTGGATTCCACTGCTACAACCAGGATGGAACGAACTGGCCGGTTTGGGCAATGCCGAGGTTCCGCTACTCATTAGGAGCGAACGCAGGCTACGCAGATGGTCACGCTAAGTTCCGAAAGAGTGCTGCATTCAACTGGTGTACCCAAATGTACGTAGAAGGGCTCTTCCCCGGTGATGAACCCAGGTTCGATCCATGGGATGCATGCGGGGCATACAACGGCACCCGATGATGAGAAAAGTATCACTCGTGTTTTCAATAGCCATGACCGCCTGCGCTCTAATGAGCGCAGGATGTGGCTCTCCCGACAACTCGCCGCCTCCCGAGGTCAGCAAGCCTGTTACAGATGCCCAGTTCGAGGAATCGATCAAGGGTGCTCCCCCTGCTGCTCAGGAACAGGCACGGAAAGAGCGAGCGAAGGGAGAGTATTTGTCGGGTCAAGGTCATTCCTCCAAATAGCAACATGAAGTTCGGAATCACTGGTATTGGAATTACAGTTCTTTCCTCCACCCTGGCAGGGTGCGCGGGAGGAGATGCCGAGGACGTGCCGGTGGTTCCCGTGGTTAGTGTCCCAGCGAGCCTTGATCATCCCAGGGAAGTCGTCGGCCTTTGGAAGAGCTCCAAGGGCGATAAGTCGATGGAGCTAAAGGAAGATGGAACTGCTGTCTCGAAGAGCAGAGTCAAAGTGGGCGGAAAAGACTCAGATAGGACAATGGACGTCTCATCGTCCGTTAAATGGGGGACTGCTGGAGATAAGTGGTTCTTTTACGGTCACCCATCGCTTCCAGCAGTGGTGCTCACCTGGAAGCTCTCCAGTGGGAGCCTGATCCACACCCAGGGGAGGTTTTCACAGGCCTATGTAAAGACTTCAGATTGAACCTAGATTGAGGATCATTGATGGGTCTTTTGGGAGAAGTGATTTACAGATAAATATTTTTTGCACAGTTTTGGCAAAACATTTGTATAATGCTCAGTGAAGTTACAGTGTTCGGAGTGTTCCGACCACGGTAATTCACCAATGAAGGTGTTGAAATCATGAAACGAGCATTTACGCTTATTGAACTATTGGTGGTCATCGCAATTATCGCGATCCTTGCCGCCATCCTCTTCCCTGTCTTTGCACAGGCCAAAATGGCCGCAAAGAAGGCTTCTGACCTTTCGAATCAAAAGCAGATCGGTTTGGGAGTCATCATGTACTCGGCAGATGCCGACGACTTCTTCGCGCGTGGCGGATATGCTCGAAACCCAGCCCAGTCTAATTTGTTCTGGTTCAGCTGGCGCGAACTTACCATGCCTTACATTAAGAGCGGTGCTGATCGAAGCGACGCTTGGACACAGGGCGAAGCTCGAGCCGTGGGCGGAATCTGGCGCGGACCAGCTGAGCCTTCCAACTCGAAGAATGGCTACGCTGCACACAACGCAATCTTCCCAGAAGCCTATGCTCCTGGAGACTACACAGGTCTGGTTGAAGTTGGATACCCTGGCGGAACCGTTCAGCCGAAGCCGTCGATCAGCCAAACCCGCTTCACTCGACCAGCTAACCAGCTCATCATGACCACGATCGGTTTGACGACCCAGTGGGGCGGCGGACCGGAAGGTGCACGAACTCTTGAAGGCGACTGGTGGTTCCACGGCGGCGAAGTCTGGCCTCCACAGGTGACTGGCGGACGCAACTCCGGTGCAAAGAACGAAGGAGATGGTGATAACTACAACCAGTGGTCCATGCCTCGCTACCGATACACCGAAAGCGCAAACGCAGCCTACGCTGATGGACACGCAAAGAGCTTCAAGAAGTTCTCGTTGAACTGGTGTACAACGGTCTACCCAGGATTCAGCCATTTCCCATACGGCGACTCGTGGACCTGGATGTTTGATCCGGGCAACCCTTGCGCAGGACAAGATTCACCTCTATGATGATTCGACTCCTTTCAATAGCCTTCATAGCCACACTCATCGTTGGGTGTGGCTCTGGCGAAGCTGAAATGAAGACCAACCCACCAACTCCTCCTCCAACGGAAGAGCAGTTGAAGTCGATGCCGCCACAGGCCGCGAAGCACGCGAAAGAAATGGAAGCGTACGGAAAAGCAATGGGCGAACGACAGGGTAGCCAAGGACGCTAAGTCCAAGCAAATCGGGACTCGCAGAAGCGAGTCCCTTTTCTTTTTATGTTCAAATCTCTCTCATTCCTTCTCCCTCTGGCCCTTTTACTGACCTTGTCCGGCTGCAAACCGGAAGAGGAAGAGCAACAAGCTCCACCTCCACCGAAAGTTGAGTTCAAAGGTGCCGTTGATAAAGCCTATGTTGGAAAGTGGCGCACTCCGAACGGGCGGCTTGTTCTAACACTAGAAGAATCGGGGGCAGCCTCGATGATCGGCAAAATTTCTTCGCCAGGTGGCGAGAAAGACGTGAACACGAAGATGGAGTGGAAGCTCGACGGCAGTCGACTCGTATTCCAGAATGAAGATTCAACAACGTCTGGGTACAAAGCGACTCTAAAGGGCGACAAGCTTGAACTAGCAACCTCCAAAACAACTTCTGTCTACACCAAGATGTGACCCAATTGCATCTAGTCTCCGTTACCGGAGACTAGATGCAACCTTTGTGCTCTCCCAAGGAAAAGCACTGTTGCCGAAGTGACCGTTCATGGCCGTCGGCCTGTAAGTCACGTTGAGCAGATCCAGCTCCTTAATGATTCCAGCCGGAGAAAGGTCGAAGTTTTTGCGGACTCGGGCAACGATCTCGTCTGGATCGATGGACTCGGTTCCGAAGGTATCCACGTTCACCGCAACCGGCTGAGCGACGCCAATGGCGTAGGCTAGCTGCACCACCGCGCGTTCGGCGAGGCCCGCGGCGACGATGTTCTTGGCAAGATACCGAGCAACGTAGGCAGCCGAGCGGTCAACCTTTGTGGGGTCCTTTCCGCTAAACGCTCCGCCGCCGTGGGGTGCCATTCCACCGTAAGTGTCGACGATGATCTTTCGACCCGTAAGTCCCGTGTCTCCGGCAGGTCCGCCAATCACGAACCGACCAGTTGGGTTGATGTGATAGGTAATGTCTCCGTCGATGAACTGCTTGTAGGATTCTAGAACCGGCTGTATCACATACTCTTGAACCCGTCGCTGGATCTCTGCTTGCGGAATCTGGGCACCCAGAGCGTCGAAATCGTCGTGCTGGTGAGAAACGACGACCGTGTCAATTGACTTTGGCTTACCGTTCTCGTAGATCACCGAAACCTGACTCTTGGCGTCCGGACGGAGGCCAAGACCGGGATTTGAGCGGCGCACTTCGACCGCCTTGCGCATGATTGCGTGAGCGATTGTGATGGGAAGGGGCATCAACTCGTCGGTTTCATTGGTTGCGTAACCAAACATCATGCCTTGATCGCCGGCACCGCCGGTGTCGACGCCCATAGCGATGTCGTTTGACTGCCCTTGGATAGCGACGAGGACACCGCAGTTATCACCGTCGAAACCGACGTTGGTGCTGGTGTAGCCGATCTCTTTTATCGTGCTACGCACAACTCGCTGAACGTCGACATAAGCGTTTGTAGTCACCTCTCCTGAAACGATGGCAACGCCATGGGCCATCATGGTCTCGACCGCAACGCGGCTCTTGGGGTCTTGCTTCAGGAACTCATCGAGTAGCGCATCGGAAATCTGGTCGGCTACTTTGTCCGGGTGGCCAATGCTCACGCTCTCGGAGGTGTAAATCTTCATTTCGGAACCAATAGCGTACCCGTTTAGGTTCCTTTCGTGTCCCCGAAGAGGTCGATCTGGAGACGCGGTGCAAGCCTCCAATTGCGTCGGATCACCTCGGGGACCAGAAGTCGTGCGGTCTGCCACAGCTTCTCAGCATCGCGTCCTTCAGGCATAAGGAGGACGTTCGCAGGATTGATGCAGCCAATCTTTTCCAAGAGCTCCTCGATTTCTGGTATGTCAGCCGATCCAGAAACGACGAACTTGAGCTGGTGATTGTAGCCCGAGGTGAGTTGCTTCAGAATAGGAATATTCAGCCTTAGCTGATCGTGCCGAGCCGACCATTCCGGATGGTCCGTAGGAACGGAATTCGACAGCTTTGGGCTGATTGACATGAGATCACAGTCGACCTCACGAAAAATCGTCCCTGCGGTTTCTATCGTGATGGTCTTACCGAGGCTCCTGCAAGCCTGGGCGAGTGGGACCACCGCTTCAAAAAGCATAGGCTCTCCTCCCGTGATAACCACATGATTGATGTCACTTAACTGCTGAAGGATTTGATCCACCGATAAGACGTCGCCTTCCGGGTGCCAACTTGCATAAGGCGTATCGCACCAGACACAACGGAGGTTACAGCCCGAGAACCGGATGAAGGTGGATGGGACTCCCGCGAAGACTCCTTCACCCTGGACGGAGTGGAAGATCTCTGAAATCTTAGCCTTCAAACTTTTTCACCAGCGGGTCTTGCAGACCGAGAGCCGCAAACCCCTTCTCTCGAATCTGACACGAGTCGCAACGGCGACATGGCCGCCCTTCAGGGGTTGGGTCGTAGCAACTTGAAGTCAGCCCGTAGTCGACGCCTTTAGCAAGCCCCAGCGCGATGATCGCCGACTTTTTGAGATCAATCAATGGGGTGTGGATCGTCAGTCCCTTCCCCTCAACCCCGGCTTTGGTCGCCAGATTCGCCATCTCTTCGTAAGCGGATATGAACTCGGGACGGCAATCTGGGTAACCGGAATAGTCCACTGCGTTTACGCCAATAAAGATATCGAAGGCACCTAACACCTCTGCCCAAGCTAGAGCGTAAGACAGAAAGACCGTGTTTCGAGCAGGGACATAGGTGATCGGAATCTCAGACTCCATTTCGCCGTCAGTGCGGTCTTTAGGCACGTCCAGAGAAGATGTAAGCGCTGAACCGCCGAACTGGCGCAGATCAATGTTCACCGTAATGTGCATCGTCGCCCTTTGGAGCCGAGCCTGATCTGCGGCCCTTTGAAGCTCAATGCGATGCCGTTGACCGTAGTCAAACGACATCGCAAAGGTTTCAAAGCCTTCCGCTCGGGCGACTGCGAGGGCGGTCGCGGAATCGAGTCCACCAGAGAGAAGCACCACTGCACGCCGAGCCATGCTATCAGTTTATCGCTTCGCTTTCACTTTGATGGTCGGGCTTAGGTAATCCGCCTTGTCTTCCTTATCAACCTTTTGCTTCTGGTCAGTTGATTCCTTCTTATTCGCCTTTCCGAGAAGAGGATCTCCCTTTGGAATTCGAGGCGGGAAGTTATTGAACTGTCGCCAAAGCTCGAAGCCAAGCGGGACGGTGTCAAGCATGATCCACCCGATCGCTTCGGCGCCGGGCCTCAAGTTGTTGGCCGGTGGCCAAGGCTGATCCTTTTTGCCACCAGGAAGGACGAATCGAGCCTCTTTGACGAGCACACGGAAGCGAGACGAGCCGTCGTCGACCGGGTCGATGAACTGAACTCGCCCGCCATAGGTTCCGACGGAGACGCCCGGTGCCCCAGAGAACTGGACAGCAGGGTAGCCCGCAAATTGGAGCCGAACCGGACGACCGATGCTAATGAATCGCACGTCATTATCTGTCACGAGCATCTCAACGATACGGTCTTTTGTTTCCGGAGCAATTGTCGCAAGGACATCACCCGCTTTTACCATCGAGCCCGCTCCAAAGCGAGCGATGTTGATGAGCCTTCCAGAAGCTGGGGCTTTGATCTGGGCTTGTCTTCGACGACCAGTCACGTTTGCGGACTCTAGCTTGATCTTCTCGAGGTCGGAAGTCGCCTTTGCCCGAGTGCTTTCCGCACTCTGGAGCGAAGCTTCCAAGCTCGCGATGGTCGCACTCGCATCATTCTCGATCCGAACAAGGTCGTTCTTTGCTATCGAGACATCTCGATCTGCAGCGAGCACGCCTTCCTTGGCCTGCGTCACTGCCTCGCGCTGGCGCGCGATGTCGATTTCGGCCTGGTCTTGGCCGAGGGTGCCTAGCTCTACGGTTCGCTTCGCCGCGGCAACGGTTTCTTCTAGCTGCTTCACCCGAGCTTCTGCCGCAACTTGACTGGCTTCGGCAAGTTCAAAGTTTCTCTTTGATTCAAGACCCTTGCTTGCAAGGTAGGCGACTCGCTCAAAGTTCTTCTTCTCAACTTCAAACTGCTGCCTGGCGGTGATCAAGAGTTGATCGTTCTGGCGAACGATGTCTTGAGCTTGGAGCTTTCGTTGCTCAGCCGATGCTTTGGCTACTTTGACAAATGCCTTGAGGTTCTGTTCCGACTGTGCCTGGGCGGCTTTGGCGGCCTTCAGGCGGTTCTGTGCCTGCCGGATCCGCTCATTAGCATTTTTCAGTTGCTGAACCTTTGATGACTGAACCTCACCGATCTGCGACGTGATTCGTGCGATTCGGGACGTCTCGGAGGATTGGCTCTGGGTCAGGGCGTCTTGCTGCCCTGTCATTCTCTTCTCGATCTCCGGATCAAGAAACTTTTGGTCGATGTCTTCGATCTCGGCAATGATGTCGCCGGCCCCAACCAGCTGACCTTCAGAGACATTCCACTTAACAATTCGGCCTGGAATCTGAGCCTCGATCGTTTGAGGTCGCTCGGCCGGGTTAAAAACCGCCACTTGTCCGCCACCGATGATCGTTTGCTGCCAAGGGACAAGCCAGAGAATGAGGACGGAAAGAATTAGCAAGAAGACGAGAACTCGTGCAATTCGTTGTCCCGAGGACCGTCGCCTTACTTCTTTGATTGCGCGTCTCATGACTGTGCTCCCTCCGCTCGTATGAGGCGGCTGAGTCTTGGGAAGAGCTGGCAGAACGAGCCAAACTCGTTTGATGCAAGCTTCAGAGCAGGACCACCTTCTTTGATCAAACCGTCTTGGAGAACATAAATCTTGTCCGACCTCAAAACCACCTCGGGATCGTGGGAGATGTCGATAATTGTCCAGTGGTTATCTGCTCTAAAGATTGCGTCAAGGATCATCAGCGTTTGGCGTTCGTCGATTCCAGTAAAGGCTTCGTCGAGAATGAGTAGTCGCGGTCGTCCAACAATCGCGCGAGCGATGAGGAGTCTCTGCACCTGACCTCGTGAGAGGTTCTTGCCCATCGAAATGACCTTTGTTCGCAGGCCATCTGGCATCGCCGAAAGTTCATCAGTGAGCTGGGAAACATCAAGGGCCCAGCGGACATCCTGCGGCGAAATATGCTCTCGCCCAACAAGGATGTTCTCTTCGATTGTGCCGTCGAAGAGCTCGTTTTCGTAGCCAATCATGGAGACGTGACTACGTAGGGAATCCAAACAAAGCGTTCTGGACTCGACACCGTCGAGTTCGATGGTCCCGTGAGAAGGATCGTCTAGGCCGCACAGAAGGGCGCCGAGGGTGCTCTTGCCTGCGCCACTGGCGCCAACCAGGGAGACCCGTTCGCCCGGTTCCAACGTCATGTCGATTCCATTGAGAATCGGGCTCGTCGGATCGTAGTGGAAACGTACGTTTCGGCAGACAACTTCGAGGCCTTTCGATTGCTCCGGGTGGGGAAGATCGCGCCCATCCATTCTCTCGGTTTCGATGTCGGCAACGTGACCAACTTTATCCAGGCCCGTCAAGAGGTCAAAGAAGACGTCGGCTTGACGAACCAGCTTTTCAAGCGCAGCCAAAACAGTGGTGATGATGATTTGAGCGGCGACGAGCTGACCGAGGGTCAGTCCGCCATTGATGACCTGCCAGCCACCACCCGCAAGTGCTGCGGCTTGGACAAAGGCTTGGAACAGATAGAACGAGCCAACCTGGCGAATGGTGACCGCGTAGTGGGCCTTGCGCTGTCGAACATAGCCGAGAACCGACTCGTCCGCGCGATGCGCGAGATAGTCGCGGTTTCCGTGAACCTTCAACGAGACGTTGCAGCGAGCAATGTCTTCGAGCCAGTCAGCGACCTGATATTTCTGTTTGGATTCGTAGATGGATGTGCGTAGTCCACCGATGCCGAAGAGCAAGGTGATGATGAGCAGACCGACAATGAGGACAAGGTCGAGCAGGAGCAGTGAAGGGCTATAAAACCCCAGAATCGCGAGGCCGAGAATCGCTTGAACCAGCGCAGTTGCGCCATCAACTAGGAGCTTGGCAACCGCTTTCTGAACCGTGAGAACATCAAAGAAGCGATTAACTAGCTCGGGAATGTACTCTGCGCGCAAGCTGCGAGGGCATGCACGGGCTAGGACATCCGCGATCTTCATCGCGTTCTCAGCAAAGATTCGTTGTTGAATCGCTTCCACCAAGTTCAGCTGCATCATTTGCATGACGCCTGCGAGGAACAGAGCTCCGAAAACCAGTAGGGCAAGAATCACCAGCGGCTGAACAAAGAGTCCGGCAGCTACCGTGTTGACGAGGGCATTCATCGTCAACGGAATGAGCAGCGAGAAGATGACAAGGGTAACCGAGTAGGTGAGCAGAACCCAGAGTTCGCTCTTCTCGTGAATGAGCAGTTTTCCGACACGCTGAAGTGGTGAAGGATTAGCCATTACTTGCCACCCAATTGAGCCGTTGAAGCCAGAAAGGCAAGGTTTGCGAGTTGGAGTTCCACTTTGACATCGATAAGGCGAGCCTGAGATTCGGCGGTCGCACGCTCCCGCTGGTTAAGCAAGAAAAGCGTACTCTGTCCTTCTACGAATCGAATCCGCTCGCCTTCTTCCACCGCGTTGTTAGATTTAACTTCTGCCTCGGCGGCGGAAACCCTCTTCTCAGCCTGCGAGATAGCCGAGAGAGCGTCATCGACTTCGATCTGTACTGATCTTTCGAGCTGGCGATATTCAAAGCTGAGCTTTTGCAGTTTGGACTTGGTGGCGTTGATTCGACCATCGACTGAGTTTTGGCGAAGCGGGATTGTGTAGAACACTCCTGCCTTCATGGTGTTGCCGATGTTGTCAGCTCCAAAGTCGAAACCGGGACCGATCACAAGGTCGAGACCGGGCTTGCGATCATTCTGGGCGAGGCCCAGCTCGAGGGCGAGAATTTGCTGGCTGAGATTCAGAGCGAGTAGTTCAGGACGATCTTTGGTCGCGGTTGCCCGTGCTTGCTTGGCCTCGACTTTTGCTCCTCGGTCATCGAGTGCTTCGATCTGAACTTGGGTTCGGGAGACATCAATGGTTGACCCATCCTCATTCCAGCGGTACAGCCCAAGTTTGATTTCCGCTTTCTGCACATCGCGTTCGGCCTTGTCGAGGCCACCCTGGCGGCGCGCGACTTCGGCGTCGGCTTCCTCTTGGTCAATTGGAGGGTTTGCGCCCTTACGGATTCTTTCTCGGATGTACTCGGCGCGGTCGGCGGCGAGTTTCAGGAGTTGTTGAGCGACTTCGATTTTTGCTTTGGCACCGACCAGCTCCCAATAGGCGGTTCCAGCTTTCTCGAAGAGGTTGAGTTGAGCTTCGCGGATGAATTGGTCAGCAATCGGCTCACCAAGGAGGGCTTGTTGCTCGGCAATCGTTTTGGCGTTATTGATCCGGTCTCGGAGAAGTGGGATTTTGGCCGAGACGAAATATTCGCCGACTGAGCCGGTGAAGGACGCGGGCGATTTCACGTCGCCTCGGTTGAGTCGACCTCCGATCGAGTACTTGACACCGCTTCGATCAAGAACCTCGATGACTGCGTCCGACATCGAAGTCGTTTTTGCCTTGCCGGGGTCGCTAGAGGAGTTGTAGCGCAGGAACTCGGTTTCGAAGGCGAGTACGGGGTCGAAGGCGCCGCGTTTTTCTTGGCTCTTAGCCCTGGCAACGGCGGCTTCGAGGCGGGTTGCCATCAGCTTGGGAAAAGCTCGGTCAACATCCTTGAGGACGGACTCCAAAGTGAGGTTTGCCTGCTGAGGAGCAAGCACATAGAGCAGCGCAGAAAGAAAAGATAGATTCAACTAATGGGAAACCTCAACAAGATGTGACGAACCAGCTAGGCTGTTTCGCCCCCAAAAGTCTCACTGCGCACGCCAAATCTCAGGCTGCTCATGGATCCGGGGTTTTCACCCGTACTGACGAACCCATGCCTCGGGCGACTTTGCCCGACCAGTTACTCCCTTTCGCGTTAGATAACGTGGTTTTGGGGGCAGTCGTTTCGTCAATCTGCACTTTACGGTCTAGATTCAGGGATTTGACTGAATCATAATGAGTTGAATGGGTTCATCCATAATAGAACTGTATGGCGAAGCCCCAACTCAGTTCCTTGTTTGGAGATGCTGGACGACGGACTCCGGTCACTATCGGTCTGACTGCGGTAGTCATTCTGGGTGCTGTACTGACTCTTGGCTCATCTCGATTCATGCTTAATCTATTCGGATTTGACGGCGCGCTTTTGCCGAAAATCTGGACGGCAATTACATTCCTCTTCGTCAACAACTTGGGACCGCTCGCCCTCGTCTTTTTGCCTCTCTGGCTTGTCATGGTCGGTGGGAGTGTCGAGCGGGATCACACGCCGGCGCGATTCGGAATCATTTTGGGCATTATCACTGTGCTCAGTCTCTTGCCGTTTGTTATCCTTCGGCAGCCGCTTTCTGGAATCCTGATCGTCAACTCAGCTCTGACCGTTATCTGGGCGACTCGTCAACCAAACGCCTGCGTCATGGTTTTTGGTCTAATCCCCGTCAAAGCGATGTGGATTGGTTGGCTTGGTGTGGCGTCCGTTCTGGTCACGTACGGCGCAGGAAACCTGCCTTTGGGAATCCTTTCGCTTGCCAGTTGTCTGGCGGCTTTCTTGTACGCTTCGAATCGGCTCCCTATCCGATACGGATACTCACATCATTCTGCCTGCGCCGTGAAGCAAACTAAAGCCCAGAAAGTTAAAGAAGACGCCTACTTAAGCGATGTGTTTTTACGCGAGCAGGAGCGAGCGGAGCGTGAGCGATTGCGTAGACTGTTTGAGGGGAGTCTAGAGGACGAAAAGAAATGAGTGAACAGAATCCGGGGATGTTTAGCCCGCCTAAGCCAATCAACGGCAAGAAGTTCGCGATCGGCTTTGTGGTCGGAACGTTGCTATTCTTCGTCTTCTGCCTTGCCGCAACCTATTACGGCGGTCGGGCCTGGGGCAACGCACTGAGTAAAAAGGCACTCGCTCAGGAAAAGCAGGTTGACATGGATCGGATGAAGGAGCGCGAAGCTCAGGGTCATCGCTGATCATGTTCGGCGAGACATTTGAGGCCGCTTGGCAGAAGCGGTTTGGCTCCGAAGCTGGGTTTTCACTCGATGAGATCGGTTCTCTATTAGCCCACCGCTCGGTCCGGCGATTTGCTGATCAGCCGATTCCGGATTCGATGGTCCAAGGATTAGTTGCGGCTGCGCAATCCGCCGCAACGAGTAGCAACTTGCAGAGCTGGTCCGTTGTTTCGGTAAAAGATCCCGTCAAGCGCGCAGCGATTGCCGAAGCTTGTGGTCAACAGAAGCAAGTTGTAACGGCCCCTCTGTTCTTTGCATTCTTAGCCGATCTACACCGGTTGTCAGAATACGCTGGAGAGGTTCCAAGCGGGCTGGACACGATTGAAATGTATACGGTCGCCGTCATTGATGCCGCTCTTGCGGCAGAGCGAATGGTTTGTGCGGCGGAGGCACTTGGTTTCGGGATTTGCTACATTGGCGGTTTGCGAAACCAGCCGTACACGATCAAAGAGTTGCTTCGGCTCCCTGAGCGCGTTGCGCCGGTTTTTGGGCTGTGTATCGGAGTTCCGGCCGAGACGGCGAATGCTGAGATCAAGCCAAGACTTGGGCAGGATCAAGTCTGGTTTGAAGAGGTCTACGGCGAGTCGCTCGATCCGAGCGAATACGACTCCCGTGCCGGGGAATTCTTTGGAACCCAGGGCATGTCAACCGACGTTCCGTGGTCACAAAAGAATGCGGCTCGCACCCGCGATGAAGGGCTCTCGGGTCGTGAGAAGTTGAGGGAGTTTTTGAATCGGCAGGGCCTCGCCAACCGTTAACGGATGGCCTTTTTTGCTGGCATCTCTTCGATACTCACTGAACTGATTCCTCTTGGAACACGTATCAAGTAAGTCTGAGCCTTCGTATCTGGAGTCGCGGCGGGCCGGGAGAAGAGCGCTACCGCTTGGTTGCCTCGGTAAGCAACACCCTCAAACTTGTAGCCCTTTCGGTTTTGCGGAGCGAGTGTAATCGCCGCCACGTTTTCAGTGTTCGGTGAATACCCCTTCACCGTCACGGACGAAGGCAGGGAACGAAGCTGCTGAGCCGTGAGCATCACGCCAACCTGCGAAGCCCGCATCAGGGCGTCACCTTGATAGCCAAGAACCAGGGAGGAATCGTCAAAATACTCAGTTGCGATCGATCTAGCAGATCGATCGACGCCCACGCCGAACCAACGAGCCCCGCGTTGCTGTTGCTGAACCGAAGATCTGCGAACCCAGACTTTTGCCGCCCCTTGGTTGTAAACGACGTTTTCGACGGCGCAGTTGAAACCTTGGCTGAAACGCCCAATCGAGACGATCGCAAGCGCCGAAGTTTGGAAGTTGAACGATAATCCAGCGGAGTTGTAACTGAACCCAGATTGTTGGACCCAGTAGTTGAACGTCTGCTGAGTGTAAAAGACCTGACCGAACGGGTTGTAAAAACCGTCGTAGTAGCCGTCACAGCAGGGATTCCAATAGCCGGGGTACCAGGTTGTGTACGGCCCGACCATGATGCCGCCATCCTTTTGAACTTTTGTGACCTTGAGTTTGAATTCAAGTACAGAACGGTCGATGGCGATCATGACCCAAGGGCTGGTCAGGGCTTGAGTTGTCATCTCACCCGCTGCCGGCGTGGATTCGGTGACTTCGATAGTTGCGACGCTTGCCGCGACAGAAACCTTGCTGACCGAGGCCGAATAGCCACCCGATGACCGAGTACCGAGAAAAACAGCAACGACCCGATCCTTAAAGAAGTCCACCTTGGGTCGGCTGTTAGATTGGGCGATGAGTAAGTAATTTTCAAGCGCGCCTTGGTCGGTAATCTGGAACATCCGTTGCTGTTTTTCAGTGGCGTTGTTGCCCGAAGCAATTGTTCGGTAGGAGACATTCTGCCCAAGAACGACCGCCGACAAAGCAATCATAATTAACCCAAACGCAACTCGAACCGTATTCATGCCTTAATGGTACGACGATTGCAGTATCGATAGGTTACGAATCAGCTTGAGAAAGGCCAAACGATTTACGGAGACCAGTGCGAAGCTCGAATTCATTGAAGGAATTCGGGCTTTGGCCGCTTTGTACGTCGTACTGAGTCACTTTTGCTCGATGGTCATTCCATCCGATTCCGCAAGGTTTAACCAGACGCAGGGGACGTTTCTTGCGAATGCAATGGGCGCGTTTCGGAACGGACACTTGGCGGTTGCCGCGTTCATCGTCTTGTCCGGTTTCTGCCTCCAATACGGGCTGTTTCAGCGAGGCGACGGCAGGGTCTACGGACTCGGAGGATTCTTTAAGCGGCGAACCTTGCGTATTCTTCCCGCCTACTACGCGACGCTACTACTCTCAGTGGCCGTTTGCTACTGGGTGACTTGGCCAAACAAAGACATCCGTCCGTTCGACACCTACGTTAAGGCGTCCAGTGGCATGCCGGTCACCCTGGATAGCCTTCTTGCTCACATCTTCCTGCTTCAGAACCTCTCCATGGACTGGATGTACCGCATCAATGGCGCGCTGTGGAGCATCTCGATTGAAGCCCAGCTTTACCTACTGTTCCCGTGGCTGATCTTGGTGATGCAGAAGCGGTCGCCAGTTGCGCTGCTGATCCTCACCGCGATTCCATCTTTGCTGGTCGCGGCATTTGTTCCTGGCGCGGCGAAGATGTACTCTTGGTTCGCAATCCTATTCGTAGCGGGGATGATGGCGGCGCATTACGCGCACCGGCCAGACCCAGTAAAGGGTCTGAAGCCCGCGTACGGCTTTGCAATCTTTTGGTCAGGATTCATCGCGACGTTTTACATGGTCTACCAACAGGCGGTAGTGGGGAAGAGCCTGGACTCAACCACGCTGATTGCCAGCGACCTGACCTGCGGCTTCGCGACGGCGGCATTTCTGTATTCGGCCACGATCTCTCCAGGGGGGCTTGCACAGCGGGCGTTGAGTGCGAGGTGGCTCGTTCGGATTGGTGTGGCGAGCTACAGCTTGTATCTGATTCATCATCCGCTGCTACAAGTTCTATATGTCAACCGCCCGAGTTGGGCGTCGAGTCCGGAGATGGAGACGACTTACCTTGTCACCCTCGCGCTGCCCGTTATCGTCGTAGTCTCCCTGGCGTTCTCTTGGGTGTTCGAGCGACCGTTTGTGAAGTCGTACCTCCCTGCGGGGAATAGCGAACCCGATTTCAAGCCGTATCAACTTCCTTTACGCCCTTTGGAAGTCGCAGCGATGGAGAGCTACGCTTACCTAGAAGGCGAAAACAAAAAGGCACCCCGTAAGCGAGATGCCTCTAAGCGCCGTAAGAAGGTGAAGCTCTACTGAAGCGATCGTCGCTTGAGCACCATGTCCAGGTTCAACGTTCGATTGATCGTGTGGTAGGTGTACTGGATCGCTTCTGCGGTCGTCGAGGTTGGCGGCGTATAGTTGATCGAGCCATGGATAACGGAGTCAATTCGGGTTGAATTGTACTTTCGCGACACCGGTGCGCCAAGCACTGGCGACCATTCGTCCGTCGAGCTGATATCTTCTCGGGTCTTGAACACAAACCCGTTAGCTATATTGAACGCCTTGAACCAAGCCAAGACATCCCAGTTATTGTGCATTGTATCGGTGTACAGCGCGCGCCATGTGTTGAACACGGGATCAACGTCGGCAACAACCGTGCTCGCACCGGTCACCGCGAACGCAGTCGAGATGTCGAAGGTGGTTGCGGGATAACCAGTCTGGGTGTTATTGAACTGCCCAGCTCCGCCTACGTTGGCACCTGCGCCGAACGTGCCCGGTAGCCACGCTTGAGGTGAACCGGTCAAACCAGGAGCCGTATTGGCATTGTTCTGTCGCCGACCCTGCATGGTGACCGCTCCCCCAACCGCTTGCGTCATGTAGGTCTCCAAAACTTCCACAGTCGGGAGCCCGCCGTTGAGTTTGTAGGTGAGTGCATCAGTAACTTTGAAGCAAGGTCCGATGCCCTGGATGTTCACCGAGGTGATCGTCCGTGTCATTGACCCACTCACCGGCCCTTGATTCCGGCTGACTCTCGTCGCACTTTCGTCAAACTCTTCGCGCAGCATCGTTCCGGAAACTTCATATTCCCAGGTGTCCCCAGCGAGGTAGGTGCGGAGTGCCGTCCCACCGTTAACTCCTGGTCCGGTTGCCCGGAGGACCGACGCGATTGGAGGATCGGGAAAGCCGGTTCCGGCTCCGCCTTGTCCACCACAGCCGACGAATGCTAGGGCGAGAATCGCCACGCTGATTTTGATTCCTTTCATGGTCTAACCTCCTCCTGAAGGGCCAACATCGAAGTTGCCCCCGTAGTTCACGCCGAGACGTGTATAGCTAAAGCTGCCGACGAGTCTGCCTCCGTTGGTGGTCACGGTTCCACCGATGACCATGTTGCCGCCAGTTGGGAAGCTAGTGACCGCAGTGAGACTGCCCGACTTGTTGACAAATCCGGCGACGGTGCCCGTTGCACCGAGCTTATCGTTCATCGTTCCAGACAGACTGCCGTCGGTAGTGACAATGAACGACATGTTGCCATTATCGTTCGCGTCGCCGCTTGCCCAAGTTCCGCTCCATTTCCCAGCGTAGAGGCTAGGAAGTAGGGCTGTGTTCCCCGATCCGCCGCACCCCGAAAGGAGGGCGAGGCCGAAGATTGCGATTGCAACTCGTTTCATTAGTTCTTGCCTCCTTTCTTGCCCATCTTGATTGGGCTTTCGGTGTTGATCAACGCCTGCCCGTTTTTGAACGATCCGTCGTGATTGATCGACGTATCCTTCTCCATGGGCAGGGTCTTTTGTTGACCTTGGTTCAGCATCTTTGCGGTGACAAAGATGACCATCTCGGTCTTGACCTTGTCGGTTGAGGTGCTTCGGAAGAACTGGCCGAAGATGGGCAGATCCTTGAGGATTGGCAATCCAGTCATCGACTTTCGGTCTTCTTGCTGAATCAGGCCGCCGATAGCGAAAGTTTCGCCATCCTTGAGCGTGATCGAGTTCTGAGCGGTTCGCTCGCTTGTCTGAGGCAGTCGTCCGCCGATTTGGCTCACGACTTCCCAGCCCTTAAGGTAGACCACTTTGGTTCGGAGGTCGAGGTTGATCGTTCCGTCGCCGCCGAGCCGTGGATAGGCCGCGAGTCGGACGCCGGTGCTGACCGTTCCTTGGGTGACCGAAGGACCGTTCTGGCCGCTGATGATCGACTCGATGTAGCGAATCACGTCACCGACGAAGACCTCGTTCGCTCGTCCATCATTACAGATTAGGTTTGGCCTAGAGATGAGTCGGCTACCGTTCGAGATCGAATCGAGGATTGCCGAGACGTCACCTGAGACATCGCTGCCCTGGACGCTGACGCCAATTCGGTTGTTGGTTCCCGAGGAGGGATTGTTCAGACGGATCGTCTTGATCGCTCCGCTGGTGAACAAGTTCCAGTCGATGCCGACCCGAAGAAGCTCTTCCCGGCTGACTTCCATGACCCGCATTTCAAGCGAGACTTGGCGCGGAGCCACGTCGAACTGTTGGATGAGCTGCATGGCTCGGTCGACTTGGTCCTTGCTACCTTTCATGATAAGTCGCATCGGCATTCCAACCGCTTCAAACTCGTCGAACGGAAGAATGAGACCGGTGCTTGAGTCAGTCTTGTCAGACTTGAGCTGTTGCTGCTGACCGCCCGCCCCTTGCTGCTGCTGCTGTTGACCGCCACCAGCGCCGTTTTGCATGGCTGCCGTCTGAGTTCCACCACCTTGAGGTGCCGGTGTGTCGGTGCCACGCTGCTCAGCCTGATTCCTCATCCGATCTTCTTGGTAGACCTTTGGGTTGAGCACCGCGTTTGGCGCGATGACAACTGATAAACCCGGGATGTTTGAGATTAATGCTTCGCGAACCGCTCGAGGGTCGGAGTATTTGAGGTCAGCGACCTGGAACTCCGTCATCGTTGCCGCTTCGTCGCTGTCCAGCTCCTGGAAGGCGCTGAGCACCTGCTCAACCTCATCGACGAAGCCTTTTAGGACGATCGTCTGTTTGGAGATGCTGGTGGTCGGAGTGGCGAAGCACTCGACGTTTCCGACGTTTGTTTTGCCTTTTCCGGCAAGAGCCTCGATCAGATCGATGGCTCGACCGCCGTGGACGTTGTATGACTTCACGATCGAATCGACCACTTTAGGAGGTTTGATTCCGAGCGCCGTGCAGAGCTGCCGATCAATGGATCGCACGAGTGCCTCGATTTCGTCGAGCCGCCCCGGAGAACCAATGAGCATGACGTACGGATCGCTATCACTTCCGGCTTGGGATTGGCCAGCAGGGAGCTTGCCATCTTTGTCGTTGGAAGCAGCTGGACCAGCGTTCAGAGCAGTTCGTTCAGAGGGGAGTACCAGCTCAAATCGACCAAATGAGTTCTCGGAGGAAACCGATTTGAGAACTGCAAGTTTGATCTGCATGGTCTGGCCGCTGAAGACAGGAACGACTCGAGACATCACTGTATCTTCTCTTGGACCTTGAACCGCGCGAAGCGTCTCAAGGAACTTGGATTCGGTGGTGACGATGTAAGTCCGTCCTACTTGGGCATATTTGAGCCCCGCCAGCGAAGTGACAAGGTTGAGAGCGTCTTTAACGCTGACTTTGTCCAACTTGACGGTCAATTTTCCGGTGACGTCGGGCGAAGTTACGATATTCACGCGGGTTTGGAGCGCAAGCGATTTGACGATGTTGACAATCTGGGTGTCAACAAAGTCGAGCGAAACTCGGATGTCGTCTCCCTTTCCGACCGTTACACCCTTCGTAGCCGTGCCCTTTGAGGGTTCGTTCCGAAATGGTTGTGCGGCCGTTGGCTTTTGCTCTGTAGGCTTCTGCTCAGCGAGCTTTGGTACAAAAGGGCCGAAGTTCCGAATGGCGGGCAGGGTCGTCGGAGTGCCAGTGGACATCGCTCGATTAAGAAAAGCTGTGGGCCTTTCCACCGTGATGGTCGCCTTCGACTCCGGAGTCTTGAAGTACTCAACGGCGGCTTCAACTCTCGGGGGAGTCTTGGGCAGAATCTTGCCGCTTGGCTTGGAGCTAGAAGCGAACTTCGCAGCTGCCTTACCTTCGGTGGTCATCATCTTGAGCAGAAGAAGCTCCGCTGGTTCAAAGCTCACGCTGACGCCCTTCTTGTCAGTTGCGAGAACTGCGTTGATTGGCTCGGTGAACTTGAACTTCAGAACTGTTTTTCCACTACTGAAGACAGGCTGGATTGTTTCCAATCCGTTCTGCCAGATGTTCAGCTTATCGCTCTTCAGCGATAGCTTAGCGTCAAATTCGAGCGCGTACTGGGTTGCAGTATTCAGGAACTCGGCTCTCGGTTTGCCTAGGTCTGACCCTTGGATCAGAACTTGCACACCTTTACCGACTTTCAGAACTGAAACGCCTGTAATGCGCCCGGCACCGTGAGCGACATGCGCCGCCACGATGCAAAGCCCGATGAGGGCTGTTCGGATCCATTTACTTTCCATTGGGGTTTCCTCCTACGGTCAAAACGAGTGTTTGATCGTGAAACTTGACTTTCACTTTGTTGCCGTAAACGGCAACGAGCGTTGCGGAGCCGTCGATAGCATCGCCAGCCTCCACGAGTTTTTGATTTCCTGTCGCGTCTGCGAAAACGGCTGCAGGGTATTTGCCTTGAACAAAGCCGATGAGCGTGTAGCCAAACTTCGGTGCTGGTGGCACGAGTGGGCCAACCCCGCTGTCCTTGACTCCACCGGCTTCCCAGTTGAATTCTGGCTTGGGCCCTCCTAGAGCATCAGGAATCGGCTTCACTCGAGGTGATTCCTTAGGACCTGGCTTTGTCGGCGGAACCGTGGCGGGGTCAACATTTGCCGCAATTGCAAAGGCCGATGGGGCAAAAGGGTCCCGTTTCGCGAGGGGTACTGACTGATCTGGATTCGCGAACTTCGGCTTGTCTTCCGAAACCGCTGAAGTCTTCTCAGCTGTCTTCTCTTCCTTCTTCGCTGCCGGAGCAGGGGCTGGAGCGCTGCTCCCTCCCATCATTTGGAAGGCGCCGACACAAACAATCATCAGCGCGAGAACGCCGAGTACAACCATCTGCTTCTTCTCACGATTCATCTTTCACCCCTTTTGTTCGGCTAGCTGTCTTGTCTCCTTCTGCGTCTGGGTCGACGGTTGGTGAATCCTTAAACGCGTACGCTTGAAGAGCGATGTCGAATTCTAGAGGTGGACTCCCTGGCTCGATCTTGCCGGAGTCCTTGGGAACGATCGTAAACGACTTAACCGCAACGATCTTTGGGAAGTTTCTGAGTGCATCCACAAAGCGCATCGCGTCCCCATAGGTGCCTCGACCTTTCACGGCGATGTTTTGCTCCTCGTAGGCACTCTTCTTCGTCTTGTCTCCCTCCTTTTTGCTCTTGTCTGCGAGGACGGGGCGAACGCTGAGAATCTGCAAGTTGTTCTTCTTGCCAAACTCCTCGAGTTCATGAAGCATGGTGGCGATGTAAGCGGCCTCGGGAATTCCATGTTCGAGGTGGCTGAGCTTCGACTTGAGTTTGTTGATTTTGAGCTTGCTCTCGTCCATCTCCTTCTGAACCGCCTTATCGTCCTTCAGTTCAGACTTCAAGACCTGAAGAGCGCGTTCTTGCTCTCCCAAGCTTGCGTAGGTGAGGTAGACAATTCCCATCCCGGCCAAGAAGACCACTCCGGCTAGCATGAAGAATGATTTGGGCTGCAGCTGTGCTTTAAACTTCATGACTTGGTTTCCTTTTCGTCGTTAGCGGGTTTCTTTGCAGACCCCACAATTGAGCCCGCAATTTCAAATTCGATCGCAGACATCTGTCGCAAAAGCTTTTCTTGAGACCCAACGAGGTTCACCCCTTCAATATCGCGAGAGTTCTGGCAACGCAGAACAAACTGGGACGCATCCGACTGCGACTTTCCGGTACCGATGAATGTGACCTTGATTGGCTGATCCGGCTGACTCGCGTCAGCGCGAATTGCAGTCAAATAGACATCAGGCGGGGTGTTAACTGCAACATGGTTCAGCAATCTTCCCCAGCGACTTGTGAGTTCGCGAGCATCTTGCAAAGTCTCTAGCCTTGGCTCAAGATCAGCAACGATGCGCTTTTGTTCCTCGATTTCTTTGAGCATTGGCTTGAGCTTTTTCAACTTGGCCTGAACTCCTTGTTCTTCCGATGCGAGCGCCGCTCCCTGGCCAAGAATGACGAGGTAGGCGATCCCTACGACACTTCCAGCCGCGATGAGCGCCACTTGGCTCAGTCGCATTTGTTGGGCAGCCTTCTTGGCGACGATTAGGTCTGATTCAATGAGATTGATAAACGGCATCGTGTTCTCCTTAAGCGGCTTTGAGCTGCCCTCTGATCGCCAGTCCTACGGCAATCGTTAAGTCCAGCCCAGAATCCTCGGTTCCGGTGAGGCTGATAATGTTTCGGTTATCGAAGGCACCCAGCGCGTGGACGTTTAATCCGAGCTTCGCGCTGAGATAGGCGTCGAGCCCTCGAAGCTTCGCACCGCCACCAGTGAGGATGATTTCTTTGATCTCAACCGGTGGGGTTCCTTCCGCCTGTTGGTTTTGCGTTTGTAGATAGTTCAACGATCGGCGAATCTCCCGGACGAGGTCGTCGACTTGGGAGGCCATAACTTTGAGCGGTGGGTTCTCAACCACGCTTCCAGCCAACAACTCGCGCATATCGAGAACCGTTTTGCCGGCTTCTGCGTCAACCGTCTCAAGCTTGAAGGCTTGCTTCAGAGCCTCGGTGAGCGTGTTTCCGCCGGAGGGCATGGTTCGATTCATGACGAACACACCCTTGTCGATTACCGTTACGGAGGTGCTGGTGCCACCAATGTTGAGGAACATGTAAGACTCTTCACCGGCCCTACGGCTAGGGTCAGTCTCAACCAAAGTTCTGTAGGCAGCGAACGTTTCTAGGTCGACGATATCAACGTGGAGTCCGGCTTCCTTACAAGCCGCAATTCGGCCGCCCACCAAGTCTTTCGGGGCAGATGCGAGCAACACATTCATCTGCGTTTCGGAGAGTGGTCCGACGATTTCTGCTTCGACGTAGGATTCTTCGATGGAGCCCGGCACGTAGCGACCAGCTTCGAATTTCACGGAGTCTCGGAGCATGTTCGGCGACATCTTTGGGAAGGGAACTGTTCGGACGAACGTGGCACCGCCAGCGGCGGCGATGACGGCATGGCCGCTGTGGATATGCCCTTCCTTCATCGCCAGCTTGATCGCAGCTCCGAGCTCATCGGGATTGGTGACGTTTCCGTCCCGCATGACATCCGGTGGAGTCAGTGCAGTTCCTACCTTAACGATCTTCCATCCGGCACCGGATTTGTCCACCTGCACGACCTTGATCGCGCTGTGGCCAATATCCACGCCGACGGAGGCGCGAGCTATTGCCATCGCTCTCCTCCGCAGATTTCATTCAAATTTGAGTTCCTTTTGTTGCTTCGAGGCATACTGCTCCCAATACTCGGTTGTCCTACCCAGTAAGAATCCTTGGTATGTCCCCGCAGGAATCTCAGGTGAAGTTGAGGAATTGTTTGGAGAAACCTGAGAACGCGGCTAAGACTTGCGCTGGTCTGCCATAATCGTCCCAAGCATGGGCGCCGTCATCTTAGATTCGGGGGATATCAGGCGGACTCTCGGCCGCCTTGCACACGAGATTTTGGAATCAAACCAGGGTGCGCAGGACCTCGTCGTGGTTGGTGTCCTCAAACGTGGCTATCCAATCGCGAAGCGGCTCGCCTTCCACATGACCCAGATTGAAGGTGTTACCGTCCCTTGCGGAAGGCTTGATATCCGTGCCTTTCGAGATGACGCGCCAGTTAGGACAGAGGATGAATCTGAGATCCCATTTGAAGTCACTGGCAAGCACGTTGTCCTGGTGGATGAGCTTATTTTCACCGGACGGACGATTCGGGCCGCGTTAGATGCCCTGATTAGGCACGGTCGCCCCGCAACCGTCAAACTTGCGGTTCTGTTAGATCGAGGACATCGCGAGTTGCCGATTGAACCCAATTTCTGTGGACGAACGATTCAAACTGAACGTGGCGATAACATCGTGGTGAAGATTAATGAGTATGATGGCGAGGACGCTGTAGTCTTGCAGCCAGCCCAAACGGAGAAGGCCTAATGCCGCAAAACCTTCTAGAGATAAGGAACCTTGAGCCGGATCAGATCAATGCCCTCATTGAACTGGGTCGCGATTTTAAGAAGCGCGTTCGAGCTGATGAAGCCGTCCCAAACCTCAGCAAAAAAGTCGTTGGGATGCTCTTCTTCGAAAACTCCACTCGTACGAGAGTTAGCTTCGAACAAGCAGCTTTTTACCTTGGGATGCGCTCCAGTAACTTCGCGACTAGCGCGAGTAGCATGAGCAAGGGTGAGACGCTTAAGGACACCATCTTGACGTTGCGCCATGAGCGGCTGGACGCGTTGGTGATGCGACACAAGTCGAGCGGTGCGCCAGGATTGGCAGCCAAGCATTTTGGCGGCCCCGTGGTGAACGCCGGTGA
Source organism: Armatimonadota bacterium (assembly GCA_037138755.1). Taxonomy (NCBI): domain Bacteria; kingdom Bacillati; phylum Armatimonadota; species Armatimonadota bacterium. The sequence continues at coordinate 498,821 of JBAXHT010000001.1, read as the reverse complement.
TGGGCAACATGAGCACCCAACCCAGGCTCTGGCTGACGCGGTAACCATCCTTGAACGGAAGGGCCGAATCGAGGGATTGAAAGTTGCCATCGTAGGTGACGTCAAGCACTCGCGAGTCGCAAGATCGAACGGTTGGCTACTTGAGAAACTGGGAGCTGAAGTTCGTTTTGTGGGTCCGAGAACCCTTCTCCCTTCTCAGACGGCAAGCCTGCCTGGTGGATTCTACGATGATCTTGACGAAGGTCTTGAGGACGTGGACGTTGTGATTTGCCTGCGCCTTCAGAAGGAGCGGATGGAGCAGGGCATGATCGGTTCGGTTGGCGAGTATGCACACATGTACCAGATCAATGCGGAGCGACTGCGAGTTGCGGATGCCGGCTGTATTGTCATGCACCCGGGCCCGATCAACAGAGGTGTTGAAATCGATGATCCAACTGCTGACGGTGAGCGGTCGGCAATTACCGCGCAGGTTGAAAATGGTGTTTTTGTGAGAATGGCAAGTTTCTATTGGTGCTTCGGAGGTGCCGCGTGAGAACTCTCCTTAGAAACGGAAGAATCATCGACCCGTCGCAAGGGCTAGACACGATCGGCTCGGTTCTGATTGAGGACGACCAGATTATCGAAATTGGTGAGATTGGTGACCTTAGCGATATCGACGAAGTTTACGATTGCACCGATTTTTGGATCACGCCGGGCCTGGTTGATATGCATGTTCACCTTCGTGAACCTGGGCAGGAGCATAAGGAAACAATTCAGACAGGAACCCAGGCTGCGGCGGCTGGCGGATACACCACGATTTGCTGTATGCCAAATACGAATCCACCCTTGGATAATCCGGCGATCATTGACTTCATTCTCGATAAGTCCGCGTCACCCGAGGCCGGCGGGGTGTTCGTCGCTCCAGTTGGCGCATTAACAAAAGGTCTGAAGGGTCTCGAACTCTCGAATCTTGGCGCAATGAAAAGGGCAGGAATCGTTGCGGCGAGTGACGAAGGGTTTCCAGTTCAGAATTCTCAACTGATGACCGATGCGATGGAGTTCTGTGTCCAACTCGGACTACCGATCATGGCTCACTGCGATGACGCTAGCCTCAGCGAAGGCGGCGTCATGAACGATGGTGCGGTTTCTGCGATGCTCGGTCTCAAGGGGACTCCTCGTACAGCAGAAGAGATCGCAACGATGCGAAACTGTTTGCTGTCGTTGCACACTGGTTGCCCGGTTCACATCATGCGCGTCAGTACTTGGGGTGCCGTTGAAATTATTCGGCTCATGAAGTCCCTCGGGGCCCCGGTCACGTGCGAGATCTGCCCGATGCACTTCACTTTTACCGAAGACCACATCGGCGACTTTGACACTAAGTTCAAGATGCAGCCGCCGTTGCGAACGAAGGTTGATATCGAGTTGCTCGAGCAAGCCCTGCAAGACGGAACCATTGACTGCATCGCGAGCGATCACAGCCCACATGCATCGCACGAAGTGGACGTTCCTTTTGACGAAGCTCCGTTTGGCGCGAGCACAATTGAAGCGACCCTTGCCGTCACCCTGACGAACTTGACTCACACGGGAATCCTGACTCCCTTGGAGACGGTCAATAAACTCAGCACGATGCCAGCGCAGATCCTTCATCTTGATGCCGGGACGCTGGTGCCGGGCGAAACTCCCGTCGCTCAACTCACCGTCATCGACCCAAACCTGGAGTGGAAGTTTGACCGCAATAAATCCTTCAGCAAGAGCAAGAACGCGCCGTTCCATAACATGAGCTTTAAGGGCAAAGCGGTGCTGACGTTCTGCGGCGGTGAAATCTATCGCGATCAAAGATTCCCATCGGAGCGATATGCGATTTACATGTAGCCTGTTGCTCACGAGCGTGCTGCTGGCGGGTTGCGGGCAATATAGCAACCCGAACGACCTGTCGTCGATCCCGCAAGTGGATCGCATGGAGGTGGCCTATTCCCTTCTGAAACAGGCCACAGACGCTTTGGACGTTAAGTATCAGAAAGGGCAGTTGACGGATGAGGAGCGGCTGGCCAAGATTCGCGAGTATGCCGAGGAGTTGTTGACTAACGTTGATAAGTCGCAGGTCCCTCAAAATGACCTTTGGCAATACGCTGAAATTCTGCGAATTTCGCGACGGTGGCCCGAAGCCGAAGAAATCCTTATGAAGGCGATCAAGGTTCCCGGTGACGAGGACCGTCGGATTCAAGACACTCTCCGACTATCGCAAGCTCAGGCTCACAACGGCAAGTTTGCCGTCGCGATTGAGACAGCGAAAAAGACTCTTGACGCGAAGGACGAAGACGCAGCTCCGATTTTGTTAGGCTGCTTGTACGAGATCGCACCGATCATCAAAGGTCACGGGCAGGACCCAGCTTTGGCAGACCTACTCAAAGGCGCGATCGCATGCCATGAGCGAACTAAGGTAGACCCAAATACCCAGGAAGGAAAAATTTTCAACTCTGTTCGGCGATTCCATATTCGAAAAGCCGAGACCTTTATTGAGCAGCTAAAAGCTGGTCTTTAGGTAACAAGTTGATCGAGTGAGAGCCACTCGTGAGGACGGTGAAAATCTACCGCCCCAAGTTTCGCGACGGAGTGTAAGTTCTCGAGGGGCGGGTTGACATCGGGACAGCCGCCGAGGATAAGCGTGATGTTTCCACGGAGATCTTCCGCCGAGCCAAGGCTACGTTCAATCTCCTTCCAACTCAGCTCGAAACCGGCTCGCCAACCGACGGCCGCGTCAACAGTCCAGACACGCACTAATTGTGGGTGCACCGTCTGCAGATCACGCTCTCTAACACTCGAAAAGACGCAACTCCACCATGCACCGTTTGGAGCAAGGTTGATTTCCAAATACCTGTTCGTGCGGGGTTGAAAAAGAAAGAGTTCGCCGCAATCGAATCTCCATAATCCCTCAATGAATCCTTGATCAGAGGAGCAGAATGTTGTTTCAGATGATAGGAATTCTAACCGAACCCCGTCCTCGCCTGTCGTGAAAGAAAACGAACCCTTCTTTGATGCTGAACCCGCGAAGCTAGCACCAAACTCTCTTTCAGACACTGAACTCCACGAACGTATCCGTGTTCATCTTGATAGCCCGCTCCTGCCTCGGAAGCTCGAAGCGAAGCGGAGGCTGACCAGGAACCATTACTCCGCGTACCCATCCACACTTCAGCAAAGATTCTAAGTGACATAGACCGTACGACATAGCCTTCTTATCTGTTGGACGAGCGCCGTGTTGCTTAACTGCTGCGATCATGTTTGGTATGAGGAACGAAATATCGCCTCCGCGCTGAAGGATTTGCAGGAGAACGTAATACATTCCCTTCTGAGGAAGGACCGCACTCCCCTTTCGCCAGCGACGAAGTGCAACTATTTTTCCATCTTGGTAGCTTGCAACATCCTCTTCGATTGCGCCTTCCATATCTAATATGAAGCGGTTGTATTTGAATACTTCGAGTTGCGCTTCGCCTTCGGTCATCAACTCGATGGTGTCAATCACTGATTCCAAATCGTAACCTGATATTCCTGCATTACCGGAATCCATAAATCCGCCCGTTCCGAGCCATTGGAATGCTTGGTTGGCATCAAACTCCAAGCCTGCTTCCGCTGCGATGGTCTTTGTATGCTCCTTCACGTCGGTAAAGCACCCATTGGCCGTATACCAAAAGTCCGCAAACTTGATATGCTGAGCGACCCTTCTTGTTAAGTTATCCTGGAGCTCCTCTTTTAGCCACTTTGCGTCGTGAGCACCTTCATCCAAAGCAAGAATCGTATACGCGAGTTCACGAGCTCCTAGATGGGCCATCGTCAACCCTGCCGCCAATATGGGATCGGCGAACCCCGCCGCCTCACCAACTAAGAACCAATTTTCTCCATAGACACGTTCCGCGTAGTAGGACCAATCCTTTGTGCCTTTGACTTCCCCATCCGCAGTTGCACCTTGGATGAGAGATGCAATTCTTGGTTCCTCGCGAACGGCTTTTTCGTACAGTTCTTCCTTCGAGAGACCGCACTGGCGATAATACTCGGCAGGACATACTAAGCCAATACTTGTGCGAGTGGGCGAAATCGGGATGAACCAAATCCACCCGTACCCCAGGCTCATGACTTGGACCCGGGTTCCGCCTCTACCAACCGAAAAGGCCCACTCGGCGTCGTTCCAATAATCCCAAAATGCAACATTCCGAAGGCTGGATGGTTCGATCGTTTCCACTCCCATCGCCCTTCGCAGTGTTCCCGATGCCCCGGTTGCATCAACATAGTATCGGGCCGTTTCCACGGTCCCGTCTTCGAGCCTTAATCCGGTGATTTTGTCCCCGTCGCGTAATATTTCGACTACCTTTGTCTCTTCTCTGACTTCAACCCCCATTTCCTTGGCGTGATCGAGCAAGATTTTGTCGTAGACCGAGCGTTCTACTTGGAACGCAGTGAGTTTCCGCCAACCTTCATACTTTGCCGGCCTAGGTTCATCTTCAACTCTCTCGATAGGCAGAAACTGGAAGTCCCAAAGGTCATTCGTATTGCCCCAACGGTAGGTCGCACCGATCTTTATGGGAAACTCCGCGGCTTCAACTTTATCCCAACATCCCATTTCGTCGAGTACAACAGAAATCGGCGGAAGTTGGCTCTCGCCAACATGCTCGCGCGGAAACTTTTCGCGCTCGAGTACCAGAACGTCCATCTCGGGTTTGTACTTCTTGAGCAAACAACAACCGGTCGAACCAGCGGGGCCACCGCCTATGAAGATAACGTCACGCATGGAGCAACTATACACCGAGTGACCGATAAATCACTCTAGAATCAGCTTCGGTTTGATGAGCTTGAAGAGCGGCGCCGCCATTAGGGTGGTGACGATCGCCATGACAACCATGATCGAAAAGAGCTGTTGGGTAATCACTCCGTTCTGAAGGCCAATGTTGAGGATGATCAGCTCCATCAGACCACGGGAATTCATGAGGATCCCGATTCCGAGAGCGTTCATGTGCCTTTCTCCGCTCAAACGTGCCGCCAGGTAGCACCCACCCAGTTTCCCAGCGATTGCGGCTATCAGAACGATCAACGCGATAATCCACATTTCGGCTCCCTGGATGGACGATAGCTTCGTATTGAGCCCGGAGTAGACGAAGAAGAACGGCAGGAAGAGGCCAACTGTTAGCGGTTCTATCTTTGCCTGCAGTCCCTTCGTGAGTTCGCCTTTGGGCATTGCCGCTCCCAGCGTAAACGCACCGAAGACAGCATAGACACCAATGGCATCTGTGAACCAAGCCGCCGCGAATAGAAGCAGAGTGATGAATGTGAACAGGGTTTGATCGAGAGTTTTGCCAGCCAGAAACTTGGCTAATTGCACCTTTCCAACTGTCAGCATCAGAGTAACAAACAGGATTCCGCCACCAATTGCGAACAAAGCAATTTTTGGATCGCCCTTACTCTGAGCCAAAACAACTGCGAGAATCGACCAGGCCGCCGCATCATCCGTCGCGCCGCTCCCAAGGGCAAGGGTGCCAAGTCGGGTTCCTGTGAATCCGGCCTCATAGATGATCCTCGCGAGCATCGGAAACGCGGTGATACACATCGCGGCTCCGAGATACAAAGCCCGGGCCGAATCTGTAATGTTTGCTCCGAACAAGCCTTGATGGCTGGACATCAACGTGTAGTAGGCCAACACCCCAAACACGAACGGAAACAGGATTCCTGCACCTGAAATCGAGAGAGCCGCCTTTGTCTTGCCCTTGACCAGTCCAAGGTCGAACTCGGTGCCGACCAAGAACATGTAAAGCACCAGCCCAGTTTGAGCCACAACGTACAGGATCAGCATCGAAGGATGCTTCCCGCTTCCTGCCTCATTCTTGATCGGGAACAGTGCCGACTGCCCATCGGGCGCGAGTAATCCGAACAGCGATGGGCCAAGCATGACCCCCGCCACCATCTCCATCGTGACTTGAGCCTGACCCAAGAATCTGACTCCTAGATACCCAATGACTTTGCATGCTCCCAGCACGGCAAGCACTTGGAGCATGAAGCGAAGCATAAGGTCGAGGTCAGTCATAAGGACGCTTCATTCTACGCGAACGAAAAGAAGGAGTGTCTGCCGGACAGGGATTCGATCCTTGACGTGCTAAAACAAAATAGCTGACCTTCTATTTGAATCCTGAGAGGCTCATGCTCTTCACCGACGTGCGCATGCTTCCGTAATGGGCCGCCTTGAGAGATGAGCTTGAGGAAGACGTGCTGGAAATGCCCGAAAGGTCCTGGACGAGCTTTGGCATGGTTTTCCGCTAAGAAGCCCAGGTTCGAGCATTTCACGTGACTCTTTGTTCCACGCGCCCAAATCTGGGAGGTATTTCGGTCAGACGGCTAAGTTCCATCTCGACGGCGGGTTCATTCCAATTAGATCGTTGATATTCGCCACTATGCGATGATGTTTTTGACGACCTCGCCGCTGACATCGGTTAGTCGGAAGTCGCGGCCTTGGTGCCGGAAGGTGAGGCGTTTGTGATCGATGCCCAGTTGATGGAGTAGGGTGGCTTGGAGGTCATTGACGCTGACCGGGTCCTTGGTGATGCCGTAGCAGAACTCGTCGGTTTCGCCGTGAACGGTGCCGCCTCGGAAGCCGCCTCCGGCGGCCCAGATGCTGTAGCAGGATCCGAAATGATCACGTCCGTGACCATCAGGCTTAGTAATATCGCCCTGAACGAAGACAGTACGACCAAACTCGCTGATCCAAACGACGATGGTGTCCTCCAGCATTCCGCGCTGTTTGAGGTCCTTGATGAGGGCGGCGGACGGTTGATCAGTGTCTCGACATTGAAGCGCGAGTTGGGTGTCGAGATTGGAGTGTTGGTCCCAGCCACTGTGCATGAGCTGGACAAACCGGACGCCGCGTTCGACCAGGCGCCGGGCGAGGAGGCAGTTGTAGGCGTAACTTCCCTTTCGCTGGACGTCGGGACCGTACATCTCCAGAGTGTCGGCTGATTCCTTGGATAGATCAGTTAGATCGGGGACGCTGGTTTGCATCTTAAACGCCATCTCGTACTGGGCGATACGGGATTCGATCTCGGGATCCCCGTAGACTTTGTGACGCTGGCGGTCGAGATCTGCGATGTCATCGAGGACGCCCCGCCGGAGAGCGGGCGACATGCCGGGAGGATTGCTTAGATACAGAACGGGATCACCTTCGGCGCGGAAGCGCACGCCCTGGTAGAGGGACGGCAGAAATCCGCTACCCCAATAGTAGTCATAGAACAGTTGGCCGCAGGTTTTCTTCTCGTCGTTAGAGGTCATGACGACGAATGCGGGAAGCTCATCGGTGGTGGATCCAAGACCGTATGCGGCCCAAGCTCCCATACTGGGCCGACCTGGGATTTGGCTGCCAGTTAGAAAAAGGGTGACTCCCGGGGCGTGGTTCACGACTTCGGTGTGCATCGAGCGCACGAGGCATATGTCATCGGCTACGCTGCCTAAGTGTGGGAGCAGGGTGGACATGGCGGTGCCACTTTGACCGTAGTTTTTGAAAGGCTGAATCGCGGGCAGAATGGGATATTTGGCCTGGCCGCTGGTCATCGTGGAGAGGCGCGATCGGGAGCGAACGGAGTCGGGAAGCTCCTGCATTCGCAATGCTTCCAGATTGGGCTTGGGATCGAAAAGATCCACCTGAGAGGGGGCGCCACCTTGCCAGAGGACGATCACTCGCTTGGCTCGCGCGGGAAAATGCGGTAGACCGGGAAGCCCTTTGAGACCCCTTTTTTGCGGGGCGAGAGTTGAGGCAAATCCGTCCTGGGCGAGCAGGCCCATGAGGGCGAGGGAACCAGCGCCCTGGGCGGCGGCGCCGAGCAATTGACGGCGAGAGATTCGTAGGTCGCGCTCAAAAAATAGGTTCATTCGCGGGTCATGGCCTCGTCCAGGTTGTAGATAGCCAGGCAAACGCTGGCATAGGCCGCGACTTCGACGGGGTTAAGTTTCGGGTCCACCGGAAGGTCTCCGACGGCAAGAAATGGGGCAACTTCGGCAGGATTTGACTCGAAGTATTGCTGTGACCGAGCCAGGCTCCGCTCCAGTACGCTTAGCTCGGCGGCGTTGGGTCTTCGGGTGCAAACTCGGCGAAACGCTTCACTGAGCCGACTGCGGGCGGGAAGTTTAAGGACCTGCTGGGCTAATCCGCGGCCAGCTTCGACCCAAGTGATGTCGTTCAGCATCGTGAGGGCATGGAGGGGGGACGAGGTAACGCTATTTCGCACAGTGCAGACCTGCCGGGACGAGGCATCGAACATGTTGCCGGGGGCAGCGGTACGGCGCCAGAAGGTGTAGATGCTTCGACGATAATTATCAGCTCCCTTGGACTGCGGGTACTTGAAGTCTCGCTCTAGAGTGATGGCTAGGCCGTCCCAAATCTCCTTCGGCTGGTAAGGATAGACGGGTTTTCCGCCCATGGCCGGATTGAGCAGCCCGCTGGATTTCAGGGCAATATCCCTTAGGATCGGCGACGGAAGGCGGAATCTCGCACCACGAGCAAGGAGTCGGTTCTCGGGATCGCGTCGAATCAACTCAGGCGTCACCCTTGAGCTTTGGCGATATGCGCTGCTGGTGACGATGAGGCGCTGTAGGCGCTTGACGTCCCAGCCTCGCTCGCGAAACTCGACGGCAAGCCAATCGAGAAGTTCGGGATGGGTAGGCGGTTCACCTTTGACGCCGAAGTTCTCTTCGGTTCGTACCAAACCCCGGCCAAAGAAGAGTTGCCAGGTTCGATTGACAAAGAATCTTGCTGTCAACGGGTTCTCGGAAGAAACGATCCATCGGGCAAGCGCCATTCGATTTTTGGCCGGGACTGTGGCGCGAGCAATCTTCTCGGGCAGGCCCGGTTCGACTTCCTCTCCGTGTTCCAGATAGTTACCGCGATTGAAGATATAGGTTTTTCGGGGTTGGGCGTCGGACATGACCATCACTCGGGGCATTTCCGCTCGATGTTTTTCTACAATCTCAGAGGCGGCGGCAATTAGTTTCTTATCGGGTGGATTGGCAGTTTTGAGTTTTGCAAGCTCGTTTTCAGCCGCAGCTAGCCGAGTTATCTGATCTTTTGTACCACCGTATACGGTTGGATCGGCGATCCGGTACTGTCCACCCCCGCTAGGCACCCCGGTTTCGGGCACTTGATTGAAGTGCGCCATCATGCGGTAGTAGTCTCGCTGGGAGATGGGGTCGTACTTGTGGTCGTGACACCGCGCGCAGGCCATCGTGAGACCCAACCAAGCGGTCGAAGTGGTATCTACACGGTCAAAAAGGTTGACCGACCGTTGCTCTTCAGGAATCGCGCCGCCTTCACCGTTGAGCATGTGGTTTCGGTTAAATCCGGTGGCGACGATTTGGTCCACGGTGGCGTTTGGAAGCAAATCTCCGGCGAGTTGTTCGATGGTGAACTCGTCGAAGGGCATGTTTTGGTTGATGGCTCTCACCACCCAATCTCTCCAACCGTACTGTTGATTGTCGCCCTCTTGCTGGAAGCCGTTGCTATCGGCATAGCGGGCAAGATCTAGCCAGGGGAGCGCCATTCTTTCGCCGTAGTGTTTGCTGGCGAGCAGTCGGTCTACCACTCTTTCGTAGGCGCCGGGGCTTCGGTCGGCCATGAAGTCATCCACTTCAAAAGGAGTTGGAGGCAGGCCGATGAGGTCAAGCGTGACCCGGCGGATCAGGGTGGCCCGATCGGCCTCGAGAGACGGTTTCAGCCCGTTTTTCGTTAGCGTGGACAGAACAAAGGAGTCGATGGGGTTCCGCACCCATGTGGATTGCTTGATAGCCGGAATCGGGGGGCGAACCGGCACGACATAGGCCCAATGGGTCCGTCGGGCAGTTGCCGATGATGATTTTGCTCCCTGATCAATCCAACTTCGAAGGGTTGCGATATCGGCGTTGGCCAGGGCGTTAAATCCGATGGGCATTCTCGGTAAGCCATCCTGGCCCAATATTCGTCTTATCAACCGACTCTTCCCCGAGTTGCGGGTCACAATCGCGGGGCCGGATACCCCACCCTTCATGAGGCCGGCAAGTTGGTCAAACGCGAGGCCAGCGGCGGGCTCTTTGCTGTAGTGGCAAGGTGAGCAATGGGCTCTTAGAATCGGGTCTACGTCCGAGGCGAAATCAAGCGTCGAAGGATAATTGGCGCTGGCGATGCCGTACGTCAGAACGCCGACAGACGCAATGAACCCTGCTCGGCGAACCAACTTTTTTTGCGAACCGACTTTGCCTCGCATCATCCAACTCCGATGCTACCGTAACCAGCACTACCGCAAAAATCTCCTTCGGCAAAGATTCTGCATGATGAGCGCATCAACCCAGTGTTTTTAGCGCTGGACCAAGGATCGAGTTCGTACCGTGCCTTGTTTTTTGATACGGATGGCCGTCTGTTAGCAAACGTAAGCGTGAGTTTAAGGGGAGTAGAACAAGAAACCCCGACCCAAAAGTCGGGGGTCGGTTTCAAAAAAGTGGCTGCCGGACAAGGATTCGAACCTTGACGTGCTGCACCAAAAACAGCTGTCCTGCCATTAGACGATCCGGCAAATCGTGCCAACAGTATACTTCGGTCGATGCCTGCCTTGCCAAAAGGGCGAATCTTCTTCATCTCCGGTGCGCCCGGAGTTGGGAAATCGACTACGGCAAAGGCACTCGCCGAAAGATATGAGAAGGCGTTTCGGATTGACCTTGACTACTTCCGCCAATACGTGGTCTCAGGACTGCGCCAACCAACCCAAGGGTACGACGAGGAGTGCCATCGCCAGTTCTGCTTGGCACATATCGCAGCTGGCCAGTGCGCACGCACTTACTCGGATGCCGGTTTTGCAGTCGTGATCGAGCACTGCTCGTTCCCAGACAGCATTGAACTTTTTGTTCGAGAAGCTGGAGCCACGACAGTGGTTTGCCTTACCTGCGCACTCGAGGTCAACTTAGAACGAAACCTGCTTCGCACCGAAAAGAGTTTCGATCCAAAAGATATCGAGCACTTTGTACACGACTTGAACGGCGCAATCTGGCCCCAGTTTGCCCAGCGCGGTTGGACGGTTATTGAAAATGGAAACCAAAAACTTGCCGTCACAGTGGACGGGATCCTAGAAATCGAGAAAACTGTCACTGTAATTGATTAAGCTAGCGCAATGCACTTTTTTGCGGCAGTTCTGGCACTGCAATTCGATGCGGGAGCAAAAGCTCCTCAGGCTCCAACTCCAATCAACGCGGAATCATATTTGAGACCCCCGGCTGAGATTGCCGAGTATTTCGACCAGCCCCGACAGCTCAACGTTAACCTCTCGAACTTGAATGCGACACGAACCTGGTTCGCACGGGTTCAGGCGGATCGGGCCGTCAACCTCGCCGATATCTCGACCAAATACGAGAACCTGGCGGGAATCATGATCGATCCAGTAGCAAATCGAGCCCGTCCGATGTCCTTTCGCACATCGACGTCAATTGTCCTGACAAGTGCCGCCGATTTTTCTACGCGCACGATTCAGGCGCCGAAAGGGAAGTGGCTCAGCGGAGGGACTTGGTCCCCGAACGGCAAGTTTCTCCTTTATATGGTTCATGGCGAGGAAGCTTCGACGGTTTGGGTTCATGACGCAGAGAAGAACTCAACCCGGGAGTTGACCAAACAGCCGATCCTCGCCACCCGAGTCTCGCCTGAATGGGTTTCGGACTCCTCCGGAGTTGTTGGAGTTTTTGTTCCGACGAATCGAGGGGACGAACCCGTTGCAACCGCACTGCCGAGCCAGCCAAAAGTTCAGGTCACCGACACTGGAAAAAATCGCCTTCGCCAGTTCCGAACCCTTCTGCAGAATGAGAACGATCAGCGGCGGTTCGAATACTACATGACCGGGCAACTAGCCAAGGTGAACCTGGATGGCAAAATGGCTCCGGTCGGCAAGCCAGCAATGATCGCCTCGGTGGATCCTGCCCCTAAAGGCAATCTCTTCCGAGTAACGACGGTGCAGAAGCCGTTCTCATACATCGTGCCTGCGTCCAACTTCGGTCGGAAGGAAGAAATTTGGGATTCTACAGGCAAAGCACTCATAACGCTGGAAGAGACGCCACTTCGCCCCGGTGAACCAGCCCCTGATCCATTGGTCACAACTCCTCCGGTGACGCCACTCGCCGCCCGAAGGCAGGTCGACTGGATGCCGGACGGCTCCGGTTTGTACTTTGTACGTACAAAAGCCAAACCTTCCTCGGTCCCAGCTCAACCGATTCTCTCTCCGGAAGACGACGAACAAGGTCGAGGACAGCGACCAGGTGTTGCGCCAACCGCACCCCGCGAGCCAGAAGAATTGGTGAAGTGGGTCGCCCCGTTTGCGAAGGACGGTGAGACTGTTCTCGCAACCCGAGAGCAGGGATTTAGCGGTCTACTCTGGAACGCAACGGGAACTGCGATCTTCCTGAGCGAAACCAAGGATGGTGAGACAAAATTTAAGCGATTTGAACTCAACAAAGAGATGACCGAGACCGTTCTCTGGTCATACAAGGGGGCGGAACAGAATCCCGGAACTCCAGTTCTTACGGCTAATGCTAACGGAGTCAGCGTACTGGATGATACGGCACCCAAAATCCTGCTCAGAGGAACGAACACCACGACGGATGAGGAGAAGAATCCAACTCGTCCGTTCCTGAATAGCTTCGATACCCAGTCGAAGAAAGTCGATTTACTTTGGAAGTGCGAAGAGAAGACTTACCAGACGATTGATGGCATTTTGAACGCCGAAGGAACCCGCCTTCTGGTGGATCACCAAACGGCAACGGAGCCGAGCAACAGCTTCGTTTTCGAAGGGGGCAAGCGCACTAAACAGGTCACACAGAACAAAGACTACGCACCAGACCTTACCGAAGCCAAGCGTTATCGGTTCCAGGTAACCCGCGCAGATGGATTCAAGTTCTGGGTCAAGGTGACGGCTCCCAAGTGGCATGCCGAAGGTGATCGTCTGCCCGCCTTTTTCTGGTTCTATCCAAACGAAGTAGATAATCAAGCCGCCTACGACCGAGGGATAAGAAATCCCAATCCGAACATGTTCCCGGCCCAAGGTGGCAGCCCGAAATCACTTTTGATCCGGCGCGGCTGGGCACTCGTCGAACCAGATTGTCCGATCGTAGGACCAAAAACTCGAGTGAACGACTTCTATGTCGATCATCTCCGCCAAAACATGTCGGCGACGATTGACGCTTTGGACGCGAGAGGAATCGCCGACCGCACCAAGCTCGCGCTTGGCGGACACAGTTACGGCGGGTTTAGCACTGCGAACGCAATGGTCCACACTCCATTCTTCAAAGCGGGAATTGCGGGAGCCGGGAACTACAACCGAACGCTGACACCAATCGCCTTCCAGGGCGAGCAACGCACGCTTTTCGAGGCGCGAAGTACGTACCTCGACATGTCTCCGATTCTTTATGCCGAGAACCTGAGCGGGGCACTACTCATGTACGCAGGAATGGATGACCAGAACGTGGGAACCGACCCGATCAACTCGGCACGGATGTTCAATGTGCTCGAGAGCATCGGCAAACCGGCCGCGCTCTACATGTATCCCTACGAAGACCACGGGCAGATCGCCCGCGAGACTCTGATGGATCAGTGGGCGCGCTGGATCGCTTGGCTAGATAAGTACGTATTGGGCAAAGACAAATGATCGCCGCCGCGCTGGCCGTTCAGATCGGAGCGACGAACCGATACAGCCATGCGGCGGTGGTGAGCGATCACCACTTGGCCTCAGAAATTGGGGCAGCCGTTTTGAAAGAAGGCGGAAACGCGGTAGACGCCGCAGTTGCGACAGGATTCGCTCTCGCCGTCTGCTTCCCAGCAGCGGGCAACATTGGCGGTGGAGGGTTCATGATTTACCGCCGAGCAAACGGTGAATCGTATGCCCTGGACTATCGCGAGATCGCGCCAAAGGCGGCGTTTCGGGAGATGTATCTCGATGCCAAGGGGAACCCGACAAGTGAGAGTTACCTTGGCTATCGAGCGGCCGGAGTTCCTGGGACCGTTGCCGGTTTCTGGGAAGCTCATAAGAAGTTTGGCAAGCTGGAGTGGCGGCGCCTCGTCCAGCCTGCGGTGGAGATGGCAGCGAAAGGATTCTCGCTGAGTGCAGTCCAGGCGGGTGACTTTTCAAACTTTGGGAGACTGAACAAACAGTTCCCGGCAACTTATCGAAACTTTGCTGCTGACGGAACCGGGTTTGAACCGGGACAAAACTTTGTCCAGTCTGATTTAGCTAAGACGCTTGAACGAATTCGTGATCTGGGCCGCGACGGCTTCTATAAGGGCAAAACTGCCGACGAAATTGAATCGGAGATGCGGACCAACCGGGGGCTCATCACCAAGGAAGATCTTGCAAGCTACAAACCGGAATGGAGAGAACCGCTCGTTGGCAACTGGAACGGTGCCGAAGTCACCACAATGCCCCCACCAAGCTCAGGAGGCGTCATTGTCTTGATGATGCTGGGGATGTTGAAAGACGATGACCTTAAGAAGTCAGGACTCAACTCCGGCGGGACGATTCATCTGATGGCGGAGTCCATGAAGCGCTGCTTCGCAGATCGAGCCGAATACATGGCAGATCCTGGTTTCGCAACAGTCCCGATCACTTCTCTTCTTGATCCGGCTTACTTGTCCCGACGCCGAGCGGAAATTGGAAGTCGGGCAACGCCGAGCGAGTCAATCAAACCAGGGCTAGAGCCAGAAAAGGAGAGTGAGCACACCACGCATTTCAGCATCGTTGACGCCGAAGGCAATGCGGTGAGCCAGACCTACACGATCAACGATTCCTACGGCAGCAAGGTGACCTCCCCGAAGCTCGGGTTCATTTGGAACAACGAGATGGACGACTTCACCGCCAAGCCGGGGAGCCCGAACCGGTACAAGATCTTGCAGGGCGAAATCAATTCGATTCAAGCGGGCAAACGGCCGCTATCGAGCATGACTCCAACCATTGTCAGCAAGGGCGGCAAACTATGGATGGTGCTCGGTTCGCCCGGCGGACCTACGATCATCAACACTGTCTTCGAGACGATTTTGAACGTTGGTGTTCATGGGTTGACCGCCCAGCGCGCCGTCAATGCGCCGCGTTTTCACCACCAGTGGTTCCCGGACCAGATACGGGTAGAACCTGGCATTGGCCCAGATACTCTCGGCTTGCTGCGCGGGATGGGACATCAAATCGATACTTCACAGTCAAGCCAGGGTAGTTGCCATTTGATCCTGCTCGACTCTAACCAAAACCGAACGATCGGGTGTGATCCAAGGATTTCCACATCGGGCTATGCGGGATACTAAAACAAAATGACGAGAATCGAACGCCTTGTTGAACTGGTGAATGATCATGCTCTGGATGGATTTCTAGCCCAAACGGCGCCAACGCTAGGTTATCTGGCTGATTTCCCCGAAGACGCCCATGAGCGATTTATGGTGCTTGCCGTGCACAAGTCTGGCGAGCAGTGCCTCATCTGCCCAGCTCTGAGTTCGATCCAAGCGCGTCGAGCGGGTATTTCAAACATTCGGGACTGGCGAGATGGCGAAGATCCGATTGCGTTGTTTACCGAGTTGATCGAGGAGTGGCACGGCGAGGCAGGAGTGTTTCTGGTGGACGACCACATGCCAGCCAAGATGCTGCTCGAGATGCAGGAAGCATTCATCGGAATTCGCTTTGTCGCCGGAGGTGCGTACCTCGGCCAAATCACCGGGCGCAAGAGCGCGGATGAGCTAGCGAAGATGAAAGCTGCGGGCGATCTCGCCGATCAGGTGTTCCTCAAAGTCAAGACTTCGCTGCGCGAGGGAATGACGGAGATTGAACTGGAAAAGATCATTCGAGACGAGTTTTCTCGGCTTGGAGGAAATCCGACGTTTTGCATCGTCGGCTTCGGCTCGGGTTCTGCGGAGAGCCACCATGTTAACGGCGATACTCGACTAGAGCGGGACATGCCTGTTCTGACCGACTTTGGCTGCGAATTCCAGGGCTACCAGAGCGACATCACCCGAACAATGGTGTTTGGCTCAGCCACGACAAAGCAAAAAGAGGTCTACGAGACCGTCTACCGAGCCCACGAAGCGGCCCGGCAAGTAGCAACAATCGGAGCGATCCCCAGCGAAGTCGATGGCGCGGCCCGGAAAGTGATCGCTGACGCGGGATACGGCGAATTCTTTACTCACAGAACCGGACACGGGATCGGTACCCAAGTTCACGAACACCCGAACATCTCGCCGGACAATCATGTGGCGCTTGTCGAGGGTAACTGTTTCAGCATAGAACCCGGAATTTATTTGCCCGGTGAGTTTGGAGTGCGGCTGGAGAACTTGTACTATTCTGCTCAGACTGCTATCAGCTTTAATGCGGAAATCTCGCCTGTGCTAGAGGAGATATAAAAGGAATAACCCCACCAACAAACCAAGCTAGTGGGGTTTATCTCGTGAAGGTTTGCGGCTTACTTCTTTCGTCGTCGCAGCAGTGCAGCTGCTCCAAGACCGAGAGCAACCATCGAGGCTGGCTCCGGCACGACCTGCGTGGTTGTCCCAGTTTGGACGAAGGAAGCTGCCGCGCCAAGACCGGCCAACGCTCCGAAGACGTTTCCTCGGCTGTTTGTACTTGGAACAGTGTTCGTGGTGATCGGGATCGTTGGAATCGTAACCGTTGGAATATTTGCCACCACGACCGTTGGATCCACCGGTGCCGCTGCAGCAACAGCACCCATTTCGACAGGCATCTCAACAGCGCCTGCAGCAACGTCCTCAACACCTGGATCGTTTGTAGCATAGGCTCGCACTGGACCGCCAACGAACGGATTTCCGCACTTGACTCGGAGAATCGGATTTCCTTCTGCGTCAACGAAGGCTGGGGTGCCTTTCTTAAAGAATGAGACGTGGGACTTCAGAACGCCGTTTTCTGGGGCGGAGTAAATCGTGTAGTAAGAAGACTTTTGGATCGTTCCCAGTCGAAGACCGCTGACGAACTCGATGACTTCATCTCGTCCCATTGAGAAGTGCCGCATGAATCGATCTGCGACCTGTCGATCCGACTTGATCTGGGAGATCAGTTCGGGAATCGTATTTGCTGGTTTGTTAATGAATGCGTTCAGCTCTGGCCGGGCGAGTGCGCTTGCACTCATTCCGACGACTGCCATTCCTACTAAAATTCCCTTCATGTTGTTTACCTTCTTCACGATTGTTGTTTATGAGGGGCAATATGAGTGCCAAGGGGTGCACTTCCATTCTCCTCCAGTCCAATATCAAGCAATAAAGCGAGGGTTCAAAGCTTTACGTTACGTCGAATAACTTCTATGGCTTCCGCGGCGGCTGCCTGCTCTGCCTCTTTTTTCGATCGTCCCGAGCCTTCTCCGATGACCTCTCCATCAAATAATACTACAACCCGATATCGACGGTCATGCGCATAACCACTTTCGCCTAAAACCTGGTAAGAAGGGGTCTTTCGCCAGATGGACTGTGCCATTTCCTGGAGTTTAGACTTAAAATCATCCGGACTAACATCGCCAGTGCTGATCCTCAAAAGATATGGATTTAGCTGCTCGAGGATGAACCAACGGGCGACTTCGAGGCCCGACTCGAGATAAATCGCACCAAAAATTGCTTCAACGACGTCGGCTAGCACCGAGGCTCTGTTCCTACCTCCAGTTTGTTCCTCGCTCGCACTGAGGACAAGGTAAGGCTCTAGCCCAAGTTTCTTTGCGACTTCCGCTAGAGGTGCTTCTTGCACAACACTACTCTTCGCCTTAGACATCAATCCTTGATCCCATTGAGGGAAGTGCTCGTATAAATACTGTGCGACTACTAAGCCTAGTACGGAGTCACCGAAGAACTCCAGTCGCTCGTACGAACCAGCAACGTCGTTTGGCGATGCTGAGCGATGGGTCATCGCCAGCCTGAAGACAGCCTCATTCTTTAAGGGAATTCCCTTAGGAATTCCGGTCGGTGGTGTCATGCGCGAGCGGCGAAGAACTCTGCGATTCGCCCAACCCCCTTTTCGATGTTGGCTCGGCTCGTGGCGTAACTCAGACGGATGTGGCCTTGCCCTTCAAAGACGGAGCCAGGGACGACGGCCACCAGTGCCTTTTCGAGAAGTTCTCCCGCAAGATCCAAGTCAGTCTCGCCCGGCTTGAGCAAAGCAGAAACATCCGGGAACGCATAGAAGGCGCCCTTGGGAGGATCGATCTTCACGCCGGGAATTGCGGTGAGCAGGCCGACGATCAGATCGCGGCGCACCTCGAACTCTGCTCGCATTGCCTCAACCGACTCTGCGGGCAACCCGAATGCCTTCACTGCTCCGCGTTGGGCGAATGATGTGGGATTGCTGGTCACCTGGTCTTGGAAATTGCTCATCGCCTTGGCTACTTGTTGAGGGGCGGCGGCGAACCCAATTCGCCATCCAGTCATGGCGTAACTCTTCGAGCATCCGCCAATCGTGATCGTCTGATCCTGCACGTCTTTTCCGAGGGCAGCGATGGACTCAAATTCGTAGCCATAGATCAGCCGCTCATAAATTTCGTCGGCGATGATCCAGAAACCATTTCGAAGGGCCAGTGCTCCGATTTCCTTCAAGGTGTGACGAGGAAGAAGCGCACCAGACGGGTTCGACGGACTGTTGAGGACTATTGCGCGAGTTTTCGGCGTGATCGCATCTCGAAGCTGGTCGTATGTCGGAACAAACCCCTCCTCAGCGGAGCATTTGATGACGACCGGAGTGCCACCTGCGAGCACGACTTGGTCTGCGTAGGTCATCCAATAGGGTGCCAGCAAAATGACTTCATCGCCAGGATCTAATAAAACCTGCATCGCGTTGTAGAGCGAGTGCTTCGCTCCGCAGCTCACGATAATCTGGTCGGGAGAGTAGTTCAGCTTGTTTTCGCGGACGAGTTTGGCGCAAATTGCTTCCTTCAGCTCCTTGATTCCCGCGCTCGGGGTGTACTTCGTGAACCCTTCATTAAGAGCCAAGACGGCTTCATCGATTATTGGCTGCGGAGTGTTGAAGTCCGGTTCACCAGCCCCAAACGAGACGACATCAATCCCGTCGGCTCGCATCGCGTTGGCTTTTCCGGTAATCGCCAACGTGGGCGAGGGCTTTAAAAGTTGAGCGCGATGGGAGAGATTGAGCGTGTTCACCGTACTGAGAGTATAGACTTTATCACGATATGCCCAAGCCAACTCTGCGCATCATCTGGCTTGGGTGCCTGCTTCTGCTTCTTGGTTTCCTGCTTCATGTGGGAATCGGGAGCACGCTATGGTACAACCCGCTGGCCATCCTTGGAGAAGTTCTTCGGGGACCTGTCGGCGACAACTACACGAACAACGTGATTTGGAACTTGCGGCTTCCTCGGGCCTGCTACTGCCTGTTCGTCGGAGCATCGCTGGGAGTCTGCGGGGCCGCTTTGCAGACTCTCTTCCGAAATCCACTCGCGGAACCGTACGTTGTTGGCGCCTCGAGCGGGGCCGCTATCGGCGGCGCACTGACCCTCGGTCTTGGATTCTCAGAGGGGTTGCTGATTATCATCAAACCGGTTGCAGGCTTCGGGACTGGCTTACTGACTCTATTGCTTGTCACTCGACTTTCCCGACGCAACGGAGTCATTGAGACACCATCGTTGCTGCTTGCTGGAGTTGTTGTTTCAACCATGCTCAGCTCGCTACTTTCCCTCATCGTGCTAGAGAGTGGAAAGGATCAAGCCGTCTTGTTACGGTGGCTAATGGGCAGCATGTCCACGGCGTTCTGGTGGCCGGTTCTGCTCCTTGCCGGTTCCTTCGTGATAGGTTTCTTACTCCTGTTCCGGGCGTCTCGAAAACTCAACGCGTTGGCAGTTGGCGAGGATACAGCGGCTTCGGTTGGAGTAGACGTCCAGAAGTTACGGAATCAGGTCCTCGTTGTTGTGACGGCCATGGTTGCGATCACAGTTGGCCCGGTCGGCATTATTGGTTTCGTTGGATTAGTCGCCCCTCACATTGCCCGTTCCCTGGTTGGGGTCGACCTCCGAAAGACCCTCCCTCTATCCGCGATAGCTGGCTCGCTGTTGCTTCTGGCATCGGATGCTATCGCTCAGAGAGGCCCCCAAGGTACCGAGCTTCCGGTCGGCATAGTGACTTCCATCCTCGGTGCTCCAAGCCTCCTTATCCTGATGCGTCGACGCTAACCAGCCATAATGAAGGTGAGCATGAAGCAGATTCGCGGCAAGATGAACGGTAAAGGCAAGTCAGTGGCGATTGTCGTCAGTCGCTGGAACGAGCTTGTCACCAAGGAACTTCTGGCCGGAGCGGTTGAAGAACTAGAAAGCCACGGCGTGGCAAACATCACGGTCGTCCACGTTCCGGGCACCTGGGAGATTCCAGTCGTTGTTAAAAAGCTGCTGAAAAGTAAGGCGGCCCCGGATGGTATCGTCGCGCTCGGTTGTATTCTTCAAGGCCAGACCCCACACGCCAAACTCCTCGGCGGAGATGTTGGAGGAGCGTTGATGTCTCTCCAAGTCGAATTCTGCAAACCGGTCGCGTGGGGCATCCTCACCCCGGACACTCAGGACCAGGCCCTGGATCGAGCTGGGCTCAAGTTCGGCAATAAAGGCCGCGAAGCGGCACTTGCCGTCGTTGAAGTCGTCGATGCACTTTCGCAGATTGACTGATCGTCGCCGGGAGCGTAGGATAACTTATGCACCCTGAGCCGCCAGACTATCTAGAGTTTCTTAAGCCGTACCCTTCGAAAACCGTTGAGCTTGCCCGCGGGCTTCGTCAATCAATTCTCAGCATTCTTCCTCCGTGCGTCGAAATCATCTGGGACGCCACAAACACCGTTGGCCCCTCCTACGGGTTCTCAGACAAGAATAGAGATCACTTTATCCATCTCCCTACTTACACGAGCTACGTGAACATTGGCTTCACTAACGGGGTTTCGTTGGATGATCCCGAGGGCCGGCTAGTCGGCTCTGGCGCCAAAATTCGGCACATCAAACTGAACCGAATTGAAGACCTGGATGATCCCTACATCCGAAACCTGATTGATCAAGCAGTGTTGACCGCCGCTCGGCCAAACGTTGCGACCGAGCCGTGCGTGATCATCCGCCAGATGGAAGGGCCTAAGCGACGCCCGAAGCCTGCAGCCTAAGCCGCAGCCCGAAGACGACGCTCGATCTTTCCTTGCTCGAGTTCCTGAAGCGCATCAGTCATCGGCGAGAAGCACGACTCGGGAGTGAACAACGGTGCTCGGCGCGCCATTTCGTCGGCTGAAGTCTTCAGTAGCGACCGGTCATCGACCACTCGTTGGAGTTGGGTCGAGAGTTGTTCGACATTGTCCACTCCAAAGTACAACGGGTAGTCCCGGCCCAGTGCCTCGACATTCGGCGGCAAGTCTGTCACCATGAGCGGAGTCCGAGTGCCCATGCACTCAAGAATCGCCAAGGAAAAACCTTCCATTGCTGTAGGATTTACGACCAGGTCAGTCTGGTCATATTCGGCAAGTACTGCATCGGCTCCATAAACATAATCTCCTGTGAACTCCACTGATCCGCGAAGACCTAGTTCTCCGACAAGCCGCCGAGCGGCAGCGAGTTCATCGCCTTGACCGACCGCTTTCAGCCGAACCCTCGATGGATCGGGGAGTCGCCCAATCGCCTCGATCAGCTTCAAAATGCGCTTCCCGGAGTCCATTCGAGCCATAAAGAGAAGCTTGAGCGGCTGACTTGCGTCAAGTTGCTGAGGCTGTCGCTGATAGTCTCGAAACGCCAACGGAATCGGGTTGTAAACAATCCGCACTCTCGAATCATCAACAAAGGGCTTGAATGCCGAGGCCAAGTAGTTGCTCAGCGGGAAAGACATGTCGCTCATCCGAGCAACCTTTTCTTCCCACTTCATCGAGGCTTCTTTGATTTTTGGCGGAAGACCCGGGTGTAAAAACGCCGTTCCCTGGATCGAGTGCGCGACCCAGATATCGTGCTTGGCGATAACCCGGTCCATCTTCATCGCCGGGAAGCTATCGTTGATCTCCAAAAGATCGACACCCTTTTCTGTCGCTATACGATCAACCGCTTTTGCCATGTAATGCGGCAGGAGCGGATGGAGGTACTGCTTCTCCCACAGCTTCCCGAGCTTGAAGTCTTTTGGCCTTGTTGGATAAACGTTTACGCCTTTATGCACGAACGGCTGATCCCATTCGGGATATCCACGGCAAACGAGGGAGACTTCATGTCCGTGTTCCATCAAGAACTGGGCTCGGGTAAGGCATGAAGATATCACTCCGCCAAACATCTGCGGGTTGCCCGATTCGACGAGCTGAACAATATGCACGAAGGGCGAGTTCCATAGGAATTCGCCCTTCTCGTTCGTCGTTTTTGCGGGTTTTAGTTGCCGTGCTCCAAATACCGCATTTCTTCTGGCGTAAGCGCAATGTCCGGAACTTGACTGTTCTGCTCCACATCGCTCGGTTTACGCAACCCACAGAGTGCGAACGTTGGAAACGGCTGGTTGAGGACCCAAGCCAGTGCGATCTGAGTCGCGCTAAAGCCCTTTTTTGCTCCCAACTCGGTTGCCCGCGCCCGTCGCGCCTGGCTCTCGGCACAGTCGTAAGCAGCGAGCACCTCTGCGTCTGTAGTCTCTGCGAAGTAACCGCGAGCGGCGGATGACCAAGCGAACAGCGGTAGCTGATTCGCCTCGTGCCACTTACGCCCAGCTTCGTCGATTGTGACGCAGCCGTCCCAGAGCGGCTTCACATTATGTGCTAGCGTCAGGTTAGGATTATTGCAAGAGAAGCCTTGTTGCCCTGAATCAGACGCGTACTTGTTGGCCGCCTCAACGCGAGCCGGTTGCCAGTTGGAACCGCCGTAAGCGGTGATTAGCCCAGCCTTGATAATCCGGTTCATCCAATCAACGACTTCTTCAATTGGCACCGAAGGGTCGTCTCGGTGGAAAACGTACAGATCCGTGTGATCAACCCCCAATCGCTCGTGGTTTTCGAAAATGTCGTTCTTGGTGAAGAGTTCACTGAACCTTGGTGAGCCGTAAGGATGGTTACCCTTATTCAGGAACACCAACTTGTGCGCATTGCGACGAGCCTTGAGCCACGCTCCGAAGATGTTGCTGTTCGCTCCGTAGCAATGGGCAGTATCGAAGCAGTTGCCGCCTGCTTCTACAAAGGCATCAAGAGCCTTAAACGAGTCGTACGGCGCTGTGCTCATCAACCAGTCGGTTCCGCAAACGATACGCGAGATATCTTTGTCTAAGTGGGCAATTCGTGCGTATTTCATGCTTTCAGCTCCGCTCCAAAAACGACTCCTCCAGAGGCTCGGAGTTTGTCAAGAGTTCTCATTTGCTGCATCGTGTCCTCGATCGTCACGTGAGGGCATTCGCCGGCTTCAAGATACTGCGCAACGGCATCCGCTTCTGCGGCATAAAGCTCAGCATTTGTGATTCCCAGGTCGAGTTCTTCGGCCACGGTGTCCCAACCCTCATAGCGACGAATCTTCTTCCCCGTCCCGTTCTTCCAAGGGTCATCAACCACAATTCGCCCTTTGGTTCCCATGATCACCGCATCGTTTCGGCAGATGATTCCGACACCCGTCTGGAAAACCGCCGAGCGGTTTTCGGAGAACTTGAGCATTCCGCTACCGATCCAATCCACGCCCTTTGCACTTGGTTGCGAAACGTACCATGCTTCACTCGGCTCTTCGCCAAACGCCAGCCTGGCAAGCGAAACGCAGTACGAGCCGACATCCATCAGCCCACCGCCACCAAGAGCCGGGTCGTTCCGGAAGTTCGTCCACTCTTCGCCCGCTTGGAATGCGAACGAGGCGTTCACCAGCTTTACTTCACCAATCAAACCGCTTTCGATCCACTCACGAATCTTTGCCGTCTGGACTGTACAGCGATACATAAATGCCTCCATGAAGAAGACGCCGGCTTCCTTCACCGCAGCCAATGCTCGCTCGGCTTCCAGGGCATTCAGCGTAACTGGCTTCTCGCACAGAATCGCTTTTCCGGCTTTTGCCGCCGCGATCGTATCGTTCATGTGTGTATGGTGCGGAGTTGCGATGTAGACCGCATCGACATTCGGATCGTTGAGCACTTCCTCGTACGAACCGTAGGCGGTTCCCCCGTGCTTTTCGCAAAACTCCTCGGCCCGGCTCAGAGTTCTCGAACCCGCCGCTACAAGCTTTCCTGTCTTTGAGACGGCTAGTCCTTCCGCAAACTGCCGAGCAATGTTTCCCAGCCCAATAATTCCCCAACGCACTTGTTCAGCCATAGTGATTCGCCCCAAAGCATACTGGTTCCCACACAGAAACAGGCATTGGCTATCGGTAAATCACATATACTTTTAGGCGTGTCTTTTCCTGAGAATTTTCGTTGGGGCGTAGCCACCGCCTCGTACCAGATTGAGGGCGCCCCGTACCTCGTTGGCGGTGGCCACAGCGTTTGGGATATGTTCTGCAAGCGCCCGGGAAAGATTAGCGACGCGAGCAATGGCGACGTCGCGTGCGACCATTTCAACCGCTACCGCGAAGACTGCGCCCTCATGAAGGAGCTCGGTGTGAACAACTACCGTCTTTCGCTCTCGTGGCCGAGAATCATGCCCTCGGGAACCGGTGCGGTAGACCCCAAAGGGCTCGAATTCTACGACAATTTGATCGACTGCTTGCTGGAAAACGGCATCGATCCTCACGTGACGCTTTACCATTGGGACACCCCGCTGGATGTCTATCACCGAGGAGGCTGGCTTAACCCGGACATCAGCAAGTGGTTCGCAGACTACACCGAGGTTGTCGCCAAGAAACTCGGCGACCGTGTGACCTCTTGGATGACTTTGAACGAGCCACAATGCTTCATTGGCCTAGGCATGGAGATCGGCAACCATGCTCCGGGAGACAAATTGGGGCAGCAAGAAATCCTGTGGGCGGCGCACAACGCGCTTCTTGCTCACGGTCGGGCGTCTCAAGTGTTGCGGGCAAACGTGACCAATGGCGCCCAGATCGGCTGGGCTCCAGTGGGAGTTTGTTCGATCCCCGGCTCGGACTCTCCGGAGGACATTGAAGTGGCTCGTAAAGCAACCGTCGAGATGACGGCCTTCAACACGTGGAGCCTTGCCCTTTGGAACGATCCAGTTTTCTTCGGTAAGTATCCAGATGCCGTCGACAAGGTTTGGGAAACCAGCTATCGCAAACCTGCCGAGGGCGACATGGAGATCATCAACCAAGTTCCCGACTTCTTCGGCGCGAACATTTACAATGCACACGCGGTCAAGAAAGGGCCTAATGGCGAAGCCGTCGAGATTCCCCACCACCAGGGCATGGCACGGACGATCTACCACTGGCCTGTTACTCCGGAAGCTCTGTATTGGGGTCCGAAGTTCTTCTATGAGCGATACGGCAAGCCGATTGTCATTACCGAGAACGGCCTCGGACTCTCCGACTGGCCCCATGTGGACGGCAAAGTCCACGACCCTCAGCGAATCGACTTCTTGACTCGCTATATCCGCGAGTTCCACCGCGCAGGACAAGACGGCGTCGAGATCGGCGGCTACTTCCAGTGGTCATTGATGGACAACTTTGAGTGGAACGAGGGGTACCGGTTCCGCTTCGGGTTGGTCTATGTCGACTATCAGACGCAGGAGCGGATTCCGAAGGATTCAGCCTACTGGTATCGCAGTGTCATTGAGTCGAATGGTGAGAGTTTGCTGGACTCGGCTTAACGCCTAAAGCCAGCCGATGTGCTCAGATCGCTCACGTGTCACCGTTGATCAGCAAGAAATCTACTCGCGAGGAGTTCGCCGAGCTTGACGACCCCTGGCGCGGTCAACACGATTCTTTCGCGTTGTGGCGGGAGGTCAGTAGTGGGAACTACTATGAAAGAAGAGTCAGAGGCAGCGATCTTGGCGAGCTGATCTGCTAAGTTTTCTTCACCCGGCCCGGACGATTCCGACGGAGTTTGTTGACTCACGAACCACTTCAGACTTGGCATGGATAGGTCAATCCGGCTTTGGTTTACCGTGGCAGCGAGCCACTTGCTGGCTTGGCGGCGATAAGGGCCGTATGCCATGTCGTTTTCACCAAGGTGATAGAAGATTCCAGCTAGCTCAACCTGGTGCCCTTTAGCATTTAGGTCCTTGATCGACTGTTTGATGAAGTCGATGAATTTGGAGTAGAGGTTCAGGTCAGTTGCCGAGGTTCCGGCAGGGGTCCAGTCGTTGATTTGGGAGCCGCTATGGGTGAACTTGACGATGGCGAAGCTGCCGATCGATGCTGCTTGAAGTTGTTGGCCGAAGCTGAGTTCGGGGCCGAAAGTTTCGGAAGCGCCGGCGACGCCGAGGGGTTCCCAGGCTCGGGAGATGGTGGTTCCGCCTCCCAGGTTGTATCTAAAGGGGATTTTGGGATTGTCTTTGGCGATAGGTGAGGTGAGAAGGTCGGCTCGGAAAGCTCGTTCGCCTTCCATGTTTCGGTGTCCGGCGAGGATGAACAGCTTGACGGGGCTGGATTTGCGGAACGGCCACGTTTTGAGTGGGCGGGTTCGTTGGGCTAGCTTGCCGATCTTGTGGAGATAGGCATTGGCGTAGCCTTCGCCATGCTGGAGCTGGCCCAAGGTGCCGTAGTGGTAGTGCAGCCCCGCACCATCTCCGATCTCGACGGCGTTTTGGGATGTCGGGATGTATTCAGCTCTGGGGTCTTCGGCGGCGACGGCTTTTTGGGCGGTGCGGATCGCGTGCATGTTTTCGCGGTTGTCCATGCCCCAAATCGTTTTGGTGCAGAGCTCGCCGATGTAGAAATTGAGTTTGGGAATGTTGAGGTCGCGGCGCCAACTGGCGAGGAAGTTCTTGAGGTTCTTGGCGTAGGCGGGTTTGAGTTCCCGGCTGAACATGTCGTTTTCGCCCTGATGCCACATAAAGCCTTCGACGCGGTAACGGATTCCTTTGCGGTCTAGCTCGGCGAGGGAGGATCGGATGAGTTGGAGGGTGAGGGGGTAGAGCTTGAATCCACCGGGAGTATCTGGGTTCCAGTCCTCGCCAAGAGTGGTGCCGCCGGAGGCACACTTGATGATGGCGATGGGAGCCTTGGTGACCCGGGCGACTTTGCGGGCGAAGCTGACTTCGGGGCCAATGACGTTTCCGAGGGGCTTGAGCGTCGTCCAGCCGTTGGAGGAGTTCATTTCCTCGCGCCCAATGGAATAGGAGTACATCACGTTCTCTTGGGGCTGATCGAGTCCTGCGAAGGGTGGGAAGAGCTTGATGTCGGTTGCTCGGGAGTGGGAGCCGACCATGTTCGACTGCCCTGCGAAGATGAAGACTCGGAGGGTTTTTGTGTCGGCTTGCGACGGGGCAGATCTGGCGGACACTGCGAGAAGCATCATCGCAAAAAGCGTTTGGACAAATCGGAGGGCAGTTTGCATATCGACCAGGCCTTTGGAGGTTGTGGGTCAGTGTAACACGAAGCTTGTCTGGCGGTAAAACAGAGGAATGAGCGAAGCCAGCTATATCAGCTTTGTGCGGGATGCGGAAACGAGGCCGATGATTGGCATGTTTCGCGGGGACTTGGAGTCTTTGCGGGCTCAGTTTCCACACCTGTTGAGCGTGACTCTGAACTATCAACCGGCCCCGACGGGAGTTCCGGCGGACTCGGGGGAGTACAAGCGGAACAATCTGATTGAGGATAAGTTGGAGAAGGCGGTGCCGTCTTCCGTGGTTCTAGTTGGACATTTGACGGGGAACGGGCGGACGGTGATCTTGTTTGTCTCGCAGACGCCTACAGTCGCGCCGATTACGGTTGGGTTGGGGCTTTTTAAGAAGGAGACCTTTACGCTTGTTCCTCCGCACCCAGATCCTTGGGCTTGGTACGAGGCGAATGCGAAGATCACGGACTTGGAGCGGGTGACCTCGGCCTACTTCCCTTTGTATCAGCAGCTGGAGCAGCATGGGGATGACCACACGAAAGTTCGTCCGGTGGATTTCGCGGCCTGGTTTTCTTCGGACGCCGGGCGGGAGGCGTTTTTGGGGGAGGTGTTTGCTCAGGGGTATGTGCTTGGGAAGCAGGGTCGCTGGGAGCCAGCGCCGGGCGATTTTTGGTGCGAATTTGTGAAGGAGACGGCGATTGAGCCGTCGCGAATGGGGCCGTTAGTTTTGGAGCTCGAGGCTTTGGCGGCTCGGTATGGTGGGACGTTTGATGGCTGGGCTTGTCCGGTGGTGAATTGAGGATGCGAACTTGAGCCCTCTGCTTGAATCAGAGGGATGTATCTCGATGAACTGTTCTATTTGCGGAGACCCGCACTGTTGGAGTTTTTTGGGATTTGCCAACTCCCACGCACTGTTTTTTTGCCAAAGCCAATCGAAACACTGGAACAGGCAGGTCCCAAAAAATCTTTGGCCAACTAGGGTTATCGGACTGGATCAGTTTCTGATTACGAAGATGCTTTTTTCTGAGGTTGGAGTCTGGAGCGAGTTATCTAGCCTTTTGACCGCTCTCACAAGTAGACAACGGTGGCTTTGTCCCATTGATCCAACTCTTCTTGCTGAATCGGCTCCCATGGACGACCTTAAGCGACCTCAGATGTTTGAGTTTATGGGAAAGCTAGCCGTCGGGCGCTCTTTTCTTCCTTATCCAGAGATTGAAACAAAAACGACTGTTGCATTGTTTGTTGCATACGCTGAAGGTGCCTCCATGTACAGACAACCAAATTTGATTCAGGCAATACACCCGTCTGATCTGGTTTTCGTACCAGCGGCTGTTCCTATGATGCCAGCACCGGAGTTCACTCCAAGACCAGATCCTACGGACTATATGGTCCTTAGAGAGCAGTGGCACGCACGATTTGCCAATCGGAGGCAGATTCAAGTTGAAGAGATGGGCATTTCTCGCGAGTTCTTTTTGGACGTCGTCTATCTCGAAGTCCGTGGAGAATTGCCAGCCAATTCACGGTTGAGAAGACCAGAGCTATCGCACGTTGTGACCAATGGTCTGGGTGACACCGCTAAACAAATAATCAAATTAGCGAAAAAGTCATTCGGAGAGAGTGCTCTGGAGAGGATCGTAGACTTCGTAATGTCTCGATACTGGGCGAACATTCCCAGTCTAAAGATCTTTGGGCTACTCGTGAGCCATCTCGCCGAACAGGCCAGTGCAGCTGAGGCCTACCAGCAGCCTTCCGAAAAAAAGGTGAGGCAAGTTCGAGGAGATCTGAACGACGCAAAACGAATCAGCGTTCTCCTCGGCGCAACAACAGATCTGATCGTTGATGCCAAGTTTTCAGAGTTACTCCGGAAACCTGATCTGAAGCGTTATACAAACGACTGCAGAATATGGACCGAGCGTAACATAGACGAACTTATCAGATTCGCCAAATTGGAAGTGGCTTCTGTGGAGTATCAAACACTAAATTTATGGCACCAACGCTTACCTGCAAGGGAAGTATTTGAAGAATGTTATCAAATGGAAAAAAACATTATGGATTGGAACTCGAAGTTCTACCTAGGTGACTTCTGCTAGCGATCGATTGCCCGTGAGATACCGAATATAGACACTCGACCAACCGAATCAACTCACCTGAACACTTAAACCTCGTCCCGTCAGCATCACTCGTCCGGGCTTGGTCGGCAGGTTTTGGCCTTTGAGTTTGACGCTCTTCGGATTACCGTGCAACACAAACGTGGGGTTGATGGGGCCGTGGTCGTCGGCTAGTTCTTCGAGGTTGAGGATGAGGTGGCCTTTGGCGCCGACCACGGTGAGGCGGACCGCGGAGCGGATGCCTTTTTGGTAGTCGTAGGTGAGGCCGTCATCGGCTTTGTAGGTGTAGGTGGTTTCGCCCGTCCAGTCTTCGGGGACGAAGATGTGGAAGTTGACGTTATGCATCTCCTTCTCGGTGGTGGTCGGAGTTCCGGGCTGCATGGGGAGGATTGCGCCTTCGCGGATGAAGAGGGCGGTTTCTTCCCGGCTTCGCTTGATGATATGCGAACCAGGAGCGAGCCATTCGCCGGTGCGGGCGTCGTACCACTTGTCGGTTCCGGGAAGGGTGACCTTACGTGACTTCTCTTCGTTGACGAAGGGGGCCTGGAGGATGGCGTCGCCGATCATGAACTGGTCGTCGAGCTTCTCGTTTCCGGCTTCCGGGTAGTGATACAAAACCGGCCGGAGAATCGGGTCGCCGGCTTCTTCCTGCTGGATGAACAGGTTGTAAATGTAGGGCAGGAGCTTGTAGCGCAGGCGGATGTAGCGGCGGATGACCGACATGACCGGGGCCTTGAAGGCGAACGGCTCTTGGTCGCGGTTCCCTTTTCCGTTGTGGTTTCTTGCGAATGGGAAGAGGAAGGCGAGCTTGATCCAATCGACCATGAGCTCGTCGGTGACGTCGCCGCCGAAGCCGCCGATGTCCATTCCGGCGAACGGCTGTCCGCTGAGACTGAGGCCGATGCTGCAGGGGATTGAGTTGGCGAGATAGAAGTAGTTGCTGCAGTTATCGCCGGTCCAGATGGCAGCGTATCGGCTGGTGCCAATGAAGCCGGATCGGGAGAGGATGAACGGGCGCTCGTTCGGTTTGGCTTGTTTGAACCCTTCGAAGGTTGCGAGTTGCATGCCGAGGGCGTATTGGTTTCGATGCTTGTTGTGGTGGTCTTTGCCGTTTTGGAACCACATCTCGTAGGGGTCAACGGGGCCGGTGGAGGGGTCGTTCATATCGACCCAGCAGGCTCCAAAGCCTGATGATCGGAATTGTTTGGCGTATCCTGCCCACCATTGGCGGACCTTGTCTTGGGTGAAGTCTGGGAAGACGGTTTCGCCGGGCCAGACAAGGCCGACGTATGGGCTGCCTTCGCTGGTTTGGCAGAAGGCGTTGTTCTTCAGACCGTCATCGTAGACATCGTAGCCGGGGTCCTTTTTGACGCCCGGGTCGATGATCGGGACGATTCTTCTGCCGGTTTTGGTGAGTTCGTCGGCGGTTTCTTGAGGGCCGTTGGGGAACTTGTCTTTGCTGACGGTGAAGATGCGGTAGTCGCGCATGTAGTCGAGATCGAGCCAAAGGCCGTCGCAGGGGATTTGGTGTTTGGTGAACTCGGCGTCGAGCTTGAGGAGGTCGTCGTGGCCTTCATAGCCCCACTTGGATTGATGGTAGCCAAGGCTCCAGAGGGGCGGGAGCGGGGTGACGCCGACGAGCTTTTGGAGCTTGCGGGTGAGCTCGGGGAGGGTTGGGCCGACGATGATCCACAGGTTCGGTTCGCCGCCTTCGTTGCCGAGGATGAGGTTAGGAGAGGTGCGCTGCCACTCGACGAAGACGCGGCTGTCGTCGACGCCGGGGGTTTCGATGAAGGCGGGCGAGGGGTTGTGGAGAAGGAAGCCGACGTAGGTGTCGGCGATGCGGGCCGCGACGTAGGGGGCGGTGTAATAGGGCGGATCCGCGGGGTTGTTTCCCCATTGCGCCCAGTGGAAGTCCGACCAGACGTCGGTGTTCCAGAACTTGGCGCGGTAGCCGGAGAGCTCTTGCTGGCCGAAGTACTTCTCGCCCATGCCGAAGAACTGGGCTTGGTCAGAGAGTTCGAACGACCAGAGGGAGTTCTCACCAAGCACTCCAAAATGACCCTTGAGCAGAACCTTGTTCTTGGGACCGCGAACGACGATGTGGCCGTCGGAAGTAAGTTCGACCTTCTTGCTGTCGTGGTGAGCCGGCTCGTTCAGAGCGACAATCGCGCGGTTCTCACCCCAAGTTTCATGAGATACCTGGAGATGGAAGACATCTCCCGCAAAGCTACTTAGTCGAGCTCGGAAGGTCTTTTGTGCGTCTTTGAGTTCTCCAGTTTCGACGTTGAAGCTGTTGAGGAATCGAAAATTCGCCGGGTGGGGCGATTTGGAGAAGAACATTCCCTTTAGTTTAATTGATTCTGAATGATTCTTCTCCGGTTCGCCCCGGGATTTGGTTTACGCCAGCTTAGCGTCAAGGGTGATTTCGGCACCGGTGAAGAGCTTTGAGACTGGGCATCCGGCCTTTGCCGTGGCGGCGCATTCGGCGAACTGCTCGGCAGTGGCACCGGGGATTGAGGCTTCGACGGTGAGGTGGATTTTGTCGATGGCGAAGCCGCCTTCAACCTTGACCACGCTGACAGCAGCCGAAGTTCGGATGTAGTCGGCTACGAGCTTGTGCCCGCCGAGGACTCCGCTGAGGGCCATGCTGAAGCAACCGGCGTGGGCGGCTCCAAGAAGCTCTTCGGGGTTAGTGCCTTTTCCATCCTCAAAACGAGAAGTGAACGAGTAGGGGGCGTTGTTTAAGGTTCCTGTCTCGGTTGAAACTGTGCCTTTGCCGTCGATAATTCCGCCGTTCCATTCGGCGCTGCCTGTGCGTACCATCACATACAGGTTACGCCTCTTCGCATCAAAGATTCGCGACTCGATCCATTTCTTTAACGAACTTGCGTAAGATTCTGGGAATGGCGAAAGTCGAAGTGTACAAAACCCTGTGGGGTCTCCCTGGGACAATGGAAGACAAACTCCGTTGGGTTCGAGACAAGGGTTACGAAGGGTTTGAGGATTGGGTTCAGCCGCACTTTACGCTGAAACCGGAGATTGAGAAGTCTGGGCTAAAGTACATGGCAATGGTTGCCGGAGACGAGCTTGAGGCGTTCAAACGCGGGCTCGGCGAGGCCTACGACAACGGCGCCGTTGGCGCAACGATTCACGCTGGACGACCATGGATGACCTACGAACAGGGCTTAGATTTCCTTGGACAACTGATTGAGGCGACAAAGCAGGTTCCGTTCCCGGTGAACTTCGAGACCCACCGGGGACGGCTCTTGTACGAGCCAATGTCAACTGCACGTTATTTGAATGACCTACCTGACTTGTATCTCTGCGCCGACTTGAGCCACTGGACGGTGGTGACTGAGTCGATGCTCGGCGGCTTCAGCAGTCAGCTTGATCTCGTTCTGACGAGATCAAGGCATATCCATGCCCGGATCGGCTTTGAGGAAGGCCCACAAGTCCCCGACCCAAGGGAGAAGAACTGGGAGGGATACATTCCTAAATTTGAAAAGTGGTGGGACACGATTCACGGCAACAACGAGAAAGCTGGGCGAATGACGACCTTTGATCCTGAGTTCGGCCCGCCCCATTACCAGTGGTCGAATCCCCAAACGGGTAAGCCGCTGGCAGATATTGAGGATGTGGCGTTGTGGATGACCAACCGTCTCCGAAAGCGCTGGGCTTGAGCCCTGACTCAACGTTACGGGGCGGTCCAAATTGGTGATTGGTTTCGGATTGCCCGCAGCCGGAGATTGCCTTCGTATCGGAGTGAAAGGATGTCCATCTCCTCAACGTGACATTGGAGGACGGCAAAGTTTTGGAAGCCTGCTCGAGATTCCTCTTCGGTCGGCTCGCGTCCCGCGAGGTCTGGAGGCATATTTGACTCGAGCTTCTCCAAGGGAGCGGATGGCGGGAGGGGAGCTAGATAACAACGTCTAGAAAGAAGCTGGCTCCTTTTCCAAGCCTCGTTAGCGATTTCGTCGAGATGGTGGACTTGAGTGTGACCGAAACACCGTACTTGGAGATAGTCTGGAAAGGAGTAGAACTGCCAGGTTGAACGACCGTCCGTTTCAAGCTGTTTGACTTTGGGTGAGCGAACATCCGCGTTCGCCCGAAGAGTCCAATCAGCCTCTCCTGCGTCCCTCAGGATTACCGACCTTGCCTCCGGCCCTCTTGCACTGACTGTGCAGAGTGTTGGCGTATGGAAAGGGTGTCGGCGCTGGTGGCAGGCTTCGAGGAGCAGCTTCCAGGCGAAAGCCACCATCTCTTGTGGGTTCGCGAAGTTAGCTGGCTGCTCCATTGCTTTTAGAGATAACTGGAATCATCCTCGCTTCCGCTTTCCGCTCGGTGGCTTGTTTTGCCGAGCACCAGAGCGGCCTCTTGGACCCAGCGGTCTTCGTGGTCGTTTTTCGGGTTTGGGTTTCGCGGTTGCGGCTCTAACAATTTGCCTCGCCGTCAGTTCTACCGGAGGTTTTTCTTCTTCGACCGGCTCATCCTCCGCCTCGTGCGGACGACGGCTAAGGACTTCGTCGCCGAATTTCCAAAGGTAGGGGAAGTCTAAGTCTCTTTCTTCAATCAAGACTTCGCCCTTCTTTTTGAGGAGGCAGACGAAGGCTCCGGCACCGAGGTTTTGGTGGGGGTACAGGCGGTAAGACGGGAAGGTTGAGAGGGGGGATCGGAAGTCGGCCAGATGCGGAACCTCGACGGCTTCCATACTGGCGTGGTTCTTTAGGAACCACTCGATGACCCGCTCGTTCTCGCGTGTCGTGAAGGTGCAGGTGGCGTAGAGCATGTGCCCACCGGGCATCAAGGTTCGCACGGCGTTCCCGAGGATGCGGCGCTGGCGACCGACGTTTTTGTCGATCTCATTAGGAAAGAAGCTCTCATGTGCGTCTTCGCCTTTTGCCATCAATGACTGCCCTGAGCAGGGCACATCGCAAATGACGAGGTCGAAAGTCTCTTTGAACTCCTTGGAGTAGACCGAAGGGTCTGCGGACCAGACACGACTGCGCTCGATCTTGCAACGGTCTAGGTTGGCAATCAGAGCACCAGCGCGCTTTCGAATCGACTCGTTGCAGTACAGAAGTTCGGGTTCGAACGCGCGATAGGCGAAGATGGCCTTTCCGCCTGGAGAAGAGCACATGTCGAGGACGCGAACCGGATCGCGAGGGATCGCGAGCATGGCACTTGCCGAGAACACTGAGGAGAAGTCGAGTGAGTAGTAAGCTCCTTTCTCATACAGCGGATGTTTGGAAGGGCGAAAGTCGTCGGAGATTCGCTCGACGAAGTCTGGCTGCCACTTGAGGCGGCGATGCCGAGGGAACGCCTTGATCTCGATACGATCGTTGAGAATAATGATCGCCTGATCACGGGCGTCGCCAGCCATCATCGCATCAACGAAATCGGTGCGCTCGGCAGGATCAGTAAAGAGCGTTTCCGCAGCTTTCAGCAGGGGCTCAGGTGGCTCTTTTTTAGGCATCTACCCTCTATGATGAAGCATTTACGACTTCTTGTTTGAGAGTGCTTCTTCGAATACCCGCAGATAAGCTTGCGAACAAGGCGTGACGCTTGCAAATTCCTCGACGAATTTTCTTCCCGAGGAACCCAGCAATTCAGCTAGCCCTGCTTCGTCTCTGAGTCTCAGAATTGCGTTGGCCATAGCCCGCGCATCCCCTGGTTCAACCGTGATTCCTGCTTTCGCTTGCTCGATGATCTTTGGTGCGTCTCCGTCAAGCGCAACAGAAGCAAGAACCGGACGCCCCGAAGCCATGATTTCCCAAATCTTTGAAGGGACGGTCGGAGCCTTGACTTTGGGATCCAGAGTCACCAGGCAGACATCGCTGGCGGCCATGAGTTGAATGTACTTCGGAAGTGGCTGCGACGGAAGAAACGTCACATTTGTGAGCCTGCTCGAATCGAGCAAACGGACCAATCGCTCCCGATCTTGTCCGTCTCCGGCAATCAAGAAATGAATGTCCGGATGGTCTTTGAGAAGTTCCGCGGCCTCAAATGCGACTTGTAGGCCTTGGGCTGGCCCCATGGTTCCCGCATAAGAGACAACGAACTTTCGTTGAAGCTCATGCTCGGCTCGGAACTCATTTTCACGCTCTCGGGGTTGGATTGCTTCAGTATCTGCCCAGTTGAAAACCACGTTCACCTTTTCCGCAGGCACTTTAGCTTCGCGAACCATGTAGTCTTTGTAACAATCGCTATGCACGATGATCTTGTTCGCCACTCGGTAGGCGAACTGTTCGAGCTTTCGACAGAACTTGATCAGAAGTGGGTTGCTCAGCGCGCCGAGTTCGATGACGTTGTTCGGGAAGATGTCGCCGTACATAGTGACAAGCGGCGTACCTTTGAGCTTAGCTGCGTAGGCCCCTGCGTGAGCCATTGTTATGGGTGGCAGAACCGTGTAAACCACGTCGGCCTCACCAGCCATCTTGATACCTTTCTTGAACGCCCGGGGAAGAAGGAGCCAGTCGAAGCCGCGCTTCAGCGCACGGTCGCCTGAGGCATGGGGGAGGGGGACACGAATGGTGCGAATTCCCTGGACATCTTCAACGAGATGGGGTTTCCCTGAATACTCGGCAGGCATTTCCTTGAGCTTGTATCGAGGGAATCCGGTGACGACCTCAATCTGATGACCCTGCGCCGCAAGCGCTTTGCACAATTCAATCCCCAACCGGCTTGCCGCACCTTTTTCGGGCGGCCAGTAGTTGGAAACGAAGAGGATGCGCATTATTTGCTGACGACGCCTTGAGCGGCGGAAGACATTCCTCTCGGGAATTCGGCGTCTCGCTGGATCGCGTCCCAATTCTCCTGGAACCACTCGACCGTTGTTTGAAGGCCCTCGTCGAAAACACCTTTCGGTTCGTAGCCGATGAGGTCGCGAGCTTTATCGATGCTGGCTAGCAGCCGTTTCTTGGTGTCCCACACGCGCTGGGGAGCCTCAATGATCCCGGCCTTGCTGCCGGTGAGTTCAAGAACCTTGTTGGCCATGTCGAGAATTTTCGTCTCTCGTCCGCCGGCGAGGTTCATTTCGGCACCGATTGCCTGTTCGAAGTAACCGCAGCGCAGAAGACCATCAACGAGATCATCGACGTAGGTGAAATCTCGGCTAGCCTCCGGAGTTCCGGTGAACGGAAGCGGGATTCCCTTCAACGCATAATAAATGAAGTTAGGAATGACGTTTCTGTATTGACCGGGGACTTCACCGGGGCCGAAGGAGTTGAAGAAACGGGCTTTGACGACCGGGAGACCGAAGTGGTGGTGGAAGAAGTTTCCGTAGAGCTCGCCCAGCATCTTCGTGATCTGATATGGCGTGGTGAGGTGCAGCGAAACGAAGTCTTCCTTGAGGGGCAGGGGCGCCGCCGAGCCGTAGATCGAGCAACCCGAAGATGCGTAAACTAGACGTCCCACATTTGTCATCTGGCAGTACTGCAGGATCAGCAAAGTGCCAACCCCGTTTACGTGAAGGTCCTTTTGAGGGTAGTCAACTGAGTTCTGGTTGGCAAAGAACGCTGCGAGGTGGAAGACGATCTCGGGTCGCTCGTTGAAGCATCGTTTGAGCACGATCTCGTCTGTGATCGACCCCTTAACGAGCATCACATTCGGCAAGTTCGGGATGTTCCAATCGTAAGCTGCGGAGAAGTCGTCAAGGATGATGACCTTCTTGGCCCCGAGTGTCGCCAGGGTTCGCACAAGGTTGGTTCCAATTGCGCCTCCGCCGCCAGTGACGAGAATCACTTTGTCTTTGTAATGCGATTGATACTGTTCCATGATTAGTTGAATCCGTAGTGCTTCTTCATCCACTCGACGTAAAGCTTCACGCCCTCTCGAGTATCGATCGTTGGGTTGTGCTTCAGGTCGGCCCGGGCCTTGCTAAAGTCGACGGTCTTGATGCGGGTCGTGAATGCCTCTTCGCCGTGGACCTCGCAGAGATTGGGATCGCAACCGGTGACTTCGATGATGATCTGCGCCAGCTCTTCGATGGTCACAACCCACTCTTCGCGACCACCGACGTTGTACACCTCGCCGGGCTTGAAGTTGTCAACGATGTTTGCCCACGTTCGACAGGAGTCTGTGACGTAGTCAAAAATGCGCTTATGCCCACGGTGGCACTTAAACGGCTTACCAGTCAGGGCGCTATAGATAAAAATTGGCATGACCCCACGATACGGGTTGTAAGGCTCGTGCTCACCATAACACATGACGGGTCGCGTTCGCACGACCTCGGCTCCCCACATTTCGGCTGCATTGAGGCATTGGAGTTCGCCAGCCCATTTTGAAATGGCGTAGTCGTTCATCTGTTTGATGGGGATCTTCTCCATGATGTCTTCCGTCATCACCCCATCGTAATCGCCATAGACTTCCGCGCTGGAAAAGAAGATGGTCTTAAATTTGTGCTCCTTCGCAAGCTTCAGGACGTGCTTCGTGCCAACCACGTTTGTTCGCCAAAGGTTTTCGTAGTGGTCCTCGCCGTTCCATCGACCGTATTCGGCGGCCAGGTGGTAAACGAAATCTGGCTTCGTGGATTGAATCACCTCTTCGATCTGACGAAACTCGCCAGTGTCGATTCGGAAATGCTCTGGCTCAGAACTGAACTTGATATCTGCGGTTTGGACGCTATGTCCACGTCCTCGCAACTCTTTCGCGAGGTTTGTCCCAATGAGACCTGCTCCTCCGGTGATCAATATCTTTGCCACGATAGGTTCATTTTACCTGGTGAGGTTAACGGAGACATTCGATAGTTCCATCCGCCTCAGCACAACGATCAGGCAGTTTTCAAAGCAGGGTAAAAGGATCGTATGATTCCTGCTATTACTTGCACTTACGCACTGATCTCGATGACCCAAGGCGACGGCAAATCGCCCATGCCTAATCCGTGGAAAGATCCCGGTTACATGAAGCTGGTTTGGATTCAGTCCCCCAACTTTGGCCCCCGTCCCGAAGGAGTTGTCGTGGACACCATCATCATCCACAGCACCGTGATTCCAACTCTCAAAGCCACGACCGAGGCGTTTCAGCGAGAGTCTTCCCAAGTCAGTGCCCACTATACAATTGGGAAAGACGGTTCAATCGTCCAGAATGTCAGCACCTTTGATCGCGCTTGGCATGCCGGCGTGAGCAAAGACGTAAGAGGTAAAGAGAATCTTAATCACTTCTCTGTCGGAATCGAGCTCGTCAACCTCAATGACGGAAAAGACCCTTACCCTGCAGCTCAGCTGGATGCGTTGAAAGCAATCATTGTTGTATTGAAAAGACGGTTTCCAATCGTTCAGATCGCCTCGCACGAGTACATTGCGCAGCCCTACGGTCGCAAGAGCGATCCGACAAACTTCCCGTGGGATGAGTTCAAACAGTTCGGCCTGCCGCTCTATTTTGGCAAGCCTCACTGATCTGACTAAACGTTCAGGAACTTTGTACGTCTGATTCTCATAGAGAGAAGTATGAAGCTCGCATCTTTGCTCGTCGTTCCCGCCGCTTTGCTCATTAGCGGAATTGTGTTGGCTCAGGACATCAAGATTCCTGGGGTCTCCAACGTAAGTCCGGCCCGCAAAGATAAGGTTGTGATGACGGACGCGCAGTGGCAGAAGAAGCTGACCAAGGAGCAGTACGAGATCCTTCGAGCCAAAGGCACCGAGCCCGCCTTCTGCGGGGTGAACCTTGACCAGAAGGGAGAGGGTACCTACTACTGCGTTGGCTGCGGGCTCGATTTGTTCTACGCGAATTCGAAGTTCAACTCTGGCACTGGTTGGCCCTCCTTCTACAAGCCGATTGACCGCGACCGAATCTGGTTCCAGACAGACCGCTCGTACGGAACTATTCGAACTGAGGTGAACTGCGCTCGATGCGATGGGCACCTTGGACACGTTTTCAACGACGGCCCAGCACCGACCGGTTTGCGCTTCTGCATGAACGGAAAGGTGTTGAAATTCGTTCCGAAGAAGGGCGAGAAGGGGCACGAGGGTCTTTAAGCTCTGTCGAGTAGTTGCTTTAACTGAGCAATATCGCCTTGGTCCTTGGGACGGTTTGCGGCGAGTTTGGAAGCGAGAATATCCTCAGCGGACGGGAAGCGCGCGGTAACCCCGTAGAAGTTTGACTCGACTTGGCGTGTGGCAAGCTCGTCGAAAGCGTATTCGCCGCCTACCGGACCTAAGAACGACAAGAAGTCGACTTGGTTAGGCGGAACACCGATCCGTATCAGTTTCCTTCCTTCAAGAAAGTCCGTCAACCCCGAGCCAGGAATCGGAATTCCAAATTCTGCCATCGCTTTCCCAAAGGCCTCGATGTTCTCTTTCGACTGCTTTAGCCACAAGTCCAAGTCTTGGGTTGCTCGTGGCTCAAGATAGATTGCAAGAGCGTACGCTCCGACGACCATGAACTCGACGTTATGCGACTTCAAGCAACTGATAAGTTCGCGGAATTCGTCGTTCATCTTCCTTGACCCACTGGTGCCGGATATTGACCATGTGCTCAAGACGCTGCTCGGGGGTCTGGGTAGCCCAGTAGGCGGCCGTTGCTGCGTCGGCTTCCTCTGGAGACTGGAAGAGTTGCACCATCTTTTCCATTAAGACCATTTTACCTTTTTGAACCTAATGCCGAATTGGTTGAACAACGACAGGAGTTCGACGAAGTCTGAGTTCATCCTCGGTGCCTCCTTTCATTTTGTGGGCAAGAACTGCCATTTCCCATGCGGCCGCGAAGATCGCAGCGGGGCCCTGCGCCTGCCAGAACTCGAGATCAAAGTCTTCGGTGCCGTCTTCGATTGGCTGGACATGAAGCGTGCTCGGTCTCCCGTTTTTCATCCCTTGCGTGACTTCCGGCATGATCTTATTATAGGGTCTTCGGAGCCCAAGCCAGGCGGACGTCAGGCTGTTTTTCCTCGCAGTTTTCGCCGTTGGTGAGTTCGACTTCCTGGAAACCTTCGCGGGCGTAGAAGCGGCGAGCGCCGTCGTTGACTTGGAAGGTCCAAAGCTGGAGGCCTTGGGGAGATTTGAGTTTCGCGTAGTCGAGAAGTTCCTTGCCGATTCCCTTGCCATTTTCGCCTCGGCGGACGCAAAGGTGATGGACCCAGCCGTCGGCGACGTCGAGCCAGCCGAGGATTTTGCCGTTTTGTTCGAGGACGTAGCTTGAGCCGCTGGCCACCCGGACGTCTGTGATGTATTCGATCACTTCGTGGAGTGGGTGGATCGTCGGGACGGTATCGACTTGGATGTCGATGTAGAAGGCGGCGACTTCGGGGACTTCTTCGAGGCGGAGTGGGCGGATTGAACGGAGCCAGAGGAGGGTGCTCTTACCGGTGACGGTGGTGTCATGTGTTCCAAGCCAAGAACGGATCTCAGTGCCCGGTTCGCGTTCCCAGTTGATGAATTCTGGATACGCAACTTCATTCATCCATATCGGACCACCGCCGCCGTTCGGATCGATACCGCGAAGAATCCGCTCCCGAAAGAAACCTTGAAGAAACTTGACCACTTCTGGGATCGCATCTCTTGCATGACCCGGGAAGTCGTACACGTAGCCGCCGAACCAATACAAGCTTGGATACGCGGACAGCCGCAGTTCCAAATCTTCGCTAACACTTGGGTTGCCTGACTTCCAGACGATTGTCCGGAAGTCAGCATCCTGCCTGATCTGAGCAGACAGCATCAGACCTACTCCATCCAGGGCGGCGATTAGGTCATCCGCGAGGGAAAACTCCACTCAGCTAGCTTAGCCGACTGAGCCTTCCAAGCTAACACCGAGCAACTTCTGAGCCTCAACCGCGAATTCCATGGGGAGTTCTCGGAAGACGTCTTTGCAGAAGCCGCTGACGATCATGTTGACGGCGTCTTCGGTGGGGATTCCGCGTTGGTTGCAGTAGAAGATTTGGTCTTCGCCAATCTTCGACGTGGAAGCTTCGTGCTCGACGGTTGCCGAGGGGTTCTTCACCTCAATGTAGGGGAAGGTGTGGGCTCCGCAGCGGTCGCCCATGAGCATGGAGTCGCACTGGGAGTAGTT
Organism: Armatimonadota bacterium; assembly: GCA_037138755.1. Lineage (NCBI taxonomy): Bacteria > Bacillati > Armatimonadota > Armatimonadota bacterium. The sequence continues at coordinate 457,334 of JBAXHT010000001.1, read as the reverse complement.
GCGGGCGTTGTCGGCGCCGGGGTTGATTTTGACGAGCCCACGGTAGGTGTTCTGACCGTTTCCGGCGGAGATTCCTTTGGCGACAATGGTCGACTTGGTGCGCTTGCCGATGTGGATCATCTTGGTGCCAGTGTCGGCTTGTTGCTTTCCGGCGGTGAGAGCGACGCTGTAGAATTCGCCGACGGAGTCGTCGCCTTTGAGGATGACCGATGGGTACTTCCAGGTGATTGCGGACCCGGTTTCGACCTGGGTCCAGGTGACCTTGGAAGCTCGGCCGGCGCAAATGGCTCGCTTGGTGACGAAGTTGAAGATTCCGCCGATGCCGGTCTTGGGGTCGCCGGGATACCAGTTTTGGACGGTGCTGTACTTGATCGTCGCATTATCGCCGGCGGCGTAGAGCTCGACGACGGCGGCGTGGAGCTGGTTCTCATCGCGCATCGGCGCGGTGCAACCTTCCAAGTAGCTGACGTAACCGCCTTCTTCGCAGACGATGAGGGTTCGCTCGAATTGACCGGTGTTTTCGGCGTTGATTCGGAAGTAGGTGCTGAGCTCCATCGGGCATCGGACACCCTTAGGGATGTAGACGAAGGAGCCGTCGGAGAAGACTGCTGAGTTCAGGGTCGCGTAGTAGTTGTCGCTGTAGGGCACGACTGAGCCGAGATACTTCTGAACCAGCTCGGGGTGCTCGTGGACGGCTTCGGAGATGGAGCAGAAGATGATTCCGAGTTCCGCGAGCTTCTTTTTAAAGGTCGTGACAACCGAAACCGAATCGAAGACGGCGTCGACAGCTACCTTGCCTTCTAGCTCAGACCAGTCGGTTGGCTTAGCCAGCGCATCGGCGGCAGAAGAGGCAGCGCCCTTGACATTCAGCAGAACCTTTTGCTCCTCGACCGGGATTCCTAGTTTTTGGAAGGTGCGGAGGATTTCGGGGTCGGCATCCTCAAGGGAGTCCAGCAGCGGCTTCATCTTGGGTGATGAGTAGTAGGAGATCGCCTGGAGATCAGCTGGCTTGTAGTGGACGTTCGGCCAGGTTGGCTCCGTCATCGTCAAGAAGTGTCGGTAAGCCTTCAGTCGCCAGTCGAGCAACCATTGCGGCTCGTTCTTCTTCGCAGAGATTCGGCGAACCGTGTCCTCGTTGAGGCCAGGCTCAATGGTCTCGGTCTCAATGGTGGTCTCCCACCCGTGCTCGTACTCGCGATTGGCAAATTGCTCTAATAGAGCCGTTGACTCGTCCAAAACCTTCTCTGACATGTTGTATCCTGCGCGGGTCCACCTGGCATCACCAGCATCACCTTTGCTCTGCGTAATTCTACGCTGAGATAGTTTACTTTGTTGTATAGATTGAGGGCCAGTTGAAGGCGGGAGTTCACAGCTTGCGCAGGAAGATGTTGCGGAACTCAACCGGGTGGCTCTCGGATTGGAGGCTGATCGTTCCACCTTCAATCTTAAGGTTACCGTTTTTGATCAGTGTCTTGGCATCGTTATCGTTTGGATCAAGCTGGATTTGCTCGTAACGCATGACCTCGGCCCCATTAACGCGGTGAATGACCTCGCCGTAGCCGTGAACCTCGACCTCTAGCTGCACCCAAGTCTCGCCCCGGAATGTCTCGGATGTTGAATCGAGGCAGTGGGGTGTCCACAGCTTGCCGTTCCTCACGACGTTGGTGCCGGGGGTGCACAGGTTGCCGGTGTGCCGGATCCCAGTCGGATCGCCTCCCAGCATCTGGACTTCGGCACTGACCGGGAACTCTTGTTTAAGGCCCATCGTGGCAGGGTCTTGGCCGTGAATCATCACTCCGCTGTTGCGGTATGCCCAGCCGGGGCCGCCTTTGCACTGGTCGCCGGTGAATCGGTATTCGAGTTTCAGGATGTAGTTCGAGAACGGCGTTTTGTAGAACAGGTGTCCGAAGCGGCCGTTGAAGCCGTCCGCGTAGGCTTCATAGCCGACCTGGATCGCTTTGTCCTTCACCCGAAACGTGTTCCCGAAGTTTTCGCCGTATTTGTAGCCAGTGATCTTGGGCTTCCAACCGGCTAAGTTTCGCTCGTTGAAGAGCTTGATCCACTTCTCGTCTGGTTGAGTAAGGGCTAAAGCGAGGGCGAAAAGCATCGTTTGTCCATCTTACTCGCTTGGATTTCCTTTAGAATAGAAGAATGTTGCCATGGACGGCTGGGTTGGTTTTGGCGCGACAGGAGGTTCCGTTGACCTTTCCGGTTTTGGGAAAGGTTGTCTGGACGGATACTTGGGGCGCGGAACGGGAAGGCGGAGCTCGGAGGCATATTGGCCAGGACTTGCCGGCTGAGAAGATGCGACCGTTGGTGGCGGCTCGAGATGGGGTCTGGTACGGCTCGGCACTGAATGGTTCGGGTATCCGGTGTCCGGATGGAACGACACTAAACTACTATCACATCAACAACGACACGCCGGGGACCGACGACGGTTTGGGTGGTGACGAGTATGCGATGGCGCCGGGGGTGTGGGCGGGAGTCCCGGTTCGGGCTGGTCAATTTGTTGCCTATCTGGGAGATAGTGGGAATGCCGAAGACACGATACCTCACCTCCACTTTGAGCTTTGGCTCAAGGATGTTGGGGCGATCAATGCCGCACCTTCTCTGATGACAGCAACTCACTTAGCCGAGTCGATTCATTACCCAGAGTTTCCTGAGTTCGTGCCGTTGCACGAAGATGAGATTCGCTGGGACGGCGAAGTTCGGGAGGTGAACCAGGAGAAGAACTACGTGAAGATCGACATTGCAGGGACGGTTGATTCTTCCGGTAGCGCAAAGGGGATTTCTAAGTTCACACGGCGATTTCTGAAATATAGTTCGTGCGAGAAGGTGCCCTCGGTCGGTGACTTCTGCCTAGTGATCGGCAAGATTCCCGCGGTCAGCAAAGGCATGGAGCCAAAGGCTCTGTTGGTGGTCCGGAATCGGCTGACGCGAGAGGAGTTGTCGGAGGTCTTCACCTTCATGAGGTGGGTTGAGTAACTCGCTAGGATTACCTGTAAACGTACGGCTAGTGGTTTCCAAACGGCCTTCCTCCTCTATGGGGTTGGAGAAAAATGTGAGTAATTTGCAACCGGAAGTGCGACACTGCCTCGCTGACAAGGCGAGTCGGCGTGAAAAATGAGTTAAGACTTTTCGAGCATGTACCAGTATTGACAAAACAAAACCTTGGCGCCCCCGGAGGGACTCGAACCCCCGACGCCCTCTTTGGAACCGAAGACAAACTGCATTGAAAACGGCTGTTCAGCTCTACGAACGTCTCCGAACGTCTCCTTCTATACTCAGCGTTCGTAAACCGTAAACGGCGGGTCTCCACATTGATCGATGGTGCCGATAAGCGCTTAGATCATCCCGCTTTGATCCGACTAGTAATTGTTTTTGAACCGTCTATTGGCCATTTTGGGAGAACTCTTGAGTCAATCAAAGATGCTAAGGTGGACTACTACCCAAATGGACAAAGTCAATATTCCTGATCTAGATTCATCCTTGAACGTGCTGGAGCAGTTGAGACGTTGCCAAACGGTTTCGGAGGGCCTGACAACTAAGGAGGCCGAGAGGCGACACTCAGAGTTGCCCAGCCCCGGTGGAAGATCTAATTCAATCTTTTTGGGTCTCATTGCGCAATTCATCAATCCCATCCAAATCCTGCTTATCGTAGCTGCGATCTTGAGTGCATTTTTTGGAGAGATGACGGACTGCCTCATTATCGTCTTTATCCTTGTGGCCAGTGGCTTGTTGAGTTTTGTCCAAGAGTTCAGAGCTGGTAACGAAGTCGCAGAGCTGATGAAACTCGTGGAAACAAAAGCCGTGGTGCTTAGAGATGGTTGTGAAAAAGATGTCCCTTTTACCTCGGTTGTTCGTGGCGATATTGCCATTTTATCGGCAGGCTCAGTCATCCCGGGTGATGGCTTGCTGCTCGAGGAAGACTCACTCTTCGTAGACCAATCTAGTCTGACTGGTGAGAGTTTTCCGGTCGAAAAGTCAGTTGAGTCCGCAGGAAACCAGGTCTTCGCGGGCACAAACGTGGTTAGCGGGAGAGCCAAGATGCTTGTCGTAAACGTAGGCTCAGCCACGAGACTAGGCGGCATCGCAAGTGCGCTTAGTCTTAAGCGTCCTGAGGGAGACTTTCAAAAGGGGATCAAGCAGCTCGGAGCGATGCTCATTCAATTGACGATCTTCTTGACTCTCTTTGTACTGATGGTGAATCTAATTGCCCACCGGCCGGTGCTTGAGTCATTCATGTTTTCCCTGGCCTTAGCGGTGGGACTCACCCCTCAACTTCTACCAGCGATTGTAAGCTTAAACTTGTCTCGTGGCGCAATGGCGATGTCCAAAGATTGCGTGATCGTGAAGAGACTGTCCTCCATCGAAAACTTTGGATCAATGGATGTTCTTTGCTCGGATAAAACTGGGACTCTCACTCTAGGCACTGTCGAAGTGGCCCGAGCGGTAGATGCACTGAGTAACGACTCGCCAAACGTGCTAAAACTCAGTCAGCTGAACGCAATTTTTGAATCTGGCTACGTGAATCCAATTGATGAAGCCCTACGAAAGAGTGCATCTCCAGGGGTTCAACAGGGATATGAGAAGTTGGGAGAAACGCCTTACGATTTCCAGCGAAAACGAATCAGTGTCTTGGTTCGCTCTCAGGCAACGCTTACACTCATCATGAAAGGAGCGTTGATCACAGTTTTAGAATGTTGCTCTGAGGTGCGCACGGCCAATGGGATGGTTGAGATATCGGATGTGCGACCTTTGATCGAAGCCAGCTTTAAGACCTTCAGTGAACAAGGTTTTCGCGTTCTTGGTGTTGCAAGTCGCGAACTAGCGAATGAGTCTGAACAGACTGATATGAGCGAGGTACGTATGACCTTTGAGGGGATGCTCCTGCTCCATGATCCGCTCCGGGCGGAGAGTGCTGCTACGATCAAGAGACTTGCCGATATTGGAATTGAGCTCAAGATGATTACAGGAGACAACGCACACGTTGCCGCCTATATCGCAACAACCCTTGCCCTGAACAGACAACTCATCACTGGTACTGAGCTGGATGGACTCTCAGATGACGCTCTACTGGTGAGAGCCAAGAACGTCTCTGTCTTTGCCGAAATAGAGCCACGTCAGAAGCAGCGTATCATCTTGGCCCTCAAACGAGGCGGTTCTGTTGTGGGTTACATCGGCGACGGAGTCAACGACGGTCCAGCCCTTCACAGTGCAGACGTAAGCATCTCTGTCGCCAACGCCGCTGATGTAGCCAAAGAAGCAGCCGACTTCGTTATGTTGAAGCCAGATATTGGGGTTCTCGTCGGTGCTGTACTGGAGGGTCGGAGAACGTTTTCGAACACGATGAAGTACATCTTCATGGCAACCAGTGCGAACTTCGGAAACATGTTCAGTCTTGCCGGAGCAAGCCTTCTGATTCCGTTCCTACCACTTCTCGCGAAGCAAGTGCTTCTGACTAACCTTCTGACAGACCTCCCAGAAATGACCATTGCGGGCGATAACGTGGACGATGAGGTGCTTCAGCAACGGCAGAAGTGGGATTTAGGATTTTTGCGAAGGTTTATGCTAATTTTCGGCTTACTCAGCTCGGTCTTCGATTTTGCAACTTTCGGATTGTTGATTTGGCTCAAGACCACTCCAGAAGTCTTTCGAACGGCATGGTTTACGGAATCCGTCATCTCTGCGAGTTTGATCGTGCTCGTTTTTCGATCTCGGCGCTGGCTGGGCCAGTCCCGTCCTTCAATTGCTTTGCTCTTCACCACGATTGCTACTTGCATTGCGGTGCTTGTCCTTCCGTTTACAGCTCTGTCGATTTCCCTCGGATTCACTCAGCTCCCCGTGCCGATGATTGGCGGATTGCTGGGCATTGTGGCTTCCTACGTTTTGTGTGCCGAGCTTGCTAAACATTGGTTCTTTCGAATGCAGATGGCGACTATGACCCCTGTTTCGAAACCACGCTAAGTTCAAATCTTGGCGGCCCCGGAGGGACTCGAACCCCTGACGCCCTCCATAGGACTGAAGAAAAATAGGTTCAAAAATTCTGATTTGAATCTACCGACGCGCTGGCTATTGAGAGACCTGGCCCCTTGCGAAGCAACTTCCGACAAGTCTCTCAATGTGAACTTGGAGCTTGCTTGATAGCAGTCTCTCATATTTCAGAAGCTCTTCGAGTAACCAACCGAAAGCCGAAACGGTGAGAGTGGCTCTGAACCAGCTCCTTGCAGGTCAAGCTGAACCCCAAGGTCGAGAACCCCGGTCGCCGAGAGTTGCCTTCGGATTCCCAATCCGACCCAACTGTTATATCCTGAGCCGGTCAGCCGCCCCTGCTCAAAGCCAAGCTCTGCCAAAAAAGTTTGGTCAAAACTTGTCGGATATCCCACCGGATTGGAATAACCAAGGATGAATCCTATCCGCTTTGATCGCTCACTGCTTAAGCCCGATGTCGAGTTGTAGAAATCGACGTTTAGGTGGAGCCTGTCGTAGTGGCTCACAGTTTTTGTTAGAATTCCTCGCACTCGAAACTCGGTTCCATTCCCACCCGAGACCGGCAGACCCGCGTCGATTCGATATCCAAAGGCTGGGTTGTTCCCAATCTCCCTTGAAACTCCTTCGAAGTAGCTCAGCTCCAGCACGTTCCCGATGAGCTTTCCACTTTGATTACTCACAAACGGCTCCAGTCCGATGGAAAAGTCCTTGTTTTTGGCGAAGCCATACTGAACCTCCGTTCTGAAGTTATAGACGGGTCTTTCCCGGTTGAACGTGTCTAGCCTGAATCCACTCTGAAACTCGAACGAACGATAAGCAATCGAGTAAGCGTCATCGAATCGCAGCGGACGCTCCTTGTCGATATTGTTATGATCGCTCCCAAAGGCCGTTGCAGAACCGAGAAGGCTAACGCAGATTCCAGGTCCAATGTGCTTCACTTTGCACCACCCTTTCGGTAGGGGTTTGGCTTGTTAATCTTCGTGTAAGTGTCAGGAGTTCCGTGGTTCAGTTTGGCCCACTCCTCGAGGCTCAGTGCTTTCGCTCCTTTGAGTTCGGGGACGGTTGCGACAAACTTGTCGAAGGCAGATCGAGAGGTGAACACCCTTGACCACACCGAGCAGTTCGGGTGCTCGCCAAAGACCTCCAAGAACACGATTCCCTTGATATTCGAGCTCCAGTTTCCTTCTTCATCCGAGATCATCACAAGGAGACGATTCTCGTCTTCGGTGGCAGCCCTAATAATGGCACGCCCCGGAGTCTCGGCGGCCATATCCCGAGCGCACATCATGCACCGCACGGTCATTGTCCAGCCTTCGGCAGAAACCGTTGCTCCCCACGGACCCTCTTCAGGAAGGGAGATCGAGCAGTGGGCGCACCCGCTCATGTCCATCCAGCCCATACCGGACATGTACATAGTGTCTTCATCACTGCCCACCATCATTCCCATGCCGGGCATCCCATTTGGAAATCGGTGGTCATGCACGGTTCTTGGTTCTCCGTCGCCTGGTTCTTCGCCTTTGTGCGTCGAATCCAGAACGCGGTAGATCGCGATCTTCACCTGTGTCTCCTTCTCGGCATCCGACAGATTGGTCTGGGCAAGAATGTCGTTCACGTTGTCGTGAAGCATGTGCAGATTGTCAAAAGCGTTGGCAATCTGAGGAAAGCGACGAGCAAATCGTGGGCTCATCTCCGCCGTCATCGGCATGAAATCGCGATCCGTTTTGTAGAGCTCGGTTTCGTGATATCTCTGGCCGACCAAGCTGTACTGTGGCTTTTGGTCGCTTACAGGAACCCGGAAAAGCATGTCGTAGTTCACGGTCTGGAGCCAGTGGTAACCCCAGAAGAGACCGTTGACCTTCGGATAGTTCTGACGAAATGCTCCGCTGTACGGGAAGCTATCCAAGTACTCCATGTTCATCGGAAGACCCGAGATAGCATAGGGCTCAGCCGAATAAAACGTCCAAAGCCGCTCGATCGCGGCTTCCTTCTGGGCTTCGGTCCAGCCAGGGTGCATGAAAACATCGATGGTCTGAAAGTGCAGTGTGTGCGCCCAGTCAAATACTTTCTCCAAGTAGCCAAACTTCTGAACAAATCGCGGAGAGATCGCCGCCTCATCAACTGGCTTTGAGGGCGGATGCCTCAGAACGTAGTCGATCGTCGCAAATGTCTTGCCTTCCAGCTCTCGTTGTTTTCCCGTAACAAGTGCTTCATAGGCCATGGCGTGGCCAACGCCCGTGGCAAACATGTCCTTCGCAAAATCCGGGATCCGATTGATCGCCCAGTTGTACGGAGCAGTCCGATAAAACAAGTGATCCGCCCCGCGACCGTCGAGCCAGCGAGGCAGATTTTTCGGAGGTACAGGCATCTCCGATTGCAATCGAGGAGTCTCCTGGGCGAGAAGGCTCGCGCCCAAAAGAAGGGCCGTGACGCTCATTTGTCAGTTCCAACTGGCTTCATCACCAGATCAATGAACTCGGTGAGCGATAGTGGTTTTGCGTCGACAACTTTCTTATCCGCAACATACTTTTCGAAGGCTGCTTTAGAGCTAAACGCCCGCGAGAGCTCGGCGCATTCGGAGTGCTTCTTGAATGTATTCAGAAAAACCGCGCCTTCTGGAGCCGACCATTTGCCGTCTGTTCGCTTGAGAACAATCGGCTCACCGACTTTTTCGCCGGGAGCGTAAACAATCAGGTCGCTCTTGTATCGCTTCTGGTCTTTGAAAACGCAATAGACACATCGGTACTCAATCCGCTTGTTCCCAAACTTGACCACAACCTCGTTGTCCTGATCCTTTGTGTTTTGGAGCAATGGCATCTTGCAGTGTGGACAATCGCCCTCGTGAGAGAATGCAAAAGCGGAAATCATGAAAAGAAGGGCAACTAGGATTCGTTTCATTCTGTGACCTCGACGGCAAAAGGCAGAGTTCGGACTTTTCCGTTCCAGTCAAACTGGGCGTAGACTTTATAAGTTCCGACCTTCGGGAATCTCCCGGTAAACCGCACAATGCCACGTTTTACCAACGCCTCATTCTCAGCATCTTCGGCTGGGTGGCTGTGGACAACGGTTTGACCATCTTTGTGAAAGATCATCATATGACCCGCGGCTCCCAGCCATTTAACGGTATTTCCAGCCGGAATCCCGGTTTTAGTGTCAAAGAGCTTCACTTGGAGGGTCGCCTTGCGGCCAGTTTCAATAGGCTCCAACGTAGAGAGGAGTCCCTTTAGACCACCATCCGAGCCAGTTCGACTGAGGCTCAACTTCGTGTTCCAAGCAGGCTTAGCACCTTGAACTTGGACGGAAGTGATGAGCACACGAGAGCCTTTGCCCGTCGGAGCGACGTCGCCGTAGACCCAATACTTTGTCCCAGCTGGGAACGTGATCGGAACGGACCAGGTGCCCTTGGCATCCATGACCGGGTGTTCGTGTACGAACCAGTTCAAATCCTTACTAGCGATAAGCAGGTGAAAGAGCTTCGTATGGGCTTCGTCAAACGACGTTTGTACAGCGCCGGTCTTTGAGTCTATGACTTGCAATTTAAGGTTGGTTCTTACTCCAGCATTGGCATTTTTCGGCCAGTTAACGACTTTCAGTTTGTACGGCTGAGCTTTGATGGTCGCTGGCTTTTCATCTTTGACATCTACCAAAAACGAGATGTTCTTCACACCCTCTCCCGGAATGTTCAGAGCCAGGTCGATCTTGTACTCTCCGCCGTGGGCGAAGTACAGTTCCATGCCGTAGTCACCCGGCACTCCCTCACGATGAACTTTGGGTCTCACCTCTGGCATTCCCATCATGCTCGGCATCGTCATCACTGCGGTTGCTTCGATCGCTCCCACGCCTTTGAAGCCTTCTTCTACGGCATCCTTCTGAGTGGTATCGGTCACCCGAAACTCAACATCGAGCTCCTCTCCAGCGAAGAGCCCGCCTTCTGGAATACGGAGTTCGGCTTGATACTTGCCGAACGTGACCTTGTTCGTTTGAGTAGCTAAATTCTGTGGCGTGAATCCAGTGTGAATCGAATTGAATGAGGTCGATTCTGCAACGGCAGGGCCCAAGAGTGAGGGGGCCCGTCCGATCAAAACCGCCGATAGAGCGATGGTTGTTAACATGTGTTTTCCTAATGGGTTGATAAGTACGATGAGACGCAAAGTGACCGGCTCAGTGATGGAGCACAGCTAGATTAAGCAACTGCAGTAGGAGGAGCGCGGCCAAGCCAGACGCAACTTGGTCCTCGAATTGGCGGACCCGAATCGGATCCAATGATTCCAGGGCGCATTGTCGTAAAAATAGCCAGTTCAAACCTGAGCGGCTTTACGTCCGTGCACGCGTAAAACGCCTGATCATGGCCTGAAGCGTTTGTGAAACAAGCAGTAAAGGAATGCTCTGCGGGATAGGTTCGAGGTGCGATTTTGCAAGGGCACGATTCTGAGGTGGATTTTGATGAAATCTCAGTCTCGTGGGATTTGCTCGAATCTTTAGAATCAGTGGCACCCTCATCAGGACACATCGCACAAACGGGCTTCGCTTTAGCCGTAGGATGAATCGCTTTGGCCACACAGCATGGCATCGCGCAAGTGACTGTTGGCTGGCAAAGCTGAGCGAGCACACTGGCAGGGATCTGAGCCCAAACCAGTGCAAGAAGAATCAAACATCGCTTGATGAGCTTCAAGTCTCGCATCCTAATAACTTAGTACGCCCCTTCCACAACAGGGTTCCATCAGGACTAATCCGAAGTGAAAGACTACCTTTTCTGGCTGAGAACCCTGGCGGCCCCGGAGGGACTCGAACCTCCGACGCCCTCCTTAGGACTGAAATAAGTTGGGTAAAAAAACTCGATTTTGAATCTACGGACGTCTCTGGATGTCTCCCAAAATCCACCCTAACTGAGAGACTTAGAGAGAGACCAACACAGAGCGAAAGGTTACTGAGACTCGACGCAATCTAGCTTTCCGACCACCACCTGGAAGTAAATCGCTTTTGCGCTTCGCAATCTCATGTGTCCACAAGTATCGCGACTCTCCACTTAGAACACAGATCGACCCGACGGGAAGAAACAGTTGAAACTCTTCGTTTGTGATCGTGTGCCGAAAATTCATCGGATACTCGTCACCTAGCGAGATCGTCGCAATCTCGGGACCAAAGCAAGGCTCACAATCGATGTGAGGCGCAATCCCTTGACCAGGCAAGTATTCGTTGACGATCACCTGATCCGGAACAACCTCCATCAATTGCTCTTGCTTGATTCGTTGGCAAAGACCTGAGAGAAAATCCGGAAGTGGTCCGAGATAAGAATCTGGATGCAATTTCCTTGTCCGGTAGTCATAACGCCATCCATAATGCTGAACCCTTCGGGATAAATCGGAAAGCCAAAGATTAGAGTCTATTTTCTCAAGAACAACCATGGCTTCCGATAATGATAGGAACTGATTGATTATCTGTAATCCGACTGGCGCTGTACCCTTCGATTCGAAAAGACTCAAGTTAGACTCCAGACTTCATACGCACATTCGCCTCTTCTCTTGGTTCGCTTGGCAAGATTCGAGAGTGCTTCATAAGAGTATGATGTCGTTCTAATCTTCGGTTCATGACCTAGGACTTCACAGAACCGGCGATACCAGTGATGAATATCATTGTTAGGCATCCAACTCGCATACGGTCCGACGGGGTTTGTGTATATAAGTGTCATGTTTGTTCTTTTGATGGATTTTATCGTTCTTGCTACTGCCTGAACAAATGAGGCGTTGAGATCTTGACCGAAAAAGTATGAGAACATAAAGACCCTCTGTTGCTCTGGTGATGAGCCTTCTGCGTCTTCCCAGAATGCTTTTCCAGGGAGTGCGTGAGAAACGCTTTCTCCGATATGACTTGCGAGAAGAGTTATCGCATCTTCGCAAACAAGTCGCATTCCCTCGGCAATCTCCAGTCCAACGTGATGGATTATCTGGTTTGTTTTGTCTGCAATCGCTAACAATGCGGTTCCAGGCCCCGTTCCAAAGTCGATCAACCTAGTCTCGCATTTCATGCAGGGGAGAACCTTTCTCAGCGCAAAGAAATGCATTGGGGCATAACGGTACGCATAGAGTTGACCTAGAAGAGCAGTATCGCAAACTGTTTGACCGCGTCCGAGAAGCTCGTTGCTAACATGCGAGTCAAAGTCATCTCCGTGTTGCCGAAGTAGCCACTTGATCTTCTCGTTCTTCTCAAGTGATTCCCACACCGATTTGTAAAAGTTTTCAAACACACTATATAAGGCTGCTGTATCGAGTGTTTGTCAACCTAGAGAACGCAGTTTTGTTTTGTTTATGGCAAAACGAGTGCTTGGCGCAGGTTGACGATGCCTCAAAATCCTGCAATATTCATCAAACTCTGCCAGAACCATTTCCGATTACCAGAAGAACCTGACCTCACCTCCCGATGGTGTCAACTGCATCTATGGAAAAAATTGCAGACTCTGTCTCTGGATCGGACAATCAAAACCCTGGCGGCCCCGGAGGGACTCGAACCCCCGACGCCCTCCTTAGGACGGAGGCGCTCTATCCCCTGAGCTACGGAGCCGCGGACTCTTTTATTATGGCGTATCATTTGCACCGCGCTCGGGAACCATTCTTGTACGTTTGGCGGTAATTCCCCGTCAATGAGCATTCTTGCCCTAACCGCTTTTCTCTGCTTTCCGGGCTCCGGTCAAAGTGATGTTCAGGTTCGATTGGCGGAAATCGACTCCATCAAAGAAGCCATTCCTGGCCCAGAGACCGACATCATGAAATGGGTCGACGAGTGCTACGTTCTCGCGGACAAGCGAGGCAAACTCGTCCTTGAGTTCTACAAGAAGTATCCGGACCATGAGCGGACTCCAAAGTTGCTGGTCTCCCGGTGGGAAGATTTCATTGGCCATGTGCGGGTTCCAAAGATGCCTCGGCTTGACATGATCCGAAAGGATATTAACGAGTTTTACAGAACGAAGCCTTCGAAAGCGAACCTGGCAATCGCCAAAAACTATGACGCAAAGGAAGTCTTGATGCGGCAGTGGCGAATTGCCCTGGATCGCAAGCTGAAGTTGAGTGACCCTCAAGCTAAGCCATTGCTGGACAAAGCAGAGAAGGCATGCTTGGACTTTCAACGTGTTTATCCAAATGAAGAGTCGGGGGTCTACAACTTCTACAAGTACAGCGACATGTGCGCTGGCACTTCTCGCGAACGAACTGCGATTGGCTACCTGGCAAAGTTCTATCCGAACTCAAACTTAGGCAAAGGAGCTGCCGGAAAACTAAGAATCCTCGATGCCGTCGGAAAACCGTTTGAGATGAACTTCAAGGATTTCACAACCGGCCGAGATGTGAATTTCAAAGAGCTGAGAGGCAAAGTTGTTCTTGTTGACTTTTGGGCGACTTGGTGCGGCCCGTGTCGACGAGACATCGAAAACGAAATGCTGGCGATGTATAAGGAGCTACGGCCCAGAGGATTTGAGATTGTAGGGATCAGCGGCGATGTTCCCGGAGATGAGGGAAAGAAAATGCTTAGTGACTATATCCAGCAGCAGTCCATCACATGGCCGAATCTTTGGGATGGAAAAGGACCCAACGGGGGCATTGCCCGCGAGTGGGGCATCAGCAGCTGGCCAACCCAGTTCCTGGTTGACAAGAAAGGGATCCTTCGCTACACTGACCGTCCGGCTGATCGCCGGAAGGTCATCGAGGAGCTGTTAGCGGAGAACTAGGGTTACTTCTGCCCACCGCCGGGGCCTCCGCCTGGTTGTCGCTCGGCTCTCTGCGGTGGTCGGACCGAAACCTGCTGGATCACTCGCATATCGCTCTTTGTGATCTTGTACAGCCAGTTTCCGGCACCGGCGTAAACGTAATCGCCGTCAACCGTGATGGTAGTGATTGGCGCGAAGCCTTGTTGGAATCCTCCTGGGCCGCCAGGAACGGATTGCCCCGGAGGAAGTTGAGCTGGGCCGCCTTGGAATTGTCCTTGGGGTGCTCTACCTGGACCGGCACCTTGGGCATCAGCTCGAGCGAGCAGGATGTAGGGAATCGAGGCAACGACGAGTCCGGCGATGAAGGCTGAGATTGTCTTCTTCATGACCACACTTTATCACGATTAGTCTTTCCGCGTTCAGTCTCGTTGCGACTTCACCCAATCGAGGATTTCTCGGTCGAATCCTTGGTTCCATTTTGCACCTTCGTAGGTCATGTAGCGCTCGAACAGGTTATGCGCCGAGGGGTAGCAGCTGAACGGCGAGACGAAGTGTGGGAACTCAAACGTGATGATCTTTTCTGCGATCTGGGCGGCGGTTTCTAGCTTAAAGCGCAGGTAGCGCCAATCTGCCGGAGGGAACTTGATGGGCATGTCTCGGTCAAAGGTTTCGAGGTTCGACCAGATGGTGATCCCGTACTTCTTGCCGAGAGCGGCGATACCCTCGATGAACTTCGGAAGTTCTTCGTAATGCACCTGACCGTCTTGAAAGGCGCAGAGGTCGAACGATTTGTTTGTCTCGGCGAAAACCCGATCCCAGTGATCAAAGCTCTCTTCGAGCGCAAGCGCGTTTTCACCGCTTTGCTTTGCGCCCTGGGGATAAGGCGAGATCAGAACGGGCAGATCGGCTTTTGACTTGCAATGCTGGCCGATGTGGTTGTGGATCTCGATGATGTGCGCATCGTTCTTCCCCGTCTCGTGTGTTAGGTACCAACCGGCAAAGCTTTTGTGATGACCGTATCGGTTGTAAGCTTCGTCGATGAATGCCTTGTTCAGATCGACTTCCTTCCACCAAGTTCGCCGCCACCAGTAGAACCCACTGTCGTAGGTTCCAAAGAATAGCTTCAGATTAAACTCATCGGCCAATGAGAAAAACATCTCTCCAATGTCGTCGTAAACCGGAAGCAGTGACGGAATCACCTGCGAGGGGTAGATGCACTTGTTCTTGTAACCGGCCCGAATGATGATCAGGGTGTCGAGACCGATCTTGCTATAAAGCTCGAATTCGCGCCGCCAGTGCCGCTCCGTCCAGTTCTGACTCGGGATGTCATGAGTGATTTCGTCGAGAAACGTTCCGGTGATGCGGGGCAGAGTTGGCATTTGCGACTAAGGTTACCGGGCGAGCGGGCGACGAAGCGATAAACTACCGCCATGCTCGTTGAAGTCATTGCTTGCTCTCCAGAGGAGGTTGTTGCGGTCCAAGAAGGAGGGGCCGATCGGATTGAGCTCTGCTGCGCACTCGAAGTCGGAGGGCTGACTCCTAGCAAAGCTCTCTCTGAGATGGCGATTGAAGGCGATGTTCCGGTCGCCGTAATGGTTCGACCTAGAACGGGGGGCTATCAGTATAGTCAGGGTGAAATTGATTTCATGTGCCGTGAGATCAGTTGGTTTGCTGAGCGGGGCGCTGACTTCATTGTCGTCGGCGCGTCGAACCCGGACGACACACTTAATCTTGAAGCCATGAAGCATTTTCAAGACGCAGCAACGGGAACCCCGATGGTCTGCCATAGGGTCTTCGACCAGACTCCGGACCTCGAAAAAGCATTGGAACAACTGGTCCAGCTTGGCTACCGGCGAACCCTAACCAGTGGTGCCAGAAAGACAGCCGCCGAAGGGGCGGACATGATCGCGAGACTTATCAAACTCGCGGGGAAGGACATCGAGATAGCTCCTGCAGCCGGAATCCGTTACCATAACGTACAAGCCCTCATCGCGGCCACGGGAGTCTCACAAATCCACGCCAGCGTCGTCGCCGCCATGCAACCACATACTCCAAAACCGGTCGACTTTGGACCGGCACCAAGGGTGCTCGCGGAGGAAGTGCGCCGATTCGTACAAGCCGCAAAAGGTGTATCGTCGCATACAGATTCCAAGTAGCTGGGATGCGTAAATAGAAGCATGGTTTTAGGAATTCACCACGTCACTGCGATCTCCGGCGATGCACAGCAAAACGTCGACTTCTACGTCGGGGTGCTGGGCCTGCGACTGGTTAAGCAGACCGTCAACTTCGACGATCCCACTGTTTACCACCTATACTACGGTGACGGCATAGGCCGCCCCGGAACCCTGATGACCACCTTTCCCTACGGTCATATCCTGCCGGGAAAGCGGGGCCGTGGCGAAACGGCATCTATCACGTTTGAGGTTCCTGTCGGCTCGTTAGATTTCTGGGTAACCCGGCTTGCCATCGAAACAAAGACTAGCGGCGAAGACATGATCTTCGGCAAGCGAGTCATTTGGGCCCACGATCCAGACGGGCTCAGAATCGAGCTTGAAGAAGTGGAAACATCTACGGATTTCACCTTCTGGAAGCACTCACCGGTTCCCGCCGAATATGCGATCCGAGCGATCCGACGTGTCTCATTGATGCCGATGAGAGGACGATCGATTGGGGACTTTGCCACAACCGAAGACACTCTCACCCGGAAGTTCAATGCCGAGCAAACCGCTACTGAAGATGGTCGAACCCGGTTCTGCCTCGGCGTGTCTGAAGTCGACGTGATCGACGCTCCAAACGAGCCCCTGGCCCGAAGCTCAGCTGGCACGGTTCACCACGTTGCCTTTCGAATCAAAAACCATGAGATACACGAGCAGTGGCTTTTGGAACTAAGTCGAAGCGGTTTTCATACATCACCGATCATGGAGCGCGACTACTTCAGATCAATCTACTTCCGCGAACCTGGAGGAGTCTTGTTTGAATTCGCAACCGACCAACCCGGCATGATGATCGATGAACCTGAGGAAACCTTGGGTGAAACTCTTCAAGTACCGCAAATGCACGTCCACCGACGGGAGCATCTCGAGACCGTGCTGCCAAAGCTGAGCATTCCAGGAGTGACTCGGTGAGTTTTCAGCACGTCGAAGTTGCTGGCGAAAGTCCGACGCTTGTGCTCTTACACGGCACAGGGGGCACGGAGAACGACCTTGTCCAGCTGGGGCAGGACCTGCTGCCGGGGGCCAGAATCATTTCCCCAAGAGGCAAGGTAAATGAACATGGAATGAACCGCTGGTTTCGCCGCTTCGCAGAAGGCGTTTTCGATGACGAAGACATTCGACGCCAAGCCGCAGAGCTAGCTGAATTCTTGAGATCGAAAAAGGAAGGGCCGATGATCGGCATTGGGTACAGCAACGGCGCAAACATTGGTGCCGCCCTCGTATTGCTCCATCCCGACGTTTTGGATGGGTTGGTGATGTGGCGTGGCATGACCCCACTACCAGCTGAACCGCAGTTAATAGGAAAAGAGATTCTGATGGTTAACGGTCAAAACGACCCAATGGCCCCTCTCGAATCTGCGCGGAACCAAGCCGAAGTATTCCGCGCGGGCGGCGCGGAAGTCGAGCAAGTCGAACTTCCGGGTGGCCACGGCCTGACTCAAGCCGACTTCCTTTGCACAAAAGAGTGGCTCGAAAAGGTCAGAACGAAATTCCAAACGTCAAGCTAACCTTCTTCGTGGCCGTGTAGAGCAGGCCGTAGGACTTGTCTCCACGAACAATCTGGAAGAACGGGTTGTGGTCGATGCCGTCGAATTGGTTGCCAATGAACCATCGATCATCTGGCGACCATTTAAAACCATAAACTGCTCGGTTCTGAGTCTCACCGGTTCGCCGAGAAACACCAGCAAAGACGTTCAAGCTTTCGATGCCACGGAAAAAATTTTTCTCAAGGGTTAGTGAAGTACCCGTGGAGCCAGTTTCCTGGCTCTGAACTCCGTAGGAGATGTTCAGGGCCGGAGCTCCGGCTGCTTCCTGGAGAAGCTGATAGCCAGCGAGTGCCCGAAGCCCGCGACTACCTTGGTGATAAACAGCTCCAAGCTGGACGCGATCGATGCCTCGGTACCAGAGTGCGCCGCCGCTTGAGTTCGCCGCAAAAAACCAATCCTTGTCGCTAATAACGCCACTTGCGTAACCATTCGCAACGCAGATTGGGCAGAAGACTTGCGATTTCTCATCCTTCTGATCCTTCGGATAAAGCGTGAAAGCTGCGGGGGTCAGGAGTTCGAGCATGAACGGCAGATGAGAAACCTAACGAGATCGTTCCAACGAATTTCCCGTCTGTGCCAAAATGAACGAACATGGCCGGACACAGTAAATGGAAGAACATCAAGATTCGCAAAGGCAAACAGGACGCCCTTCGCGGAAACACGTTTACGAAGCTGGCTCGAGAGATCACTGTCGCCGCAAAAGCGGGCGGCGGAGACCCTGGCATGAACCCCCGGCTGCGGGTTGCCGTTGAAAAGGCGAAGGCCGCATCGCTCCCGAAGGACAACATCGAGCGAGCGATCAAGAAGGGCACCGGCGAAATTGAGGGAGGTAATTACGAAGAGATTATCTACGAGGGCGTAGGCCCCGGCGGAACCGGAATCATCCTTCAGTGCTACTCCGAGAACCGAAACCGAACCGTTAGCGAGGTACGCAATGCCTTCAACAAGAACGGAGGAAGCATGTCCGACAACGGTGCGGTGAGCTGGCAGTTCAAGTATGTCGGTCAAATTCAGTTTGCCGCTGAAGGACTCGACGAAGACGAGATCACTATGGCCGCCCTTGAGGCCGGAGCTGAAGACGTGAACAACGACGGTGAGTCGATTAATATCATCACTGCGATGGCGGACCTCCACAAGGTGAACGACGGCCTGATTGCCGCTGGCTACCAGTCTGCTGAGGCTTCGCTCACCTATTTGGCGACGAACAAAGCGAATCCGTCCGAAGACGAGATGCGGAAGTTGCTCAAGTTACTTGATGCACTTGAAGATCTTGACGACGTTCAGGACACCTACATCAACGTGGATATTCCCGAGGAGCTATACGAAGAGGCTTGAGCGAACGCTCGCGACCTCCGATAGTTACCCTCCTCCTGATCGCCGCAAATATTCTTGCGGCGTTCGCCGTTTTGGTGCGCCCCGATTGGATCGACGAATACGGTTTTCGTGCATCGTTGCCGTCGGTCTATACTCCAATTACCTCCCTTTTTGTACATGCAAACGCATTGCATTTGATGGGGAACATGGTGTTTCTTGCTGCAGTCGGCGTAGCCGTCGAGATCGCGACGGGTTCAGGTCGCTTTTCGCTGGTGTATTTCCTGTCGGGGCTTGTCGGAGTCGCTTTGTACTGGATGGCAACGCGGCGGATGACCGAGGCCCCGGCTCTGGTTGGGGCGAGCGGAGCGATCGCGGGGTGTGCCGGTTACTACTCGCTTCGTTATACAAAACTGCGTGTTTCCCTCGCACCTAAGAAGTCAGCCTCGGTTGCGTTTATTACGGTCCTGTGGCTCCTACTTCAGTTGGCGGGAGCGTTGGTCAATGTTGGTCAGCCGGTTCAGGCGTCCGGATTTTTTGCCCACCTCGGTGGGGCGGTTTGCGGTTTGGTTTTGGGACTCATTCTGCGGGCGCCCGATCTTGGAGGAATGAAGCTGGGCCACGCCGTTCTGGACGCACTGAACGAGACGAATCCGGAGCAGCAAGTTGCCTTCATCCGCTCGCACCTGAAATCTCATCCCGGAGATCTGCCGATGCAAATGCGGTTGGGAGAAGAATTGGCGCGGCTGGGCGACAAGCAGGCAGAGATCGAACACCTTCAGGCATTGGTGTTTCGGCTCAAAGGAGATGCCCAAGTCGAGGCTGTTGCTCGGCTCGAGGAACTTGATGGACTAGGCAAAATCAGTGCCGTGCGGCGGCGACAACTTGCGGATGGTCTTCCCCCAGCAGCGGCTCATCGATTGCTTACCTCGATCATTCAAGGTTCAAAGAGTGAACCCCAGCGACCAGAGGCGATGCTCGACTTAGCTACGCTACTGAGAGCTGATGAGCCTGAGGCGAGCGAGATGGTTCTCAAGGAGCTCGCCGAGCAATATCCGATTCACTCAGCCACCGAACTCGCCAAGCAGCGCGGGTGGCTTAGTTGAGCGATCGACTGTCGCTGAAGATCAAGAAGGTCGTTCTCTCCAAGATCGCAGTCGGGCTCATCCGTTCGATCAGCACTACCCTTCGGCTCGAACTCCAAGGGTGGGACCAATACGCAAACGCCGACCAGAAGCTCATCTTCTGCGGCTGGCACGGCAAGTCGTTCATCTTCGCTAATCAGTTCCGCAAGCGGGGATACTGGGTGATCATCAGTAACTCGAACGACGGGGATATCCAGGATAAAGTGTTCCGTTCGCTCGGCTTCCGCACGATACGTGGCTCGACAGGGCAAGATCGCGGTGGGATCAAGGCAGCCCTTCAAGGAATTCAATCCCTAAAAGAAGGTGGGACGATGGCGATTACTCCGGACGGCCCTCGGGGACCGTCGAAAGTTGTGCAAGGTGGTGTGATGCTGATGGCGCGAAAGTCGGGCGCAAAGCTTGTCCCTGTTGGGATCTCAGCAAAGCGGGCTTGGTACGCCGGGAGTTGGGATTCGTACATGTTCCCAATGCCCTTTTCAAAAGCCCGAATGGTTTTTGGTGAGCCCTTCACGGTTCCCGAAAAGGCAACTGAGGCTGAGATTGAGTCGATTCGGTTGGCATTTGAAACAGAGATCGAACGCTTGGATCAACTCGCGGCCAATTGGGCATAATTGGCACATGCCATTCGCAATCATCGCCGCCGGGCTTGCCCTCCAAACTCAAAGAGTCGCTAGTCTAACCGGAAATATTGAGAAGCTCGTAGGATTCGAGTCAAAGGTTCTTCAGAACCGTCGGAACATCAGCGTTTACCTGCCGCCGCAGTATGAGGTGGCTAATACTCGACGGTTTCCGGTTCTGTACATGCACGACGGTCAGAACGTCTTTGATGGAGCCACCAGCTACATTCCGAACCAGGAGTGGCGTGCCGATGAGGCCGCCGAGGCACTGATTTCGGCCGGGTTGATAGAGCCGATCATCATCGTCGGCATTGATAACGGTCAGGCGGCCCGCGCCGACGAATATTTACCCTGGAAGATCAAAATGGGAAACAGTGAGGGCGGTGGTAAGGCTGACCTGTATGGCAAGATGCTCACCGACGAGATCATGCCGATGGTGAACGCCAAGTATCGAACTAAGACTGGTCCTGCGAACACCGGTCTCATGGGATCATCGTTGGGCGGGGTGATTACCAGCTATCTTGGCATCACCTGTCCGGACGTTTTTGGCAAGCTCGGAATCGTCTCACCATCAGTTTGGGTGAGCGAACGGCAGTTGCTTAGAACGGTCAAGCCGATAAAGAACCGCCAGCGAATCTGGATTGATATGGGCACCAAAGAGGGCCCGGGCGCCGTAGCCGACGCACGGGCGCTGTTTGATGCTTACAAAGCCGCAGGTTGGAAAGAAGGAAGGGACATCACCCTGGTCATCGACGGGAATGCCGAGCATAACGAGCTCGCCTGGTCACGTCGGATGATGTCAATTTTTACTTACTTGTTTGGCCGTCGTTAACTAGATCTTGGAGACCGTGATGTCACCGTTCGAGTCGGAACCTCCGTCGCCTCGAACTTTGGCTCTGAGGGTCACTTTTGAACCCGCGGGAACTCCCTTGAGTTCAACCGTCCAGACATTGTCGACATGTACGTTGCCCGTGCGACCGTAGTGAGAATCCGCCGCGACAACATTGCCGCCCACGACGATCTCGATCCCGTCGATATCCAGCCGGATCCCACCTGAAGTGTACTGAAAGCGCACTGTGTACTTGCCATTTCCAGCAAAGGCACTCGTGATGTCCCACTCTTTGGTTTGGTAGTCATTCGAAACTTGACCAGACTTCCACTCCGCAGTCGGTAATCCAAGATTTGCGTCAAGTGGGCGGGCATTGACTCCTAATGCCTTCAACCGGCCCATGTGTACTCCGAGCCGATCGACAAACGAACGGAAGTTGCGCTTTGACTTCGGCGACCAAAGGATTTCGGAAACTGCCACTCCGCGTGGCCAAGCCATGTATTCAAGATACTCCGGAGTTCGGATGTATTCGGTCCAGAGTTGGAACTGTCCACCCAGGATGTGCTTGCTTTGCTCGGTGGTGATCTCTTTCGGAACGATTTCAAAATCGTAGACCTTCCGGAGCGGGAGTAAACCTCCGATTGCGTGCGGCTCGGTCTTTGGATCGGCTTGGTAGTAGTCGAAATAGAGAGCATTTGTCGAGGCCATGACCACATCGTGGCCTTCCTTTGCCGCAGCGATTCCGCCTGCTTCACCACGCCAGCTCATCACAGCGGCACCTGGTGCGAGTCCCCCCTCAAGAATTTCATCCCAGCCGATCAGTCGGCGGCCCTTTGAAGCCAAGTAGGAGTCGATCTGGCGGATGAACCAGGATTGCATCTCGTGCTCATCCTTCAGACCTCGCTCCTTCATCAGTTGTTGAACCCGGGATGATGCTTTCCACTCATCTTTCGGGCATTCGTCACCGCCCACGTGGATGAACTTTGAAGGAAATATTGCCATGACCTCATCCAGAACATCCTTTTGGAACTTGATCGTCGATTCCTCGGGATTGTAAACGTGCTTGATGACACCCCAAGTCGTTGCTACAGGAACCTTCTCACCGTTCCCGAGTTCGGGGTATGCGGCGATTGCGGCTTGGGCGTGGCCCGGCATCTCGATCTCTGGAACGACGTTGATAAATCGAGCCTTTGCGTAAGCGACGATCTCTTTGGCTTCCGCTTGAGTGTAGAAGCCGCCGTACTCCTTGTCCTCAAAGGTTGCTGGACTATACTTCAGCATCGTCTTGGATCGCTTGGAGCCGATCTCAGTAAGCTTTGGATACTTCTTGATCTCCAATCGCCATCCTTGGTCCTCGGTGAGGTGCCAGTGGAAGGAGTTCATTTTGTGGAACGCGAGTGTGTCGATGAACTTCTTGATGGCCGACATTGGCATGTAGTGACGGCCAGTATCGAGCATCGCACCGCGCCAACCAAAACGGGGAGTATCTTCGATAATGACGCTGGGAACCTTCCCATTTTGTACAAGCTGGCGAAGTGTCTGGATTCCGTAAAACGCTCCGGCTGGAGTCCTTGCTGAAATCTCGATGCTGTCTGGGCTGACGTCTAGAGTGTAGCCTTCGTCACCGATTCTTTCCTGCTTCTTGTTTAGCTTCAGGCGAATGCTTGCGCTCGCAGGAGTTGCGGAGTTGTTGGCGGTAGCAACAATCTCCTTTGCAAAACTAGCGACACCTGCCAACTCTTTGGATGCGACGATTGGGGTCGACTGAGACAGCTCAAACTCGCCTTCTTGAGGAATCAGAACGACGGGCTGCGGGATGATTGCGTAGCGAGTTGCGGCGGCAAGGGCTGCGGCGGTTGCGAGCATTTTCGCAGTTTACTACCACCCTGTTTAGATCGCGTAATTCTCTAACAGGTGCCTCATTTCGGAAACTAGCTCGGCTTCAACGTAGATTCCGCCATCTCGGTACTCTTCTTTGTGAACTCGCCCGAAGTTGTAGCAGTCCTGCAAAAGGTGGGATTGATTGTATGGAATCAGAGCCTTTACAAAACCGAGCAAATCTTGTACCTGGCGGCGAATCGCATTCATCAGGTCATTCATTCCTTCGCCGGTTAGCGCGGAGATTGCGACGGAGTTGGGGAACTCTGCCACGAGGTCGCGACGCACGGTCGGATCGGTGATAGCGTCGATCTTGTTGAAGACGGTGATCGCGGGTTTGTCGTCGGCCTTGAGACGCTTAAGGGTTTCGGCAACGGCATCGCACTGCGCTTCCCAGTTGGGGTGACTGACGTCGACGAGGTGGATGATGAAATCGCTGAACGTGACTTCTTCCAGTGTTGATTGAAAGGCGGCGACCAAGTGGGTCGGAAGGTTTCGGATGAAGCCGACGGTGTCGGTAAGGAATAGCGCATAGCCGTCTGGAAGGTCGATCTTTCGGGTGGTCGGATCAAGCGTGGCGAAGGGCATTGCGTCCGCAAGGAGATCAGTGCCGGACATCCGGTTCATCAACGTCGATTTTCCAGCGGATGTATAGCCAACGATGGAGGCGAACGGGAAGGGGTGTTTCCTTCGGCTAGTGCGCTGTTGGTCGCGGACGCGCTTGACGTCTAGTATTTCTCCCTTGAGGCGAGCGATTCGGTCACGAACCATCCGCTTATCGGTTTCAAGCTTAGTTTCGCCGGGTCCGCGCATTCCAATTCCGCCCTTCTGCCTTTCAAACTTGGTGTACACCGACATGAGCTTTGGCATCATGTAGGTTAGCTGGGCGAGCTCGACTTGGAGCATGCCTTCTTTCGTTCGCGCGCGGCGTGCAAAGATGTCGAGAATGAGTTGGGTGCGGTCGACGACCTTGCGACCAAAGGCTTCCTCCAGGTTGCGTTGTTGCATCCCACTGACTTCGCCGTCGATGAGGACAATGTCTGCGCTGAGGTCCTGGGCGAGGACGGTGATTTCCTCGACTTTTCCGGTTCCTACGTAGGTGCCTTTGAAGGGACGGTCGAGGCGTTGCCGAATCGTTGTGAGCGGCTCGACCCCTGCGGCTTCGCACAGCCCGATCAACTCGTCTTCGACAAGTTGATCTTCGGCTTCATCCTCGTTCACGCAGACGAGGACGGCGGTTTCGATCGTGGTTTCGAGTTTGCCTGACAATTAAAAGATCCCTCGGTAGACGACCCCAGCGTGGATCGCTTCGACTTCTTGGACGATGCCATCCACACAGGCGTCGAAGATTCGCTTGCCCTTTTCGGCGTTGCCAAGAGTCGCAAAGCCGAACGAGCCTTCTTCGCTGATCTCATCCCAACCCTTAACGAGGCTTTGAACCGGGTTGACGGGTCGCAGCCCATCATCTCGGACGAGCTCTTTTCGCACTTTCTCCGGGTGGAGATGGAGCATCAGCGACACTTCAGCTTCGCAGGCATGCTGGATGCCTTTGATCGATCCTTCGAGGGTATCGGCGATGACTTGCTCAGCAAACTGGTAGTAGCCGCGGTGGCCAAGTGTAAGGTTCGGTTGCGACTCTTTGATCTGTCGAAGTGTTACTCCGTTTGGTTCGTTGTTTCCGCCGTGCCCGTTGATGATCAGGAAGCGATGGAAGCGGTGCCTGGCCAGCGATTGGATTGTCGAGGTCAGTGTTTCAATGTAGCCCGTGACGCTTGCAGACAAGGTTCCCGCGAACGGGAGGTGGTGACCGCTGGCGCCTAACCAAACCGTGGGCGTGACGAGAACTCTCTCGCGGGTCTGCTTTTCGACGGCGTCGGTGACCGCAGTTGCGATCAGCGTGTCGGTCGCGGTTGGAAGGAACGGCCCGTGCTGCTCAATCGACCCGGTAGGGATGACCACGATGGTGTCGCGACTCAGGGCGTCGACTTCCCTCCAGGTCATTTCGGCGAGAATCATAGATTGAGTTTGGCAGGTTTTTGGTTCTAGCTCTTCGCGGTTTGTTGTGGAGTTGTTTCATCTTTCTTTTCGTCGTGGGTCATCGTGGTCCTGAGTACAGCCTTCGTCGGATTTGTAACACATCTTCTGGGGTGCGCCCCCGGAAAGAAGTGTTCATTTCAGGTTCAAACCTGGAGTTTGGGTCGAAATCGTGTGTTCATTCTGCGGGGAATGATTCTTTGACGTTTCGTTTGTACGCAGTTAATGATGGAGAGATAGAGTCTTGCCGGAGATTGGATAAGAAAGACGGCGTGTGGATCGCGAGTTTTTCGTATCCATTTGAACCTGAACTACTGTTTTGAGCAGTATAAGTCTCATCCTCTGGTGGGGAATTCTTCCAGGCGGGAGAGCGGTTGTGGAGTTTCGCATTTCCGCATGTAGACGAGAGATCTCGGTGTCTCCACGCTCGTTGAAGCGAGCTGAACAGAGCTGTGCTGAAGACCCAGCAGTCTAGATCATTAGATCCTCAATTACTAGGCAACGAAACCGGGGGTTTGTCAACCTTACATCTTGATTTTTGAGACTTCGGCTTGGAACTAGCCGTTCGGTGGTCGTCCTCACCCCCCAACCCCCTCTCTACGAGTGGAGAGGGGGAGCCGGAGTCATGCCGCTTCGCGGGATGGATTTGGTCCTTCTGTGAGCAGGGCTTCCGATCGCTCAGGCTCCGTAGCCGTGGAAGCGCATGATTTCTTGGCCGTTTCGAGTGAACACAAAGTCGGTCATGAGCACATCTTTGTAGTCCTTCTGGGGTTGCACGACGGTTTCGCCATCGTCGACGACGGTCGCGCCGACCATCATGTTTGACTTGCTGTTCGGCTTGATCGCGAAGCTCACTCCGGCGTACGTTCGGGGGTCGAAGCCTTTGTCGATGATCTCAACCAGGAAGTCAGGTTTGACATAGGTACCTTCGAGAACGCTTTGGAGAATGGTTGTTTGGACTTGTTGCACTTGGGTAGTGGACATGTTGGAGATGGAGAGCCCTTCTGGCTTGAGCGCCTGGTTGACTTGAGTATCCGAGAGTCCTCCGATGAGTTTTAGGGCTAAGATTGAACCTTGGAACGGGGTGGGATCAAATTTTGTTAGGAAACCTTCACGGGAGGAGAGGAGCATGCTCTGGATCCGAGTGAGCGGTAAAGCGGCGCGGCAGTAGGCTCGGTAGTCGAGCTTGGGTTGCGCTTCGAGTGGGGCATACCAGGACTCGGGGAGCTCGGTTTGACGGTCGCGCCAGTAGGCGCCGGTGCGGGCAAGAACAAAGTCTCCTGATTTTCGGAAGAATCCTCCTCCTGCCTTTTGGAAGGCAGTCAGGTAGTCACCGGCAGTTCGGAATTGTCGCTCAAGCTTGGCCCATTTGTGCATTTTGCGATTAGCGATTGCGACAACCGGGATACCGGTTGACTGGTGGAACCAGCGGAGATGGTCTCCGAATCTGTAACCCTTGACGAAATAGGGTGAAGGGGTGGGCTTGGCCTTAGTTGTGTCGAGGAGCTGACCGAAAGTGGGTTGCAGTTGAGCATTTTGCTCCCAGTTTCGAAGACTTTGAATGAACGGGTGGGATTCCAGGAGATCAGGAATACCACTCACAGGCGAGGTTCTTCCAGCTCCGCCGCTGATTCCGGTTCCGCCGTCGCCGTACGCGTACTCGACATATGCCAATTCAAAAGTTTCAGGGATGATTTGGGTGAGCCCGAACGCTTTACAGGGTTTTGGTTCGCCGTTTTTGAACGCAACAAAGCCGCCAACGATGTCGCCAGCGTAGATTTTGGATTTCCCATTTCCTTCAGTAGAGCAGGCAAAGGGAAGACCGGAACGGTAACTCTCAAGTTCCTTGACAGTGAGGTTGGAGAGAAGCCTGGATTTGATGAGCGGCGGACTGCCTGCCGCGATGCGGCTGAAGGCTTCCGCTTCTATGCGGAGTGATCGAATCTCCTCGGGAGACTTTTTCTGGGCGATCGCCTGATCAAGTTCTCTCTTAGCATTTTGGCTTGCCGGTTTGTATTCTTCGAAGAAGTTTTTGTCGCCGCCGTTCCCGATCCCGGTGACCTTGGCTTCTTTCCAGGCGGCCAGCATTTTCGGGTCGATTCTTTGGTCGGTTGTTGGGGGAACGATTTGGGCGATTCGTTTGCAGACGGCGATCTCGAAATCCGCGTTCTGGCGGGCGTAGTCAATCTCAGCCTGAAGGTAGTTGCGCTCGTCGTTCTGGGCTTTGGGCTGCTGGGTGAGGACGAATCCGGTGGAGGTCTGTTCCCATTCGGCATTGAGGGTCTCAGCGATTTTGGCGAGAACCGTTCCGACTCTGGTTTTGCCCGTAAAAATGTCTAGTTTGAGGTTGTATAGCGGGTTGATTGCGCGGATTTCGATGCCCGTTGACTTCGAAATTGAGTCAAGCAGGGCGGGCAGTTGGGTGATCTGGACATCAAAACTTTGTTCCGACTGGAGCTTGGGGTGTGTAACGACCGTGTATTTCTGCGATTGTAAAATCGCGCTCGCGAGGGCAATGGAAAGCATCTGCTAGTGCTTACGAGGCCGGCAGGAACCTCAGTTCCAAAAAACATGGATCCGCAGTTAGCTCCTGGAACCCAAGCTTCTTCTGGTGTGGGGGTGGGTTGAATATCCAGAGCTGATATCCTCCCGGATTTCGGTTGGTACCATAGCGTCCTCACCCCCCAACCCCCTCTCCACAATTGGAGAGGGGGCGCCGGAGCGTGTTACGCTTTGTGAATCGCGTGGCCCATGGCGTCTTCGAAGGCTTCGATAACGGCTTCGGCCATGGTTGGGTGGGCGTGGATGACGGTTTCCATGGAGTCGAGGGTTGCTTCATGGACGAGGGCAACGACGGCTTCGTGGATGAGGTCGGTGACGTGTCCGCCGATCATATGGACGCCGAGGATTTCGCCGTACTTTTTGTCAGCGACGACTTTAACGAATCCTTCGGTTTCGTTGTTTGCCATCGCTTTGGCGAAGATCTGGAACTTGGATCGTCCGACGACGACGTCGTAACCCTTGGCCTGGGCTTCGCTTTCCGTAAGTCCGCACGACGCGACTTCGGGCGAGGTGTAGACCGCGTTCGGAACGAAACGGTAATCGAGCTTCTTAGGCGACTCGGGGTGAAGAATGTTGTGGACGGCGGTGAGACCCTCTTGCTGAGCCACGTGAGCGAGCTGGATTCGGCCAGTGACGTCGCCGATTGCCCAGATGTTTGGAACGTGGGTTTTGAGGGTGTCGTCGAGGATTTCGACGCCGCGTCGATGCATCTTGACGCCGATGCCCTCCAGGTTCATGCCTTCGGTGTTTGCCTTTCGTCCGACTCCGAGCAGAACAACGTCGGCCTCGATGACCTCTTCGGCGGTTCCTTGCTTGACGGTGACCTTCCATCCGGTCTTGGTCTTTTCGGCTTTCTCGATGGTTGCGCCTGTCTTGACCTTGACACCTTGCTTGGTGAGGTTCTTGGCGAGCTCTTTGCCTAGCTCTTCATCCATGATGTTGAGCAAGGTTGGCATCATCTCGACGAGGGTGACCTCGGTTCCGAGACCGTTGAAGACGAAGCTGAATTCGCAGCCGACGGCACCGCCGCCAAGGACGACCATCTTCTTCGGAACGAACGGTGCGTAAACGGCTTCGTCGGAAGTCCAGACGCCTGCGTCTTTTCCGCCTTCGAGACCGGGAACTGGAATGTGGATGACCGAAGATCCCATGGCGAGGATGAAGTTCTTTCCTCTGTACTTAGTTTCCTTGCCATCTTCGCCCTTTACAGAAATCGTGTTGGCATCAACAAACTTTGCAAATCCCTTAACGTGGTTGATGTTTTTCTTCTTGAACAGGAAGCCGATCCCGTTTCGTTCGGTGAGGACGATCTTGTCCTTTCGGGCCATCATCGCCGGGAAGTCCATTTCAGCGTTAACAATCTTCTTGAGGCCAAAGGTGTCGGCGTGCTTAGTTTTGTGGAGCATTTCGACGCTGGCGATCATGGCCTTGGATGGCACACAGCCCCAGTTGAGACAGGTTCCACCCAGCTGATCCTTTTCGACACAAATGACCTTCAGTCCTTCTTGTGCGGCTCGAATGGCAGCGTAGTAGCCACCAGGGCCGGCTCCAATCACGATCAAATCTGCGTCGAACTGTTCATTTGCCATTGCTTGCGTTTGCTCCTGGGTCTCGGGGTGGCCAGTCGCTTTGAGACTGGTAATTGCGTCGATGATGGAAGAAGCAGGGGTCGGCGTTTGAACCGCCGGACCGCTTGTCAGCTCAACCGCTGAAGGCTCCTTGGAGTCGTTGATTCGCTCACTCATCGAGCACCGCGAGGTGGGTTTGATTTTACCCTTTTAGTTGTATTTACGCCGATGTGCAAAGTTCCACTAGCGAAAAGGGAGATTTACCGATAAAATGTCAGAGCCATCACCGGCGACGCTGCCATGACAAGACTCCTCTTTCGCCTGTTACTGCTTGTGACTTTGCTGATGGTGTCGGTTACCAGTTTTGCAAACGTCACCACGCTGAGGTTTAGCGTCTGGGATGGCGACAAGGCGTTGGAGACCATTCGTGGCTTGGTCGAAGATTTCGAGAAGCAGAATCCCGATATCAAGGTAGAGCTGGAGAACTATCCAGACTACAACCTCTATCACCAGAAGATGTTGGTGACCTACGCTGCCGGCGTCGCTCCAGACGTGGTAATGATGGATCCCCAGCACTTTCAAGCATTGGCAGTCCGGAAAGCACTTTTGCCACTGAACCCGTTTTTTGAGCAAACTCCGGGCTTTGACATCAAGGAGTACTACAAGCCGATTGTTGATGCACACTCGTTCCAGGGAACGTGTTATGCTCTCCCACGCGACATCGCTCCGATGGGGTTGATTTACTACAACAAGGGGATGTTCAAGAAGGCTGGTCTTCCGTATCCCAACGGAGATTGGACTTGGGATTTCAAGATTCGGCCCGAGCTCAAGGAGAAAGACTTTCTATGGGTGTGTGACCAGTTTAAGAAACAAAACGCGGAAGGGAAGTACGTTCAGTGGGGCTACACGTCGGGCTGGACGGGGCTGTTCGCGGACATGATCGTTTATGCGACAGGCCTACTGCCATTTGACAACATGGAGTCTCCGACGAAGGTCCTGATCGGGAATCCTGAGTACGCCAAGGCGTTGCAATTCGCAGCGGACTTCATGAACAAGTATCACTATGCTCCTTCGGTGACGGAGCAGAGTTCGGCCTTTGCTGGTTCAACCGCCCAAGCGCTGTTTGTTCAGCAACGGGTGGCAATGTATCAAAACGGTATCTGGGAGGTCCCCAACATCCGCAAGATGCTAAAGCCCGGCTCGAAAGAGTTTTTTGACTGGGATATCGCCATGGCTCCGGCGTATGCCGGAAAAGATGGCAAGAAGGTTTTGAAGTTCCCGACCGGTGGATCTGGCTACGGAATCATGAGCTCGACCAAGAACAAGGAAGCTGCTTGGCGGCTGACGCGGTTCATGGGTGGTGAGCCGGGGATGATCGCCATGGCAAAAGCTGGCATCGCTCAACCGGCGATTCGCTCGTTGGCGATCAAACCAGGACTGTGGGTTCCTGGCCCTGAGACCCCGATCGAGGAGCAATATCCCGCGAACCGGTTGTTGACCGACGAAGCCGTTCCCTATGTTCAGTTTCAGACCACATCTCAGTATGCTCAGGCAATTACAGACCGAGTGAATAAGGGCCAGGAGCTGATTTGGAATGGTCAAAAGACGGCTGAAGCGGTTCTTAAGGAAAACGCGGTTGATGCTCAAACAAGACTCGATTTTCTTCGCAAAGAAGAGAATTTGCCTCCCTTCAACTGGCCCCTGGGGATTGCGATTTGTTCGGCGATATTCGTTGGGATTGTGGTTTGGATCTACAAGCCGCATTTCGGGCACAAGCTAACACAGCTTGAGCGCGGAGAGACGCGCTCGGCCTACTGGTTCCTATCGCCCTGGATTCTTGGATTCTTGATTTTCACTCTGGTTCCGATGATGCTTTCTCTCATGATGGCGTTTGCGAACTGGGATATGATCTTGCCCGCTCAGGCAAGGGGGCTAGGCAACTTCAACGAAATGGCGAATATCGACCCGTCATTCTGGAAGTCGCTGAAGGTGACCACCATCTATGTGATCTTCTCGGTTCCCATGGGAATCATCGGTTCGCTCGGATTGGCGTTGCTGTTGAATCAAAAGGTGAAGGGGGTCTCGCTGTTCCGAACGCTCTACTATGTGCCTTCGATTACGTCTGCAGTGGCCGCTTCGCTGATCTGGCTTCGTGTGTTCAACGCCGAGACAGGAATGCTGAACTTCTTCCTCTATGGTCCTAACGGCAACTGGCCGGTTGGGCGGATGCTGAGTGCGTGGATCATGACCGACCCATCGAAACCGGTCGACTGGATGGCGACGGAAGGGACGGCGCTTCCTGCGTTGATCATCATGTCGCTCTGGGGAATCGGCGGTGGGACTGTCGTGTTCCTTGCCGGACTCCAAGGGATTCCCACCTACTACTATGAGGCGGCGACTCTCGACGGAGCCGGGATCATGAAGCGGTTCAAAGCTGTGACCCTGCCGCTCCTTACGCCAACGATCTTCTTTACGCTCATCACCGGAATGGTTGGGGCGTTCCAGGCGTTCACCCAGGCGTTCATCATGACGAACGGTGGTCCGAACGATGCAACTCGTTTCTTCGTATTCCACCTGTTTGGGAATGCGTTCCAGTCGCTGAGGATGGGCTATGCGAGTGCTCTCGGCTGGGTGCTTTTTATCATCATCATGCTCATTACTGCCGTGCAGTGGTGGGCGCAGAACAAGTGGGTTTATTACGAAGCGGAGACCAAGTAGGCCATGCAAGATCAATCACAAATTTGGCAACAGTCGGCAGATAAAGCTCAGCGAACGGCTGCCGTTCTCCGCTCGCTGCTCTGGGTTGTTTTGGTGGCTGGAGTGGTTCTCTCGCTGCTTCCGTTTTACATCATGGTCGTCATGTCGCTGAAGACGGCAGGAGAACTCGCGGGGTCTTCGGTTTGGGCTCTGCCTAAAGAGTGGGCTTTTGAAAACTACAAGTCAGTTCTGACAAACCAGAACGCACCGTTTTTTCTGTTCTTCAGGAACTCGGTCATTATCGCGACTCTTTCGACTTTTGGGGTGATGTTTAGCTCGTCTATCGTGGCGTACGGTTTTGCGCGACTCAAGTTTCCAGGTCGCGATCGACTGTTTATTCTGCTTCTGAGCACGATGATGCTTCCAGGGATTGTCACGATGATTCCGCAGTACGCGCTATGGAAGTATCTCGGATGGATCGATACATTTAAGCCCCTCATCGTCCCCGCATTTTTCGGGGGCGGAGCTTACAATATCTTCTTGTTGCGGCAGTTCTTGATGGGCATTCCAAGAGATATTGATGAGGCTGCTCTGCTCGACGGCGCTTCGCACTCGGTCATCTTCTGGAAGCTCCTGCTACCAAACATGGGGCCGGCAATGGCCACGGTTGGTATTTTCAGCTTCATCTACAACTGGAAGGAGTTCATGAGTCCGCTCATTATCCTGAATAGTCCTCAGAACCAGACTCTGGAACTTGGATTGGCGACTTACCGCTCGCTGAACACGAACAACTGGGAGCTGCTGATGGCGGGTTCTGTGCTGGTCATGATTCCGATCATCATCTTATTCCTCTTGGGTCAGCGATACTTCGTGAAAGGCATCGTGATGACGGGAATCAAGTAGGGTTGACGGTCGGTAGTATCTAGTTGTGATCTTCGCCCTTCTTGCCGCCCAGTTACAACCAAGAGTTGCACCCGTCAGGTTGAGCGAACCCGAAGTCATCGGAGAGTATTACGCCAAGTCAATGCAGCCAACTAGGCGGCCAGGGATCTTGCTACTCCACGGTAGCGAAGGAGCCATCACGTTCACTCGCTTTTCGGCCGAAGGCTTTGCTTGGGAAGGATTCCCGAGCTTGGCACTACAGTGGTTTGGGGGTAAGTCTCAGCCCAAGAACCTGGTCAATGTACCGCTGGAAGTTGTGAAACGAGGTGTCGATTGGCTCTCAAAACAACCGGAAGTTGATCCTAGCCGCATCTATTTGTTAGGCGTCTCTCGGGGAGCGGAGGCCGCCTTGACTTACGCAACAATGGATAAGCGAATTAAGAAGGTCGTTGCGGTTTCGCCTTCAGCCCTGCGATTCCAAGGATTCGTAGACTACTCGACTCCATGCAAAGATTCTGCTTTTTCATGGCGAGGAAAGCCGTTGCCTCATGTCACGATTGATTTCGCGTCAACTCAAAGCGTCGTCGACCAGTACAACGCCGCGGCGACAAGCACGCGAAATGAAGCCGCCTGGAGTCCGATTGAACAGATCAACGGTCCAATCCTCTTTGTTTCGGGAGATCGAGACACGGTTTGGGCAAGTTCGTTACTGACAACCGCTGCTGTCGCTCGTTTGAAAGCCAAGAACTTTACT
The DNA here is from genome assembly GCA_037138755.1 of Armatimonadota bacterium. NCBI lineage: Bacteria > Bacillati > Armatimonadota > Armatimonadota bacterium. Next base: position 423,613 of record JBAXHT010000001.1, on the reverse strand, counting down.
CATGCAGTGCAGTGGGAGCGGTACCCAAACGCTGGACACATCCTGCTCACTCCTGCGGGTTCGCTCAAGAAAGGCGCACCCGTCTCCACGCAATACGGCGGCACAAAGAACGGAGTAACGTTCGCGCTACTCGATGCTTGGCCGAAGGTGAACAAGTTTTTGAGTGACTAAGCGACCTTTCGAGCGTACAGAACTGGCCGCTCACCGAGTATGTTGATGTCGAACTCCGTGCCAAGCCATTCAGCTGACTGGCTACTGAGGTCGATTTGACCGTCCTTGGCCCGGTCTGCAAGTGCGAGTGTTTCGCTCCAAAGTTGGCTCAACGCTACAGTGGAACCTAAGCCGATCGTAGGCACGATGTCCGCGTGGATGGCACACCCACACGTCATCGGAACCTCTCGCATGGCCGAGTACAACATCACGCGATCCCGCAGATCGAGTGCGGTTTGCGCGACGGAGCGAAGCGCACTGCTCGCAACTCGTTCGTCAGTTCCGACCACCATGTAAGTTCCTTGAAACGCACCAACTCGGCGGAGCGTTGTCTTCGCAACGATCTCGTCCAGCAATGGTATCAAATCGGAGAACCAACCGGCTGGTTCATGGCCCTTTGGTGTCAAGTCGATCGCCAGGGCTGAGACGACTAGGCCATCTCGCGATGAAGGCATCGCCTTCTGCAATGCATCAATCTCAGCATCGAACCGCTGCCGGTTTTTCCAAGACCAAAAGGCAGAGGTTCCAGCAGTCGCTACCACCATTCCTCCTAAACCGGTCCACAGAGCCCATGCGCTTTCCATTGCTCTGGGCTTCTTCCATAATGGATGGCGGGGATGACGGGCGAATTACCAGATATCTACACCGCTGGGTACGGGAACCGGGGATTTGGCGCATTTATTGCTCTGGTCGAGCGGTTCGGCATCACGCACTTGGTGGATGTTCGCTCGGTGCCGCAGTCGATCTATTGGGAAGACTTTCGCAGACAGAGTCTTGAAGTGCTGGTTCCTCCGACGGGGTTGAAGTACATCTACATGGGAGACACCCTTGGCGGAGTCCAGGATTCCCCCGTCCTGTGCAAAGACCCCGACTCTGTGGACATCAACCCCTTGTTCGAAGTGCCGGAACTGGCAAAAGGGCTTGATGTGCTCTTGAGGGCGGCTACGGTGCCTGGTCGGGTGCTTTGTTTGATGTGTGGGTGCAAGAAGCCGCATTCGTGCCACCGGTCAAGATTGCTCGGCGAAGCCCTTTTTCGGAGGGGGGTGGAGCTGATGCACATCGACGGTGATGACTCAGTGAAACCCCAAACCCTGGTGGCTCAGGAGCAAGCCGGGTTTCAGCAATCGCTTTTCTGAGTATGCTTTGACCCTGCCATGGCTCGGAAGAAGAAGGAAGCAAGTACGGATATTCGGAGCCTGATCGCGACTCGGCGCGATGGCGGGGTGCACTCGCGAGCGGACCTCGATTTACTCGCCTCCGCCGCTGCGGATGGATCGGCAACCGACTACCAGCTCGCCGCATGGCTCATGGCGGCTTATCTGAAACCGCTCTCGGACGCCGAAACTGCCGACCTAACCCTTGCCATGGCAGGAAGCGGCCAACGGCTTGATCTCACCGGAGTCCCGAAGCCCTGGGTTGACAAACACAGCACAGGAGGGGTCGGAGATAAGACAACCCTAGTCCTGGCTCCTCTCCTAGCGGCATGTGGTTTATCCGTGGTGAAGATGTCCGGACGGGGCCTCGGGATCACTGGTGGAACGCTGGACAAGTTGAAAGCGATTCCGGGGATGACAACCGAGATCGAACCGGAGGCGATGATCGAACAGGCCAAGAAGATCGGAATCGTGCTCGCGGGTCAGACCTCGGACCTCGCTCCGGCGGACAAGACGTTGTATGCGCTACGGGACGTTACGGAAACCGTGAGTTCATTGCCTCTAATTGTCGGCTCGATCCTCTCCAAGAAGATCGCGGGTGGCGCCGAGACGGTTGTATTGGATGTGAAATGTGGATCTGGTTCGTTCAATCCGACAAGGGAGCATGCAGAGAAACTGGCGGATGCTTTGGTGTCGGTTGGTAAGAAGGCAGGGCTGAACGTGTTTGCCGCAATCACGGATATGGACCAGCCTTTGGGGCGCTGCATCGGAAATGCGCTCGAAGTGCAAGAGGCGATCGAGGTATTGACCAAGCCCGAGGACCAACTCGGTTCAACCTCGAAACGCTTCCGGGAGCTAGTGAGATACCTGGCAGCCCTGACACTTCGAGTCAGCGGTTTGTCTCCTTCGGCGGGAGATGCTCTCGAACGAGTTGAGGCGACGCTCAGCTCAGGCAGAGCACTTCGCAAGGCGCAGGAGTGGGTCTCGGCGCAAGGAGCAACGGTCCAGTTGGATGATCCTAGTTGGCTCATCAAAGCTCCGGAAATGGTGACCGTGAATGCCGCCGTTTCCGGTTGTGTTTCCAAGATGGATGCTCGAGTACTGGGCGAGATCGCCCTTGAACTCGGAGCAGGGAGGAAGACGAAGGATGACGAGATCGACTTAGCAGTCGGGCTGGAGGTTCATGCCAAGATTGGCGACTTCGTTACCGAAGGACAGCCTCTGGTCACGATTCACGCAAGGGATCAGAAGGGAATTCAGTTTGCGAGCGACCGGATCAATTTTGCGGTGAGCGTGGTTTCAACACCAGTCCCACCGCGTCCGATATTAGTGCGTCCTGCTTAGGCTAGGTGCTTTTTGCGGAACTGGAGTGGCGTATAGCCCGTGACCTTCTTGAAAGTCGCATAGTATTGGCTAGCGCACTGGAAACCGGCTTTGTCTCCGATATCCTCGACACTCTCTTTGGAGCGAAGAAGGAGTCGCTGGGCATTGGCCATTCGGCTGTGGACGACATACTCTTGGATTGTCATACCTGTGAGTCGCTTGAAGAGCCGCATCGCGTAGTTCGGATGGAGTCCAGCAACGTCGGCCACATCGCTTGAAGTGAGTGACTCTCGGAGATTTGCGTTGATGTGCTTACACATCACCATTACCGGTTCTGCCTCTGAGTTGGAATTGGATGTCTTTCGCGCTGGAACAGCCACTTGAGAGCGTAGCATTGCTGCTTGCATCTCCAAAAGAGCGGCCAATCTGAGGTTCGGATCTTCTGCGGCATACTCGAGTAGCCATCGATCCATTCGTTGAGGAGCCGTGAGCTCGATCGGTTCGATGATGACTCCTCCTTCAAAGATCCCTTCGAAGAGTGGCTTGGGTGACTCCCATTTCAAATAGTCAACCAGGGGTATTCGCAACGTCGCCAACCGGGCGTTGGATGACACGTCAATGAGACGGTGTGGTGTTGTTCCCCAAAAAGCAACTAGTCTGCGCTCGGGAAGGTTCCAGTCGGTACGTCCAAAGAAGTACCGAGCTGAGCCTTCGAAAAGGTAGTTGACTTCAATATCGAAATGGACTTGGAACTTGGCGGTTGAGCCCACGAGATCAGAATTGAGACGAATGCCAGGTTCTTGCGAAGATGACGCTATTGTTACCACTTGATTTACTTTTTGAGAGACTCATCCAAGTGGATGGTCTTGCCCCCAACGTCAGACGATGCCTTTATTCCTGCGTGTTCCAAATTCGTTTTCCAGATTCTTTGCCTTATCCGTCCGTCTTGTCTTGACGGCAACACAGTTTTCAGCCTTAACGTCCAGCAATTGAACCCAATCCTCAACTTGATCCGATTTGGGAAGTATATCGTTCTCATCAAACTCTTGCTGAGTGGCTATCACGATGTCTTGGGACTTTAGACCCGTCGGGACTTGACGGTTCTCTAGTGATCGTCGTATGGCGATTTCTTTGGCGCGGTCAATGATGCTCTCTAGAATGGCTCCGGAGACAAGGTCGCTTCGGTGGAGAACTTCGTGATTGCCATTTCTCAAATAAATTGTCGCTATCTCCTGGTTCGAAGTCTTTCGCCAGATTTCGTCCATCGCAGTTTCAACCAGAGAACGTCTTGCACACTCTGGTTCGTTGTCATTTTCGGTGAGTAGCTCCGGATCGAACGGAAGCGATGCGCCGAGATAGATGTTGAGAATTTGGCGGCAGGCGTCCTTGTCTGGTCGTTCTACCTTCACCTTTCGGTCGATTCTTCCCGGACGCAAAATGGCAGGATCAATGTAATCTGGACGGTTTGAGGTGAGCATCAAGACGACATTTTCGAGCTCCACCAGCCCGTCGAGTTCGGCGCAGAATTGTGGAACGACTGTATTGCTCATCGAGAAATTGCGACCAGAGGATCGGGTTCGCAACAGCGATTCGGCTTCGTCCATGAAGATGAAAACGAGCTGCCCTTCTTTGGCCCGAGCTCGAGCGGTCGCGAAGATTTCTCGAACCATCCGCTCGGTTTCGCCGACCCACATATTAAGAATCTTTGGACCCGAGATACTGAGGAAGCACTCCTTCACTTCTCGGCCAAGTTGCTTGCTGTACTCCTTGGCCAGATTATGGGCAGTGGCTTTGCCGAGCAGGGTCTTGCCGCAGCCGGGAGGGCCGTAGAGGAGAATTCCTTTGATGGGCTTCTTTCCGTACGCCTCAAACACCTCGGGGTACAGGAGCGGTTGCTCGATGGTTTCACGAATCAGTCGAATCGCCTCCTTTTGGCCACCGACTTGGTCCCAACTGATTGCTGGGATTTCCTCAACGAAGTAGTCCTTGTTTTCCGATTTCTGGAGAAGTTCGACGGCAAATCTTCCCGTAGGATCGAGCCGGACTCGATCGCCAGAGTGGAGTTCTTGACTTGCAAGAGCTTCGGCTCGGAAAACAAGACGGGTGCCTTCCCCCGGCTGGTCTCCGCCGATCTGGAGTCGATTCTCATCAAGCACCTCGGAGACTTTGGCGATAGAGCCCAGATCTGCTGACGGAGCAAAGCCGACGATGGCGTACGCCTCATTGAGCCGAACTCGTGTCCCGAGAACGAGCTTTTCCGGATCGATGATGGGGTCCCAAGTGACGACATACTCGCTGTCGCCAAGAAGCACGAAAGCTAAAGGACCCACATCCTTTGTCTCTATCCATTTCAAAAAAACTCCAATACGGTTGGCGGGCTGGGTCAGCTTTTCGTAGGCTGCTCTAAACTGGGCGAGCTCTTCCGCACTGGCAATTGCTTCGCGCTCTTCGGCCTCAATTGTTTGACGAAGCGCGCCCATGTATGCCCTAAGTTTGGGCTGATCCGATGGCAGTTCACCCTCGATCAAGGTGAGCATTTCGAGCGATTCGCGGGGCATGATTGATACTACGCCTGGAGTGACGGCTATTCTGCGAAATAGGCGGAAATCACTCCGGTAGCCACCGACTCGGGAAGGTCGTCGTTTGCTTCGACCTCTGCTGTTACAGACCGCTGGAAGCCGTCGCGAACCACGGTTGTATCCATCGTGACGAGCTCGGTCGACCCGGCTCGAGTAAGTTTGAGGTTGTCGATAGTGACAGTTGATTCGGGAAACGCTTTTTCGAGAGCCTTTGCGGTGGCAAGAGCGACCGATTCGGCGAGCGAACGACCCATTTTTAAGGATGTACCAACCGAGAGTCCTGCCTCGTTTCTAAGGACGACGTAGGTCAGGCTGCTGGGATCATCGTCGGCCTGGATTGTCTCGACCACTGGGAACGTCGTTGGGAGCGGGATCGGGTTCTTAGCTGGAGTTGGGGCATCTGCCTTCTCGGGCAAACCTGCCTTGGACGCGAGGCAGTTTTGGCTTGCCAAGTTCACCAGGTTATCCAAGTTCGCTTGGACGTGAATGTCGTTGCGAACCTTGGAACGTCTTCCGCCGTGGATGCCTACCGAAAAGGAGATCGGCGATGGGACGCCCTCAACCATCAAAGCTGATCCGAGACGACGAAGCTGCTCGACCAGTTCGTCAGCCTCATCTCGATCGCGAAGGGTGCCAATTGCAAATTCGTCTCCACCGTACCGCACGAGCAGATCGGTTGCCGGGTCAATGGCGAGGTGCAACGCGGAGACGACGCCCTGCAACACTTTGTCCCCGACAACGTGTCCGTACTGCTTATTGAACGCACCAAATTTGTTGAGATCAATAAAGATGACTGCGATTTCGTTGGAGTGCAGGAGTTGGTCGGCTCCCCAATCGCGAAGTGCGTCGCTCCAAGGCAGCTGCGTCATCGGATCGAAGGACTGACGGAGCTGGCCGAGGAGGGCCTTGGCGGAGAGCACGCCACAGAAGCGGGATCCTTCGAGCACAGGAAGATAGTCTTCAGTGGACTCCTGAATAAGTTTTGCTGCTTCTCGAACACTGGCTCGAAGCTGTATCGCTTCTCCGGCTTGGGCGAGAAACGAGGCAAGTTGCGCCTCATCAGGAGCGAGTTGAAGCGAAGCATGAGTCACTAGACCGAGTAGTCGCCGATCTGAATCAACCACTCCGAGGGCACGCAACTTGTGACCGTTCAGCAACAGCTTTGCTGTCGAAACGAGGTGCTCCGGTTGCAACCAAACCTTGATGATTGGCAATCCGCCAGGTTCGTTCATGCGTAAAAGGCCCACTAGGATTGTAACTGCAAACCACGGACCCTTTAGTTCGCAAGAATACGAGGATTAGCGAAGAAGTCGATCTAGGACGAGTTCAACGAACTGATGGTGAATTTGTGCGACGGAAGGTTCGGTGCGGCGAAGCTCAGCAAACCGCTCCGCGCGTTGGTAGCAATTACCCGGAGTTTCTGACATGAACTGGGCGACAGAGTGCTCACAGAGAGCTGCAGTGCGGATAAGCGTGTAGCAAGCCATATCCACGCAATCCACACGTGGGAAGATCCCTTCACAAGCGCTCGCCGTTTTGAGCACGCGATGTCGAAGATCCCAATGGGGATTTCCACTGAAGTAGGCATCTAGAACGCCGCACGCGCGGAGAGCGTCGCGCGAGTTCATCCAGTTTGGTTGTTCGAGCTTGAGCCGGTGCAGCGCGCCTAAGATTCCTCGACCGGTTCCGCCGAGCCATTTGGCGAGAAGTTGGCACAAGATTGGACTGATCGCCATTTGTTCTTGGCGCGCGACATGGGCAATGAGTTGTAGCCGCTCGTCAAAGCTCGGCTCTTCGATTCGATACTTTGCCCAGCGCTTGCTTTGAGGGATCACAACAAAGCCCGACTTAGGGGCTTGGTCGCATGTGAAGCTGAGCATCGTTGGGCAACCTCCTCGAACACGCCGATCGAGGGCACTGCGAAACATGACCATTCTTCGAGGTTTTCCAAGTAGCTCTTGACAGTCGTCGATGATGAGTGGTTGACGGGGGCTGAGTCTGGTGCGAGTGTTGAGATAGTGCTCGGCACTCATCAGCGAAGCGTCTTCGCAATGAGCTTTGGTGGCAGCAAGAATCTCGCTTTTGCCGACGCCGCTCGGGCCGCAAATGCTGACGAAAGGTTGTAGCTGACGACTGAAGAGAAGTCCCGCTTCAATGGCTTCAACGTTACTTGGCAATGGAGCCAGCGTCGAAAATGAAGGCTTTCGGGTGCAAGCAAAGACCTCGCTTAGAGTGCGAGTTTCTACCAATTGTCCCTGCCGATTATCCGAAATGAGTGCCACGATTGTGAGCCGAAAAAATGAATTGAAATCTATCGATTTCTGAAGACAGTGTAGAGCGTCAACGTTAAGAACGCAACCCGAAAATGCACGGTCACTCTATCGGGATGATGTGTTAATGCTCGTGAATACTCTTGTTTTCGGCGGTTATTGAAAAAGTGAGATTAGTGAAATATTAACGAGTTATCCACATTTTGCCCACTACCGGTGTTTGATTCTTGCCCAATTCTTCGCAAAATTGAATGCTGGGCTTGTGCGTGTGGTATGGCAACTGAGGCATTTCTTCTCTCCAACTTTTTGGAGCCTAAACTGCTTTGGTTTCGCCGCGTGGTCTGCGGATGCGCCGTGGCAGGACTCACAGCCGACTTCGGCAAATTTCTTTGGCTGAAGAGGTGAAAATCCGCCTTTCGCTTCGAAGCCCACAGAATGGCAACTGATACAGTCGGGATCGGCCTCATGCTTCACTACTGTCAGGGTTTTCATGGCGTGGGAATGAGCAGACTTGAGGTGCACCTTGGCCGCAGATGGATGGCATTTCGTGCAACTTGCGGAGCCTGAAAAACGTCCTTGGTCCGTGCGAAGAACTTGCTGAGCGAGCTTTTCTGCTCGCAGACGCGAAAGGTAACTGTCGAACGCCTTCGTCGCTTGGGGGTCATCGGCGACGCGTGGTTCGAGGGGAATCGCCTTCGACTCTTTGAATTGGCCATCGACAAACTTCAACAAGACGAGGCCCCGCAAAGCTTCTCCAGGCGAAACCACGGGGCCGTTCGCGATTGCGGCCCCACCGGAGGGAAAGACTGTTACTGAGCCTGAATCTTGATGATTCGCACTCTCGCTGAGAGTGATTTCTGCTGGCTCATGCGGAATCCCGGGAATATCCAACAGGATCGTTAATCCTTTCAAGTTGATAGAAGAGCGTTCTATTGGATCCAAGGCGACTCCTTTCGCCAAAGACTTCATGGAGAGAACGACGCCTTCACCGAGGGATCTTTCGGATTGGGTAACGGCAAAGGTATCAACCCCCAATTCGCCCAGAACCTGCGCGTAGGTTTCGACTTTTAGTTCTGACTGGCGCCCGGGGGCGTTGGTGATGTTTCCGGTATCGATCCAGATCGCGCCGTGCCGAGTCTTTAATTCGCGGACCATGCTCGCCATGCGTCTAAGGCCCCCTGTCATCGGTTTCGTACAGCCGCAAGGGGCGATACTTCCTCGGGCACCGCCAGTTACGATGACATAGACCGTTTCACTATTTCGGCCGCCTAAGCCGAAGCCGAACAAAGCGAGTCCAGCGACGGGCAGGAGCCACTTCATGACTGGGCCGTTGTGAGCGGGATGATGATGGTAGGTTGCTTCTCGGAATCAGTCGTGATCCGGATTTGGGTATCTAGCCGGTGCTCTGGGGCTTTACCGTCATATTTGACGGAGATCCGGTACTCGCCATTCTGTTTGTTTGAAACTACTTGAACCGAAACGTACTTCGAGTCGCTTGTTGCACTCACGATCTTGAACGGCTTGCCGGGTCGACTTAACACAAATACGGTTTCAGCGGGACCGGTCGGCGCGCCTAAGTAGATGCGCTCTGGCTGGGCGACGATCCCCTTTTGAATAAAGATCGGCGCTCGGACGAGCTTAAGGTTAGGGTTGGAGAGCGCGGCGTAGACCGTCATTGCGATTCGGCCAAACACCTGCTCATCTTTCAGCGATGTGAAGTCGGTGGTGACTTTATAGCCTTTGACGTGCTTAGTTTGTCCGCCGGTCTTCCAATCGGTCACGTCTCCCTCGAACGGCTCATAGAGGACCTTGCTATCGAGGGGGATCAGTTGGGCAGCGAGGATGTTCCATTTGATCGGCTCGGCCGAGTGGATGTAAAACGTGAGCTTCCGTTCACCGCCGTCGAGGATAAGCGTATCGCTGGTCGGGTAGATCACCTCTGCACGAGGCTCAACGTGAATCTTGGCAGGAAACTTCTGCGTAGGCTGTTCGGGATCGTTAGAGATTAGGACGACGTTATGTTGTACGTCTCCCACCAACTCGTCGGTACGATACCGCCCCTTGAGCGCCGTTGACTCTCCTGGTTTTAGCTCGGAGAGCACGTCTCCGGAGATGCAAGAGCAATCGCCGAATGCCTTCATTCTGAGAGGCGCATCGCCTTTGTTGGTCACGGTGACGAACTGGTATACGGTATCACCCTGAAACGCGGACTTAAACTGCAAGACTCGATCTGATACGGCGAGCTGGGGTTTTGTCGGCTTGACGACCGTTTTCGAAAGTGCGGCAACTCTCAGTGCTTTTGCTAGCTTCAGGTTTGCCTCGGCTACAAAGCTTTCGTCCTTGCCGACAAGATTTAGCCCCATCATGCGCCCGTTGACACGTCCCATCGCCGAACCCGGCACAGGTGACGGGGCTAGTCCCAGGTAGCTCCCGATCCCATACATGACCTCATTGAATGCCTCGGTTGCGCTTGTTTCGATCAGTTGCGCCGTTCGTCTGAGTGCGACAACTGCCTCGACATTCGGTTCCGACGCGGAGGCTCCATAGAACAGAGCAACCCCAGGAACCTCGTTAGTGTCCGGCGTCTTCTGGAGCACTGGCTCGAAGCTGATTAGGACATTAGGGACACCTTTCTTGGCCTCGACCAAAGTTGCTTTTCCATCCAGATTCTTCTGCCAAGAAGCGATGGCGAAGGAGGTCGAGTCTCTAAATGATTCTTGCAAGTCCTTAGGGACCTTACTGTAATTGAACCGATAGGTGATGACTGACTGAGGGAGGGCCTTTGCAAGTGCGGAGGCTCCCATGAAGTCCCTCGCTACCAACTTAGTCTTGATCTGGTGAACTGTTTCGTGAAACTGGCTGGAGGCTCCCAGGGGGACTGAATAGTCCGCTGCAGGAGCCTTTTGGTTCAATGCGACAAGGCAAACGAGAGCAGAGATCATGCTATTTACTATTCAACATAACTGTCTTCCGAGGGAGCTTTTTTGAGGAATGCCTCGATAAAACCATCAATGTCGCCATCCATTACACCTGTGACGTTTCCGGTTTCGTGACCGGTACGGTGGTCTTTCACCATGGTGTAGGGTTGCATGACGTAGCTTCGGATTTGTCGCCCCCAAGCAGCCGGTCCACCGTCTCCTTTAAGGTCGCTTAGCTTGTCTGCAGTGTTCGCCTTCTCAAGCTCCATCAGCTTTCCAAGCAGAACCGACATCGCTGACGCACGGTTCTTGTGCTGGCTTCGCTCGTTCTGACAGTTCACAACGATGCCGGTCGGAAGGTGCGTGATTCGCACGGCCGATTCGGTTTTGTTAACGTGCTGTCCACCTGCGCCTCCAGCTCTGAGTGTTTCCACTTTCAAGTCGTCGGGGTTGATGTTGACTTCTGTCTCATCGATTTCGGGCAGGACTTCGACTTTGCAGAACGAAGTGTGGCGTCTTGACGCCGAGTCGAAAGGTGAGATTCGGACGAGTCGGTGGACTCCGGCTTCGCATTTCAAGTAGCCGTAGGCGTTCATCCCGCTGACAAGAATCTGAACTGTTCTATACCCAGTGACATCCCCAGGGTTCTCGGTGATAAGGTCGCACTTGAACCCGTGCCGCTCGGCCCATCTGAGGTACTGGCGATAGAGCATTGATGCCCAGTCGCAAGCCTCCGAGCCTCCGGCACCGGCGTTGACTTCGAGCAGCGCGTTGCGCCCGTCGTATTCGCCGTTGAGAAGGGTCTGAAGTTCGTAGTTGTCCAGGTCTTTACAGAGCTGGATAGCCATCGTGTCTGCCTCTTTTTCAAGGGCTTCATCTGGCTCGAGTTTCAGCATTTCATAGAGCTCGGCGATGTCTCTTTCCGTTTTATCTAGGACCGCAAACGGGGTGAGGATTCCTTTGAGGCGACTCAGTCTTTGTTGGACCTTGTTCGCCGCTGTGGGATCGTTCCAGAAATCTTGTTGTGCCGACTGCTCTTCGAGCTGGTTTATTTGGGATTTGAGTGAAGGTAGGTCAAAGATGACCTCCAATAGCGTCCAGGCGCGGGCGAGCCTTAGACAGCGCTTCATGCTGTTCCATAGTTAGCATTTCTTAAGGTTACCTGTAAAGAGTTACCCACACGCCGGAGCGTTTGGCGGCGTATCGGGCTATTATAGGGTAGGAGTATCTCCCATATGAGGAAGGTTTCACTATCATTTGCGTTCGCGGGACTCGCGCTGGGTGCAGCTGCATCACTTTTGGGTCAGGTCACCGCCCACGGCGCCGGAGCTTCAAAGGCTGCGGTCATCATCAACACCAAGGACTTTGCGGTTCAGGTTGCCCCGCACAAAGGGCTGGCTAAAGTTCCTGAACACGGATTTAGACGTGTTTTTGGGGTCGGGCCAGGATCGTCAACCCCACTTGGAGGGGTCTTTGAGCAGCCACGCATCGGTAATCTGGGAGCTCTGTTTCCTGCAATTGGAGCAACAGGGTCTGAGCCACCTGATCCAGATATCGCAGTTGGTCCCAACCATATCGTTGAAGTCGTCAATTCGGACATCGCATTTTTCACCAAAGCGGGTAACAAGACCTTCCAACAATCTGGTCAACAGTTCTTTGCATCGGTTTCTCCAGAGGCGTTCGATTTTGATCCGAAGGTCATCTATGATCAAATTGCAAAGCGATTTGTGGTTGTTGATCTCGGTCTGAATGACACCGGCTCAAGCGGCACGAGTAGCTTCCTGATTGCGGTTTCGGATGATTCCGATCCCACCGGAGTCTGGTCGGTCTTTAAGGTGAACAATAAACAGACGGTTGGGAGCAATAACTATTGGCTCGACTATCCTGGCTTTGGCTACAACAAAGACATGATCGTTTTTAGTGGCAACATGTTTGCCATGCAAGGAAGCACAGGGTTCAACGGTGTTCAGATCATGGCGTTTGACAAGGCTACGCTTTATGGCGGAACTGCGACTCCATTCTCGTTTACAATCGCTGATGACTTTACTGTTCAACTTGCTAAGACTTACGACAGCACAACGCCGGTTGTTTATGCGGTTTCGCAGGAATCCAACAGCTCAGTTCGCGTGACTGCGGTGGAACGACAATCCGCGAGCGCCTTTAGCGTCAAGCAGACAATCGTTGGAGTTCCGCAGTGGTTCAACTACGATGCCTTAATTCAAGGCCCAGGTGGAATTCCGGTTCAGAACAATGATCCGCGCATCTTGACTGCCGCGAGTCTCAACGGAAGGCTCGTAGCAAGTCACTGTGCTGGCGTGAGCGCTTCGGATAGGAGACCTGCAGCGAGATGGTACGAGTTCAAGACGAACAACTGGCCGGTTTCGGCAACTCTTCCCACTCTAAATCAGGCGGGTCAAGTCAATCCTCCAGCTGGACACGGATACAATTTCCCCGCGGTTGCTCTGGATAGCAGGGGCGGTATCGCTCTTGCCTTCACTAAAATCGGGACGACGACTCCCGGTCAGCTGATCGGCTGTGGTCGTCGACCTTCCGATCCGCCTGGTGCGATGAGCGCACCGGTTGTTTTGGATAGTTCCACTGGAACTCAGTATCAAGGTTTCACTACCCGTTGGGGCGACTACTTTGATGTTGAACAAGATCCTAGTTCGGTTGGCAAATTCTGGGCAGTGGGTATGGGTGCTGGCGACAACAACCGTTGGCAGACTTACATCAAGTCATTCGTGGTTACGCTTCCGGACACTGCTCTAGACAGAACTCTTCCGGGTTCTGCGACGGTCAATGCTGGTCGCCTGTCAAGCGGAGATAGAGTCAGCTTGTTCAGCGACGATTCGAACAACTTTGTTGTCCGAAGCGAACCCGTACGAGGTCTTGGCCAAGTTGCTGGCACGACGATGCTGTTTACGCTTCCGTACACAAACATCGACACCCTCCGGGTCACCTACTCCGTTGCAGGAGTTCCAGGGGCCAGCGCGAGCGTGTTCGCACTCAATCAGCAGACCGGAGTATACGAGGTGATTGACTCCGTTGGATTGACGACAGATCGCCAAACCAGATCTACCGAGTTGCTACCAGCAGCAAGGGCGAAGTATGTTTCGAGTTTGGGTGCAATGACAATCACGATTCGCGCTACGTTGCCCGTCCGCTCAGGAAGAATGCCTGGAGCATTCTCGTTCGCCATTGATAAAGTGAACGTCCTCACGTCTCAGCTTAACTAAAGTAGTTAGCGAGATGAAAACACCTTCGGAAGCTTTTCCGAAGGTGTTTCTTTATGCGGATGCCCGATACGAGGCAACAGCCTTGTTGCGCTGACTCCTCTGTTTGAGGTCCGCACCAGCTTTGTCTCGTAGCTTGACCATTGCAGCAAGGAGACGATTTTCAGCTGCTTCGATCTCTCGTTGCTGACGTAGGTTGAATGTAACGTTTCTCTCATCCCACTCCTCGAGAATCTCCTCGCGACGCCTTAGCAGTTGGTCCAGATGCTCAAAATCCTCGTCAAGAGCTGCCTGTTCAGCTGATAGGGTTAGTACGAACCAGTTTGATACTTCGTTAGGCTGCAATCTGGGCTCCTTGACTCTGAATCGTTGCCCAAGCTTCGCGCAGCTCGCGCATCGTTGATTGGGCGTTCTCAATACGGGTCGGATCGTCGGTGATGTTCGCCTCGACCAGCTCGGCCAAAACGTATTCGTAGAGCTTCAACAAGTTCTTGGCAATGTCTCCACCTTGCGAGAAGTCCAGGGATCCCATGAGCTCCATCACGATCTTCTGTGATCGTTGGAGCTTTGCGTTTTGAACTTCATAGTTCTTATCGATCATTGCACGCTTGCCTTCTTCCATGAAGCGAATGGCTCCATCGTAAAGCATCACGATCAATTGAACCGGTGACGCCCCCATGGCGGCGTTTTTCCGATATGCACTAGCTCCGTTTGCGTAACTCACTGCGACCTAGCAACAATATCGGCAGAACCAGCTAGGAATCCTTATGTTTCAGGCGCGGATTCTTGAACATTGGCAGAAAACTCACAATCGCCCCAATGAGCGCCCAAGCAAGCGGGACCAGGAAGACCGTCGAATCGGGGTACTCGGTTGGAACCCCTGTCGTGGCCAGGCATTTGGGAACCATCTGCTGGAGATGCATGAACCAATAGGCTGCCCCGCACAGAAACCCTCCGAATGAACCGAAGGAACCCGCGAGTCCGCCCAGCCTCGCAAGAATGAGCCCCATGACTCCTGAGATCAAGACGCTCTCGCCAAACAAGAACTGGAGGCCAGCGTTTGAATAGACCCGGAACGGAGGCGCCTGCTGGTCTAGCATGCAAACGATGATCGGGGGCAAGATCGTCGCCAGGGACGTGAACGCAACAAATAGGCATCCACCCAAAAACTCCTTGTCCGAATCGTTCGCCATAACAAACTCGCCCCGCGTAGAGTCTACGCGAGGCGATTCCGATTTGGTTGCGAGATCAGTCTTTGGTGAGGGCGTCGATTTCCTTCTTCCCATCCCACTTGAGCATGCCGCCCAAGTAGTCGGCGCCTTGGACGTCCGAGTAGTTGCCCCCAACAAGGAAGGCTCCGCCGAAAGGAACAATAGCTCTGTGTCGAGCGTATCGAATTTCGGGAATCGTGATCGTATTCTGACCGTCCACAATGGCTAGTTGGTAGGTGTCCTTTCCGTTAACCTTAGTGAAGTCTCCGCCGAGGTACAGCTTCCCATCTTCGGCATGGAGCCCGAAGACCTGTCCGCCGGTCTCTACGATCTTCGTCCACTTAGCGCCATCGAGTTTGAAGACTCCTCCGCCTGAAGGAGCGGCATAGAGGTCCTTGCCGTCGGTGCGCATCTGGTAGCAGCTGCTTGGCATTCCTGGCAATTCTGCCCAGACCTTACCGTCCCAAACTGCGGTGTTGAGGCACTCGTCATCGCCGTTCTCTTTGAAGATTCCGCCTATATAGAGCTTGCCGTTGAACCAGACCATATTCATCACGCCTCGGTCGAACTGGCCGCCCATTGCGGTGATCTTGGTTCCGTCGTACTTGGCTACGGAACGGGTTTCGGTTGTATCGTTGATCTTCTGGAAGTTGCCTCCCAGATATAGGTTCTTACCGTCGGTGGCCAGGGCGAAGATTTCACGGTCGACTGGACGAGCCGCGATAGCCGACCACTTGGTGCCGTCCCATTTGGCAACTCGACCAGTTTCGGTTCCAGCATCGGACTTGCCCTTGTTTGCGTAGCTGAACTCGCCGCAGACATAGATATCTTTGCCAATCGCGCAGACGTCGTGGACGGGGCCATCGACGCCTTTTCCGAGGGTGGACCATGCCATGCCGTCCCAGACGGCGATATTGTTGGCTAGTTTACGGTTGGCTCGTTCAAACCGGCCACCGACGTAGACTTTGCCGTCAAAAATTCGCATCACGCGGACTTCTGCTCCGTGGTCAAGATCGGACATTGGAGCGGGGCGTGGGGACAACGTTGCCTTAAGAGCAATTGCTGAGATTAGGGTCGTAATCATGTTTTCAACTTTCCAAAGAGTTGGGATTTCAGTGACTAGTTTCCATACATAAATTGGGACAGGCAAGGTCTGAAAAATGGGACAGTCCATGATCTGGCACTTCGCAGGTTAAAGGATGGCACTGTCCCATTTTCTCTAAGTTCTTAGTCCCAAAGTTGGAGGTTATTCTTAACATATCAATGAGATGTGGTGAATGTTGAAGGCTAAGCGACGCATAATCTCACCTCTGATGAGTCAACGCAAAGGCAGGAAGCCGACGTTACAGGAGTTAGTTGATCAAGCGGGTCTTGATGTCATCGGGCATCGGATCCGCCGCCTGCGAGCTCGCCAGAACTACTCAATCAGAGATCTTGCGGACGTCGCCCAAGTCAGCAAGAACACTCTTTTACGGTTGGAACAAGGGCATCCCACTCATCTCAGCACAATCGTGGCGGTCTGCAAAGCTCTCAAGGCCAAGCCGAGCTCGATTGTTGGGCCCGAAACTCCTCACGCATCCATACGGGCCTGCCATATGAAGGATGACTATGTGTGGATGGATATGAACAACTTCATAGGATCTGGGCTCGATCAGCCGCTTGATTCTGAGAAAGTTGCACAAAACGCGCTTGGGCCAGAGGTGACACCATTTGCCATCCTTCAATCGAAGATGAAGGATGGGGTGTTCAACCCCAACGTTATTCTTCTTACTCAGCCCACACCCAGGAGATCGCACCGTGGCGACGAGTTCGTTTGGGTCATTTCAGGCAAGCTTCGAGTCGTCTTTGACGATCAAGAAATCACCCTCGACGAGGAGGAAAGTTGCATGTTTTGGGCGGCTGAGATGCATCACTACGAGCCTGCGGTCGAAGGACAGGCCGTCAAGGTGCTCTCGATCATCATCGACCCCTTCCCCGGGCAGGCTGTTCGGTTGCATCTCGGCAAGCCAAAGCCGACGGATGACGAAGAGTAAAAGTCGCAACCTTTTGAGGTATCATTTCTCGTTGGCTGCCTCGGCAGTCGCTAAAACCTAACCCCGAGTACCGCAAGGCCGGTTCGCCGCCGCGACTTGTACCTACTCGACAACGGTGGTCACGTATGGCGAAAGAATCATTAATCCAAAAGCACAGAGTGCAGCAAGCCCAATGGGCGCGGCTCATTGCGGAAGAAAAGGCTATCCTTGAACTTCCCAAAGAGAAGCGAGAAGAGGCTTTGGCTGCTTTCAAAGCGAAGCGAATCAAGAACCGCATGTTCAAGACTCGCCGCTACAACCGATGCAACCTCACCGGTCGAGCACACGGTTACATCGGCTTCTTCGGCCTCTGCCGACAGTCCTTCCGGGAGAAGGCTCACCGCGGTGAACTTCCGGGCATCACTAAGTCCAGCTGGTAATCAGCAAGGTTTCAAATTATGCACAGCGATCCAATTGCAGATCTCCTCACGCGAATTCGAAACGGATGCCAGGCGCGGATGATTAGCGTCGATGTTCCTCACTCGAAGATCAAAGTTGAAATTGTCAAACTTCTTCAAGCGGAGGGCTACGTCGAAAGCTACGAAGTCACGACTGAATCCAAGTTTCCCAACATTCGTGTTGTTCTCAAATATGACAACCGACGACGACCGCTCATTCATGAGCTGAAGCGGGTTTCCAAGCCCGGCCTTCGCGTCTACTCGGACGTCACCGAACTCAAGCCCATCCGAAACGGTCTTGCCACGCGCATTCTGACCACGAACATGGGATTGATGACTGACCGCGAGGCGCGCCGACGCAAGATCGGTGGCGAAGTCCTCTGTGAGGTGTACTAACCATGTCACGAATCGGAATTAAGCCAATCGAAGTCCCGGGCGGAGTGACCATCACGGTTGAAGAAGCAACCAATACAGTCATCGTCAAGGGACCTAAGGGTGAACTGAAGCAACCAATCTCCCGCCTTCTCTCTGTAAAGCAAGAAGACGGAAAGGTCAATCTTGAGCGTCCAAACAACTTGCGAGAAGCTCGAAGCCAGCACGGCCTTGCTCGAACGCTGGTTGCAAACATGGTTGAAGGCGTGACCAAGGGTCACACCAAGCAGCTCGACATCATCGGTGTTGGTTACCGCGCAACCATGGAAGGTCGAGGTCTCAACCTTGCAATGGGTTACTCGCACCCGGTTAAGGTCGAAGCTCCTGAGGGAATCACCCTTGAGATCAAGGCTGACGACAAGGCTCGAACCCAAAGCATCATCGTTACCGGTATCGACAAGGCCCTCGTTGGTCAGGTCGCCGCCGACATCCGAAAGGTACGAAAGCCAGAGCCATACAAGGGCAAGGGAATTCGCTACCAGGGTGAAGTGATCAAGCTCAAGGCTGGTAAGAGGGCCTCGGCTAAGAAGTAAGGAGTAAGCAATGGCAAAGCAAACAAGACAAGAACTTCGCCTCGCACGGCACGCTCGCCTTCGCAAGCGTATCACCGGTACTCCGGAAAAGCCGCGCCTGAGCGTTTATCGCAGCCTGAAGCACATTTCAGCGCAGATTATCGACGACACGACGGGTAAGACTCTGGTCGCCGCAAGCTCCTTGGAAAAGGATCTCAAGGCTACAGGGAACATCGAGGGTGCCAAGCTGGTGGGTCAGGCAATTGCCGAGCGAGCCAAGAAGGCCGGTCTCTCAACCGTTATCTTTGACCGTGGAGGCTTCAAGTACCACGGCCGAGTTGCATCCCTTGCGGACGGCGCTCGTGAAGCCGGGTTGGAGTTCTAAACCATGAGAATGATGAACCGACTCAGCGGAAAGCGAGAAAGCCGGAATACCGAAGGCCCTCAGCTTGACGTTCGAGTTATCCGAACAAACAAGGTCTTTAAGACCCATAAAGGTGGAAAAACCGCTAGCTGGTCGATCCTCGTCGTTGTTGGAGACAACAAAGGCAGCGTTGGCGTTGGTCTCGGAAAGGCTCGGGGAATCCCCGACGCCATTCGAAAGGCCGAAGAAGCTGCGCGAAAAGCAATGTTCAAGGTCCCGATGATTGGCGATACGATTCCTCACGAGATCGTCGCCGTCAGCGGAACTGCTCAGGTCATGCTTCGACCAGCCGCACCGGGTACCGGTGTTAAGGCCGGCGGTGCAGTTCGAGCTTGCCTTGAAGCTTGCGGAATTCACAACGTTCTCGCAAAGTCGCTCGGTAGTCGAAACGCCATCAACATGGCGTATGCCACCATCGAAGCCTTCAAGTCTCTGGCGAACCCAGAAGACATCGCGGCTCGACGTGGTATCGAAACCAAGCAGCTCGTCCCGTGGCTTGAGAAAGCTCGCAAGGAGGAAGAATTCAATGCTTCGCATTAAACTCATTCGATCCACCGTGGCTCACCAGTGGCGAACCCGCCGCGTGGTCGAATCGCTCGGTCTCCGAAAGGTCAACCAAGTGGTTGAGCACGACGACACCGCAGTGATCCGAGGCATGATCCACCGCGTGAAGGAACTCCTTCATGTCGAAGAAGTAGAAGGAACCCCGACCAAGAAGAAAGCTCCTAAGCAAATGGCTGCCGCTTCAGTCGCCGAAAAGCCCGCTAAGAAGGCTCCGGCAAAGAAAGAGGCAACAGTTGCAGAAGCTCCGGCGTCGGAAGAAAAGCCTAAAAAGAAGGCAACCAAGAAGACGGAGGACAAGTAAACATGGGTCTGCATAACTTTTCACCAAGCCCTGGCTCCACTCGCCCAAAGCGACGTGTAGCTCGTGGCATCGGCTCGGGCATGGGTAAAACCGCGACCCGAGGTACCAAGGGACAGAAGGCTCGACGCCAGATTCACCCTAATTTCGAGGGTGGACAAAGCCCAATTTTTCGCCGACTTCCGGTGAAGAAGGGCTTCCGCAACGTCAATCACCTCGAGTTCTCGGTGGTGAACCTGGACGATCTTGAGAAGCATTTCAGCGCGGGTGACGAAGTCACCATCGAAGCGTTGATCGCTAAGGGCGTCGTTTCGCTCGCAAAGGTCGACGGAGTTAAAGTCCTTGCCTTCGGCACGCTTAGCAAAAAGCTGACGGTCAAGGCACATCGCTTCAGCGCGAAAGCAAAGGAAGCGATTGAGGCCAACGGAGGCCAGGCAGTCTCACTGTGAGCTTCGGCGGCTTTGGCGGCGGCTACTCAGGCGGCGGAGGGGATAAATCCCTTTCGCTGCCTTTGACGCAAATCTTTAAGCTTGCTTGGGAGGACGAGGATCTTCGCGCCCGCCTAAAGTTCGTCCTTCTCATGTTTGCGGTGTTCGCCCTAGGCGTTCACATTCCGGTGCCCGTTCCTGGGTTTTCCGAAGAGCGAATGCTCGAAGCTCTTGAAAAGAGCCAAGTTTTCCAACTGATCGACGCGTTTGGCGGTGGTGCTCTGCGCCGGCTCTCCATCTTCGCGCTCGGTATGAACCCGTACATCACGGCGTCCATCATCATCCAAATCCTGACCACTGCTTTCCCGCAGATGAAGAAAGAGATGGAAGAGGGTGGTGAGTACGCTCGAAAGAAGCAGAACCAACGCACCCGTGGACTGACGGTCATCATGTGTATCCTCCAAGGTTGGGGCTACATCACGATGCTGGAGCAAGCAGTTCAAGGTCTTCCGCTCGGTTCGAAGCTGATGATCCTCACCTTCTGGACGGCAGGTTCCATGTTCACGCTCTGGCTCGGCGAGCAGATTTCTGAGCGCGGAATCGGAAACGGTGTTTCATTGATGATCTTCGCGGGAATCATGATCGCTCTGCCCTACCAAGGCGGGAAACTCTATCATGGTCTGAAGGATGGAGCGGTGTCTCCATTTAGTGTTATCACCCTGGTCGCTTTGTTCCTTGCTTCCACTTGGCTCATTGTCCACTTCACTGCAGCGCAGCGCCGGATTCCGGTTCAGCACATGCGACGGATGGTCGGCACGAAGGCTGTCGGCGGAAAGACCAGCTATCTACCGTTCTCGCTTCTTATGGCAGGCGTGATTCCAATCATCTTTGCATCGGCAATCATCTATCTGCCACAGCAGTTTGGAACGATGCTTGGTGGGGAAGTGAAGGATCCGCAAGGGCTTGGGAAACTAGGCTCGATGTTGATTTCGCTTGGGCACTACATCAATCCTTCTCCTAACGGACCACTGTTCGGGATCAACTTCATCATCAACCCAATCGGGTGCTTGGTGTACGTCGCAATGATCTTCTTCTTCAGCTACTTCTGGACTGCGATCCAGTACAACGTTGAAGACATCAGCAATAACCTCAAACGAGGCGGTTCTATCATCCCTGGCGTCCGACCCGGCAAGCAGACGAAGGACTTCCTTGACGACGTGATCTCCAAGATCACCATCGTTGGAGCAGGATTTATTTCGCTGGTCGCTCTGCTACAGTACATCACCCCTGCGGTGACCAAGCTGGACTACCGCTACGGAGTCGGCATGGTCGGCGGCACGTCGCTTCTGATTCTGGTCAGCGTTGCCCTTGAGACTATGCGGCAAATTGAAGCGAACCTGCTGATGAAGCAGTACGACTAATCATAATCAGAGCCTATAAGTCTTGTAGATCCTATAAGACTTATAGGACTAGGAAGCTCAACGATGAGACTGATCTTTATTGGCCCCCCCGGAGTCGGGAAAGGAACCCAAAGTGCCCTGTTCGCTAGTCGAATGGGGATTTTCACTTTGTCATCCGGCGAAATCTTCCGAAAGGAAATCGAGGCTCAGACCGACCTTGGCCGCCTTGCCCAAAGCTATATCAAGCACGGTGACCTTGTGCCTAACGGAGTCACCATCGAGATGATGGCAAAGCGACTTCGGGAACCCGAGGTCCGCAAGAAGGGATTCATCCTCGATGGCTTCCCGCGAACGATCCGTCAGGCCGAGGCAATAGAAGAAATCTTGGCTGAGCTTGATATGCCTATCGAGTCCGTTGTCTCGCTCGAAGTCGATGTTGAACTCATTGTCAATCGACTGAAGGATCGGCTGGGCTGCACGAAGTGCGGTGAGAACTACAATAGCAAGTCCAAGCCACCAACCCGGGACGGTTTCTGCGACAAGTGCAACAGTCCCCTCATGGTTCGGGCGGACGACCAGCCGGAGGCGATTCGCAACCGGCTTGAGAGCTTCCGCGCCGAGACGGCCCCGGTCGTGGACTTTTATGAGAAGCTTGGTCTGCTTCGAAGGGTCGATTCCAGCCGTGACCCCGAGCAGGTCTACCAAGACATTTTGAAGAGCATTCAGTAAATGGCAACTATCAAGAAAGCATCGGAAATCGCTAAGATCAAGGAGTCGGGACGTATTGTCGCCCGAACGCTCCGTCTCGTTTCCGAGACGATCGTGCCCGGAAAGTCCACTCCAAAGCAGCTCGATGAGTTGGCTGAACGACTGATCCGCGAAGAAAGTGGGGTTCCGTCGTTCCTTGGTTACCGGGGATACCCAAACGCGACTTGTATCGCCATCAACAACGTCGTAGTCCACGGAATCCCCACCAACGACATCCTGCAGGAAGGCGACATCGTCACCCTGGACTTCGGGGTCTATAAAGATGGCTGGCACGCAGACAGCGCCTGGACCTACCCGGTCGGAAAAATCTCACCGATCGCCCAAAAGCTGCTTAACGTCACTCGAGAAGGACTCTACCAAGGCATCGCCAAAGCTCGCCCGGGGAACTACACTGGCGACATCGGTCACGCAGTGCAGAAATACGTTGAGAGCCACGGCTTTGGCGTCGTGCGCGAGCTAGTCGGGCATGGAATCGGCGAGAAACTCCACGACGAGCCCTCCAACGTCCCAAACTTCGGCAAACCTGGCCGAGGTGACAAGCTACGCGAAGGCATGTGCATCTGCATCGAGCCGATGATCAACGAGGGTACTTACAAGGTCAATACTCTGGATGACGGCTGGACAGTCGTCACCGCCGACGACAAGCTCGCCGCGCATTTCGAGCACACGGTTGCCATCCTAAAGTCTGGGCCCGAGATTCTTACCACAGAAGACTAAAAGTTCTTTCAAAAAGTGTCTTGACATTTTCGGGGGGGGGGGCTTATGATGTTCAAAAGTCATGAAGTGGGTGAGTTATGCGGTGGTCTTGGCGGCGGCGATGGGAATTCTGTCGAGCGGTGGTTCAATCAAGGTTCGGAATAATCCGAAGCTCCCCTGTACATTTGTCTTTGACCCGGATACCGGCGAGATCATCATGATCGGCGACTGCGGTATAGGAACCACTGCTTCGACCGGGACGACGAGTACCACAACCGGCACCACGAACAACACTACCACTGGAACGACCAACACAGGAACCACGACTGGCACGACGACGGGTACAACTACAGGCACAACTACCGGTACAACCACAGGCACCACAACGGGCTCGACAACGGGAGTAGGAATCACGGGTGGCGGCAACTCGGGAAGCACCGCTGGAGGTTCAACTGGCGGTCCAAACCCTGATCCTGAGCCAGATCCGCTTCCCGATCCCACGGTTTCGATGGTGGGTTTAGATGCGCCAAAGATCTTGTCGGGGACGAAAAATGAGATCAAGTTCGATGCTCAAGTCACACCACCTGAGGGTGCAACCTATTTGGTGACGCAGGTGAAGCTCTTAGTCAACTCTGAGCCTGGAATCCTGCTCAACCCGACCAAGGCTGGTAACGGTGGATGGGAGATTCGATTGGATTCAACTCATTTTGCAGACAGCTTGAGTGCAGGTAACCCCAAAGTATCGATGAAGCTCAGGTTGGGGATTCAAGTCACGCCTCCCGGTGGAGGTCAGCCGGTCGGTAAATCAATTGATTCAATGCCAGTCGAGAGGAATGTGTTCAACCGACTTTATGCAATGTCAACTCAAGTGACTTCAACAGGCTACACGCCCTACTACAGTACGGATTACCCCGCAGTCGCTTCGGAGATTTCATTAGACGCGCTTCTGACTTCAACACTCACTGGGTTCTCCTGCACCAAGGTGACGAGTGGAGATCCTTCGAGCCAGTCGGATGTCAATGTACTCGACTCTATGACGACTGCGAGTCTGTATGTCTTCGCTACACACGGTGCTCCTGGAAAATTCTGGCCTTCCAGTTTCTTTTACGGCAATAGTAACATCGCTTTGACGGGAACCGTCTCGGGCGGCGAAGGGCAAAACCCTACCTGGGCTCGAATTCCAATATCGAGCCGCATAAACAACAGACTGACGATGCCCTCGGTTCCCAACGAACCAAACCTGTTTCTGATGTACGCATGCTCAACCCTCAAGGCGTCCTCCGACTTGCCTGAAGGCGCAAAGCTGATTTCCGATGGAACGGGTCGAGCCTATGCCGGATTCGCTCATGATGTGTACTCGACGGTCGGGGTCAATGTGTTGCCTGCAACTTACGGAGAAATCGATTCTGCGAAGCACTTGACGCTACATTATCAGAGAGTTAAGGATCTCCTTACCTCTGGGGAATCGTTGCAACGCGCCATTCAGCAAGCTAATCAGGCTTACCGTCCGTTCACTTGCGCCTCGTTTTCGCCGACTTCAAACTCGCCGATTTCGGCAAATCCGTTACTGATGGTCGGCGATCAACGATTCACGGCTAGAGGTGTGTATCTAAGGGATGCCTCCGAAAGCCAACTATTCAACACTCCCCATCCAACTAGTTGGTATTGGGTCTACCCTGCATCGAGACCATAAAAATGATTCACTCTGTTCTCCTAGTCGCCGCACAGAACCTGCAAAGCAACCTCGGCAGGTTATCTGAACCGAAACTTATCGAACTTGCCAGTGCAACACATGAGCGAATGGCTCGCGCTTTGAGCCCTCAGGCGAAGAGCAGTGCCGTGCAATCCCTCAAGCCGTATAGGCTTTTGAAGAGTTCGGGTGAAGATGTGTACATGATTGACAGTGCGTTGGGAGATTCCGTAGACATTTCTCCAAACGGTGTCGTGCATAGCTTTTTTCACTTTGTTAGCCTAGATCCTAAGAAGCCCTTTTTGCCTGAAGCAAGCCTACGTTCTTCCGCGCTCAAGTTCCTAGCGGCCTTCGAGCCAAGTTTGAGCGGCCTGGAAGGTGAGTTTGAGTCCGGAATGTTCTGGAATCTTAAGGATGGTGGCTGGCACAGGTTTTTTCGTCCGATACATCGAAACGTACCCGTCGGTCCCGGTGGGATTGGCCAAGTTACGTTGGAAGGAAGCACGGGGATTTGCAATTACGTGACGGCCAGGCGGATGTTTGATGTTCGCAACTTGCGTTCTTCTAGGCTCACCCCCGATGAGGCAGTTTCGGTCGCAATGTCCAAGACCCTCAGATCTGGTAAATCGAGCTTGGTCGCGGTCAATCGTCCACCGAAAAAGTGGATCACCGGGAACGGTAGTCAGATGGTTTACGCATTCGAGAAGTCGAATCCAGCCGTACAAAGGCTAGTTAAGCTGGATACTGGAGAAGTTACTTACGAAGTCTTCATTGAACATGAGGATGCCCAGATCAACGACTCAACCCAATCGCGACCGCTTTCTGCCTACCTCATCAGTGCCACAGACGGTTCTGTGATAGCGACCCTAAAAGGAGGACCAGGTGGTAGCAGTGTCCGGCGTAGCTCGCCCACTTTGCCAGCTACGCTGAACGAGGTAACTCTAGAGGCGAAGGGGAAAAAATCTAGGCGGCCCCAAATGGGATTCTCACCCATAACCAACCTGGCTCTAGGGCCGTTGAAACTCGATGAAACTCTGCTACTCACTCGAAAGAAGGCGTACAAAGTTCGTCTTACCAAGGATGGCGCATACGCGGTGTTCGGAACTCAGCCCTACAAAGTTTCCTACTGATAAAGTGAAACACAAGTGAGTTTGAAGACCAAGCGCATCCGGTGGAATCGACGAGTAGGGGCGGTTTGAGATGAACAGACGCATCGCTGAATCGCTCCCGAAACAGACAAAGACGGTTGGAGGTTGCAAAACGGTGCAACACTTGAGTATCATTCTCTATTGCGTCAGCCTTGGTTGATGGTGAAGCAATCCGCCGTTTCGGCGACCCGTATTCATCATAGACGACCGACGATGGACATTCAGATCATGAAAGTGAGAGCAAGCGTTAAAAAGATCTGCGATAAATGCAAGATCATCAAGCGAAACGGAGTCGTTCGCGTGATTTGTAGTGTTCCTAAGCACAAGCAACGACAGGGTTAAGAAGAGAATTTATGGCACGTATTGCAGGTATCGACCTTCCGCGCGAAAAGATGGCGCAGTATGCCCTTCCCGTACTCTATGGGATTGGTAAGCACAACGTTATTGAGCTTTTGGAGAAGACACAAATTGATCCTCGAAAGAAGATCAAGGATCTCGACGAAAACGAGATTCAGAGACTTCGAGAAGTTCTCGATGCGGACTACCAAATCGAAGGCGACCTGCGCCGAGAAGTCCAAACCAACATTCGCCGACTGATGGAAATCCGCTGCTATCGCGGTATCCGCCACTCGCGAGGCCTGCCGACCCGTGGCCAGCGAACCCGAAGCAACGCCCGAACTCGAAAGGGTAAGGCAAAGACCGTTGCCGGAAAGAAGAAGGCCAAGAAGTAAGAGTTAAAGAATGGCACGCAAAACAACGACCCGAGGAAAGCAGAAAGAGAAGAAAAACATTCCGATTGGAGTGGCTCACGTTCATGCTTCATTCAACAACACGATCATTACGATCACCGATCCAAACGGTAACACGATTAGCTGGGCTAGCGCTGGCAATGTGAACTTCAAGGGCAGCCGAAAGGGCACCCCGTTCGCCGCGCAAGTCGCTGCTGATAAAGCATCGCGAATCGCTCAGGAGCACGGTCTTAAGCAGATCAGCATTCAGGTTAACGGTCCGGGATCGGGTCGAGAAACCGCAATGCGCGCCCTCGCTGCTTCCGGCCTCGAAGTCACCCACATCGTTGACGTGACCCCGCTTCCGCACAACGGATGCCGACCTCCAAAGCGACGCCGAGTCTAAGAATCACCCATGCCTGCTATTTCCTCTCTTCAACTCTCTGCCGATTACGGAAAGTTTGTTTTCGAGCCGCTTGATCGCGGTTACGGACAGACTGTCGGTAACGCGCTTCGCCGCGTTCTTCTCAGCTCGATTCAAGGTGCAGCAATCGCCGCAATCCGAATCGACAAGGTGTTCCATGAGTTCGCTCCAATCGTCGGAGTGAAGGAAGACACCACCCAGCTCATTCTTAACCTCAAGGACATCGCGGTCAAGGTGACCAGCGAAGAGCCGATTGATGAGATCGTGCTTAAGATCGAAGCCACCGGCCCAGGCCGAGTTACCGGAGCCGACATTGTCTGCCCCGAAGGCGTCGAAATCGTCAATCCTGAGGCTTACATCGCAACCTTGTCTGATCCGAAAGCCACCCTTTCGATTGAACTGTTTGTCAACTGGGGCGTCGGATACGTTCTTCCTGACAAGCAAGAGCGATATCGAGGCGTGATTGGACTTCTTCCGGTTGGCTCACAGTTCACCCCAGTTCGAAAGGTGAATTACACCGTCGAAGCAACCCGCGTCGGAACTCGAACCGACTACGAGCGACTGGTTATCGAAATCGAAACCAACGGTTCGATTGCTCCGAATGATGCGCTTTCGCAGTCCGCTCACATTCTTGATAAGTATTTCCGACTCTTCTTCGAACTCGGAGCCGCTGGCTTCCAGGCCGAAATTGGAACCGAAGAGCAGAGCACTGACGAAATTCTTAAGAACGTTCCTGACGTGAAGATCGAAGAGCTCGACTTCTCTCAACGAACATTCAACTGCCTTCGCCGAGCCGGAATTCTCAACCTCCGCGCCCTCGCCCTCGTTACCGAGGCTGACCTTACTGCAATCCGAGGATTCGGTAAGAAGTCCCTCCTTGAGGTGCGAGACAAGCTGCAAGAGCACGGCCTCGAGATGAAGCCGAGCAAGGGCGGCTACCGATCCATCGACCTGCTCGATGACGACGACGACGATTTCTAAGGATACAAAACCATGCGACATAAAGTAGACCATCGTAAACTTGGCCTGCCATCCGATCAGCGGATGCACCTTCTCACGAACCTTTCACGGCAGTTCGTCACGCACGGTTATGTGCGAACGACCTTCGGACGGGCAAAAGAAGTGCAACGCATGGTTGAGAAGCTCATCACCCTCACCAAGCTTGAGGACGGAATTGAGGCACGCCGCCGAGCCCGCAAGATTCTTGTCGGCCACAGCAGCAGCAACCTTGTTTCGGCGAAACTGACCGCTGGCAAGACCGAACTCGAAGTCACTCAGCTCAAAGCCCAGTTCAACAAGCTAACCGGCGAAGACCTGGTGAAGCACCTGTTCGACAACATCGGCCCACGCTACAAGGACCGAAACGGCGGATACACTCGGGTTGTGAAGACCGGTAACCGACGTGGCGACGGAGCCCAAACCGCCGTCATCGAACTCGTCTAAACGATTTTCTCCCCGACATGGGTCGGGGATCAAGAAAAATGAGGATCAAACTCACCGTTGCCTACGATGGCACGGACTTCAGAGGTTGGGCCTTACAAAAAGGACAGAGAACTGTCCGAAGCACATTGACAGAAGCTGTTCGCCTAGTTTCGGGCGAGGAAATCGAAATCACCGGAGCCAGCCGCACCGATAGCGGGGCACATGCGAAAGGGCAGGTTTGCCACTTGGATTGGGATTGTAAGATTCCCATCGAGAGGTTGCCATACGCTCTGAACCGCAGACTGCCACACGACATCGCCGTGATGAAAGCTCAAAGGGTAAGCGACGACTTCAATTCGCGATTCTGCGTTTTGGATCGTTACTACCGCTACCGCTTCGTTACCAAACAACGAGATCCCCAAAAGGAGCGCTTCGCGCACTTCTGCGGAGTGAAGCTCGACTTGGAAAAAATGCAGGAAGCGGCAAGCATCCTTCAAGGTGAACACGATTTTCGAGCCTTTACCGAGGAGTTGGAGCCTACGGTAACTAACACCACACGAATTCTATTCAGTGTTGGTGTGAAGGAAGTACGAAACGAGGTGTGGGTGGACATTGTGGGTACGGCGTTCATGCGCGGAATGATGCGAAGAATGTCGGGTGCGATCCTAGAAGTAGGACGTGGAAGCCGTGATGTCGTAGAGGTCAGTAGACTCCTCCAACCAGAGGAGCGGCTCAAGTACCAGTGGCCAGAGGTGCTACCGGCGAAGGGACTTTGTCTCATGAAAATTCGCTATGGAAGACACCCTCGGGATCACCGGCTCACCCAAGATGGGGAGTAGGTGTGCCATGTTAACAGCTTCGATCAAGAAAGACGATTTTAATAAAGATAGGAACAAGATAATGAACCGAACATTTACGAATAAAGGAGACTCGCTTGATCACAAGTGGTATGTTGTGGATGCTGCAGGCATCCCAGTAGGCCGCCTCGCTGCTCAAGTCGCACAGCTTCTACGTGGGAAGAATAAGCCCACATTTGAATACAACCGAGACTGCGGTGACTTCGTCATCGTTATCAACGCCGAACAGGCCGTCCTTACCGGTAACAAGAAGGATGAGCTGATTTACTGGCACACCATGTGGCCCGGCGGACTCCGAAACGTTGCTCGAGGCGAAATGCTCGAGAAAGATCCAGCTAAGCTCGTCGAAAAGGCGATTTGGGGAATGTGCCCAAAGACTAAGCTGGGCAAGCAGATTTTCAGTAAGTGCAAGGTCTACGCCGGTTCCTCACATCCGCACGAGGCGCAGAACCCAGCCCCTTACGACATTACGAAGGAGAAGAAATAACGCATGGCTACAAGTCAAAACTATGGAACAGGTCGCCGCAAATGTGCGATCGCTCGCGTATGGCTCAAGCCAGGCGAAGGAAAGATCACCATCAACGGCAAGGACTTCAAGGGATACCTCGGACGACCTGTCCTTGAGATTCTCGTCATGAGCCCGTTCGTCGCGCTTGGCCTTGAAGGCAAGTACGACGTGGTTGCTACCACCAAGGGTGGCGGAATCACCGGTCAAGCCGGCGCAGTCCGACTCGGCATCTCACGAGCGTTGGTCACCGTAGACGAAGAGTTCAAGAAAGAACTCCGAGCAGCCGGGTACATGACCCGAGACTCTCGAGTTAAGGAACGCAAGAAGTACGGTCGCAAGAAAGCACGACGTGGCTTCCAGTTCGTTAAGCGCTGAGAACTCAATCTCCGTTTTCCGAAGCCCGTTGGATATTCTCCGGCGGGCTTTTCTTATTTCTCAGGATTCGGGTTCTCGCGCCAAAAAAGAGATACATATCAAACGAGCCCCACTTGAAAGAATATGTGTGGATGGTTACACTCTGTCTATGCGCTCAGCACGCACTTTTGCTTGGTTGACAACCCTACTTGCCGTTGTCTCAATTGGCGATGGTCAACTCATCAAGTTCGATCCGAACAAGGTAGCCGCCCCCAAGACACCTGATTTTGCTCAAGAAATGAAGCTGATGGACCGGCTTCAATTCGCGCCACCATACGATAAATTCGATGCAACGATAAGCGCACGAAACCAGCAATCGATTTTGGTCTACGTTCAGCCAAACTCGCCGAAGGCTACGGTTTACGAATATCAGGTCAGCCTCGTACCGCTAAGCAATTCGGTGCGAGCAGAAAAGCTACCGGGCGTTGTCTTCGCCTCTGGAACAGTCCTCAACGGAAAACAAAGCATTTCGTTCTCTGGTTGTTGGCCAAACCTTCCAGACCCCTCCGAAATCCAGGAGCCATTCACTTCACCGTTTATTACGAAAGCTCAGCCGAGAAGGGCGCTTAATCTTCAACGTGCTTCAGGAACCAAGCCGGAGAAGAGTGATCCAACGAAGTTGCTAAATCAGCAGATTTTTGATACGGGTTCGGCAACGTTATACATTCGCTACTTGGCGCTGGACGCGAAAGGCAATGTACTCAATCGGTCTAACTCCATTCGATTAAGACTATTAGAAGCGGTTCCAACCACACAAGTCGCTACATTCAGTCTGGTTCATCGAGGCGGCGGAGGTGAGCTGAAATTCGAGGATTTTCCCACTGAAAAGTTCTATGTCGAGCCGCCGAAGAACCTAACCGTCCGATACTACACGACCTCTGGAACTGCAAAGAGGGTGGGGATCCAAGCTTCCAGATCACCCTTCCCGGAAAACTCGTCACGTTGGTTGGCGCCAGTCTTCAATAAGAGGTGGTACGCGATGCCCATCAAGATTTCGCCAGCCAAGAGTACGGCTCCGAGCGCTTATCTTGAGCAATCAATCGACCTGAACGGACTCTTCCAGAAAAGCGGACCGAAAGAACAGTCACTCTACCTGCGAACGGTGATTCTCGACGCAACCGGTGGCCTGATCGGAGCCCCGTCGAATGCTGTTGTTGTAAGGGTTGGCGGGCCAGGAAATCCTATCGTGGTTTCTGGCTCGGAGGGCAAGTCGCCTAGCCAGTCAATGCCACCAACTCCAAAGATGGAGGTCAGTTGGAATGTTACATACATTCCGCCCGTACCACGTGCGGCGGATTTCGAACGGCACATGGTCACGAGCCGTGAATCCGGACCGCTCGAGACGGTTGTGCTATGGAATTATTTAAATCCAGGCAAACCCTGCCCGGCAAACTTTAAGTATCCTGCGGGCACCAAAGTGTTCTTCGCGAACTCTGGTAACGCTGAGAAGGACTGGGTGGAAACGGTCACAGAGGCGATCAAGACTGCGATTGACGTCTTGAAGACGATCGTTGACTATGCAAGCGAGCAGTACGCCAAATTGCAGGTCGCGTTAGTCTCTGCAGTTGCCGATGCAACTGGATTGCCTCCTAGCGTGGTGAACTTTGCGCTCCAGTGCGCAATGAGTGCCGTGGGATTGCCACCGCAAATTCCCAACTTTGATCAGCTGATGAATCAGGGCCTCGACTACATGGTGACTCAGGCCGTGCAAGCAGCAGGGCTACCAGACAGCGATTTCGTCAAAGATACGATGAAAGATGGCTTGAAGGAAATGGGGAAAATGCTGAGCGATCCGCCTCCCGGTGCGCCTTACTACATTCCTGATCGTGATTTTGATTACAAACCAGGGTTCCTGAAATTCTCGCTAAAATCGAAGTGGAATGGCTTCGGCTCCAACATGTCCCCCGTACCTTCGAAGGCGTTTGATCTCGATGTTATTGCCTCAGCAGCATTCACGCCCGATCCCTCAAACTTGGGGACACTTTATCCTTCGACCGAAAAGCTCTTTTACAAGAATCTTCCGGTACCGAGTATGAAGGATGGAGAGACATTTAACTTTTCAGTGCCGGTATCTGCTACAGACGATTATTGGCTTAATCGGGCAACGAGTCTCGGTTTGCCCGTGACTTGGCAAATCGGTGGTCGGACAACAACAAAAAAGATCCAAGAAGCTTGGAGTCTTTGATTTCACAAATTCAGGGAATTTGAACAGTTGACCAGAGGCTCAGCCGCTGGTCAACTGTTGATAAGCCGCGATAAGATCGGTGACCAAAACTCCGTCGATCGTCATTCCTTCCAAGAGACAGCGATCAATTGCCGCTCCGGTGAATTTGACGTAGTGAAATGTGACGTTGCTTGCGTTCACATTTTTGATGCGGGTGTCGCTCAGGTTGTTGTCGGTAAGGGCTGACTCGGAAAGGTTGATGTTATTGAAGAGTGAGCCTTTCATGTTCACATCGTCAAATTTGGAGCCCGCGAGGTCGCACTTGATATGTTCGATCATTTGCCCATTATTACCGCAGAAAGTTAGGAGGGACCCACCCTAGGTTAGCGATGCTCGTTGCTGTGAGCGAGCGACGCGGAAGCCTTGGTTGCTAAAGCTCGCATTTACGTTTACCGTTCCAACATCCACCGAGTTGAAGAAGCAACAGGAGTTCTTGCTGCACCACCAGGAGCCGCCGCGGGAGTGGCGTTGGGTAGCACGAGAATCGGAGCGCAATCGGCCGGTGCAGAACTCGAAGACGTTTCCGTAAACATCATAAAGGCCGATTGGGTTGGGTTTAAACGAGCCTACGGGGGCGGTGGTGAGGAACGGATCGGTATCGTCTGGCTTGAGGTGGTCGCGCCCGCCCCAGATGTTGGCGTACTGGCGGAGTGAGGTAGGATCGCAGAAGTATCGTCCGTCGGTGCCTCCCCGGGCGGCGACCTCCCACTCATCCAAGGTGGGCATCCTGACTCCTGCCCATGAGCAATAGGCGAGAGCATCGCGGAACGAGATGCAAGTGACGGGGTGGTTCATCTTGCCCTGAATGCCGCCTCGCGAACGGCCGTTTGGGAAGTGCCAGTTGGCGGTCTGGTCGCTGATCCAGCGGAACTCCTTCAGACCCGGCTCAAAAACACGACCGTTATGGGCGCGTTCTGCGTCCGTAATGTAACCTGTTGCGCGGGCGAATTCGTAGAACTGTTGGTTCGTCACCTCGTACTTCGAGACTTCGAACGCCGCAACTGCAACGGTGCGTCGGGGGTTATCAATCAGCTCGGTCGCCCCGACCTGATAGCTCCCCGCCGGAATCGCCACCCACGAGATCATTTCTTCTTTGACGCGTGGTAAGCCATCGCCCGCGACATGATTAGGTCTTGGTTCTCCTTGTTCGCAACTAGGAAGGATTGGTAAGAGGCGTTCTCATCTGCGTAGAGCTTCTTGTACGATGCAGACTCCAGGAAAGGCGCGTACTTGCCTTCTTTCATCAGGATCATTAGGACCGAGAGGATGTCGTGATCGTATCGCTTCCTTTTGTAAACCTCACAGATCGTTGGGATCAGTTCGACTGCGTTGAGCTCAAGGATTGCCTGCTTGAGGTTGCATCCTATTTTCCCCATGAGGATCGTTTGCTTGAGCAGAGGTATAAATACCGCACGGTTCTTCTTGATCGTCGCCATCTGCGAGTCGCTCCAGCCGCGCTCATCTTGGAATGCGCCCGGAGGGTAGGCATAGATGTGCTTCTCCTCGTCAACAAAAGTGGGCATGGCGTCACAGTTTTGTGAAGACACCTCGCCATAGATCATGTGATAGGTGAACCTCTCGCCTGTGCTTAACTTCTTGTACTCGCCAGGAGGCAGAACCCCCTCTTCTTTATCGCGGAGTTTGTATTTCTTGATAAGGGCTTTGACCTTGCTCAAACCATAGCTCGGCATCGTGAGAGATTCTCGATGCGCCCGGTAAACCTCGCTTGCCTTGCTCGTCTTGGGCATCGATTCTTGTGGAAGGGCCGTAGCCGCAACGCAAAGGCAAAGCATCGCCAAGGAGTATCGTTTCATACTCAGAATTCTATCGCACATATCAGTCATTCAAGACGGATCAGGGTCTTGAAGGTTTCCTGTAGAATTCAAAGATGAGACAGTCCAACTATCCAAGAGGAAGAGTTTTGACGGCACGGCCCCCTGAGTTTGTGACGAGGCCTTTTCTGCTCGATTCCAAATTACAGCAGGGACTCGTGTTCCGAAACTTGAAGTGGGGTCGGCTCACACTCATCGTCGCCGTGATTGCCTTGCTCATCCCTGGGCTGGAAATCGCATTAGGTCGCCCGGATCGAGCACTGGCAAGGCTCCCGTTCTCAGTCATTGGAGTCTTGATTTACTTCGCCTTCATCTTGCTTCTCATCGGCTATCGAAACTACGCGAATGCCCGAAAGAAGTCCAATCGATACGTATTCGAGGATGATCGAATCGTGGTCTCAACTCATGAGGGCTTGCGACAGACATTGACATCAGGAATCGAGTCGTTTGTTCCGTGGAACTTGATCCAACGGATTTCGTTGAAGCCAAACTGGGTAGAACTCTGGTTCACTGCAGGAATGTTTTTTGTTATTCCAAACGACGCGATGCCGTCGCTCGCGCTAAGAGAAGAACTTCAAGAGTTCGCCCGCGTTGAAGGCATCGAAAAGGCACTTTAAACGAGACCATCAAATGTCCAAATCATTCATTTCACACGAACTACAGTCCTATGTTTCTTCTCATTCTGTAAAAGAAGCCGATATCCTGCGCCGCCTTCGGGAAGAGACTGCGTCTCATGAACAATCTAGATATCAAATCAGCACAGATCAGGGTTGGTTCATGCGACAGTTTGCCGCAATGATTGGGGCAAAGCGGTATCTCGAAATCGGAGTGTTTACCGGATACTCGTCCCTCAGTGTGATGCTCGGGATGGGTGAAGGTGGATTCACACTTGCGTGCGATGTGAGCGAAGAATACACGTCCGTCGCAAGAAAGTATTGGGTCGAGGCTGGTCTCCATGATCGAGTGAACCTCACCATTGCCCCAGCGCTGGAAACTCTTGACGCGCTCATCGAAGCCAAAGTTGAACCATTCGATCTTGCCTTCATCGACCCTGACAAACCGAACATGCCGCACTACTTCGAGCGGTGCCTCAAGCTCGTTCGGCGTGGAGGAGTTATCATGAGCGATAACGTCCTTTGGGCAGGAAGAGTGATCGACCCTACGGAACAGGACGCCGATACCGAAGTGATTCGCGCCTACAACATGAAGCTCTTTGCGGACCCCAGGGTCGAAACGGTGATGTTGCCGATCGGAGACGGGTTAAGTTTGTCAAGAATCCTTTAACTAGCGTTACGGTCAGATATGCTGGCAACATGATCGTCACCGCTCTTAGCACAATGCTCGCCCTGCAGATGGCAACACCGCAGCAGTTGGTCAACGGAAAGCTCATTACCCCGATTGGAGAGCACACATCGGTCGGCAGCTACCCGGTGAATATGGTTCTTTCGCCGGACGGGAAGGCGATCACGATCACGGATTCGGGCTATCGGCAGCACCTCACAACAGTTGATGCCGTCACTGGAAAAGTGCTGAGTGACCTAGATTTCGGCAAGAAGAATTCGACGCCTAAGGAGGCTTTGTACTACGGCCTCGCTTACCATCCGACGGCAGCAAAGCTGTTCGTCAGCCGAGGTAATCAGGACATGATATCGGTCCACGGTGTTGGCTCATCGGGTCTACTTTCAGAAGCTGGAGACACGATTAAGACCGATCCCAAAGCCTATCCGGCGGGACTAGCATTCAACTCAACGGGTTCCAAGTTGCTGGTGGTGAACAACCAAACGACGACGGCGACCAACTACCGAGGCTCTTTGAGCATTTTCAATACCGGGACCGGCGAGTCTGAATCAAAGATTGAAGTCGGCGGATTCCCGCTTGCCGTCGCCACTCTGACGAAAGGACCTCAGAAAGACAAGATCGCGTATGTGACAAACGAGCGGGACGATGAGGTCTCGGTTATCGACTTGGATCGCAAAACCGTCATTCGAACGATCCACACCGGGGCTAATCCAAATGGGTTGGTACTTAGCCCTGACCAGGGAAAGTTGTACGCTAGCAATTACGGCAGCGATACTATCTCGGTCATCAACACTCGAACCGACTCGGTTGTGGACACTATTGTTTTGAGACCTAACGAGATGCGCGGGCTACCCGGGGCAGGTCCCAACTCCGTATCGATCAGCCCAGACGGGAAGACGCTCTATGCCACGTTGATGGACATGAACGCAGTGGCCGTAGTGGATACTCAGACCAACTCCCTCAGGGGACTGGTCCCCACCGGCTGGCTTCCCACCAAAGCAGTCGCCACGAACACTGACCTCTATATCACCTGCGCCAAAGGTGTGAAGGCAATGAATCCGAATCACAAGCCCGTCGGCACGTGGGGACAGTACGGGCAGGACATTATCGACGGAAGTCTGACCCGCATCCCGATGGTAATGCTAAAGGACATCAAGAAGCTATCCGCTCAAGTGGCAAAGAACAACTTCTTAAGATCGAGTCTGAGCACAGAGAATCACCCGAACTTCAAGAATCCGGGCATCAAGCACGTCATCTACGTCGTAAAGGAAAACCGGACGTACGATAATGTTCTAGCCGATCTTCCGCAAGGGAACGGCGACAAAGGTGTCTGCCTGTTTCCCCGCGAAATTACCCCGAACCAGCACGCCCTGGCAGAGCGGTTCGTTTTAATGGATAACTTCTATGTGTGCGCGGAGTGCAGCCAGGACGGCTGGTCATGGTCGACGGCCGGAATGGTGAATGCTTATGCCTCGAGGAACACCCCGACCAACTATTCGGGTCGAGGACGAGCCTATGATACTGAAGGTTCGAATAACGGAGTCCCGATTGACCTTCTCGGAATGAACGACGTGACCCGCCCACCGAGTGGCTACATTTGGGAGCACTGCGCCAAGCACGGAGTTACTTACCGGAATTACGGCATGTTCATGCAGTTCGCCGATCCAGAGGACAAGCGATTCAACCCGCTACCTTCAACGGTTGATAGCCGGCCGACGAAGAAGTTACTCGAAGGAAACTCAGATATCGACTTTTTGCGCTACGACCTGACCTACGCCGATTCAGAGATTTACGACGAGTACGGGTGGAGTTCGCCTCGACGTAGAAAGAACTACGGATCGAAAGGTTCGACAAGCCGAATTGGCGAGTTCAAGAAGGAGTTTTCTGAATTCGTGACGCGAGGCGAGATGCCAGAATTCATGATGGTTCGACTCGGAAACGACCACACATCGGGAACTTCCAATGGCCAGCCGACCCCTCAGTCGATGGTTGCGGACAACGACTACGCTGTCGGCCAACTAGTCGAACTGATCTCCAACAGCCCGTTTTGGAAAGATACCGCGATCTGTATCTTAGAGGATGACAGCCAGGCCGGTTACGATCACGTCGATTCCCACCGCTCGACGGCCTACGTGATTTCGCCATACATTAAGAAGGGGACCGTTGACTCTAACTTCTACAACACGGACTCGATGCTTCGCACGATGGAGCTCTTACTCGGAATGCCTCCCATGAGCCAGTTCGATGCGGTTGCGCCGCCGTTCAAGTTCTTCGGCACAGTTGCCTCGAATATGGAGCCCTACAAAGCGATCAAGCCGGCGAGAGAAATTGTGTGCCAAGCAAACACACGTTCTGCATATCGCTCAAAAGACTCAAGCCTCGTCTCCATCGACGCTGAGGAGAGTGAGATCGACGAACACCTGAACGATATCCTGTGGGGAGCTATCCGGGGTGCAAACACGCAACGACCTAAAGGCGGACGTAGCGGGCTGTTTCCTGAATTGTTGGTTGAACGAGACTAGCTCATATCAGGGCTTTAGGATCCGAGCCCGATAACGGAACTTCTTGTCCCCTAACCGATAGTTCACCGACAGCAGCATCACTTTTCGATTTGCCATTCCAACGGGGAAGACGAATGTCTTGCGGACTGTCACGAGTCCTCCGATCGGACCCGGCGACCAGATTTCGGCTGATTTCGCGCTTCCGAATTGAGCGGAATCGACCGCTACATTTGTCACAGGAGCCGAGCCTGGATTTGTTAATGCAAACTCAATACTGGTCGAAGTTGCATTTGTCGAGATGAATCGATTTGAAGCCTGTATCGCGGGAGGTGTGGAGTCCTTCCAAAACTCTCCCAAGTCGATTGTGGCAGTGTTCCCGCTCGCTGTTGTTGTTTGGTATGCATCGTCTTCGACTTCGACGAACAGCCGATTCTTGCCCTCCGGTAGCGCGAGAGATGCGGTTGTCCCCGTTATCCAGTCGCTGAATGTCCCAACCTGGCCCCATTTGAACCGATAATGCCTCACACCTGAATGTGTGTCCGAACAAAGCAAGTCGACACTGGCAGCAGTCGTGTACCAAGTATTAGGCGACGCTCCACCGGTTCGCGCGACGGTTGGCGGCACAGGGTCCCATCCCCCTGTCCACTTGCCCGTGGTACTGGGTGAGTTAGGGTTACTAGTGTTAGAGGCGGTGACTTCGAAGTTATGCCAGCCGGGTTGGGTTAGGTTCAAATCAAAAAATCCGGTGTCAGTATCCTTGGTCGCGGTTAGTGAGCCGTCGATGTACTCCTTCACCACGTTTGGTCTTCCGCCAGAAACACTGTAAGGTACTCGCTCGTTCGAGCGGTACCAGCGATTTTGAGTTGGAAGGGGACTTGCCCAAATTACCGCTGCCGGGCTACTGTAACCGTATGAGAGCAGACTTTGAAGGTCACCGTAGAAAACGTTGCCATCCACCGCGCCGGTGATTCCGGGAATTGTTTCGCGGTCGCTATACTGGCGCATTGCTACAAATGGCCAGGGAGTGGTCGGAGCGGCAGCATTCTTATCATAGTCCCAGCGAGCCAGCCACAAGCCGTATCCGGCGTTGATCACTGGTGACCAGTTGTAGCCACGCGCCGTCGAAAGGTTGAGATAAATGAGTGGCTTAATTCCGAGTCGCTGTGTAGCATGATCCAAGAATGCTTTCGACCAAGCGACTGGGTCTCCGGTCCAAGGCGATTCATAGTCCAGAACCACAAACTGGCCCGGTTTGAGCGTCCCAACGTTGTCGCAGAAGTTATTCGCCTCCAGAACCGGAGAGTTAAACTCTGGATAGGCGAAGTGGTAGAAACCGAGCGGAATTCCGGCAGCTTCCCCTCGCTGACGATTCACCAAATACTTCGTGTCAACGTATTGCTGGCTGGTTTGCCCTTGATCGGGTGCCCCGCGAGTAACCCTAATCACGACAAATGAGGCAGCTGTCTTGACTTGGTTAAAGTCAACATTCCCCTGCCATTGAGAAATGTCGATTCCCCATATCTTTACCGCACGGGTGGATCCCACATTGTCCTTCGGATCCGAGACCCCAAACTGCTTGTTATGCCCCATGTATCCGGTGTCCGGTAGCTGAGCCGTTGCCGTGCGCGTTGCGAAAAGCCCAACCAGAATGTAAAGAAGCCGAGGCACTCTCACTTTGAAGACTCCTTCGCGGGAACCCATACTTTAGGGAGGTCGAGGGTGAGCACATCCGAACTGTACTTGACAGTCACTTTTCCGGTGGCAATTGCGACTTGATCACAGGTGATCAGTTTGTATTTCTGTCCCGCCACTGCTGAGAAGTTGACCTTCGCTGTCGTGCCCCCGCCAGCGTCATCGTCCTCCACAAGTGTCTCAACTTCACCTCCCGAACCTGAGAATTCGACTGTCGCCATAGGATCAATATCTGTCGAACTGACCTCGATGGAAGCCATTCCAGTCTTCGTGGCGGTAAATGTTGACTCACCGTAATAGGCTCCATCTTCCATCCGGGCAGATGTCGATGCGATTTCGAGTTGATGAGAGGCGAACGATCCGCCGCCTGCCGTTGAGCCAGTCGTGCTCGCCGTGCTCGTTATTCCACCGCTGGTCGCCGCCGCCGAGGTCCCTCCGCCACCTCCGCAGCCGATGATGGCGGCGAGTAATGCGGCAAAAACAAAAGGTGAAGCCTTCAATGCAGAGCTATTTTACGCCGAAGCCAATCAGAAGTTAAGAGGGTCAACGGGTAGTTGGAAACTGACGTGCACTCCTCGATGAATTTTTATTTCCGGAGAGGCACTAAAATTCGCGATGTTGAAGGCACGAGAAAGGGAAGTCATTGCTTCCGACCTCGGCGGCCTACCACGCACCCATATTGGAGCCGTCAATGGTTCGTTTCGAAGTGTTTAACCTGAGCGTCCCGACTCCTGGGGGCTGGATCGTGTATGTGTATCCTAGGCTGCGAACGTAAGGGTGGAGAACGCTTGAGTTATTACTATCCGCGGTTCCTTGGTATGGCCCTCTCCACTCTGAGGCTTTTATGGCGACGATGTTTCCCAAATCGTCCAAACCATTGGGTGGAGCTGAAGTTTTCCTCACATCATCGTACGCTACAGGCCACAGTCCTGTGTCAGCGTGAAACCGTTCGATAGCGTTTCTACGAACATCAAGTTGGGCTTTCCAACGGAGTTCGCTGGTAAACCTCCATCGATCTCCGATTTTGGGAATGGCAATCGCGGCGAGCACCGCAATCAAAATGATCACGATGAGAAGCTCTACCAACGAGAATCCCCTAGCGCGAATTCGCTCCATCCCACATGGACTATTCCAAGATGGATGCTTCTGAAATACCGTCAGATTGCCAGGATGGGCACGTCTAGGGCCCAGTTTTCCACCAACCGTAGCAGCTTGTGGCACACCACGCTTCGCGCGTTTTGGGGTGGATCCGGATCCAGAATGTCTCTCTTCCTCCGTCTTGCTCCCCGGCTTCCAGGGCAGTTCGGCGAGAGATAACGGACCAGCTCTTGCCGCCGTCAACGGATCGGCAGACGGCATTGTTGGGACTGTAAACGTTTGCGTTGTTTCCGATGTAGATCAGGTTAGGATTCGCTGGATCGACCGCGACGGTTTTCACGTTGCGATTGCCGAATTCATCTTTCGGAGTTTCGACTTTGACCAGCTGAGAGCCACTGAGGCGGTAGAGATCGCCAGCGGCGATGAGCAGTTCTTTGGTCGTCGGGTGGATCAACGCATCGTAGATCTGGGCCGTGGTGGAAGCCGCAACTTTCCAGGTCTTGCCTTGGTCGGAGGATACTACGACCTCGTAACTGTCCCCGGTTTTATTGATCCCCACGGCCTGCTTAGTTGCTGCGGAGTAACTCACGACGCCTTGGCAACCAACCATCCGGCTCCAGGTCTTCCCGGCGTCTCCGGTTCGAAGATCGCTTGCAAACCCAATCTCGGCCGATCCGGGAATTCCGTTAGAAATGTCCATCCCTTTCAAGTCGAGTCCCGTGTCTGTCCAAGTTTTTCCACTGTCCTTGGAGACTTTCAATCTTCTGGGCCCACCCCAACCTGGGGCATCACCCACCCAAAGGGTTGACTTGTCAAGCGCGTATCCTCCGTAGGTGAATCCACCCCAGCCGTTCCCGCTCGGGTTCAAATACTTCCAAGACTTTCCACCATTCGTTGTCATCGCTCCGTTATAGTCCTGCGAACCGAAGAAGCAGACATCGGGATCATTCGCACAGAACTGAAAAGATCCTCCGGCGAGAATTCCGCCTTGACCCGCGTTCGATCGTTTGAAGGTGAGTCCTCCATCTGTGGACTTCGTAATCCAATCTCCGCCCAGTGAGAACACGACTTTGGGGTTAACCGGATTCCAAGCAAACAACCCTTGTCGAGCATTACCTGGAAGAAAAGAATCGGCTTGAGACAGGGTGGCTTGTTGCCAAGTTTTGCCTCCATCATCTGAAGAGTAGCGTCGCCAGTCCCAGTTGTTTGGAACCGGCTCAGTCCACATGACCATTCGATTCGGCTCCCGAGGCGATACTTTGATGTTCCGAAGTTCATAGTTGGTCGGAGCCGGGCTCTTAGAGCTTCCGAGTAACTTTAACCCCAAAGCTGAAACCGCATAAGTGCGAATCTCATCCCGCGTAGTGGCAATTACCGCCGAGTCGGAGACATCCAATCCGGTGACTCCGTCGGTCGATGTCTGATTCCATTTGCTGTTAGATTGCCAGAAAAGCCCGTGCTTGTTACCAATAATTAGCACCCCTTTGATCCCGGGGGAAAACCGGACGAAACCATCGGCATACTTGCCTGAATTCGGAAGTTCAGCCCACGTATCCCCGCCATCATTCGACTCATAAAGAGCCGGCTTATCGATCGTATCGCCCCAATTCGGCTTATCGAAACCGATGCGCGACCAGATGACCCGTTTGCATCGCTTGGTGATTGTATCGAAAGAGTTAGGGTCGAACGCGATCTGATCTCGAAAGTCGGAGAGTCCGCTCATACGAACCGGATGGACCGACTTCCAACTCGCGCCGCGATTTGTCGAGAGCCAAACCCCATGGTGGTCCATGGGAAGAGAGTTCGCTCCGATAACGATCACTCGATCGGAGTTTTTTGGGTCGATTGCGATCGATACAGCGCCTCGTGGAGAAAATCCGACCGATGCTTGATGCCAGGACTCGCCACCATCAAGCGAACGAAAAATTCCTCCCACATCGATTCCGAGAAACATCGTTTTCCCGTCTCCAGAAGCGGCTATTGTTCTCGGCCACTGACCACCTTCCCCGCCCTTGACTCCTCGGGCGAGCATCTCGTCCGAAATCATGAACATTGGGGTCCATGAGGGTGAAAAGGCGAGAAGCATGGCGGCGACCATGCTTCCCATTATGCGCCAGCTGATACGCTTAGCGGAATCGCCAAATGACTTTGCCGAAACTGTTGAGCGAAGCCGCGGTGAACGACTTGGCGTGGCTGTCAGCAAAGACGACGGGCGTTGAGCCGTCGTTCCGACCGGTTCGGCTGTAGCGTGCGTAAACCGGCTTCAATGCTCCCGCAGCAAGGGTTGTGCAGTTGAAGTAGCCAGGCTGAGTGGGCACTGATGTGCATCCAGCAACTGGCTGAGGAACGATTCCGGCCTCTTTAACCAAGTTTCGATCTGCGATCAAAGGCAGACCGTTTGTGTAGTCTGCGGCGGGATCGGTCGTGGTCGGCTTTGCGCCGTTGTAAGGATTGAAAACGTAACCCCTTTCCTTGTCAGAAGTGATCGCCGAGTTCGGAGTAGTGACGATCAGTCCGGTTCGCGCCGACTCTTCGGCGGCAGAGAAGTTTGCGGCAGAAGTGAAGCCCTCGGTTCCCGGTGCGGCTGCCCCAGGAA
This sequence comes from Armatimonadota bacterium, assembly GCA_037138755.1. NCBI lineage: Bacteria > Bacillati > Armatimonadota > Armatimonadota bacterium. The sequence continues at coordinate 380,290 of JBAXHT010000001.1, read as the reverse complement.
CTGCAGTGCTGAGCGGATCGACTCCGGTTGCGTCCGAGTAGCCGATGCTCTGGTTGCGGCGACCGTTCCAATCGATGGCAAATGTGGAGCCTTGGGCATCAGGAGCGACAAAAATTTCCGTGTTCTTCACGTAGGGAAACAGCCCTTGGGTCCAGATGATCGGATTAGCCGCAGTTCCGTCTCGAAGAGAAGCTGGAACCAGGAAGTCATCAGAATCTGCTGCGTAGATAAACAGCGAAGTGCCGAGCTGCTTCATTTGAGCGAGAGCCTTCGTCTTCTTGGCGGCTTCCTTCGCTTGTGAAAAAACCGGGAAAAGGATAGCGGCGAGAATCGCGATGATAGCAATCACCACGAGCAGTTCGATGAGAGTAAAGGCACGGCGCACGCCCATATATTAACCCAACATTCAGACAATTCGATGAACCTCATTGTGGACTCAGTAAAATTAGCAGTTCCTATGCCACGCACCACAGTTCCCGAAGCCGATGCCCTGCTTGACCAAGAGATCAAGGTTCTTGATAAGGGGTTTGTGAGACTTGTGGACTACATGGGCGGCGATCAGCGGATCGTCCAGTCAGCCCGCGTGAGCTACGGCGAAGGGACTAAGACGGTCCGTCAAGACCGGGCTTTAATCCACTATCTTCTCCGCAACTGGCACACCTCTCCATTCGAGCAGGTGCAGCTAACCTTCCATTGCAAGATGCCAATCTTCATCGCCCGGCAATGGATTCGTCACCGAACGGCGCGGCTCAACGAAATCAGTGGCCGCTACTCAGTGATGAAGGATGAGTTTTACGTCCCGGAACCAGAAAAGGTGTCGTATCAAAGCTCGGACAACAAGCAGGGTCGGGGCGGTGTGTTGCCGTTAGACGAAGCCATGAGCGTGATTGCCCAGCTCGAACGCGAGCAAAAGGAAGCCTACGCTGGCTACACAGAAATGCTTGATAAGGGGGTAGCGCGAGAACTGGCCAGAACCAACTTGCCACTGTCGCTGTACACCGAGTGGTACTGGCAGATTGATTTGCACAACCTCTTTCACTTCATCCGACTGCGCGCTGATTCACACGCTCAGTACGAGATTCGGGCCTACGCCGAGGCTCTGGCGCAGTGCGCCAAGGCGGTTGCGCCGATGGCATACGAGGCCTTTGAGGAGCATATCGTGGGTTCAATCTCCTTCTCCCGTGCAGAATCCGCAGCTTTGGCAAGGATGCTCGCTGGCGGCGAGGCTGGGTTGGACGAAAGGCCAATGAAGATTTTCGAGGAGAAACTTGCAAAACTGCAGGCAGCCGCCCCGGCGGAAGCTCCGGATGACTTCGTTCCGCCGACGGCATAGCGGGTACCCTTTAAGGGAAAATGGAGACGACACTTGTACTCATTAAGCCAGGCGGAGTAAGCCGAAATCTGATCGGTGAGATCACTCGCCGAGTCGAGGCACGCGGCCTCAAAGTCACTGGACTGAAGCTCATCAACGCCGAGCGCGCAACCGTCGAGGCACACTACGCCGAGCACAGCGAGCGACCTTTCTTCAAGGATGTCTGCGACTACCTCGTCAGCGGCCCGATCGTCGCCATGGCGGTCAGCGGTACCAATGCGACTAAAGCTATCCGAGCCATGATGGGCGCAACCAACCCCATCGACGCCACCCCCGGAACGGTTCGCGGAGACCTCGCGCTGACCATTGATGACAACCTCGTCCACAGCTCCAGCGACCCCGATGCGGCTGCTAATGAGCTAAAGCTCTGGTTCCCTGAAGGAACAGTTTAAGTTCTTCGACCAATCATCAATTGCGCCCCAAAAAGATTTGTCTTTCGGGGCGCAGTCATTTAGCGGAAAGCTCAAAGCAGACCTTTCAGGTTCGCCAAGCTCACCGAGCAACTCTCGAGCGGAGTCCGACTGCCGTACTGCTCTTGCTCAACCACGATCCACTCAGCTCCGGCCGTCGGCAGAGCCTTTAAGACTTCAGCGAACGGTACCTGGCCCTCACCTAGAGCGGAACCGTCAAATGGATACTCCTTGAGGTGAACGGTCACGCCTCGACCCGGCCAATCTAGCAAAGGCTGGACAGGGTCACTTCCGCCGTGCATCGAGTTCGCGGTATCGAACTGTAGAATAAACGTCGAAGGCGTGTTTTCACCAAGGATGTACCAAGTTGAGCGTCCGTCGTCGAGCGGCTTCATGTCGGCGTCGTGAGCGTGGAATCCGAGGCGGAAACCGGCTGCTTCGACCTTGTGAGTCATTTCGGTGAGAACCTTTGAAAGCTCTAAAGTCGCTTCGGCAGTCGAGTGAAGCTCTAAAGGAAGCCATGGGATGATCACGTTTTTGGTTCCCAGAGTCGCATGAATCTCGAGCGTGCCATCAAAGTCATCTTCAAGTGCCTTGAGCATCGTATGAGTTCCCGAGCACTTGAGCCCGTTTGAATCCAATACCGACCGTAAATCAGCGGCGGAATGCCCGTGATAACCAGCGAACTCAACTGCCTCGTAACCCATCTCGGCAACCTTTGTAAGGATTCCGGGGAAGTCTTTCGGGGCATCGTCGCGCAGGGAGTAGAGTTGGAGGCTGATGGGGAGGCTCATGGACCAGGAAGTTTTACCCTCCCAACACCCTGGAGTTGCGCAGTTAGGAGGTTATGCAGAATGAAGCTACTCGCCCACCGAGTACAGGGAACTTACAAGCCGTGCGCAACTGCCACGAAAGGAGCCTCAGATTCTAGCTTCCCCGCCGCGATAGTTGCGGCTTCTTCCGAGGCAAAGCGACCGAAAACCGCCGATCCGGAACCCGTCAGACCCGAGTCTCTCGCTCCATGAACCATTAGCCGTTCCATCAGCTCAAGCGAACCACAAGGAGCCGCGCGCTCGAAATCGTTATACAAAACATCCTCGGTGGGAAAATCTAACCACTCATAAGACAACGAGTCCAATTTGGCATAAGCCTCAGCTGTCGAGCACCGATCTGGAGGCTGGGCCACCACGTACCATTCGAGTGTAATAGGAGAACCGATCTTGGTCACTTGCTCGCCATAACCCTCGACCCTGGCGCGTCCTCCGGTGAGGAAGAACGTCACATCCGCGCCGATGGCCTTGGCAATCGCCTTCTGCTCGTAAGCCGGCATCGCCATCGTCATCAAGTGCTTCGAAGCACGGAGCACCCCCGCCGCATCGCTGCTCCCGCCGCCCAAGCCGGCTTCACTGGGAATTCGCTTCGTCAACTTCGCGTGAACTGGAGGAAAATCTACAACCTCCATCAATAGCCGGCAAGCTTTGGTGACGGTGTTCTCCGCCGGTACCGAGGAGTCATTGCACTCAAAAGTTAGCGTGGAAGACGGAGTCAGTTCCAACTCGTCGTACAGCGAAATAGCCTGAAAGATCGAACGGATAGGATGGTATTTGCGGTGGTCGATTGGCCCGACCGAGAGGAACAGATTCAGCTTGGCGGGGCAAAGGATTATCATGGCTCGAACGGATAGTCTAACTCCTGAAGCATCTGCCGGACTAGGAAAGTCGGTAGGCCAACAACCGTTTGAAAGTCTCCGCGAAGCTCCTTCACCAAAAACGCACCCATCCCTTGCGCGCCGTAGGCGCCCGCTTTGTCCATCGGTTCCTGGGTATGAACATAGTCATTGAGCTGTGCCTGACTCACGACGTTGAACTCAACCTCTGCAACAGCGTGAGCGCATACCGACTTGGACGGTGTGACGATTGCGACCCCGGTGATCACCAGGTGGGTTTTCCCACATAACTCGTTCAAGAACTCGAACGCCTCATCAGAGTCTTTGGGCTTCCCGAACTGCCTGAAAATCCCATCACCCAAAGGCAAAGCAACGACCGTATCGCTCCCGATCATCCAGTCACCAGGATGTCTTCCGGCAACGCACTCAGCCTTCGCCAAGGCGAGTTTCTCAGCAGTCTGAAACGGATCGTCCAGAGTCAGAGCGTCCTCATCCAGATCCGCCGGATCGACGACAAACTCGGCTACAACCTTCTTCAATAGCTCATGTCGCCGGGGCGAAGCACTGGCCAATACGATACGGTGGGCCACACGAAATTCTGGCACAGTAAACTGTTCGCCATGTCTCTACGGCCAACTTACGACGAAGTAGTTGCCGCCGCCGCCCGCATCTCGGACGGCATCGTGCGCACCCCCTGTAGCCACTCGCCTATTCTCTCCCAGATGTTTGGCTGCCGGGTTTACACCAAGATGGAGTACTTGCAGGAGACGGGTTCCTTCAAAGAACGCGGTGCGCGGAATGCGCTACTTTTGCTTAACGAAGAGCAACAGCAGAAAGGCGTCATCGCCGCCTCGGCTGGGAACCACGCCCTTGCCCTCGCCTACCACGGAAAGCTCCTCGGGATTCCGGTCCGGGTTGTCATGCCAACAATCGCACCCCTCGTCAAGCAGGAACGAGCCAGGCAATTCGGGGCAGAAGTGGAGCTCTTTGGGGCAAACATTGCGGAAGCCAAGACTCGTGCGGATGAGTACGTCGCACGAGACGGAATGACTTACATCCACGGCTTCGACGGCATCGATGTCATCGCCGGAGCTGGGTCGATGGGGTTAGAAATTCTGGAGCAGATGGAGATCGTTCCCGATGCCATCGTTCTTCCCGTTGGCGGAGGAGGTCTCATCGCCGGTCTCGCGCTTGCCGTCAAAACCAAGGCCCCAGGGGTCAAAGTGATTGGTGTCGAACCTGACCAGTGCGCTTCATACCTCGCCGCCCAAGCGAAGGGCGAACCAGTGATGATCGAGATGGGAGACTCGCTAGGCGATGGCCTCGCGGTGCCTCGGGTAGGTGACAACGCCTTCGCGCTGGCTCGCGAACATGTTGACAAAGTCGTCACTGTTTCCGAGCAAGACATCGCCCTCGCGATCCTGCGGGTTCTTGAAGTTGAGAAAGGCGTCGTTGAAGGCGCCGGAGCCGCCGGTCTAGCCGCCTTGGTCGGAGACAAGCTTCCAGAGCTACGAGGCAAAACTGTCGTGATTGTCCTCTGCGGCGGAAACATCGATCCGGCCGTCCTCGGACGGGTGATCAACTATGGCCTCCGCTGTGACTGGCGTCTTGTGCGATTCCGGACCGTAATTTCTGACCGACCTGGAGGTCTCGAAAAATTCACACGCGCCATCGCCGAACAAAAAGCCAGTGTCAAACAAATCTCGCACGAGCGGACCTTCGGTCAGCCCAACTTCAGCAAAGTCACGATCTCCTGTATCGTTGAGACAAAGGACAAAACCCACGCCTCGGAGCTGATCGCCCATCTAGAGGAATCGGGAATGCCTTGCGATTTGTTCTAAAGAGAAGTAGTATCTGTCCGGCGAGTCAAATGAAGTTTCTAGTTTCCATCCACCGGCCGACGGACTTTGACCATGACAAGGAACTTGGCCCATCCGTTAGAGTGGCCATCGATCAGGTTAACGACGAAATGGTTGCCGCCGGTGTTCGAATCTTTGTCGGAGGGCTGCAATCCCTTTCGTTGTCAACGTCGGTTTTGCTGATGGCAGACGGCTCCACTGAAATCGCCGAAGGTCCGTTTTTGAAGACGGACCAATACGTGGATGGATTCTGGGTGCTCGCGTGCGAGAGTCAGGAGGAAGCAGTTGAGTGGGGGCGCAAGGCTGCCCTTGCCTGTCGAGGCTCAGTTGAAGTTCGCCCTTTCGCGGGCGCTATGGTCGGCTGAGTAACTCGGCTATTTGCACCCTAGCACCGCGCTTCGCGCTCTCTATGGCGCCGAAAACCATCGCTAGCGACTTAATGTTGTCGTGGCACTCACCCTTCGGAATTCCGCCGGTTTCGATAGCCCACAGGAATTCGCGCAGGGAACCTGCTATGCCGCTGGGTTCATCGATAGGTTCTACATCAATGTGACGGACGGGGCGGTGGAAGCCTTCGTTACTTTCGATCAGCTCGGCCTGAATCGAACTATGCCCATCCCATTTGGCCGTCCCGTTTGGGCCGCAAGCGCGCCATTCGCCTTCCCAGCTCGTGTGGAGGCCGTCGGCGCACCAGGAGCCTCGATAGTTGAACTTTGCCCCGCCTTCCATCTCGAACAGACAGGTTGCCGACGAGCCGTTTTTGTACCACGACCAGTCCGGATTGAATTCTTCGGCGTAGACGCTGACTGGGTCAAGGCCCGAGATGTGGCGGGCTTGGTCGAAGGTGTGGATCGCCATATCAAGGATCAGAACGTGATCCATCACATCCCGAAAACCTCCAAAATGGGCGCCAATGTAGAAGTCAGCATTGAGAATTCCGACCGCTCCAAGCTGTTCTACAAGAGACTTGAAAGCGGTTTGACGACCGTCATAACGGCGACTCTGCGAAACCATGTAGAGCTTCCCCGCGTCTTCAGATGCCTTCACCAACCGGCGAGCTGACTCCATCGAAATCGTCATCGGCTTTTCGCCAAGAACAGGGAAACCTGCCGCAAGGGCTTCCAAAGTCACCGCCTCATGAGCTTCGGGAATCGTGACATCAACCACAAAATCCCCTCCTGCTCGCAAGGCATCACCGAGATTCTCTAAACACGGAACTTGAAGATTCAGTTCCTGAGCCGAGCGGGCAGCTTGACCTTGCATCACGTCGACCCAGGCTGCAATCTCGATTTCCGGATGGTCTAAAAGGTTCTTCGCCCAGGCTCGGCCCATTCCGCCTGCACCGACCAGAATCGCTCGCTTCATTGCTGCAGAGTGTAACCTAGAGACCATGCTTATCGCCGACCTTCGCAGCGACACCGTCACCAAGCCAACCCCCGAAATGTTTGAGGCGATGCAGGCGGCGGCCCTGGGCGATGACGTTCTGGGAGACGACCCTACTGTCATCGAACTCGAACAGCTTGCCGCGAAGATGGTCGGCAAAGAAGCGGCGGTGTTTGTTCCCAGCGGAACAATGGGGAACCAGATGGCGATTGCCACGCACACCAAGCCAGGGGATGCAATCATCGTCGAGGAGGAGGCGCACGTGATCTTCTATGAAGTCGGTGCTCCAGCGGTTTTTGCCAATGTTCTTACCTGGACCCTACCTTCGGATCGGGGTGTAATGGCTCCATCAGAGATTCGACGGCGGATGACAAAGCAAAGCCTCCACACTCCGGGAACGACCCTGATCTGCATTGAAGACACCCATAACCGGGCAGGCGGAACCGTCATTCCTTTGGATGTTCTCGCTGAGTATCGTAGAGTTGCGGACGAGTTTGGGATCAAGATTCACGTTGACGGAGCGCGGATTTTTAACGCTGCGGTGGCCCAGGGCGTGCATGTTTCGGAGATTACGAAGCATGTGGACACAGTGAATTTCTGCTTGTCGAAAGGACTTAGGGCGCCCGTCGGATCGATTTTGGCAGGTCCTGCCGAGTTCATCGACGCGGCTCGTTTCTGGCGCAAGCGGCTGGGCGGCGGGATGCGTCAGGCGGGTCTGCTCGCAGCTTGTGGGATTGTCTCGTTGACGAAGATGGTGGATCGGCTCGCTGAGGATCACGCTCGAGCTCGTCGGTTGGCTTTGGAGCTGGGTTTACTACCCGGGATTTCATGTGATCCAGACGCGAATCCGACGAACTTGGTGATGTTGAACACCGAGAAGCCTGCAGCGACGTGGGCGACCGCTTTGCACGAGAAGGGAGTCTGGGCGATGCCAGCGGCGACTCACCGTCTTCGCCTCGTGACTCACGCAGACTTTGCCGACGAGCACTTGGAGTTCGCGCTAGGAGTCTTTCGGTCGGTGGCGGTTTAGCATTGGACAAGATCGTTTTCGTCGACGTTGACGACACTATCATTCGAACCGTTGGCAGTAAACGCATCCCGATGCCACGCATGGTTGCAAGAGTGAAGGAACTTGCAGCGGAGTCGGTTGAGATGTACTTATGGAGTAGCGGTGGTTCGGTCTACGCCCGTGAGGTAGCAGAGCAACTGGGGATTGCTCAGTTGTTCAAAGGATTTCTGCCGAAGCCGACGCTGTTGGTTGACGACCAACACCCAAGCGAATGGCGGTACTTGCACCATGAATTACCCTACTCGGTGTAATAGATTGACACTTCATTGAATTGATCAACTGCAATACAAGGCTCTGGGACAGATCAACGAGCGCTACTTCGGATTCGGCTTGTAGAAGCCGTTCGGTCCGAGGTGGAGGGCGCGCACGTGGTTGTCGAGAAACAGAATCACGAATGCCTCGCCGTGAGGTGAGTTCATGACTGTGCGCCCCCTTTCCACCGCCACGCTTCGAATCGGGTCCCGCAAGTAGATGCGACTTTGTGGGTCTTCGATCTGTTGTAAGTCAATAGTTTTGGTATGCGGCCGATAGCTCGAACGGAGTTCTAGATCGTGCTCGAACCCAAGCGGTCCCGAGCCTTCAACTTGGGCCAATCTGGTTTGGTGTACGTCCGCTTTGTCTTCAGTGCAAGTGAACTCCTTTGAGGAATTTGGATACTTGGAGTAGCCGCTAACTGCTTGAATGAAACGTTCACCTGACTTTGGGTCTGGGTCGAACGAGTAAATCGACGGCAGCTTCTCTTCGTTATCGGCCGCGTACAGCGAGACCGCGTTTCCGATTTGTTTGAGTCGGCTCATGCACGCTGTTCGAGGTGAACCGCAGGCACAAACAGGCCACAAGAACGCACCTAGCAAGACGAAAAAGAGAGAGGCAATTCCTATCTTGGCAATCTTTGTCACGCTTTCGACCTCTTGGCATTGTAACGGATCGCTCAGCAGTTTGGTGCCAGGATTACGAGCTCTGCTCGAGCAGAGCTCGTCGCATTTAAAGCGGAGTTAAAACTCCGCACTCCATACTAGATGCTGTGAACGCCGAAATCGTTGCCATCGGAACTGAGCTGCTATTGGGGCAGATAACGGACACGCATTCGGCGACGATGGCGCGGATTCTGGCCGAATGCGGCATTGGGTGTCGGCACCGACAGACGGTGGGCGACAATTTGGACCGGATTGTCGAGGTGCTTCGCCAGGCCCTGAGCCGGGCGGATGTGGTGGTTTGCATTGGTGGTCTTGGGCCAACAGCGGATGACCTCACCCGGGACGCGATTGCTTTGGCCCTTGACGACACGTTGGAGACGGTGCCGGAGATCGAAACGCGCCTCCGCCGCTGGTTCGCCGCGAGGAACTACACCTGGGTCGAATCCAACGCGAGGCAAGCGCAAAAGCCGACCTGCGCCGAGATCATCCCAAACCCGAACGGCACCGCGCCGGGGCTGGTCGCGCGGAAGAACGGCAAGACGGTCTTTGCGCTCCCTGGACCCCGCGGGGAGTTTGACCCGATGGCGTACGACTCGGTGAAGCCGATGCTAGAGACCTTGGGCGGCGGTGTGGTGATCCACTCGCGGGTCTTACGGATAACGGGGGTTGGCGAGAGCGCGGTCGAGGAGCGGATCAAGCACCTGATGGAGAACGAGAATCCAACGGTTGCGCCTTACGCTCAGCCAAGCGAGGTTCATCTTCGGTTGACCGCCAAGGCTTCTTCGCTTTCTGATGCAGAGGGATTGCTTGACCCCGTTGAAGCCGCGATTCGAGCCGAGTTGGGCTCGGCGGTGTACGGGCTTAACAAGACGACTTTGGAGGAAGCCGTGTTGGCTTTGTTGATTTCCAGGGGAGAGACAGTTTCGACAGCGGAGTCGATTACCGGAGGCGGCTTGGGTTCGCGGCTGACGATGGTTCCGGGAGCGAGTGCTGCTTATGTGGGCGGTGTGGTCACTTACTCGGTAGATGCAAAAGCGGCCCTCCTTTCGACCCCAAATGTTTCAGAATACGGAAGCGAAAGCGCGGCTTCTACCGCGCACTCCATACTCCGAGAGAACGGACCAGTTTCTCCCGAAACCGCGTCCTGGATGGCGGAGTCGATTCGGCTCGCATTACGAACCACTTACTCGGTTGCCATCACTGGCAATGCCGGTCCAACCGCCGATGTCGACGGGAAGCCGGTTGGGTTGGTCTACATCGCGATTGCGTCGCCCGATGGAACTTCAGTTGAGGAGTGCAAGTTCAGAGGAATCCGCGAGGATATTCGAGCAAGAGCGGAGCAGACTGCGTTGCGGCTTTTACGTGAGCAACTGTTGTGACCGGTGCAGCTCGCAATCGTTTGACTGATCTCCTAAAAGCGATGAGCGGCAAACGCATAGCCAGCACAAGATAAACTCGGCAGCATGTTGCTCAAAGGCATTAACTATTGGTCGTTTCCGGGTTCATTCGAGGATAAGGTCGATCCGTTTGACGCCATCAAACTCGCGAAGGAGCACCGGTATGAGGCTTTGGAGCTTTGCATCGGGGAACCAGGGACGCAGTTTGGGACGGACGCGACTGAGGCGAAGTGTAAGAGCCTTTTGGATGCGGCTAAAAACGAGGGGATTCTGCTCAAGACCACGGCGAGCGGGCTTTATTGGGGTCGCTCGCTGGGCGATCCGGACCCGAAGGTTCGGCAAGCGGCTTCGGACGATCTTAAGAAGATGCTCCAGATTAGCAGTTGGCTCGGGGCGAAAGTTCACCTCACGATTCCGGCGGCAGTGGATGTTTTCTTTCTGCCCGACCGACCTGTTCAGAACTATGAAGACTGCCTGAAGTGGGGCGCAGAAGGCATGGCGGCCCTGATTCCCCACGCCGAGGCGTGCGGGGTGACAATGGGGATCGAGAACGTTTGGAACAAGATGCTCATCACGATTGGTGAGATGAAGGCATTCATCGACCAGTTCAATTCTCCGTTCGTCGGGTGTCTTTTCGACGTCGGGAATATCCTCCCCTTTGGGTACCCCGAGATGTGGATTCGAGCTTTAGAGCATCGAATCGTTGCGGTTCATGTGAAAGACTTCAAACGCGCTGTGGGTACGGCCGAGGGGTTCTGCGACCTTTGCGAAGGGGATGTGAACTTTGAGGAAGTCGTGAAGGCTTTGGGTGAGATCGGGTTCGATGGGGCTCTCGTAGCCGAGATGATCCCTCACTATCCTCGCTATCCAATGGTGCGCGTAGCGAATACGAGTAATGCTCTGGACGCTATTCTCAAGCGTTAGTTGTATTCGATCAAGGGATCGTGCGTGTGATCTTGGACTTAAGAACAGACGCCCTCAGCTGTCAGCCCACAACTTTCGTAGAATCGTTACGATGAACAAACGCGTCAGAGAGTGAATATGCTTCTGTCGTTAGCACTTCCAGCCACCCATCCCAATACCCAGAGTTCAGCAGATCATCTGGCCGTCGTCGCACGTTTCTACAAGCCCAGAAAAGCCGCGAGTCGATTTGAGCTGTATCTAGATGGCGAGTTTGGCGGGAAACGACGGTTGCTCTCGATGCCAAAGGAACCTCATCGGGCGGTGTGGGCAAGTCCGTTCGCCCTCCTCGTACAGACCGACTTAGGTTGGTACCTAGGAAACGTGAAGTCTTGGAAGCCAAAGCTCATCAAAGACTCAGGTGACTACAATTTGATCGAGTCGAGGAATCGAACTTGGAAGCCCGGAGAGCCAGAGTTCTCTATCGATGAGAAGCCTGGCTACTTCATTTTTGACCCGGCAGCATCTCAATTCAAGACGCAAAAGATTTCGACGAATCACGACGTCAAGCTTGCTGAGGAAGGCCCAACGGACATCGACGAGCCGAATGGCAGCAAGCTGAAAGTCGAGCCGTTTCAGTCCTTCAGCTACCACGCGAGATCAAAGGAAGTGGAGTCGGAATACGAGTTCCAACGGGCATGGCGTGACAACAATCGACTTTTTGTAATGACGGGAACGCACAGTTCCACGTCCGGATCGATCAATTCGCTCTTGCTCTTCGAGAAGTCTCAACCTCCGAGGACCCTTATCTCTGAAGCCAACAACATCGATTTTCATGAGTCAAGGGGCTACTTTGCCTATTGCACACCGCGAACAACTTCGCCTCTCGACCCCAAGAATCCGAACTCCATCCAGGTCTGGTCGAGCGAGCTTGTTGCGGGAAACTGGCTCTCCCAGACAACTCCGCAGAAACGTCTTTACATTGGAGCAGTCCACGTGGCCAGTGTTTCCATCCGACCTTAACATCGTTAATCTGAATCGAATCGTCCAGAAACTCCGTCTGAAAGGCAGATGATCTCAGCTCTTGTTCTCCTGGCCGCCGCTCAACCGGACGAGCTCGCATTTGTTTCCCGGTTTTACAAGCCGGGGACGGCTTCTAGCAAGCTTGAGCTTTATCTGAGTGCGCTGGATGGCACCAAGCGCCGTCGGCTGCCCCTTGAGCAGCTGCCCACCCGCGTTGCTTGGCTCGGCAAAGATCGACTAGCCGTACAAACTCAGGTCGGGGTGTATGTCGGTTCGGTCAAAAACTGGAAACCAGAATTGATCGACGCCACCGCGTATTACGAAATTTCGGATGCGACTAGCCGAATCACCGCTCCAGGCACACTGTCACTTTCGAAGTACGAAGATGGCGAAGGTGCCGTGCTGAACCCGAGGACGATGAAACTTCAGCCGATCGATTTCTCCAAAACACCAAAGTTTTTGGACTGGAAAGACGACAAATACACGACAACGGATCCTGATGGAGCACCACTCGTTCTGGAAAGTGGAAAGCAGATTGTTGTACCGGGCATGAGCAGGGAAGATAAGCGACAGTTCCTCTTTCACCGAGGCTGGCACTCGACTTCCGGCACTAAGCGGCTCTTCTTACTTGCGACGGCGAGGGAAGACCAGACCAATGGGGATTTGAAGTCGATTCTAATTTTGGAGTCCAAGAAGAAGCCTAGAGTGCTCTTTGGGCATGTGATCGACTTCGATTTTTGGGAAGGTCGACCGACCTTCGCTTACTGCTCAAAGGAAATTGAATCGCCTCTCACTCCGAAGAGTTCCAGTACCGTGACGACGAACGAATTGCACATCGGAGATTGGATCAAGGGCACAGATCGCAAACTCTTCGCCGGTCCAGTCCGAACCATCAGCGTAGCGATTCGGTCCTAGCAACCGCATCCAGCCAGCGCTGCCACTGGGGTGTCTTCTCGACTCGCCGTGCGAGTCGTTCGGGGTGGTTGGGCTTTCGAAAGTCACGATGAGTCTGTCGCCGAATTAGCTCTCGCTTTCGCAGCTTGGCGGGCTGGAGCAACAATGCCGAGATAATCTCGAACGTCAGCAGTACCTGCCAAATGTTTTGACTTCGGAACTGCTTTGCAAAGTCGAGCTTGAACCTTTGCTCGGCGCGATCCAACACGATCACTTCTTGGTCTTTTGGGTCTGAAAACTGATTGATCCGTTGCAACTGAGGGCGAATGTAAGTGTGATAAAACGGCACTTCGAGTACCGTGCCCCCGAAGGTTTGGTTAACGAGCCAATTCGTCGCGTCATGATCGAGATGTCCTTGCTCAAACGCCCCACAGACCACAAAGTCGGGCTTCGAATGGCGTATCATTGCCCTAAAACTTGGGAGCAAATCCGCCATCTCGTCGCATGTCGAGCCATCTGTCGAGTTGTGATGGTAGAGTCTGTCTTCCCTGATCCCGACCAACGCCGCAGCCGCAACTCCTTCTTTGAGGCGAAACTCCGGCGAGTGAGTCCAGCTAATCCGCACATCATGCCCCGCCTGAACAAGCCGACGCATCGTCGCGCAAACCGAGATTTCGTCGTCTGGATGGGTCATGCAGAAAAGCCACGTTTGTGGCTTGTTGAAATCGATCAGGCTCATTTTTGCATCCGTTCAATGATGCGGGTTGTCGAGCGCCCCTCAAGAGTGGGCATGATGACCACCGAGCCGCCATAGCTCCGAACAACCTTTGCCTCAGGCAATGCGTCCTCGGTATAGTCTCCGCCCTTGACATGCACGTCGGGTCTAATCTCGGCGATAATCGTCTCCGGAGTGTGCTCCGAAAACGAAACGACACAATCAACGCACCGAAGCGCACCGATCACCCTCATTCGATCCTCCAATTGGTTGACCGGGCGAGTCTCTCCCTTAAGCCGTCGCACCGTCTCGTCGGTGTTCACCGCGACGACCAGGTAGTCCCCCAGTGCCCGGGCTTTCTCCAGGTAGTCCACGTGCCCAGCATGCAGAATGTCGAACACCCCATTGGTAAACACAACCGTCTTCCCGGCTCGGCAAGACTGCAATTCTCTAACCGTCACGAAACTGCCTCCCAAACCGTCCGGAAAACCGTCTCTGGCTCGATATCTCCGAGCTTACGCTCGGCGTAGTGGCATCGATGGATCTGCCCATAAGGGCATGAACGAACTGGCTTGGTGATCGAATACAAACCAACCGCCGGAACCCCGAGAGCCGCAGCCACATGGCTGCTTCCGGTGTCACCGCCAACATGCGCGTTGGCAAGCGAGATGAGAGAGACCAGCTCCCTGACCGAGGTTTTTCCGAGCAAGTTAACAACTCCCGATTTCGCTTCCTGTTCGACTTCTCGGAACGCCTGCTGGTCACCTTCGGCTTTTCCGCCGATAAAAACGGGAGAAATCCCCTTCGCCGATATCATGTCCGACAGTCTGGAAAAGTGCAGAGAGGGCCACCGTTTGGATGCCCAACCAGCTCCGGCGTTCATCACTACGAAAGGTCCCTCTACGCCATGCTCGGCAAGAAGAGACTTGCACTTATCACGATCTTCCTCCAAAGGAGCCATTCCAAATTCTGCTCGATCGCACTCGGCCCCGGCGGCCCTAGCCACATCAACGTATTGGTCTACCACATGTAAGCTACTTGCGTCTGGCATCACCGCCGCCGAAAAGAGCGGGGCCAACTCCCGCTGCCAATGGTATCCCAGTTTCTTGTCTGCTTTTGCCCGTGCAACAACGAGCCCGCTCTTCGAGAGCCCTTGCATATCGAGAGCCAGTTCAAACTTTGTGTCGAAAGAAGGCCAACTGGCGGGTTTAAACCCTGTCTTAACTCGCTGAATCTCATCGACCGAGGAACAGCATTCGATAATCCCCGCAAAGCGCGGATCAACTGCCCATGTGATCTTCGATTCCGGAAACGCCTGTTTCAGAGCCACTGCCACAGGTAGGGTGCAGACACAGTCCCCGAGCGCTGATAGCCGTGAGATTAGAATGTTCACAATAGCCCTCGTCGACGAGCGTATCTCCAGCGGTCATGCATCCACAGGTATTGCTCGGGAGCAAGGCGAATCATCTCCTCGATAGCGCTATTCACTCGGGTCATCAACTCCTCCGGCTTCTCACCTTCTCGAGCTCGAATCGGCTCAAGATAGACGTGTCGGTACGTGCCTGGACCAGTTCGCAGGTGGCAACAAGGCAAGATCGGGGCCTTTGTTCTGAGATGTAACACCGCCGGTCCGAGTACGGTGCCGGCCGGCTTGCCGAAGAAAGGGATGTAAGCTTCGTCGGCGTTTTGATCGGGGAGGATCACAACGAGTTGGTTTGCTTTCAGGCGCTTGATCGTCTCTCTGGCGGCGTTGCCTCTACTGAGGATCTCCATGTATCGACCTCTCAGAGAGTTCACCTTGTCGGTGATTGCTGACTCGTTGGCATCGCGGGCAATGCCCGATACCTTGACTCCCTCGGACGAAATGTAATGACCCATCCTCTCGAAATTGCCAAGGTGAGCGCTGATCAAGAGAACGCCCTTGCCCTCTTTGAGAACATCCTGTAGGTGTTCATGACCTTCGATGACCGTATCTGTTGGAAACTCACTTGCTTTACGGAGCGGGGAGCGGAGGAAGTCGGCAACCGTTCTGCCGAAGTGCTGAAACATTCCTCTGGCCATCTGAGACTGTTCGGCGTCCGATAGCCCAGGAAACGCGAGCGCAATGTTATCCGCCGTCTGGGTTCGATGCTTCTTGTCAAGGCGGCACAGGAGCATTCCGAGCGCCGCGCCGCGCCGTTCGGACTTTGCGATGTCCGGAATCCGGAACCACTTCTCGCCAAAGTTGAGAACACCTAGCCCGAGGCGGTGGATGAGTGCTTTCTTATTCAGGGATTCGCTCCTTTAACCACTGCAAAAACTCTTCTCTGGGCTCAATCGTGGCTCTCCGCTTAGCGATGACAATGCTAACTCGATCAATATCGGAGCGCGTTCTGATTTTCACCCAGTCCTTCATCGTTACGATGAGGGCTCCTTCATTGTGGCGCGAAAACAGATCTGAGGCATCAAGTGGGTCATGATCCGGCAGAACGTGTACGCTCGCCACCTCAACTCCGGCCTCACGAACCGATGCCTCGAACAAGTCCGGGCGGGCAATCGCGCTGAGTATAGAGGCTCGAAGAGGAGTTTCGACCCGATTCCCTGCCATATCCGTGAATTCCAGCGGCGAGTACTCCACGCGAAACCGGTCGCTTGGCAACACAAGATCGGCGCGTGCGCGGTTCCAACGCGGCTCCCGATACGGTCCCGAAGGGAAAGGAAGGGCGTTCAAAGGGTCTAAAGAATCAAGGATAATCGTAATATGTTTATGTAGAGGAAGATGCTGAAATCCATCATCAAGAACCAGGATCGATCCCGGAAACTCCTTACTGGCTAGAGAGGCCGCGATAACCCTATCACGCCCCACGATAATGTTATCAGTAGGTCTAAAGTCCCGAATTTCCGCCGGTTCGTCACCCCATGTTATGGGATCAAGGGGCCCGTTTGGAGTGACCGACGCCGCCTCAGATTTAGGGCTTCCATAACCACTGCAGCTCACCACCGGTTTGAACCCGAGTTGAACCAAGCACTCGACAACAAAAATAGTCACCGGTGTCTTGCCCGATCCCCCCGCCGTGAGGTTACCAATGCACAGCACGCGGGGGTGAGCGGCTACCGAGCGCTTGATGCGATATCGATACATCAATAGGTAAAATGACCAGGCAAGTGAATAGAGTGCCGTGAGCGGCAGAAGCAGTATTCGCCCAATGAAGGGTCTCAGTCCTTGCCCAAACCAGAGGTTTTCAATTCGCATCCGTGTGGAACTTGATTGAACCTTATTCACGAGACCGCAGTCCAATAACGTGCTGCACAGCGAAGCTATGAATACGAATTCACAAGACAAAGCCGTGGTGAGGACTGTCTCTACCCGGCAACAGCTGATCGAGACCGCAGTGCGAGTGTTCTCATCAAATGGCTTTCATCGTACAAGTCTGGATCTCATTGCTCTCGAAGCTGGCGTTTCGAAAATGACAATCTTCTACCACTTCAAGAACAAGGAAGAACTTGTGATTGCTGCTTTGGATGATACGCATCAGAAGTGCATGGCTAGCATCCGTGAGTACGCAGTGGAGAGGAGTTCTGATGCCAAGTCATACATTTCGTCAGTTTTTGGAGCCGTGGAGCTTCTCTCGGGTTCGGGCCAGCTCCCGAATCTTTACATGCGAGCATCTGCGGAGTTCACCGAAGATGATTCGCCGATCCGGCAAGTGATCGCAACCCAAGTTCGCTCAGTCGAAATGCGATTCTCCTCACTGGCAATCGAAGCAGGGTTTCAGGATCCGCACGATGTCGTGCGCCAGTTAATGGCCATACTGCGGGCTGTGTATGCCACTCAGTTGTGCCCTGCAGGCGGCGTCTATTCCATCAACGCCAAGAAAATGGCCGACTGCGTTATCCGTGTGTCTCCAGCGTTTGCGGCATAGATGCGGGTGCTTAGCCTGTGCCGGGTTTATTCCCATCATGCTGCTCCACGTCACGAAGTTGAACTAGAAATTGCGCCTTTTGCCGCAATAATGCCGAGTTATATAGACTTCTTTGCCTTGGACTAACGAAACCCTCCTAGCTTTCGTTGGATAGGGTTACAATTGGGAAATATGAAAGAAATGAGCGTTTCTCATGCTGTTGTGAGAACTGGTTCGACACGACAGCATATCCTTGACACCGCAAGGCATGTCTTCGCGTCGCAAGGTTTTGGAAAGACCAGTCTGGATCAGATCGCTACGGAAGCAGGCGTCTCCAAGATGACCATCTTCTATCACTTCAAGAACAAGGAAGAGCTAGTCGTAGCCGCTCTCGAAGAGTCTCACGCAGAATGCATGAACGGTGTTCAGGGCGAGGCAGTCAACCGCGAAAAGGACACCAAGCAGCTCATCGGTGCCATTTTTGAAGTTCTCGAAGAACGTCTGTCTCGACACGAACTCAATGATATTTACATGCGCGCCGTCGCTGAATTCGGAAAAGACGACTCGCAGATTGGCGAAGCGATTCACCGCCACTTCGAGGATATCGAGGAAACCCTAAAGTCTCTCGTGGCAGTCTCGGGTAATGGGGATCCTGAGGTCGTTGTGCCCCAACTGATGCTGATTTTGATGGGCCTTTATGCCACTCACCTCGCCTCCATCGGCGCAGGGCCCCGAGTCCCAGCCAGGAAGATGGTTGAGTCGGTCATGAAAGCTTCCCCAGCGTTTGCTGCCTAAACAAGCGTTCGAAACTGGTGCTTGCCCACCTTCAAGACTTTCCCGGCTAGATCTTCTCTGCTCATTCGGAGTTCACTGATTTTGTCTCCGTCCAACGCCACTGCTCCGCTCGAGATCAGCTCTTTTGCCTTCCCGTTGCTGGCTGCAAGCCCGAGTGATGTGATTAGCGCTGGAATAGAAACCATCCCGTCCTGTACTAACTCCTCGGGGATTGATGCTTCCTCGGCGTCGGTCACAACTTTGCGTTGCGAAAAGGTTTCGATAAAGAACCGCTCGGCCTCCTCGCCAGCCTCCAGTGAGTGATAGAGTGAGACGATCTCGCGGGCAAGGCGAATCTTAGCATCGCGTGGATTCTTGCCCGGCAACAGCATTTCCTTCACTTCATCCAGCGAAACATCTGTGCAGAGCTCAAACCAGTTCGCGATGATTTCATCAGGGATCGACATCGTTTTGCCGAACATGTCGTTCGGCGTATCCATGATCGAGATGTAGTTGCTCAGCGATTGGCTCATCTTCTCTTTGCCGTCGGTTCCAACCAGGAGCGGGCAGAGGATGACCGCTTGGGGTTCCTGGCCGTACTGTTCCATGAGGGTTCGGCCGACGAGGTTATTGAACTTCTGGTCATTTCCACCGATCTCGATGTCGCACTTGATCTCGACCGAGTCCATGCCTTGGCACAGCGGGTAAAGGATTTCGTGCATGGCGATGGGCTGGTTGGTTTGGAACCGCTTGGTAAAGTCGTCCCGCTCCATGATTCGTGCAACTGTGTATCGTGAGCAGAGGCGAATGACGTCTTCAAACGTCATCTTCCCCAGCCAGTCCTTGTTGTAGTAAATCTCAGTCTTCTCAGGGTCGAGAATCTTGTAAATTTGGCTCGAAACTGCGTCCACGTTCGCCTGAACTTCTTCTCTTGTCAGCTGCTTCCGGGTCTTGCTTTTCCCGCTTGGGTCGCCGATTTGGGCGGTAAAGTCACCGATGATCAGGCAAGCAATGTGCCCCATTTTTTGGAAGTCCCTCAGCTTGCGCAAAACAACCGCCCAGCCAAGGGTCACATCCTTAGCCGTAGGATCAACTCCAAGCTTGACTCGGAGCGTCCTGCCTTCCTTGATCCGACGAAGAATCTCCTCTTCCCCGATCACTTCCGTAGTTCCACGGCGGATGGTTGCGAGCTGGGAGTCGAGGTTCATGGAGTCAAGTTTACCGAGACTTGCGCCCTTCGTTGAGGTTCATCCCGATGCGCTCGTCCGCCAGGTTGATGAACGTATCCTTGTCGGTCATCACTGCCTGCGGAGGAAGAGTATCGCTCACGGTTTTGAGACCGGGCATCTTCTTGACCGCAGTGCCAATGGCCAAGAACTCAATAATCCCTGAGCCCAGGGAGTAGACGTAGGTTTTGATTCCGACAACATCGTCAGCACCTGCCGCCACGGCATGCTCCATCATGCGGTGAAGAGCATTTTCGCGGGCGTCGTAAACCATCGTCGTCAGCTCCTCGATCTCGCCGCGAACTAGCGACTTGAAGGCGGAGGTGATTCCTCCGACGAAGCCGAGCGAGTAGACGCTGACCCCTAGGACAAGCTCTAGCGGCAGATAGCCGCAGTGAATCATGTTCCAAGTTTCCTCGGCGGTCATGTCGCTGGTGGCTGGCCGTTCGTTGTATTCCGGCCCATAGGCCTCGTGGTGCGAGGCCGTACCGAGCATCACCATCTCTTGAAGTGCCTGGAACTTGATGATGTTAGTCTTGATCCCGATCACGCAGTTCGCGCCTTTGTCCCGAGCTTCCTTCTGGATGCGTTCCAGAGCAAGGTGCCGAGTGTGATAAAAGATATCGCTGAACTCCGGAATCTCGCCCCGAACCAGCGACCGGAATCCGCCCATGATGCCGCCGCCGAGGCCAATCGAATAAGCAACATTTCCGAACGCAAACGAGACGGGACGATAGCCACAGTCGAGCTGGCAATAGATTTCCTGACCGTCGGAACTAGAGGTGAATTCGAGCGCCGGAGCGTTAACTCCCTCCCGGTGCACTGCCGAGCCGATGCTAAGGAACTCAATATTGCCACCGTGGATGACGAGCTCGCTGGTAACGCCGCTAATACCCACAGCACCTTGGAGCCCGGTCCAAGCCTCCATGCGATCAAGGGCGGCCTTGCGACCGTCGTGGATCAGGGTTGTCATCTGGGTGACTTCGCCACCAGCAAGAGTGTTTCCGATCTGGGCGAGACTTCCCATAAAGCCTCGAGACCAGACGGAGTTTCCAATCACCAACTCTCCCGGAGTGTAGCCCTTCTTCGCTAAGCAGAATATCTCGTTCCCGTTGAAGCCCGTATTAATCGCCATTTCCGTTTCCTGCTGATACGGTGAGGTTAGCAGATTGGGTTTCGGCTACCGCTTGAGTGCAGTTAGATAAGGTCTCAACAACGACTTCTGCTGCCGAATCAGCCCACGAAGTGGCCCTGGCGCGATCGGTTCTGATTAGGAACTGATCAAGTCGAAGGAAGTATTCACACTAGATTCGATTGGCATGTCTTGAATTCGTTAAGTCGTTCAGTTAGTATGAATTCGTGGAAGAAAGTCCGCTCCTCCAAGAAACTCACGCCCTCCTCAAACAACTGCTCCAGCTTGAGGCCGACCAACGTGCCGAGGCCGAGCGGGCACGAAAGGAGTTTGAAGAAAAATTCTCCAAACCGCTCATTGAGAAGCAGGATGAGGCAGAAAACGCTGAATTATCGATCAAAGCTTCTCAGGAGCGCATGAAGGCGCAAATGGAGGAGACAAGGAAGAAAGAGGAAGAGTTTCGCGCAGCGGTGGTGGCTGAGTATCAGGAGCAAACTCGCCTTCTCAAAGAGATTCTGGAGTTGGTGCAAAAATGATCGAAGGGGACCTGATTCATGTCAATGAGATGCTTCGGGATCGTATCGCGAGACTTGAGCGCAAGCGGGAGCAACGAAAATTCTCCGAGGAGTTTATGAGGCTATCAATGGAACGCATGCAGCTCCAAGTTGGTGAAATCATGAAGAAGCCGAACGAGAACATGATCGCATCAGCGAAACGCCTTGAGGAAAGCCGGGAATCTTCCTTAGGGCTCCTTGCGAAGCAGCTTGCCAGATATGACGCTGACCTCGTCGCAGTCAAGTCACGGACCGAGGCACTACGCTCTTGGAGGAACACCCTTGAGCGATAATCCAATCGAAAAGCTACAACGGCAGCTTCATGATTTGTTGGAAAAGAGAATCCAGTCCGAACCAGATCCAGCTCGAAGAGCCAAACTTGATCGTTTCAAACAAGTCAGGGAAGACTCCGAAAGAGAGCTCGCAGCCAGCCTCGCCCACGTAAAATTCGAAATGGATCAGCTTAACGACCAGAGTTGGAAACTCGGTATCGCTCCGCCGCTGGAACGGTTCGGAGACATCACCACTCGGGTCATGGAAGAGCACTCTGCCCTGATTCACGAGATCGCGCTAAACGTTCGAAAACAGTCTTGAGGCTGAGCAGCTCGATCTCATCTTCATTGTCAGTCGCGCTGGAATGATTTGCTACATTCTTCGGCAACGGACGGAGGTTCGCGGGTATCACTAATCTCTAGAGCATATCGAACGGGCTTGCCAAGCCCTCTTGGAACAATGCGTAGCCTGCCGACTCAGCTTCAACGACGAAGGTGACTATATGATCATTCGCAACTTCTTTGAACCCAAACTCGCTCAAGCCAGCTACCTCGTCGGCTGTGCCAAGACTGGTGAGGCCATAGTGATCGATCCGTTGCGCGACATCGCCCAGTATCTTGAAATGGCGGCTGCCGAAGGTCTGGCCATCACCCACGTGACTGAAACCCACATTCACGCCGACTACCTTTCGGGAACTCGAGAGCTTGCTGCTGCAACGGAAGCAAAGGTCTTCCTCAGCGACGAGGGTGGCCAAGACTGGACCTACGAGTTCTCGACGGATCCCAACGTGACATTGATGAAAGATGGTCACACCATTCGAGTTGGAAACCTGTCGCTCAAGGCCATTCACACGCCGGGCCACACTCCCGAGCATATGTCGTTTCTGCTCACCGACCACCCAGCCAGCGAAGAACCTCATTCACTGTTTACCGGCGATTTCATCTTTGCTGGTGACGTGGGGCGGCCCGATCTCCTCGAAAAAGCTGCGAATATTGCGGGCACGATGGAGAAAGGGGCTCGGGTTCTCTTTCAGTCGATCCAGAGAACTTCTGCGCTCCCAGATTCTTTGCTTCTTTGGCCTGCCCACGGTGCGGGTTCGGCGTGCGGAAAGTCGCTCGGTGGCTCCCCTGTCACCTCCCTCGGATATGAGCGCAAAGCGAACTGGGCGTTTCTCGTAGCCAATGAGGATGATTTCGTGGAGGAAGTTCTCAAGGGACAGCCCGAACCACCGTTCTACTTCAAAGAAATGAAGATGCGGAACAAGCGCGGCCCGGCGGTGCTTGGAGCGATGCCAGTAGTTCGCCGTGTCGAATCAGCAGGCAGCAAGGATATTGTCGATGTCCGGGCGGGCTCGGCGATTCGAGAAGGTTATGTTTCCGGCACGTTGGCGCTACCAGACAATAAGGGGCTCATCACCTGGGCGGGTTGGCTCCTCAACTACGATGTTCCGATTGTGCTGATCGCAGACTCCCAAAGCCAAGCCAATCGTGTGGCGCGAGACATGGCGACCATCGGTCTCGATGTTGCGAGCGGATGGATGCCAGCACCTGACAAGGTTGAGCCTTTCAAGCTGACGACCTGTGGTCAGGTGACGAACGAGGAGTATGTGCTAGACGTGCGCGGGCAGAGCGAGTGGAATGACGCACACATGAAAGTCGCTCACCACATCCCGTTGGGCTACCTCTCGCAAAGACTCGACGAAGTTCCCCGCGATTCACGCGTTGTAGTTCACTGCGCAGGAGGAAACCGGTCACCGATAGCCGTCTCGATTCTCAAAAAGGCAGGGTTCGAAAACGTCGCCGAAATCCCGGGTGGGCTCAGCGACGTTTCCAAAAAGTGTCCTGGAAAGATTGAATCTGCTTAGTCGATGCAGACCATCAGCTTTCCGTCGCTCTGGGGAATCGTGAAGGCGACTTGGTCGCCGCGTTGCTCGAAGCTCAAACTTTCGCCCGAGGGGACAAGAGTCACCGACTTTGCCGTGCCCCGAACTCGAACTTCGGTTGACGTGATCACCATGCGATCTTCCACGACGTCGAACTTCAGACCACGCCGCTCGGGGATGTAGTGCAGGAGGTGAACGATGCGTCGGTCGCCCTGTTGGGTGATCGAGGCTTGGAGGCTGGTTGGCCCGTCGACTTCCAGCAGTGGTGTCGGCAACAGTGTCTTCAAAGAACCGAGCACGAGATCACGGTGGAAGCTCATGCTGTGCTTGGCGTATGTGCTGAAGACGGGGTGCGCAAAGACCACCAGATTATCTTTACGGATCGCTCCCGGCTTGTCGGTCGCCTCGTTCACCGGGGTGTGGGCGTGGGAGCAGAAGGTGGCGTAGGTTCGATTGAAGTAGGGTTCCGAGATCGTTGCCAAGCTTTCGGCTCCAGGGGTAGCTTGAAGCAATACTCCTTTCTCGTACATGACGTAGTCCGTCTCGGATCCAGCAAGCCTAAGGAAATCAGGTGAGTACGGCAGGTCACCATTTGCCTTGGACACTGCTGATTGGAACGCCTTGTGAACCGCACCATTTTCATCTAGCAGAGTTTCAGCAGCTACGATTACTTTGCCGCCACGGGCCATAAACTTTTCAACCGGCTTCATGTCGGTTATCGCCAAGCCGTCTGTGAGAATCAAAACGGAATACTTGCTGAGGTCGGCCGAGAGATCGACGAAGTCGAACTGGTGATGGCCTTCCATCAGGATTCGAGCGGCGCCAAGGTTTCGTGGGTCTATGCGTTCCGTGGTCTTTTGATAGCCTTCGGAGTTAACAACTGCGATCTCGGTGAGCGCCCTGGCTCCGATGCACCACGGCTCGACATCGCGCACTTGGCGGTATACGGAGCCGATCAGTTTGTATGTTTCGGAGTCGAGAACGCCTCGTGGCGGAAGTTGGTCACCTACCGAGCACTTTCCACCTTGAGCGAGGGCGGAGAAGCATTCGAACTCTAGGGCGGCTTGGTTCTTGTAGCTTTGGAAATGACCCCAGGATTCGCTGAATTTTCCAGTCATTCCCAAGAAGTCGAGCCCGAAAGTGCGGGTGTATCGCGCAGTCATCGGGAAGTGCATGTAGCCCCATCCACCAGAAGGGAGCGACTCGACTTCCATGTGGGTGTAGTTGGCAAGACGTTCGCGGAAGTCAGGACCGATGTGTCCACCGTTGAAGAAGACGGTTGCAGTTTTGCTGTACCGCCGTACGACGGCGTAGAGCCGGTCGGTGAGTTCCTTCAGCACAAGGAATCCCAGGCGCTTTTGGTCGGCTTCACTGGTGGGATCCCAGCCGAGTTGGTCGAACCGTGCCATGCACGCTGCGCTGTGAACATAGAGCTGGTGGATGATGTCGAAGAACACTCCATCGAGTTCGTCACCGAGCATTTCGCAGATTTCTGCGGTTTGCTGTTCCAAATAATCAACGTAGGGCGAGGCGAAGTCGAGGTAGTACCAACCCCAGCCGTTGGTGAGTGGCTCTCGGCCGCGCATTTTCCCGGTCGAATCGACTTGGTTCCACTCCGGGTGCAGAGTCGATTGAAGGTGGTCCCAGCCGGCCGTGATATAGACAGGAACTTTGATGTCAGCTTTGTGGCACGCCCTCACTTGCTCGATGAGCATGTTGCACTTCAGATCAGGATGCTGATAGGGCAGATTGGTGTCGTGATAAATGTAGCCGTGATGGCAGCGGCTGAAGCAGGTGATGCTGTCAACTGCGGCTTCCGAAAGCGTATGGACGAATTGGTCTGGGTCGAATTCACTTCCAATTCCGGGGATGTGCTCGGAGGTGTGGAAGTCGAGGTGGACCTGGCGGAAACGGAGTTCGTGGGACATTGCTCGGTGGATGTTACCGGGGGTTTTGAGAAGGCGGGTGGCAGTCGGCATTGTTCGAAAGAACTGCGACGCATTTTAGTGGGGAATTGGGTTCAACGGGCAGCTCATTTTGTGTTTTTGGTGGGGACAAGTGGGGACATGGTATTGAGTTGGGAGTTGATTGATTGAGCCGGGCTTCTCATTTTGGGTTTCGATCTAGGGTTTTTGGAAGCTCTACTTTCGATGACTCGGGAGGTGTAAAGCGGCGGTGAACCGCGCACACTCAAAAGAAGTTCGAGCAACGTTGAACAGCATCGATCTCTTCGCGGAGTGTCAGCCGCGGTACGGAAATCTTCGTCATCACTTATAGGCGACGCCACGGGCATTTTGTCAACCTTGTTTATTGATTCTCGTCGGATTTCGGTTCTCGGTTCTCGGTTCTCGGTTGGGATTGTGAATTGTGGATTGTGGATTGTAGGCGACGAGTCATTTGAGCCAGCGGAGTCGAGGACTCCAGAGCATCAAGTGGGCTAGGACTCCCATGCTTGATTCGACTCAGCTATTCGTCGCTCTTTTGCGGCCTGTCGAGCGCCCCATCGCTCCAATCGATTGCGCTCTCTTCTGGCCGCGTCGAGTTCTTCGCCAACGAGATACTTCTCCTCCATTTGGGCCAGTAATCCGGGGGTAAAGATGATTTCGGCGAGACGCTTGGCCCAGGTTTCGACCTCTGGATCATTGAAGACTCCTTGGTGCAGGGAGAAGACATAGATGCCCCGACCACGATGAGCGGCGTATTCCTCCGCTGTAGGGTGGTGAGACATCATTTGACGAATGGTGTCAGCGTGTCGATCCGGTCGCTGGTTCTCGGCTTGCATGCGCTCGTGAACTTTCATGGATTCCTCTGAGAGAGAAGGTTTTTCGATCTCCTCGCGAGCGGCCAGGCCGTGCATCATAGCTTGAGGATTCGCTCCCGCCGCGATGAGTCGATCATAAGCTTCTCGCTTTCGAAATGCAGCAGCAAAGCAGAGCGGAGTGCCTTTAGTTTTGCCCCCCTCGACATCTGCCCCTGCTTGAAGAAGCATCTCAATAATTCGAATATCTTTCGTTACGGCGCTAGAAAGGGCTGTATTCCCCGTTCTTGGATGGCCATGGTTCACGTTCGCCCCCGCCTCAGTCAGGATCTGGACCATCCGAACGTCGTTGTTGTTTACGGCTTCATCAAGCGGAGTTAGGTTTGCTACCTCCCCATTGACATCTGCTCCGCTGGCGATGAGTGCTTTGACCTCACTGTGCATGCCTTGTGAGACGTAGTAGTACAGGCGATTCATGAAACCATCGTACTCAGCGGCCAGGAAAGCTCAGCTACCTCTGACTAGAATGCTTAACAAAAGCGAGCACAAGTCTACACGGCTGATTACCGGAAAGAGTTTCAAGTGGATTTGGTGCGCGGGAAAGGACTCGAACCTTCACGCCTTGTGAGCACTACCACCTCAAGGGAGTTTTGGGCGGTTCAAACTCACTCGTTTGAATCTACCTACGTGCCTGAGCATCTATCATATTCTTCCCCATTTGAGAGTCATTTGAGAGTCATTTGAGAGTCATTCGAGAGACCAAAATTGTACATCCCTGAATCATCCACACTAACAGAGTACGGCTAACCTCGTTTGGGCCTAGCAAGCCATAGACGCTCTTGCTTCCCAAGCCGGGGTAGAACATCGGCATGCAGCTTCGAGGTTGAATAGATTAAATGTCGATGAAGAATTCCGAAAGTGTCTTTGAGCAATATTTAAAGTATTGGAGGCTCGAATTTGAACATGAAAAGCCGATTGAAGGCTCAAAGCCGGACTTCAGTTGCTGGACATCTTCAGGGGAACCCATCGTCTACTGGGAGATTGCGGACAGATTATTCACGGAGGAGGACAAGCGAGACCTCGATGAGCTTTTCGCCAAGGCGGAACACTGCGAAGGCGGCGTTACCCGAACCGGACCGAGCAAAGGCTATCAATTTCTCGAGAAGAAGATTCGTCGGAAGTCGGAGCAGTTTCGGAAATGCGGCCCTGTACCAGGCATGCTCGTCGTAGCCGACTGGACTCATACTGCCGATATTGACCATAGGACAGTGGCCTCCGTCTTGTATGGATGGCCTCAGGTCAGATTCACACTGCACTCGGATGAACCTGCCATCAGGTTTGGTCGCGCAGAGGACGGAAAACTAAACGACCCTGATCGTGCCCATCTCAACACACATTTCTCGGCGATCGGCGTTCTAAAGGAAGTTAATCCTAACCGAGTCAAATATGGGTTGGATGAATACACCGAATCTGTAATCTCGACTTACATTGTGACTAGTCATGCGTTCGAGTTGATTGCAAAAAGAGAGCGTGAAATAGGTTCCTGCCACGATCTTACGATACAAGTTCCCGCCTTGGACATATACGTTATTCCAGATGCACCAATTTCCTGGCCGCTCGAATACGTTGGGGAGCTCGACACGCTATATTTATTCGACTCAGAAGCAGACGACTTTGTTGAACGCTCAAGGCGAGAACAAGCAAACACTCAGGTTCCGATGTCGGTCACGCAGAGGGCGATATCGAGCCTGATGAGCGATCCATCTCTCCGAAATGATTAATACGAGAATCTTCGTGTCATGAACTTAAAAATCACCTTATCTCCTCAAATGGACATACCTTTAAGTGCCCCTACGCGGTCGCGAGCAAAGATAAGTGGCGCTGTTCAGGATCAGCTCTTTCTTTCCAGGTCGCGCTGAAGGTCTTTCTGTCGTTTCTTGACTTTTTCTCGCATTGCATTTTGGATTGCATAGTCTTCATGCTGGATAACCTTGTCAAGCAAATCGGGCATTCCACAATATTCGAGTTCAGGAAAAACTGTTGAGGCGAGGCAATCAATCATCATGTATCGCCTAAATCGATCCTGTTCCAAAGCCAACTTGTCCACGAGGCGCTTTGCAGTCATACTTCTATTAATCTTTGAAACACCAACAAGAGCATCGTGCGCTACATCTCTGCTGGTGTGGCGTATAAGTGGAGTTAGAAGCGCAAGATTCTCTTCGCATTCGCCTTGAAGACTTAGTAGGAATATCGCCCGCTTGACTACAGCTTCATCAGCATGGTTGAGATCTTGGATAAGAACCAATCGGTCTACATGAGGAGCGAGGGCAACGCCTATATAGGTGCGGAAGACTTCATCACTAACGCATAGAAACTGTGCCAAAAGAGCTTCGATTCCTCGTGCTTCGTCGTATCGCAGCAGATCGAATGGCGCAAGTTCTCTATCATGCGCTGATTCGGTTTGCAATATGTGCAACGTCGCGCTGAACGCCAGACCCGGATTGGTTATCGATAGTCCTCGGACTGCGTTCCGTTTGTTGCCGACGAATCGAACCCTCGAATCTGCCTGGAAAGCGATTCTGCGACAATATTCGATTACATCCGGATTGTGAAATAGGAACTGGAACTGTGGAGTTCCCAACGCAAACCATCCCATAGAATTGACCAACTCCCTCGCGAAAACGTTTCGCTCGATGCCCGATTCTACAAGTTCGATACAAAGTCGCTGGACTGCAGGTGCGATCTCGGGAATCAACAGCAGG
The DNA here is from genome assembly GCA_037138755.1 of Armatimonadota bacterium. Classification (NCBI taxonomy): domain Bacteria; kingdom Bacillati; phylum Armatimonadota; species Armatimonadota bacterium. Next base: position 351,443 of record JBAXHT010000001.1, on the reverse strand, counting down.
TGCTCGGTCAGACTAGTTATTGTGTGAACTCGGTCCAACCCAATGGGGAGGTTCACCGGGTTTTTGTAAGCGCGCTCAATCAGCGAAACCAGTCGGCGTTTTGATTCCAAGTCTCCGGCCACTTCAAGTGCTCGGATTGCCAGCCAATGACCACTGTTTACCGCAATCTCAGCCAAGATCTCGGAGGCATATGGCGACATTACTGGCATCATATTCAGGCTCCATAGACAGCTCGCGAAGAGAGGATCTTCTGCGGGTTGGCTCCTGAGAATCGTTGCAATGTCGTCCGCATACTCAGCCCGTTGTGCAAAACCAAGAGCCATGATTGCTCCACGGCTCTTGCTGTCGTACTCCCAAATCTGGAGGACCTCGGACAGTTCAGAATCCGCTACCGGGTCCTTATCCAAACGAAAATTTGCAATTTCTTGGGTTGAATCAGAAGGTCTGTGCAACAAGGATTCAATGAGCAGAGCCCACTCTTGCACAATCGCTAAAGCGTGTTGAACTCCACCTATCGAATGCGATTCATCAGTGCCATTCTTTGAATCAAAAATGTTTACACGTATGACCTCAAGAGTTTTGGAGTCATAGCCAAAAGGAATCAGATCAAAGGCCGCCATTCTCACAAATCGGTCCTTTGACCTCAGCCACTGATTTGCTAATTTAGCAACCCCCTGGGGTGAGACCTTCTGGAGTACATTTGAGCTTGCAGCCCGCGCAGAGTCAAAGAATCGGGAAGGCACGCTTGTTCGAGAACAAAGCATCCTTGTTAGTTCAGAATCAAACAGTGTGCCCCTTCGACCCGCCATTGCTGAAAGTAGTTCAGGCTCGGAGATTCCTTCAAGCACCTGCATCCATCGATAAACATGATTCGGATCCCCACCACCTAACTTTGCCTCTAAACCGTCGAGGATAAGCTCCAAAGCTCGAACACTCAGTAAGTTGGGTGTATCAACGAACCACTGAGCATAAAGAACCAGACGATCTGGGTTTGAGGTCATCAGGCGCTCAATTTCATTAATTGTCTCGCGATGCCTTAGATAGCAGAGAGGCTCAATGATCTCCCTCCTGGACATATACACCTTCGAAGGATCGCAATGCTGCAGTGATTTGATAGCCATATGCTCATCAATCTTCACTAATGCTTTTAATGCTTCGCCAGGGAGTGCAAAATCTTCTTCTTTGAGAACAGAGCAAAGCCACAATAATTCTTCGGAGTCCTTAAATGCTCCAGCCGTTCGAGCGCGCTGCCAACGTTCGTCCACGGGCAGAAACTCGATCAAACGCTCTTTGTAGCACGACCAAAGTTCCTTGCCACTTGGAATGTTGCGCAAAACGGCCAGCAGCAACGGAACACCCCTCGGATGGTCTTGTGGCGAAGCCAGTTTTGTCAGAATCGAGTCGGTTGACGTTGGTAAGCAACGATACAATGTGTCAAAAATATCTCGGCTTTCACCGTAGTTGTCCGGCTTTTCGTCGGGGCGATTGTCATATCCAATACCGCTGTCGGCCAAGACTTTCAAATATCTTGCCCAGAGAACTTCGATTGCCGCTGTATCCGAAGCCTTCTTAAAGTAGGCATAAGAGGCTACCCTTGCTTCTGAGTTGACACTATCTGCGTTATGAAGCATGAAAGGCTCAACCTCTGGAATGGGAAATTGTGCCAAGAAATCAACGTAGCTACGTCGCCAGAGAGTGTGACGATTCCCCTCAGTTGCTTGGATCCTGTTCAGGACAGTCGCAGAGATCTTGTTCCCGAGTGTCCCCAGCATGTTCTCAACAAAGGCTTGGAAGTTATGAATCTTGGTTTCCAATTCCGCAAAGAGGTCACTTAGAAGATTTCGACCGGCCGCAGGTGATGATGTCAGGATCCAGAGAGTATCCATGAGCCAATAACCAGAAAAATTCAGATGCTGTGGAGCGTGATTGAATTCGAATATCCACGCGTCTATGAAGTCCTCCGTCTGGATTTCGGACCTAGACAGCTGATCAACCTTGGCTTCAGCCAACAGCCATTCAAGAATTCGATCATGCCAAATTTCAAACTTTCCCTGATCTGTTGGTACGAGGAAACCGGAATCGACCAAGATTTGGATCAACGTTGGCGTGAGGCCAAACGAGGTGAGGTCTGAAACAGTCCAAGGATAATGTTCTTTGCGAGCGACTGCCAGGCTTGCCCTAAACAGAGCAGTTCTTACAACCGCTGAATCGACTGATCTGAGCTTTTTATAAAACTGTTTGAAGTAGGTGTCATATAGTTGGTACTCGCTTTCCGGACGAAACTCGTTCGAATCGACTTGCTTGTAGAGACTAGCGAGTAGCGGTAGCCGCAGGGTTTCTTGAAGCTTCGGCTCCATTCCGTAAATCCTGCCCAGATCACCGTCAGTTAGAAGACATGCTAGTTCCTTGTCAGAAAAACTCTCAACTTCATAGGCTGCTACATTATCTGGCGCGCCCGTGAGAAACTGATTCGCCGGATCATCCTGGGAAGCCACGATAATGCGGATTCCATCAATCGGGTCGAACAGGTGGTAGATGTCATCAATCCAATCGGCTGATTCGACCTGATCGATGGCGATTGTAAGCCAGTGATCTCTGTGGTCTGCATGTGCCCTTCCAATAAGCTCAGGATACGCTTCAAACGGGAGTGACTCTGTCCTTCCACAGACCTCAGATGCAAATCTCTTCTCAAGTGCTGTCTTCATATTTACAGCGGAGCCTGAGGCCTTCTCAATAAGTACAGGCACTTTCTTCGACCAGGCAATGGCACGGGAACTTAGCTCCCATGATTTACCTTGACCACTGGGTCCCTTTAGTATCACGAAAGGGCTCGGGTTGCCTGCTGTTTCGTTATCCACATGAGGGTTGGCCAGTCTTCGCGCATCAGCTGTTTCAAGGTAGCGTCTCGTTCGCAGTTTTCTTCCAAGCGCACTTTGAGATGCAGTAATGATGTTCTTCCAATCGAACCAGGCGCTCAGATTTAACTCATATTGAGCAAAGAAGTCTTCACTCGTAATAATCTGGTCTCCCTGCTGGGAGAGTTCCTGCACTCTCCTCAGCATCAGATTGATCAGGTTCTTCCTTTTGTCAGAATCGGGAACTAGGCTGGACAAGCTATTGCTGACCACCTCTTTCCAGTAAGCGTCATCTTGTCTCCAGCAGAACTCCAATCCTGAGAGTAGCCGCCATAGCTTTTGATAGGATTCAAACCTGGGTTCGGGTTCAATTCCTATCAGTTGCTTCGTTAATATCCCGAAGAACTCTTGCTCAGTTACTACGTCGCCCTTATGCTTGTGCAAGATCTGGCATGGCAGTTCGATCAGGCGAGAAGGATTCCAGGCTTCTCCAAAACCTTCCATGGTTTGAGGTATTTGCCGCCCCTTGAATTCGGCCATCCAATCCGCGACTTCAGCCCACATTCCGATCCTCCCATTTGTGGTGAATACGAAGTCGTCTGTAAGATCAACGTCTACGCTCTTTAGCAAGTTTGGTAGTACCTCCTCAAGAATGAGCTTAAAGGGCCATGGCGACCTTAAGCTTCGAGACTTGAATTGAATGTGCTTTCGGTGCTCGTTTCGCCTTGAGATGCAATCTCCGCCGAGCTGACTGGGTTCGAGAGTCACAGAAGCGTGAAGCACTTCTCCATCGGGAGCTTTATGAAGAGTCCCAATGTGCATTTCCGTGAGTTCAAAAAGGCTTCCGAGAATCTGGTATTCGATACCTCGTATCGTTGAGGGTCCCCCCGGTGGTGAAGTCTCTCCCCTCATGGCCTAACTAAACGAACGCTGCAAAGCGATCCGAAGATTTCCTCGGCCCACTTTTTTGGACTTAGATTGTATTGCCAAACTGACCGCCACTACCGGGGGCCTGGGTTGGATCGTGGAACCTAGGATTTGTCCCCAGTGCCATTCGGAACGCTGCATGAAGACTATTGAACTGTCATTGGAACGGCAGGACCGGAATTCTATGTGGTTGACCAGGTCGGGCCAGCAGGCGACGTTGTGGATGGTGTCATGCTGACTCTGATTCTCTAGATTTCGCAGCTGAAGATGTGCGCTAGCGGACTTCCAGCGAGTCATCGTTCCAGCCCGCCGGTCCAAACTTCGAACATCGGCCTATCGCATTTGAAATTACCTTTCCATTCCTCGCCAGGTTCGTAGATAACCGTGTAGCACAGCGTGTCCCATGACGCGAATCCGTCAAGGAGTCCTTGGTTGTGCATTGGGCGCCACATGCCCGTATTGAGGTAGAACCGGGGGCGGACATTTGGTTCGTGGCCCTGAATGGCAATAAGTCTCTGTTCTGGTGAATGTGTGTGTCCGTACAGTACGAACTCCACAGGCGGATCATTGAACTCGTATGATTGGTCTAGCCGTCGAAACTCTTCGGCCGCATCTTGGGCTAAATTGTCACTCGAGCGCGAGCGCGAAAAAAACTCGTATCCTTTCGCCGCTGCTTCGAGTTGGCTTAAGTCAACGTGTTTACCCAAAAACAGAATAAATTGCAATATGTCGGCTTTATCGAATGGGTTGTACAAGCGATCCTTTTTCTCTATCCACCGTTGAACATAAGTGAGTTCCCGAAACTCAGAAACGACTTCTTGGAATCCTCTGTTTATTGCCTTTGTGATCTCCGGGTCATTAAAATTTTGGATCTGGTAGCCAAGAAATGCGAGTATCGCAGTGGCTGGTCGAACGTCAAAGAGATCTCGTAATCTGGCGGCTAACTCGGGGTAGCTCTTTTCTCCCACGGGCAACTTCTTCATAACTGCGCCTGGCAGTTTGGCAGAAATCTCGGCTGCTAATAGGTCACCAATTGGAGTCATGTCGTAGTCTCGCTGAGGAATTTCGGTCCACTTTCGCTTTGCGAAACTCTTGCTCCCCTCAAAATTAAACGCGTCGAACTCGTGCCCATGTCGTGCAAATGTGCGAGCCTGTGAGTTTGCAAAGTGGTGCTTGAATTTTCTGGCAGGATTGTGAGCTAAGTCTAGGGCCTTACATACTTGGGTTCTTAACTTGGGCGAAAGATTGACGATCCGATCGTGATTGCCGGGGATGAAAGTTCGGATCGTGTTCTCGATGGGTGAGCTTGCCAGGACTTCAAGAGCTTCGTTGTTCAAATCAGAAATCGACTCGAGGAGTTTCAATGCCGCATTGTCCTGATCGGAGGTCCAGACTCCATCAGGTTGTCCCCAGGGCCTCATCGGCTCAACGACGTCTTGCCAAGCTGCAGTCCGAATGAGGTCGAAAATATCGCCGAGAAACACAATTTCAAGTCGCTGGGCTTTTGCATCGCGTGCCATTTCCTTCAAGTCCTTGTAGGCACCCCTAAACGCCCCCGGAGGCACGTTCGGTGGACCCGCAGTGCCATCGCTGAAATGAATATCGCTTAGGAAGACGATCATAAGTCAGTTACATATATTCGATAGGGCTACTGAGCATGAAACTTGAACCAAGTCGTCGATTCTCATGGCATCAGAGCATTTCTCCACACAGTATCCGATTGAAAGTGCTGTGACCGACAAATGCCGAGTGCTATAGCAGTCAACACAGCTATATTCGTGGCAACCAGCAGCACATCCGTAATCGCGGCGAGGGACCACTTGCTTGCATCACGACAGCGGCCCGTAAGCGGCGATCACAGCATCAAGAATCGCGTGAGCTACTGCAAGTCTGGACGAACGAAGAAGGAGTTTCTGCCTGTTGTTTGCGTTCGACACAAAACCTAGTTCCACTAAGCACGCGGGTCCGGAAAAATCCAGTACCGCCAATCTCGGATGTTGCGACTGCTTCTCATTTTTCACTCTACGGTCTTTAAACTGCAGTGCCGTGAGCACGGCAGTTTGAACTACTTCGGCAAGCTTTTTGTCGGCCGCGTCTCGGTAGTAGGTTTCTGTACCGCTTGCCGAGGGAGAGGCAGAGTTCAGATGCAAGCTGATGAAAAGGTCGCAACCTGCCTGCCGCGCAGCACCGGCTCTCGATCCAACAGGAGTTACATCACTTTGCTCATCGCGAGTCAGAAAGACGTGAATTCCTCGCTGAAGCGCAACAAACTTTATCGCTAGCGCATAGGCGAGGACGACGTCTGCTTCAGAAACGCCTTCAGAAATTGCTCCAGGGTCGAATACGGTCGGGGCCTTGTTTCCAAGACCATGTCCAGGGTCAATGCATAGTTTTTTTGCCATGAGTTTTTAGGTTCGGAATCTTAACGTGATTCCCGGGGCGATGAAGGGACGTCCACTTCCGACTTGACCGCTAGAGCCAAGACCGTTGATCCCCACAGTAACTGAGAAGAAAAGAGGGAATCCGTACCTACCTTCCAAATTCTCATCCTGCCTTGCACCAAAAGAGAAGTTATAAGTGATTCCTGCGCCCAGAGAAGGGTTGTTTGCCGCTGGATCGATTATCGCGATGGCGTCAAAGGTTAGAAACGCAGCCGCGGGATTCCTCGAGCGACTAATGCCTGCAATAGGACTTCGCAAACCCAGCCGACCGGGGGAATCCGCTTGGTAGATTGCGATCAACTTCAAGCCGGAGAACTCGTCGATTGCCTCGGCCTCGTTGACGGTGAATGACTGAGATTTTCCGCCGACTGTGATTGTCGTCACCCCGTAATACAATCCTTGGGCGCACTGATAGTGAGCTACCTTAACGCCTTCTAGGTTGGTCTCGCCCTTAATTTCCACCGTTGAGACGTCTAACACATCTCCAACCTTTTGGAACTTTGAGTCAGTATCAATTTTCACTTCCTCGGTTCCTCTATACACAACGAATAGGTCAACTGTTCGATCAGGGAGCATGTTGAACAAGTTTGCTTTGGGTCCTCCGTACGTCGGCTTATCACGAGAAGCCCTTTGATTTTTGAACGCGGCCGGTGGAATGCTTTTGTCAAAACGAACGACTACGCTTCTAGAAAAGTTATCTCTGCCGAGTCGGAACAAATCCAGAAGAGCGGTATGTAAGCCAACTTCTCCCGATGATAAAGAGGTGCAACTGGGAACAGTTGAGACAACTTCTCCGAGAACTGAGGTCCTCAGTCTCAGCGCAAGAGGGGATGTACTCTCGTCTTGCTGAGCGATGACGAGCGACGGTAGCACCCCCGCCGAAAGAGCGAGACACGTGACTAAACTTCTTCTCATGCGGAATTCTAAACCCGCGATCAGAAAATTGTCAAGCACTTTTTGTAAATTTTTATAAACTTTCAGCAATAGGGTCTCAGTTTTATTCCGTCGAAGAAGTTTTTACGTCCAACCGGCGGTGATGTTTTCTTCGGAAGATCACTTTAAGCGCCTTTCCGAATCTGCAAGCTTGCAACTGTAGTAAGGAAAGTCGTAGGGGGAAAAGGTCTGGCACACCAACAAGACAACAAAAGAGCCGATTCTGCAGTTAACAGCCGGAAAGAAAATGGCGAGAAGTCAAGCCGAGTGGCAGGTGTCCCACGCTCTAATCTGGCTTACGTCGATGATGGCAGTGATGGAGCCTAGGTTATCGGTCAGGAAGTCGTAGCGGAGCGTGCTTTCGATGTAGCTCATCATCTGAGACTCCACGGTGTGGAACGTTTTCAGACTGCCCTAACTATCGTTCAGAAGGTGATCCCTTCCTCACCTTGAGGTTGTTAGTCAGAATTCCGAGGTTAAACAAAATCGTGGGATCGAGTCGGGGGTTTTGGTATGCGGGGTAGAGGACACCAGGCATCGGAAGAGCTTCGGTGGCACCTCCGCAGTTCAAGAATCGCTCCGCAATACTTGGCCGCGCTCCAGAACTTAAGCACGCATCTCGACCAGCGTGCCCCACCTGCGAACTCAAACCATCAATGTCTAATTTGGGTTACCCAACTGGGAAGCATTTGTATGAAACTAGCAGATAAAATTAAGCTATGGTACTAGCGAATCAAAAAGTGTTCTCAACTTGCACGGCTTTCATCTCCTGTCTATTGCTACCCTGCATGGTTAACGCGCAGTGGAGTATCGTCTCACTGCACCCTACCGGGGCACTCGGTTCGTTTGCACGCGGGGTGAGTATGGCTGGCCAAGGCGGTACGTCGATAACCACTTCAGGGAGCTTTGCCTCTGTTTGGAACGGTTCGTCGAGTTACGTAAACTTGAATCCAGTGGGTGCTACCTCTTCCAGCATTTCGGCTCAAAGTGGCAATCAGTTTGCGGGATCCGCGAGTTTTGGCGGAACGAGCAGAGCTGGGCTGTGGACAGGAAGCTCCGCATCTTGGCAGAGCCTCCACCCGGCTGATCCCAGCATCTCAGCGTCAAGGGTTTGGGCAACTGATTCCGTAACCCAAGTTGGCACAACCGAACTTAGTGGACAGTTTCGAGCGGCCAAGTGGTTGGGATCTGCTTCGAGTTATGTAGATCTGACTCCTGTTAGCGCTGTTGTTGCCGAGGCATTTGGAGTGCGAGGAGGGGCCACTGTTGGGTATTTCAAAACGTCATTTTCCGGCGGTGAAAGAGCAGCACTTTGGCTGAACAATTCGGCCGTTCTGGACTTAACACCCAGTTCGGCAAGCAGTTCAGTTCTCTACGATACAGATTCCGTTGTTCAGGTTGGCAAGGCCGAATTTGGTTCGAGCAACCATGCTGGAATTTGGCAAGGCTCGGCTAGTTCCTTTGTTTCGTTGGCTCCGGCTGGTTCAATCTCTTCGGTTGCATACTACACTGCCGGTGGAGTGCAGGTCGGAGAAGCAGACTACGGTTCCGGGGCTCGGGCGGCACTTTGGCAGGGGAACTCCAACTCCTTCGTCAACTTGACCGCATTTCTGCCGGTAGGCCAGTTTCAATCGTCGGGGGCCCGAATGGTCTGGACAGACTCAAATGCAACCTATGTGGTGGGATATGGTCGGCACACTGACGGCTCGACAGAAGCACTGATGTGGGTGTCAACTTCGCCCGTTCCAGAGCCCGGGACAGTCATAGTGCTCACCGTCGGGATAGTTGTTACGATGCTGAGACGTCGGTCTGGTTAGGCTGAAAAAAACAGTTCTTGCGTCCATACGCCGAATACCTGGTATCCCAGACCCGGATCTGGCTGCCGTCCATGATGGCGGTAATGGAGCCGAGGTTGTCGGTGAGGAAGTCGTAGCGGAGCGTGCTTTCGATGTAGCTCATCATCTGAGACTCCACGGTGTGGAACGTCTTGATGGTGCTTTGCCCCCGAACCTGCAGATAGTCCGTTCCATCCCAGATGATGGTCGAAAGGATTCCGCTCACGTTCTCGACTTTCTTGAAGCCGTCTGAATCGTAGGTGTAGGTATTCAAAGCCGCGCCCTCATGGAAAACCACCATCCGGTTCTCTTTATCATACGACGGATTCTGCAAAAGGTAAGGATTCGCATAGTCAATCCAGTGCTCAGGAAGTTCGAAGCCGGTTCACTTGTAGCCTATTCGTCAGAGGACATAGATGTGTTTAAGGCGCGGTTATCTGTGCCACACCTTTTTCCTTTGCCTTCCCCACCAACGTAAATAGCTCGCCGTCGACATCACAGCTGTAGGTCTGAATGTTTGCATCATCAGCAATGGTTTTCATCGTAATCTCCTTGTCATACGACTGAGCAAACTGCTGCAAATTCAAACTTGGCTTCTCATTGGCACAGCTTGCTATGAAGTTTCATTCATCGGTTGTAGTGCCATTAGCCCCGGCTCGTCTAAAATGCAGAAGACACTTGCTTTTCAAGCTCGATAGCGTAGCAATGGAGACTTCGGTGAACGGCCGTAGCTCTGAAGGTAAGTCTAGAATTGTCGAGATCAGGTAATCACAATATTTCTCGATAGCGCGGATTTGTTGAAGGTCGTCAAGCCCGAAAACGCGTGCTGAAGGCTCTCCAAGTTCCAGCAATAAGAAATCCACTAAATGTCTTTGATAGAACGGTTCTGCGAGCGAGTTTAGCAAATAGTCAGGCAACCAAAAAAGTTTAGCGGCAGGATCCATATCGTCAAAGGCTTCGGCCACTCTCGGATCATTCTCACTGAAATGTGTCCTGCCTCTGTCAACCTTGTTCGCAAATGGTGGAGTTGAAGAATTACACGCCTTCTCGTTCCGGATCGCACCCCATTGCTCCACCCCAAATGCTTGTATGATTATCCCCACAAGTTCTTGTCGAGCAGATTCAAGCGATTCGGTCATTTCTTTAAGCAACCCCACTTTATCGCCATCGTAAGACAGCCTCCTGTCCTTATCCCTTGATCAATGATCGCCTTGTGATGTCCCGATGGGTTCCGATCCGACTTGAAGCAGGCAATTTGTCTTCCTACCCTTGCCGCCAAGCACGCAGTTCCATTTTCCAAACGGGGCATGATGAAATCACACATCTTCTTTTTGTCATAGGGTGGCAAGGGGAATTTTTTGTTTCTTGGGTCGCAACTATTCGGCAAATCGCATGAGGCGTGAATAGCCTTTTCCCAAGTTGCCCACTCTGCTTCAGTGCAAGTCCCATCGAATATTTTTTTGCATGCTTCCTTGCCGTACTTGACGATGCAGGCTAGACAACCTGCAGCCGATACCAAGCAACCGACTTGTGAATGAACCGGCAGATCCTTAACGAAGTCCAATGCGCAGTCTGCGAACGAATCGTAGCCCGGAGACCAGTCTTTGCATGCAATGTAAAGACCAAGCCCGCAACCACCCGCACCAACACATGCTCCGATGCAAAGTATGGGAACTATTGCCAGTCCCGTCGGATCGACAAATTTAGGAGATCCTCCCCCTACATACCCGTACGCACTCTCATCCGGCCACAGCGGATCAACTGTTGACCAGTTACCAGTTAGATATGAGTAGTGCCTTGCTCTAACATAGTGGCTCATGTGGAACAGACCGGTTTCACGGTAGCCGTAGCTTCCAACCCAGCCAAAGCCGCAGCTTGTTCCGGTAGACCAGTTGTTGCGTCCATAAGCCGAGTAACGGGTGTCGAAGATTCGGATCTGGCTGCCGTCCATGATGGCGGTGATGGAGCCTAGGTTGTCGGTGAGGAAGTCGTAGCGGAGCGTGCTCTCGATGTAGCTCATCATCTGAGACTCCACGGTGTGGAACGTCTTGATGGTGCTTTGACCCCGAACCTGCAGATAGTCCATTCCATCCCAGATGATGGTCGAAAGCGACCCGCCCACGTTCTCGACTTTCTTGAAGCCGTCGGAATCGTAGGTGTAGGTGTTCAACGTCGCATCCTCAGCGAATGTTGCCATCCGGTTCTCCTTATCATATGACATCGTCGTCTTCTGCGTCGGAAGTGCCTGATTCGTTTGGTTGCCGTTGGCATCGTAAGTGTAGGTCGTCACGAGCTGACCCGCGAGATCGTAGGCGAATGTCGTCGGAGTGATGAAACTGTCGAACGTCTTGTTGTCAACTGCGTCGTAGCCGTACGAGTAAGTGGTGTTCACTCCTGCATTCGTATAGATCGCCGTCGTCACCCGGTTCTTGGCATCATAACCGTAGGCCGTGTAGACACCACTTCCATCTAGGATTCCACTTGGGTTGCCAACCGTATCGTAAGTGTAAGTGAGCTTCTGAATTTCCGTGTTGTTTGAGTAGTAGTCAATCTGGCTCGTCGGACGATTGAGGCTGTCGTACTGAACGACTCGCTTCGTTTTCTCGATGTACGTGGTCGTGGTGATCCGTCCAGCCGAGTCACGTTGAATTGTCGTAATGCGACCTGCGGTATCGATGTAGCTCGTCATCACTATTATCTATAACTCGTGCCAGCTCGGTTGGCAACGCTGCGAGGCTTGGGCACAGGATACCAAGTAAGATGCTTCGCATCAAACTTAATGTACTTTACGTTCTCAAAGGAAGTTCGAGACAACCTGGTATCTTCGAATATAGCAGTATGACGGGTAAAGCTTAGCCAAGAATCATCATGACTAAGTCCGGTACGGACGGGGCTAACGCCGAGCCGCGGGTCGATTACTGAACCTTCCAACATACGATTATCCATAAAAAATAGCACAACGTACTTTCCACCACTTAGCAGGAGGGGACGAGTAAAGTGTCCCTGTGTTGAACTTATCCTTTTTCGGCGAACTGCCCCGCCCTTCTTTCTAGCGATCCATAGTTCTTGGACACCCTCTGATTTAGCATTCCGTATTTCAACGCTGTACCTGGCACCCCCCAGTAACATCGATGGCTGCTGCTTTTCTGCAGAACCTCCGTCGTAAGGGTTAACGAGGAAATTCAGAAACACCATGGTTCTTATTCTCCATACAAGTTACAAATTTTTCTCGCTTCCCAATTGGGTCAGTGCCTCCGGGCATGTATGGCCACCATTTGGGCGGGGGCCATAGCCGTGTACTTGGCCTACCTAAAGGTACGATGCGGCCTTGGTTCCCTCCGTTTTTCGGTATGTCACATTTGCACCATTTAGTCGCCAAACACATTCCTCTGCAGAATTGTCGAACAGCTGCCCGCAGATTGTCCTTCGGATTATTGACGTTCCCATTCCCGTAATCACCCCAAGTGTCTTCCACAATGCCCATTGGTCCGACAGCGGTAGAGTTAGTATCCTTGTGGGGCCCGTAGCACTGGCTACGTTTATAGTCTGTTTCCAAACAGCCTATGCACCAAAAAATAGAGTTGAGCCAGCGCACTCTCTCCTTCATTTTCTCCACCAAGTCCGGGTTACCTCCATGAATTGGGATATCACCACCAATCAGTGCTTGGCAGCAGGGATCCGCTTCGACCGTCTTACGAATCATCTCCTCCCAGTTTGGTATCACCCCGTTTACCCTGTCTCGCTCCGCTGGCGAGGCAGACTCACATCCCCGTCCACTTGGATCTACCATCCTCGCCGCCCTTCCCAAGACATATCCATAACTCGCCTCCCGGGGCCATAGCGGATCGACTGTGCTCCAGCCTCCCGTTACATACGAATAGTGCCTTGCCCGTACGTAGTGGCTCATGTGGAACAGACCGGTTTCACGGTAGCCGTAGCTTCCTACCCAGCCAAACCCACAACCCGTGCCTGTGGACCAGATGTTACGTCCATAGGCTGAATAGCGAGTGTCGTACGTTCTAACCTGAGACTGGTTAATCTCAGCGGTAATCGAACCAAGATGATCTGTAATGAGGTCTTTAGTGACTCCACCCTCATCGTAGGCCATCATCTCACCGTTCATCGTATAGAAACGCTTCTTCATTGCCATTAGATCTCACCGAGATAATCTGTTCCATCCCAATTTGGTGTCTTCAAGTGTTTTGACGGTCGCGCCGAAGACGAGCAAGACTGGCGAGGGTCAGTGTGGCTCCAATTGATAGTCCAACAAAACCAGATATCAGATCTTTGCGCCTTGCAGCTTCCTGAAGTTCTGGCTTGGGTGGATAGAAGGAGGATCTCCAACCCGGGGTCAGTAGGTACACCCCAAATTGAGCGGAGACGCAAACTCCGATCGTAGCCATCACAACCAAACTCGTCCGCCACACCTTCTTCGTCAAAGCCTGCCCCCTGCCGTCGAATCGCAAATTTGTTTTGAAAGAGATGGAGCGACCAATACCGGACCGTATTTTGTGCACTTGGCAGATTTGCAATCAGGGAAATTACTGGAATATCCCCATGAAACGCACTTTGCGCCTTCCTTGCAACAGAAACAAGTGATGAAGTCAACCTTAACGGAGTGCGTTTCGCAACCATAATGACTCCAATGGTCAGATGGATAGTCGTGAAATTCGTTTTCTACTTCTCCGTCCTTGTACGTAAAAACAGGCCAACTGTTCCTCGGAGGCGCGATATCCCTCCGCCACTTCCCGCTATTGTTTTGAAACCATTGATACAATTTGCACCCAGTACAGCCCTTTCTTTGGATAGTTAGTCTCAAGTGCCACTTCCCGAGAGCATCGCAATAATTGGGGCAGATGAAATTCCACCCACAACTGGCAGTGCATGCTAAGTTATTAAGGACCCCCTTTATGGTTATGTTGCATCCCGTACCTTGAATATCCGTGTCAGTCGTCGCTCTTCCTCCGACATACCCGTAGGCACTCTCGTCCGGCCATAGCGGATCGACGGTGCTCCAGGCTCCCGTCAGGTACGAATAGTGCCTTGCTCTGACGTAGTGGCTCATGTGGAACAGACCGGTTTCACGGTAGCCGTAGCTTCCTACCCAGCCAAACCCACAACCCGTGCCTGTGGACCAGATGTTACGTCCATAGGCTGAATAGCGAGTGTCGTACGTTCTAACCTGAGACTGGTTAATCTCAGCGGTAATCGAACCAAGATGATCTGTAATGAGGTCTTTAGTGACTCCACCCTCATCGTAGGCCATCATCTCACCGTTCATCGTATAGAAACGCTTCTTCATTGCCATTAGATCTCACCTAGATAATCCGTTCCATCCCAGATCAGAGTTGTCACAACTCCGCTCTTGTTCTCAGACCGCTTGTACCCATCGCCATCGTAAGTATAAGTCTGAACCACCGCATCTTCAGCGAACGTTTTCATCCTATTCTCTTTGTCGTAAGACATCGTGGTCTTCTGGGTCGGCAATGTCTGGTTGGTCTGGTTGCCGTTAGCGTCAAAGGTGTACGTTGTCACATACCCGCCCTGAACGCTCGTCACCAGCTGACCGGCAAGGTCATAGGCAAACGTTGTCGGCACGGTGAAGCTATCAAAGGTCTTGTTGTCCACCGCATCATAGCCATATGTGTACGTGGTGTTCACACCGCCGGTCGTGTAGATCGCTGTCGTCACCCGGTTCTTTGCATCATAGCCGTACGCAGTGTTCGCTCCATAGAGATCTAAAACCGAGCTCGGGTTACCAACTGCATCGTATGTGAACGAGAGCCACTGGAAGGCGGAGTTCGTCGAGTAAATGTCAACCTTGCCCGTAGGACGGTTCAAGAGATCATAGGCAAACTTGCGATAAATACCACTGGCATAGAGCATCGTTGTGACTCTGCCGCCCGCATCATACAGCGAAGTTGTGATCTGACCAGTTGGACGGACATACGATGTTTGATTACCATCGGTGTCGTACGTCCATGTCGTGACCAGGTTGTCAGGATCAGTCAGCTTCGTCCGCTGACCTGCCGCATCGAACACGTACTGCTGGCGAACCGAGCCGGGATCGGTCTTGTCGATGACCCTTCCTACCGCGTCATAAGCGTACGTTGTCGTTCCGGTGCTGTCCACCATTGTGGTTCGCAGACCCAGCGCATCGTAAGCCAGAGTGATTCGGGTTCCGTCGGCGTAAATCGTCGTTGTCGGACGGTCTACGGCGTCGTAGGCGTAGGTTGTCACATCGCCAGTTGGGAACTTCCTCGTCTCTCTAGCACCCGTGCTGAGGTAAGTGTAGGTCGTAATCTTGCCAATCTGGTTCGTGATGGCAAGCATCTCATCCCGCGCCGAGTAGCTCATCGTAATGAGGCCATTGCGGGCATCCTTGATGACCGTGTTGTTGCTGACTTCGTCGTAGGTGTACGTCGTGCGGTTTCCAAGCTGGTCAATTTGTGCCTGAACCCGGTTCAGGTTATCGAACACACTCGTCGCCCGGTTGCCCCGCGCGTCCAGAACTTCGGTCTGGTTTCCGATCGCGTCGTAGCTGTAGGTGGTTCGGTTACCAAGGGCGTCGATGGTGGCATTTAGCCTTCCTGCGTTGTCGTAAACGCTCGTGGAGATCGCCCCTGTTGGCTCGGTGACGGCGGTCTGCTGACCGGCTGCATCGTATGCGAACGTTGTTCGCTTGCCCATCGGCGAGATGCCCACGGTTTGGCGAGACGCATTGTCATAGACCGTCGTGCTGACTCTACCAAGTGGATCCGTTGTCGTGATCTGCTTCCCTGCGGCGTCATAGCCGTAGGTGGAAACGAATCCGAGCGCATCCTTAACCGTTTGCACCCTTCCTGCGCCATCGAAGGTGTAGGTTGTTCGGTTGCCTTTGGCATCTTGGACGGCGGTTTGCTGTCCGGCGATGTCGTAGGCGTATGTTGTCCGGTTGCCCAGGGCATCCACGACTGCCTCACGACGGTTAGTATTGCTCTGGTAGACGTAGGTCGTGACGAACCCGCGTGGGTTCTTGACCGTCTCCGGGTTGCCCGCAAGGTCGTAGGTGTAGCTCGTGCGGTTGCCGAGCGCATCAACGCTTGCTTGAAGTTGCCCAGCCGCGTCGTAGACGTCGGTGGTGACAAATCCTCTGGCATTCTTCGTCTCGGTTCTTCGCCGAACAGCATCAAACGTCATTGTTGTGCGGTTACCGAGGGCATCCACGGTGGCGTAGAGGTCCCTGGCATTGTAGACATTCGTCGTGACATTGCCCCGTGCATCCTTAATCGTCTCTGGACGGCCCGAGTTATCGTATGAATATGTCGTTCGGTTACCGAGAGGATCGATATTTGCAAGACGCTGTTTGGCACTCGTGTAAACGGTCGTGGAAATCCGACCAAGAGGATCTACGACCTCGATCTGGTAACCCATGTTGTCATAGTTAACCGTCGTAACCTGACCAAGCGGGTTCGTCACCGACGTTTGCTTGTCGAAGCGACCATAGGTGTAAGTCGTTCGGTTCCCAAGCGGATCAATGACCGCTTGGAGGAGGCAACCGTCATAGACGTAGGTCGTCACTTCGTTCAGCGGATTCTTGACCGAAGTGACCTTGTCTGCGTTGTCATACGTATAAGTCGTGGTCCTTCCAAGCTGATCAATCTGACTCGTTCGCCGGTTCAGCGAGTCGTAGGCGTACGTGACAATTCCGCCGTCCGAGTAGCAGACACTCGCAACGTTTCCGAAGGAGTCGTAAGCGTAAGTGGTCACCAAGCCTCTAGGGTCTTTCGCTGTGAGCAACTGACCGAAAGCATCAAACGTATTCGTCGTTCTTCGCCCAAGCGGATCTACACGTACGGTGTTGTTCCGGCTTGCGTCGTAAACTAGCGTCGTAACCTGTCCAAGTGCGTTGGTTAAGGTGGTTAGGTTACCGACGGAGTCGTATTGATACGTGGTTCGGAAGCCAAGTGCATCCTCGTCAACTGTGATGCGGCCACTAGCATCAAATGTACGAGAAAACGTCCTTCCACTCGGAAGCGTCTCAGTCAGTTGATTGTGGTTGGTATCGTACGTATAAGTTGCAGTGTAGCCTTCGGGCTTAACGATGGTAGTGATATCTCCGCCAGTTCCGAAGTTAAACGTAGTTACGGCACCCGCCGGAGAAGTTAATACTTGCTGGTTGACCGCGTAAGCGTAAGTCCATGTCGCAGTTCCAGCCACCATTTGCGTAACTCTGTCGGAGGAATCATAGGAATAGCTCGTTCGATAGCCACGCGGGTCTTCAATGGCTGAGATCAGAGTTTTTCCGGACGGACCGGCAGCATACGAATACTTCGTGACGCAACCGTTCGGAGCTGTAAACGTTGTCAGATATCGAGAGCCATCGTAGGCTAGTGTCCACGTTCTTCCACCCCAATCTTGAATCGTGGTTAGAAGAGGAACAGGAGAGCCCGCTGTATAGCCGAGCGTGACCTTTCGGCCGCCCACCACCTCGATGTTTTTGATAAGTCCGGCTTCGCTACTCGATCCGTAAGTGTAAGTCTGAACCGCGCCTCCTTGGTGAATCACGCGAGAAATCTCGAACTTCTTTGGATCAGTCGGCCCCGAAGTCACGTGTTGCGTGTACTCGATTCTGAGACCGTCGGGGAAATACTCTGTCCATAGGCCGGTCGAAGTATCGTAAGACAGAGTGTTTTTATAGCCGGTCTGAGTCGAACCAACATAGTTTTCGACGGATCCAACGGTACTGGCGAGAGCGAGCGCATATCCTTGAAGATCACCTCGAATGACCGTCTTTGTGGGCGTTTCGATATCGTTGGAGTCGTAAATGTAGGCCCGAATTGTTGCTGACCTACCAATTCCAAGCTCCCGATTTACTGCCGATTCGGAGGAGTAAGAAAGATTAATGGCCAGATTGAATTGCTGCGCCTTCAGCGTTATTTCCGGATCTATGATGAGCGAACCGTCAGCTTCTGGGATAGGCTGGAAGGGGTGATGAGTATATTCGTTGAACCGAGCACCCAAACTGGAAGATCGTTCAACACCGCTTCGATCTGTAATCATAGATATGCTTCTCCTACTGGCCAAATCACTTTCGTGTTGTGTGATGCAACGCCATTTGCATAAAACGTATGGTCCGGTTCACACGTGATGCTTATTACTGGTAGCGATCCAACGCTGGTTACTTCAGTGACTTCAGATTCACCAATATTCAGTAACAACACGCTGTCTCCCGGTTGAAGTGTTCCTGCTGGACGAGGATCGCTGTCTAAAGTTAGTATTGCGTGGGTTTCCGAGCATAAGAACTGTCCTTTTGCATGGGTTACATTCACACTGACGGACTCGGTTAGAACGACGCTTACAACCTCCTGCTCACGCTCATTTCCATCGGCTGTGATGCCGAGCAATTTCTCTCCCTTTTTCAGCTCACTGGCTTTGACTTCTGTTCCATCACTTAGGCGGATTTTTGAATCAACACTCACGCAACCCGAACTGGGACGCACGATAGGCGCAGGTGTGCAGAGACTCGAATCACTGGTAGGCAGAGAAGAGTAAGCACCTAGGGCAGGTGATGGTGTCGGTACAGGGCAAGGGCC
The DNA here is from genome assembly GCA_037138755.1 of Armatimonadota bacterium. Taxonomy (NCBI): domain Bacteria; kingdom Bacillati; phylum Armatimonadota; species Armatimonadota bacterium. The sequence continues at coordinate 332,877 of JBAXHT010000001.1, read as the reverse complement.
TCCGGGTCCACCAGGGTCTACTCCGCAGGTTGAAGGGCTCGATACGGGATATTGAAGGTTCATTTAGGCTCCGTCTTTTTGTTGATTTTCTGTTGATGACCGAGTGGCTAGCGCGTGCTGCAAAGCTTCGACTGCGAGCTCTGCTGACCTTTCCTTTCCCGGAGGCAAACCACCCAGGAGGAGAATGAGATCGGATGAACTTAGCTTTTGAATTGCCTCGACTTCGCGGTTGACTGAAATTGCAGAAATGTAACTTGCACAGGCCATTGTTGATGGGCAACCGTTACTTTCCTGCCCAGCCCGAATGACCTTTGAACCTTCTAATTGAAACCAGAGTTCCACGTAGGGTCCATCACCAGGTACTCCTCCACAGCCGTAGTGCGTGAATGAATCGAATCGTCCCGCATTTCGCGGACTCGAAATGTGATCCAATGCAGTTTGAGAAAACATCCTCGCACTCCTACCGGTTACTATATGACAAATCTTCGAGAATCCATTGGAGTTTTATAGAAAGTTATCCACATTTTCCAAGAATCACTTAATCAACTTCGCCGATCCAAGCTGTTGGAGCCTTTCTTGGGTAGGCAGATGCTCTGGATTCAGCGCAAGTGCACGTTCGAGCCACTGCTTGGCGACGACCGCGTTGCCGCTATCTTGAGCCAAAATCCCTAAGAAGTACGCTCCTTCTGGTTGCCCGTCCTTATCGAGTTGCATGAGATATGGTACGGCCCTGTCGGCTTGTCCTTGTTCCATCAGAGCTACCGCGAGCATCTTGAGCGCATCGCCGTTGCTTCTATCCATCGCGAGAAGGCCAGTCAGATAAGCGCACGGGTCTAGGCCGACGGCTTTGAGAGTGTTTACGGCAAGTGTCATCGCCGTGCGGTTCGGAACCACTCCGGCATTGAGATTTGCGAGCCTTACTTCGCTAATGCTGTTCAGGCGAAGTCCGCAGTTGTGAATCGCCTCGAGGATTTCGCCCTTTTGTGAGTGCTCGAATGCCCGTTTCCACGCATCCGCTGCCTCTTGTTCCCTGCCAAGTCGCTGAAGCGAGAGAGCCTTGTTATGAAGGGCCTTGTAGCCTTGGATGGAAGGATCGAAACTGGAAAAGTGACCGGATGCATCCGATCCAATTGCCTTGTCGTATTGAACGATTGCTCCGAGATCATCTCCTTGCGCGGCTAAGAACTGTCCATAGAGGAAATGGAGTTCAGGGTCTGCATCAAAGTGAAGCAGGGCCTCATCAAGTGCGCTCTTTGCCTCGTCAGTCATTCCAAGTCGAACAAGAGAGCCGATCATCAGTGCATACGCCTTGCGGACGTGGCTCTCCTGGACTGGTGAGACCTGGATGCACCGGGTCAACCACGAAACTGCCAGTTCGTGATTGCCGTGAAAGTGCTCGGTCATGCCCAGGTTGAACAGAACGAACGGATGATCAGGCCGGTCTGCAAGGTCAAGTTTGAGCAAAGTGTCGTCGCGATCCCGCTTCCTCGCCTGTCCCTCGGCGCTGGTGTCGTATCCAGTGTGAAGAACTCTTGCCGGGAGCCTAACGATACTATGGTGTGGCAATCCAAGCTCGTCGGCTGTTCTCCTAAGGCTGGGAAGTATCTGCTCGTGAATCCGCCCTTCCCATACGAGTCCTGGCAAGTTGCGAAACACCTTCACGTGATCTACTGAGGTGCCCACGCCGTCCTGCTCGACAAACTGGACGGGTACGACAAAGCCAAGTACATCTGGAGTTGCGTTCAGGACAGCTTCTTGGATGACTTCTCCTGATTCAAGTGGCAAGGTGTCGTCGGCATCAAGCCACATGATCCAGTCTCCGGTGGAACTTTGCATTGAGGTGGTTCTTGCGGCGGAGAAGTCGTTGCACCAACTGAAGTCAGAGACCGAAGCACCGAAGCTCAATGCAATTTCTTTGGTCCTGTCCTCGGAGCCGGTGTCAAGGACGAGCACTTCGTGAAAGAACGGGGTAGCCGAGCGGAGGCAATCGGCTAGGACCCGCTCCTCGTTCTTGACGATCATACACAGAGATATCTTCGCAGCCTTCGCTTTTCTTCTGGCGGCTTCGAGCCGCTTGTCGGGGTTCTTCTCCTGATTAAAAACGATGCGCCCAGGAGCGGTTCCGCTTAGGTGCGACGCAAAACCCGACGAAACATCATCGCCCCATTTGGCAAGAAACTGAGCCTGGTTCTGTTGGAGTAGTCGCTGAGTCTTGGCATGGGTGGGATCGACAGCGGCAAACGTCTGCGATCCGATGTGGTAGACAAACGCAGACCTACAAATGAGCATCCGATATCCATTTCTTCGTATTCGGTACGACAAGTCGTTGTCCTCAAACATCCCGATCCCAAACGACTCATCGAATGGTCCGACCTGATCCAATGCTTCTCTCTTAACGAGAAGGCAGAACCCCACGAGCATATCTGTCTCCTCAACCTGCGGCTCCAGGACTTGGAGTTGCTCAGCGAACATGTCTAGATTCTCAAGGGAAGTGTAAGTGACGTCGATCCGCTGGAAGTGCCCACAGTTGTTGCTCACCGGCCCAACCGCTGCAATATCTCCCGATTCACTGATCACGCCCGTCATTCGGCCAAGAGCCGTGCTTGCGACGACCGTATCGTCGTTCAGGAAGAGCACGTATTTAGAGGTGCATTCTGCCGCTCCGAGATTGCTTGCCTTGGCAAAGCCGAGATTTGTCTCAGACCTGATTAACTGAACTCCCATTGGTACTTCGATGGGTGGCTCACTACCGTTGTCCACCACGATTATCTCTCTCGGACGTACTTCCGATCTGACAAGAGACTTCAAGCAGTCATTGAGCTGGTTTTGACCATTGAACGTGGGAATGACAACTCCGATGTCTCCCGCCGATCGGATTGCTGTAGATTCTTTCGTCTCCAGACCAAGTAGCTCCGCAACTTCGACCGGCGGTTGCTTATGCTCGGCGAATTGGTACGCACCCGGATGAGTAGGGTGCAAGTTTCGAAGTAGCGGATTCCGATCGAATGCCTTCCAGACGCTGTTCCACCAATCCGGCACAATCTCATCTCGGTGGCTCCAGGTCGTGATTTTCTTCCAAATCCGCTCGTCGCCTCCCGCGTAGCTGAAGTGGTGGATTATGCCGTGTTCAGCAGTGAGCAAGAGCTGCGTTCCTCCAGTGAACTCTCTGATGTGAACATGCGACGCCGTACTGAGGTTGATTAACACACACGGCTTAAAGGGTTCTCTTGGCCTGATGACGTACTCAGGAGTTTTCCAGTATGTGTCCCACTCTACGTGAACCCTATCCGCCGAACCCGACTCAGCGATTGCGATCAGCTTTTCCAGCAAACTTGGCTCAATGATTTCATCCGAGTCAATGGTCAGACAGTAGTCCCAGCCTGCTTCGCGCAGGTGCTGGTAGGCACTTCGTCGGTGAGTAGTTTCGTCCGGCCAATCGCCCTCAATGACTGTGGCTCCTTCCGTATTGGCGATGTGTTTCGTCTCGCTAACATCATGAGACTCGCCTTGCCAGTCCACCGAACTGACAAAAACAAACTTAGGCACATCGCTCAGCGACCTCAGCGTAGCTGCCAGGAATTGGTTGTCAGTGTGGACACAGATAGCGGCGCAAAGTCGCATGATTCATATGAGTATATGAGCAAAGTGCGCTCAGCGGTGTAGACCGGACACAAGTCAGCAGCGTAACAAAAAATGACCCGCAAAATTGCAGGTCATGAGATTCCTTGCTTCACTTGCGAGGCTTCTACTCCAACACCAGATCTCCTTCAGAACTTCGCAACATGCAAAGTCCATCCTTCTGGATCGAGAATCCTGATTCAAGGAGGCATTTACAAACTTCTTCGATGTAGCGATGCTCTACAGGTAGTACTCCTTCATGGATGAACTCTTCCGGGTGAGAGTTTTCTAGCAAATTTGCAAGGGCAGATTCAGTTTCTGCTTGGATTGTACAGAAACTCGGATTGACGTGAACGGTGAAATCAAAAGCGGACCGACTCATACTTCGCTAGGATAAGGGCACCAGCACGCACAGTGAAACCCAACGACGTTTGTGCAACGTGCGTTGCACGGACGGTCGCGTAGTTGGAATCGATCCGAAGTGCGAAGATCGTTAAGGGGTATGGCAAGATCACAGTACTTCCGCGTCACCGAACCTCACATTCCAACTTATGGAGTTTCTCCAATTCTCAGCCCGCCCAGGCGACTGGTTCTGGAACCCGTCGCAGACGCAGTTGGCCAAGGGCCTCTCTGGATCACGGGAAACGAGAAGCTGCTCGGACAAGGAATCAAGCGAGCGATGCTAGACTTCCGTTCGAGGGAGCCAGATATCGAAAGTATCAGGCGGGAGTCTGAACAGTTGGTACTCGATGGCTTCACACTCGTCTGTGGAATCCATAGCGAGGCTCATCGAGAGATGGCGACGATGCCTCTCAAATGGGGAGCAAGTCGAATCCTGGTTCTGGCCGGCGGTTTGAGGTTTCATCTTGGTGAACATCTCAATCGCGAACCGTTTACGTTGGCAAGGTGGTGGCGATACGAGTTCGATCCAACAACTGATCTTGCGATTTCGCTTGCACCTGGTTTAGATGATCCAGCGCCAGCAACCCGAGTCCGGCTCGTCGAGCAGGTCATCAAGCTTCTCGGGGAATCCTGACCAGCTATCCCAAGACTTCCACCTGGAAGTCTCTTTTTGTTGCACAGTCTAGCCACAAGTTGCGATTGGAGGTTGCTCGATGTATTTATGAGACATGCCAAACTGCTACATCTGCGGCCGGGCCATTCCTTCGGACTCAAGGCTTGCGAGAAGACGAGTCAAAACCGGGGAATGGATCCGCAAACGCTATCAACGTCCAACTGCTCATATGGTCCAATCCCACTATGGAATGAGAGTAGTCTGTGCATTTTGTGGTCAAAGATTGGATCGGAGGCAACTTACAGACGAACTCTGGAAGCACGTCGGGATACTGGTTTTGATGGTGCTACTCGTGACGTTGTTCGCCTTCTTGTATTAAAAAGGCTCTCACGAAGGTGTGAGAGCTTGAGATGGATTGGAAGCACCGTATTGGGCTCCCTTAATGTAGTCAGCAGCCTTCTGAGCTTGGGCAGCGGCAAAGACGATGGCCTTTGGGTCGTTCCTAAGAACTTTGAGCCAGGATGCAATGTAGCTTGCAGAATCTCCGATGAGCGAATTGTCGAGCGAGACTTCAGCGGCGCAGAACGCGGCTGTTAGCTCCGCCACCAACTCCTCTTTGGAATACTCTCCTGAGCCAAAGTGCACTTGATCGGTCACTCCCTTGCGGTTTAGCCTGGATTTGTGACCAGTAGCATGCCCAAGTTCATGAAGGAGCGTGAGATAGAACTGATCTGAGCTGCTGAAGTTTTCGATCTTCGGCACTTGGACAAGGTCTTGAGATGGCTTGTACCAAGCGGCTGTTCCGGTCTCTTCTATGCGAGGAGGATTCGGCATGGACTTCACGAGTAAGTCTGCCTTCACAATCCGCTCTCGCTCTTCCACCGGCTTTCGGTCTAGTAACGCTGGAACATTGAGTCCCTCGGTCTGTTCAACGTTGAAGACCGAGTAGTACCGCAATAGCGGCGCTCGCGCCTTCTTGGATTCCTCATCATCAGATGAAGGTTCTGGAAACTTCCAAAAGACAACCTGAGTTGATTTCTCTCCGCGCTTCACCTGGCCCCCAAGCGTTCCGATCTGTTTGAAAGTAAGCCAGCGGTGATCCTCGTACGGCGCAAGTCCTAATAGGAGTGAATTGACGCCTCGGTAGGGTTTGTTTGCGGTGAGGCTAACCGGAATTTGACTTTGGACATGCCACGGCTTTTTCCAAGGAACTACTCCATGGTCAAGCGCGGCAATGATCTTCGAAGTGACGAGTTCATAGAGGTTTTGCGCCAAGGCAATCCTCCTTCATTAGAGGGGAGCTTAACATGATAAACCCCGGACTAGTGCCGGGGGTCTATCATCAGCTTTCTGGCCCGACTGCGCGACTTTCGCTTCTTTCACGCAATCGTGAAGCCTACTGCTTAGTCAGGTCGAGCGTGGCAGGCACCCAGGTCGTATTTGGGCCGAAGACAGGCGACCTATCCGACTGTTTGTAAATGTCTGCGATATTGCTCCTTCCACAAAAAAAGTAACTGAGTCCGGTCGGGAGTCTTCGGGTAGTAAAGGACAAGTAAATTTTGTCTCCAGAGCTAATGGCGCTTGTACACGAAGTGGGATACGATGGATTGTATGTATACGTCAGACCATTTCGGCTTCCTTGGACGCGTATGTTTGTGTTGAAACCGTTCGCGTTGAAGCTCAGCGTAGCATCAAACCTTGCTGCAGGAACGATGACTGTGGATCTGACGATGGTTTCAGCCTTAGCCTGGAGTGAGAGGAGTGAGAGTGTCGAGATGATGAGGATGCGATTTGCAAACATTAGATTCCTTTGAAAAGGATCCGAACCCCTCTTGACACCACGCGGGTAACGGGTGTATGTTGTTAAAGCCGCCTAGTGCTGCCTGTTCCCTGCTTCAAACATTGGGACAGTAACTCCAGGGCTCTTCCTCGTGAAGGGCTCTTTTCCTATTTCACCCTCCATTATATCGCAATTTTGCCAGTTTTCACAAGGAAATTTCACGGGTCGAACAATATCTAAAAAAAATTCACGACTGGAACAAACTTTCGAAATTCATTGACTACCTTGAAGCATTCATGGTAGAACTAGGGGTTCGTTCATGACTGTTTCTGCCGAAAACACATCAATCTCAAAGTTCCGACTATCATCAGGCGAGAAGGTAGTTTCATCGCTTGCAGAGCTATCAGAATACGTTTACCAGTTTGCTCCGACCGGATATGCAAGTCCAAAGAGTATGGTCTCCGCGATGAGCGAGATACTGAGTGGAAAAAGGAAGTGCAGCCCCGAAGTAGCTAGAGCAATTTTACGTTATATAGAGGCTCGCCTCTTAACCGAGTATCCAGCGATTCGAGCCGAGCTGATAGATGCATGTGAGACCATTCTTGCGATTGATTCCAAGGTGCATGAGTTGAGCCTGGCGTGTACAGACCGAGACTTTGTCGCCCTAAAGCGAGCAGTTCTTAACTCTAACCAGATTGTCGCAGTTCTTCCGAAGGGCATATTTCATGATCCTCGAGGTTTGATGATTCTCGAGCAAGTTGCCACCCGAATCGGCTTACTCCCCAGGTCTAACGATTTGCAGACTGGTTCCCTGAGTATAAAGCTCATGTTCAAGGACAGGTCCAGTTGTGTGAGGTGGTGGAGCTTCTTTTGGGACTTCTTGGAAACCCGAATTCAGGGTGAGGAGTCTGAATTGATCCGACAATTGATCGAAGCTAACAATTCTGGAGTACTTGTAACTGTAGTAGCTGAACCAGGGCTCGTTCTACAGCGTGTACTTATCAGCGACCCGTGTGAACCTCAAAATTCTCTCGGTTTCAGATTCAGTGAGGGTGAAATTCAAGGAATGGCCTTTATGACTTTGCTCGGAAAGCAGTCTTGCGATGATTGGCGAGATTATTATGCGTCCAGAACTCAGTTGGAGGAAGTTTCTTTCGAGAGTGTGTTTCAGCTAGCCGCAATAATGTGATCGCGTAGTTCCGGCTGGAAGCGGATTGGTGACAATGTTTCGTGTCGCCTGACCTCTGTTTTGGACCCGCTCTGCATAAACGGTACACAGCTTTGACTTCCAGAGCTTATTTAAAAAGATGTTGTCAATCGGCGGACGATTCACAACCCAAATTCTTTTCTCTCTAGCGAGCCTCCCGACACTTTAGTCAACGCACCATGAGGTCGGTGCAGCGAAGTGGCAAGTTTACGCAACACGCTCTCCTTCTTCAATTGCACGAAAGACGCAAACTCTTGCATGTCTGCAATTCTCGCCAGATTGAGAATATCGTCCACCAAGCTCCACCAAATTGAATTTGAAGGCACATAGTCACCACCTTTTGGCCTCTCAGAGCCGTTTCTGAGTGGTTCGAAGGTGGTGATTTTTTGTAGAACTGGATCAAGCCTAATCTCAGGTTGGCCCAGATTGAGAAAATGGGATCCGCATCGTCTTGCAAACGCGCCGAGGGCGAACGGATCACCGTAGCCGCCCGCGAGTTCTCCAGCATCGGCGGCGCACTTCAGAAGTTCCTTCACTCGTTGATGAACTCTCGTGGCCGACCTAGTGAAGCTGAACCTAGATTCCTCTAGCAGCACAATTCTCTTCTCAATTTCTGACCGGTACTCTAAGTATTCGCTCATGGGCAGTTCTCCGTTGAGTCGCATTTCCGTAAGTGCTTTCAGCCTTGCTCTTTCTGACGCTATCTCGGACTCGGCATCCGCGACGGGGCCAAGGTCACCTGCCGCTCGTCTTTCAAGAGCCTCTACCGTCGCACCCTCTAACCAGGAAGCAAATGAGCGTGGGATTGCTAAAGCTTCAGCCAACTCCTGGAATGGCTTCTCAAGGGCATCTTGTCGCACCGCAGTCTTCGGGCAACCTTTAGAACCCGAGCAGTGATAGTAGACATATTCAACGGTTCGGCCAGTTCGGGGATAGGTTTTGGTTCTGCGCTCGCCGACACATGCACACCCACACTGCTCGCATCTAAACACGTCCTTGAAGGCAAATGAGCCAGCAATCGGTTTAATCGGCTTTGACTTTCGTGAAACAATCTCACGAACCCGGTTGAACTCTTCTTCCGAAACCATCGCGGAGTGTTTCCCTTGATAGACGGCTCCTCGGACAAGCAAACGTCCACTGTAAAAGGGATTCTTAAATAGAGAATGAACCCCAGCGCGAGAGATCAGCTTTACGGAGCCACGTCGCGATGGGACCGTTAGCCGTTTCGCTATGAAGTGTCTATGCACCGCTGAAACAGAGCACTCACCCGTCAGAAGCATCTTCCAACCCCCGAGAACGATGTCGAACCGGGCAGGATCGTTGTCAACCTCTCTCGTTTCGGGATTGTTCTTGTATCCAATTGGAGCCTTGCTCGTGCACCAGCCTCGCTCAACTCTTCCTCGAATCCCTCTTTTAACGTTTCTACTCAGGTCTTGCAGGTAAGCAGTCGCCATTCCGTTCTCGATAGATAACAAAAGTGCGTTGTCCTCTGGTCGGTACGTTCTCTCGACAGTTCGGATCAACGAGAGCTTGCCCGTTTGTAGCACGTACGCGATTCGGCCCCCATCAACGGGATTCCTTGAAAGTCTGTCCATTGACCAACAAAGGACTCCTTCAAATCGCTCCTCTTCGATTCCTTGCACAAGCCTTTCAAATTCAGGGCGTCCGCCTGGAGTTTTGGCCGACCTGGACTCAACGAATGTCTCCACGATCTGCAGATTCTCTCGCTCGGCGAGTTTGCCTAGTTCTCGAAGCTGGTCGTCAAGGCTTTGAATCTGCCTGTCTTCTTGCTCCGTGGACTTTCGGGCGTAAAGGGCGATACGCATAGGTGAGGATGAAATGGATATGTAATAGGCGGGTGGCAGCGTCCAGCGCCTCGTCTGAACTCAACTCTAACCCAAATTCGGACTTGACTAAAGCCCTAAAGGATTCGGCATGTTCAGCGGTAGGAGTTGGAAGCCACATGTCGCCATGCTAGCGGAGCCGCAAGGACAGCTCCGTTTTTTGTTGCATCCGTGCAACGGTTGCGTGTTTGCAACATTTCATGATGGTTTCATGCCTCTCATTTTTTAATGAGTGCATGGTAAAAGAAACCCCTAAACAGGTCTTCGGACCGACCATCAACCGGATTTCCGACGTGATGGCTCATCTAGATCGGTACGCCTTTAACGGCGTCACTAGACTCGCAAAGGACGCCCGGGTTAGCGCGTCCTCAGTCTCCCGGCTGATTAACGGGAAAATGAATCCATCCTTCCGGCTCGTCGCCAAGATAACCACTGCTCTTGAGCAGCAGCTTGGCAGGCGAATAGACCCCCGTGAGCTTGTAGCAGAAGCCGGTAGGTTCGCTACTCGGTTTGTCTGTGACTTGGTCGGTTGTACCGGATGCCTGCCAGAGCGGGCGATTGACGAGTTTGGAAACGTCAAAGATGAGTTCAAAGGTTTGCCTGCCGGAACCTGGGTTACCTCCCGGTATCCGAGGGGATACGAATCGAAGAAAGGAGCGAGATGAAGCTAGATGCTCTTGTTCAAATGCTCCAGACTTGCTCACTACATGAGATTGAGATGCTGCTCCAAATGACCCTCAGCCGGGAAGGGTTTGGAGATATTGAAATCATGCACCGTCGCAAGTCAAAGCAGAAATCTCGGTATGGAGGTTACGACCTCGTCTGCCGCAAGGGGACCGGATTCGGACTAGAGACAGTCATCATCAAGGTGGTCCGCGACACCGTTCGCATCCGGCACTTAAGCGAACTAGTTGGTGAAGTGGATCGATCTAAAGCGGACCTTGGCATTATCGTCTCACCGTTCGGCCTTTGTGATTCAGCTGGTGAAGAACTTCCGAAGTATTCCAGAGCTCGGATCAAGGTCGTAGACGGTCAGAGACTGGCCCGGCTACTTGCAAAGTACAGCTTGGGAATTCGACCAAGTGGTGAAGTGGACTATGCCTACTTCACTGGACTCAAAGCGGCCTCACTTCGCATCATCTCATTCCTAACTTCAATTCGAAATGACTCACTCTAAAGAAGACCCTGCAGTTCAGATTGCGGTTGAACTTATGAAGCTTGGCGTCAGCCACGCTGGCGTTGTTGAACTCCTTAGCTTTCCGCATGAGCGCATCAAGCGACAACTCAGCTTCATGCCTTTCCGCAAGGCCAAGCGTCCAGAAGCATTCATCGTAGATGCAATCCGCCACGACTATTCACCCCCTAAAGAGTATTACTATGCCAAGAATAAAGCTGCTTTTGCCACCAACCAACTCAGCATGGACAAAGATCCCCAACGTACTGATAGACCAGCTCTTACCGAAACTCAAGGACACCGAACTGAGAATGCTCCTCATCCTGCTGAGACAGACGACCGGATGGAACAAGGAGGGCCGTTGGGTGACACTATCCTACCAATCCCTGAATGAGCGAACTGGCCGCCAAACCGAAGCGCTCAGCAAGGCGATTACGGCTCTGAAGCAAAAGGGACTTATCCACACCTTCGTTGCATTCAGGCAAATCTCACCACCAAAAGCCGTCAAAACCTTTTCGAAAAGCGAACTGCAACAATACAAAGAAAAGAATAAAAGAACAACGGCAGGCGGCTCAGATATCCACAACTCGGCTTCCTAACAAAGTAACCCCGGGCATCATCCCGGGGTTTTCGCTACCGAAGGTCGCAAACAAAAACTTCACAAAGACAGGGCGGGAGGGCGGGAACTATTGTCTCAAACCTACCTAGTGTTCTGACCCATCCACACCGTGAAGTCATCGAGAAACTTTCCAGCGCCGAACTCCTGTTTGTCGTTCTGAGTGCAGGTGTTTTGGACATAGGCGTAGCCATAGCCGTTCTTGAGCCAAATCATACACGCGCTACTACACTCAAGACTTCCGGTCCGGAACGTTCCAGCTAAAGAACGATTCCAACCCAAACCTGTATAGTAGCTGTCGCTAATTGCAGGGGGTCTTGCGATCATTTGAGCTTGAAGATTCTGATCAAAGAACCGGTAGGAGCCGAACGTCCCAATCATTAGCTTTGCAAGGTCGTTGCTCGTAGAAGCCCAACCACCCCCACCGGGCATGGATTCAAGCACAAAGGCTCCTCCATACGGGAACGGCATTGAGCCGGAGGGAACGGAGCTGCCGAACTGAAAACTGGAGTGGTTCGTTCGGTTCCCGAGATCGTAGTACGTTGTCTCATCCGTCCCACTCTTGAGAGTGTTTCCGATTCTGGATTTGGAAACTCCCATGGGCGAGATCAGCCGCTTAACGTAGGTCTCGTAATCAACTCCGGTTGCCTTCTCTAGGATCACACCAAGTACCGTGTACGCCGTGTTGGAGTAGCCGTAAGCAGTATTCGGCTCCCGGTCAAGCTGCTTCTTGGTCATTGCCCAATCGGTAATAGCTTGTGGAGTGAGTGGGAGCTTGTCGCTAACCTGACTTGGCGAGACAATCGGAGTTGACTTGCTTTCCATCCCAGAGAGATGCTGTAGCATCAGGCGGGTGGTCACTTTTGCCAGCCGTGGATCTCCGAGCTTTGGATACTTCAGGTAGGTATTGATCGGAGCATCCAGATTGATCTTGCCTTCCTTGACCGCTTGCATGATCCCAACCGAGGTGAAAATTTTCGAGATACTGGCTACCCTACAAACGGTGTCTGGCGTGAATGGACCAGTTCCCGTCGTGCCGAAGCCCTTCGAGTAGATGATCGTTCCCTGGCGGTTCCAAACAGTTAGGGATGCGCCCTTGATTCCGCGCTGGCGGATAAAATTGGCCACGAACGGATCTGGGCTGGTCGTCAGACCGCCGGACTGTGCCTGCGCCGAGCAGATTGCGAGAAACAGAGTGGACAGTGCAAATCCGAAGTTGTTCACTGGCCTCATGTTACTCGCCTGATGCCCATCGCACTTCGGAAAGGAAAATGGCTCTCATCGCCGCGCTTGATTCAGAATTATCTGCGGGAGCACTGCCAGCGTATGCGACCCTCCCGCCTGTAGAAGGCGAATACAGGAAGCCTGAGTAGCCACCTGACTGCCAGGGGCTAACTTGAGTCAGCGGTGTCGCCGTTGCACTGATGGGACTCATGCTGTAGCCTCTCACTTCTCTGTCCAAGACAGTAGCGCCGTATGGGAAACTCACAGGACTGATCAGAAGGGATGACGAATTCAGGTCATCACCAACGCATTCCGTTACGCCAGCGCAAAAACTGCCGATGGGACTGACGTCTGTATTTGAAGCACTTCCGGTAGCGAGAAGCCTACTTGAGTTGCCAACGAGGACGACTCCACCTCCTCGGCTCAGTTGACTCTTGATCTTGTTCACATCCGAAGAAGTCACATTTGAATCTGAGAGCAAAACGACTACGTCGGATGAGATTGTCGCAGGGACGGTTGCTAAGACCTGGACTGTAGCACTTGAAACGGCCTGGATTTGCTCGATGATCTGGTTGACCCCGGATTGCGCGACATCGCCTACGACGAGAATCGATTTGGAGCCTTTGGCAACGCTAACAGTTACCGAACCCGTGTATCTGTTCCCATCTTCCCCGTATCCGGTGATGGAGTAGGTCGTGGTCGAGCCGGGCGTGTCGGTGATGGAGCCATCGACACTGGCCGAGCCTACTCTGAAGTTGGAAGATTCGATTGACGAAATCTTTTTAGAACTCCAACTAATCGTCACTGGCTGACCATAAGCGATGGAGAGTTTGGACGCTGAGAGCGAAACCGATGGACCGTTTGCGCCAACTCCTCCCGCTCCACCGCAGGCGAGAAGCGATGCGCTGAGAAGGAAAAAGCAGACAATTCGAGAAATAGAGGAAGTCACCATGAGAGTCACAAAAAAACCTGTAATCGGTTTTTTCTTATTATAAACCCAATATGGGTTGATTTGTCATTCCCAATGTACGCACGTGTGTGCAAAGTTCCCCGGAATCTCGGTCGCTGAGAACGCAAAACTCGGATCGTTTATGTGCAAAAAACGAATCGCCGCCGGATTCTCGCAAGATGAACTCGCTCAGAAACTTGGAATGCCGCAGAGTTTCGTCTCGAAAATCGAAAGAGGGGAACGGCAAATGAGAGTTTTGGAATTCGTTGCCGTCTGCAAGATTCTTGAACTGGATTCTTCCGAAATGCTCACCGAGTTCTTGAACGCAGACGAGGATTCACTTGCAGTGGAAAGCAAATCCACGCGTGTTCGTCGTCAGTTCAAATCTTAAAAGATTCTTAAATGACTTTGTTCTCTTAAACATTGAACTGGTCTTCGCCCCGGTGCCCGCCGAGTCTTGCTAAGTGGCGCATGAGTTCTGAGATGAAGACGAGGAGCGGGAACGGGAGCGAGGAGGATGAATCGAAGAAGGAATGCGACTCTTAGAAAGAGGAGGGTTAGGTTAGAAATGCGGGACTTTAGGTTCAAATTGGTAGATCAGGGTTGGTCGGGGTCCTGACCTACCTTCTGGCCGCCCTAAAACCGTGCCGACTCGACTTCGGCAAGCCGGGTCTCAAGCATCGCTTTGTGATAGTAGTCGCACGACTTTTCGCAAAGGAGAATGGCTTTGACAAGATGTTCCGAGACCTCTGCTGGACTTTCTGTCTGCTCCAAAATCATGGAGTGGATCACTCCGCACTGCTCCTGGGCGTGGAGATTCTTGAACTCTCCCGAACCAAATGCCGATTCCAGCAATTCAGCTGCTTGAAAAGTCTCTCCAAGCAAAACTGAGATTCGTGCGGCAGTGAAGAGGTTGTTGAACTTTGACTGATACGTCTTTGCCGATTTCGCCCTACCTTGGGCGGAGGCACGTTCCGTTTCGAGGAATTCTTTGTCGATAGGATCAAGGCCCCTCTCCATGAACGTGAGAGTGGCATTGAGTTCTAATCTCCGCACTGAATCCGCCTCGATGAGCGCGCACTTCAGCAAACGATCGGCCTCATTCTTGTACATGGACAGCAATCGAACCGCTTCACCGATACATCGGTGGAAGGACTCTGGCTTGCAGAGCGGATTCATCATCAGGGTCTTTGCCTTGTAAAAATGCGCCGTCGCCAGTCTGGCTTTAGAGCCTTGCTCCTTGGCATCAGCCGCGATGATCCTTGCAATACTCATGGCGCGTCCCGGCTCGTTAAGATGACGCCTTGCGTAGAACGCCCTGTCTAAGAACTGCTGACGTAAATCCCAATCGGTCGATTTCACGGCGGCTTCTTGAGCCGTCAGTGCGGCCGTGACAAGCCTTGACTCCCTGATCTGCCTATCCACGCGCCTCAACGTCTTTGATGAGACCGTCTTGCCGGTAAACAATGAGTTCCCCATCGATTCGCCAAAGCACTCCGCTGTCCAAGCGGCAATAAGCCGTTTGCGAGTCTGGCGACCTGAAAGGCGCACAAGCAGATGCTGTATTGTCTCCGGTTTCAGCGTGGACGGTGAGGAGAGGATTTGTGAGAAACGCCCCGGCGTAATCCCAAGAACTTTGGCAATCTCTGCACCTTTGGTGCACTGATGTTCCAGCAAGAACGCTTCTCTGAGCACGTACTCGAAGGAGTTTGGATTTTCAGGAAGTTTAGTCCGGACTAAATAATCTAGCTCGCCCGTCACGTGAGTTTTTGCCATTAGTAAATGATCCTCTATATGAGTCGAACGAGGACAGCAGAGGAAACCGGCGAACAGCCGAAGCGCATTCCAAACCACTGGATTGGGGTTCGCAAAGAAAGGTCCAAGTTGTCGGACGTATGGATTGATGACCTGATTCAGCTTCCACCGCAACAACTCAAAACCCACGCGCTCGTCATAGGAGCCACAGGAAGCGGAAAGACCAATTTCCTCCACCATCTCATCGCGCAAGACATCCTTCTGAGGCAGTCATTTGTCATTATCGATATGAGGGGAGATCTTGTCAATGCGGCTCTTGAACTTGCATGTGAGTATGTTCACCCACATGAAGTTGCACTGTTCGACCTTAGGGAAAAGCAAAAGCCGCTGGGCTTTAACCCGTTGTTCGGCGCCGGTGAAGCGTACTTCAGGGCACTCGGCGTTTTAGAGGTTATCGCCGAAGAATCCGAGTCGTGGGGGGTGCAACTAGCGGAGACTCTACGCAACGCAGTGATGCTCCTGGCTGAATCTGCTGAGCCACTCACGAAGCTAGAGCGCATTTTCTACGACCGTGGGTTCAGAAATTCCCTAGCTTCTCGTTGCTCGACTGAGTCGGTAAGAGATTTCTGGGTCAGATACGGACAGCTCTCGGACGACAAGCAAAACTCCCTAGCGACACCAGTTCTCAACAAAGTGAGCCTTCTGTTCGCGACCGAATCTCTGCGCAGAACTCTCGGTCATCAGGCTCCGCTAGACCTTGGCAAGCATCTGAACACTCCCGGCAGCATCACTCTGGTTTCGCTGGCAGTTGACGAGCTTCATGGAGCCGGAAAGATGATGGGGTCCCTCCTGCTCAGTAGCGTCTGCCGGGAAATCTTCTCTCGAATCGGCATCCCTGAAAGCAAGCGAAATCCGGTGCGTCTCTACATCGACGAGTTTGAACATTTCGGGACTGACATCTTTGAAGATATTTTGGCTGAAGGCCGCAGATTCGGTCTGTCTCTAGTTTTGGCTCACCAGACACTCGCTCAGCTTAACACGAGAGTCCGCTCCATGATCCTCAACAACGTCGGTGTCAAGGTTGTGTTTCGCTCGGGGCGCGAGGATGGGGCGGTTCTTAGCAAAGACCTTACGGGAGACGCGAAAGCATTCGATATCGCCACACTTCCAGTCGGTGAGGCAATTCTTTCGCGCCGCTCGGAGAAGCCTTTCATCGTTCAGATCAACGAACCACTTTTCAAAGATGTTGGTGTTCGGAGCCCGGAAGCAGATCTTTTTCTCAGCGATCTGAGCGAGCGAATTCCCGAGTTTGAGGAGCATACGCCCCAAGAGGAAGAAACGCCCAAACCAGACTCAGACGATCCAAAACAAAAGAAGCCGAAGAAAGACGGCGATCTGGGGGACTGGCTGTGAGGCTCACTTCCCGCGACACGAAACTCGTTAAGGATGTTGGTCTTAGTCACCTTCTTTCCAGAGACCAGATTATCCAGCTCGGCTACTTCGGCTCAGTAACACGGGCTAATACGAGACTTCGCGGACTGGTTCAATCTGGACTCCTTCGCCGTCTTGAAACTCCGTTTTACGGACAGAGCCTTTACATGGCGGGGAGGATTGCTCCTGAAGTCGCGGGTTACAAAGTTGGCTCGCTGATCGAAAGCAGAACTTCATCACCACGTTTCATCCAGCATGCGCTTAGCGTCACCAATGTCCGTCTTGCGCTGATCAGCAAAGGTGCATCCGAATGGCGATTTGAACAGCAACTTTGGCGCAAGCTTGGGAAGCACGAAATCCGTCCCGATGGACTCGCCCTAACCTCCTCGCTACCGATGTTCGTCGAGGTTGACCTTGGCCACGTCTCGGCGGAGAAGTACAAAGCCAAGCTCCTCGGCTACCAAATGCTCGCTACGAGAAGCAACTGCTCCGAGTGCTATCCATTCGAGAACTTCAGACTTGTGACCGTCACCACCGGCCCCGGCCGGGCTCGTCACCTTCGTCAGCTACATCCCACAGGTGCTGACTTCGAGTTCTTGACGACCACGTTTCAAGAACTTGGAGCCACTTCCGTAGGCGGTTGGAGTTGACCTCGAACACAAAAGGATAAAACCATGAACGACCTACACAGTCTCCCAACAAGTCTGAGAGAACAACTCCAGACGATCTCGGACCGAATTAGTCCGCCACCACCTCCAGCTCAGTCGCAAACTATTGCGCCTGCACAGACTCAAATTTTGGCCCGGAACGATGAAGCCGCACTCGGTCCAGCGCTGGCAGTCATTGCCCAGTCCAACCCAGAACTTGCAGCCCTCCTCATTGCGGCAAGGTACGGAGCGAGAGCGATTGAGTTCGAAGACTTGAAGGAGAAGACAAAAATCAACTCGACGAGTAATGTGATCGGGCACCACTGGCACACCACAAATGTGCCGTACCAGCACATCGAAAGGACGGTGAGATCGATACGGCTCAAAGGCTCGGAGGGAGGTGGTTCCAGATGAAAGAAACAACTCCTTCGCCCAGACTTGCATACACGGTGGCGGAGGCAGCCAAGTTGTTATCCCTGTCTCGTGCCCAAATCTATCGGTTGATGAATCAGGGTGACATCAAGTTCGTGAAAATAGGTCGTAGCCGACGAATCACAACTGAACAACTAAACTCGTTCGTGATGCTAGCCACAAGTCACGGCCAATTAGAAGTTATTGCATAGCTGCGATGCAATTTGATGTAAGAGCGACATGTTGGGATGTTGGGTTCATGGCTAAACGAGCTGATAACAACGACGGTTCTTGCCGTGAAATCTTGACAGGCAGACAACAAGGACGGTGGCGGGTTCAATACACGATTGAAACCGCTACCGGACAAAAGCAACGCCTTTCTAGGGTGTTTAAGACGAAAGCCGAAGGTAAAGACTTCCTTAGATCCCTTCAAAGGGGGACAAAGATTGAGATCGCTCGGCAATCTCGCGAATTGACCCTGGAAGAATGGTTTTCTTGGCTAGCAGAGAATGATTGGCCAGAATCATTGGCTTCAGTGACAATCGAACAAAGGAAACGTAGGTTCAGGAAGTACACAGCGAAGCACTTTGGGAGCATTCCGCTTTCGAAAATCGATCCGATGAAGGTGCGAGCATTTTACAAGGAACTCCGGGCAAACGGGGCGAAAGAAACGCTGGTGATCTCGGTGCGGGCCGATCTAGTACGAGCCTTTAACCAAGCGATTGTCCCATACGGGAAAATTCCAATGACCACCGCCAACCCCTTTCGTCTGTCAGTCCCTCAACCGGCACCAAGAGAAGCTGTTGCGCTCGCACCGAACCAGGTTAGAGCGGCCACTTCTTGTCAAGCGCTAGACCCATCGCGCCGTGCTCTGCTAGGAATCCTTCTTCTAGGGGGATTGAGGCTTGGGGAGATGATGGCGATGCAGGTATCAAAGCTTCGTTTTGATGACAATTTGATTGTTGTTGACAAAGCCGTTCTTGTGGCTTTCGGTGGAAAGCAAAGCCTCGGCCTACCAAAGGGTAAGAAAACGAGAAATGTGGTCATGTGCCAACGTTTGAAGTCGATTCTCCTCGAACATGTCAGTGAGATGCCCCCAGAAGCCTTCTTGTGGCCAAAGGCGACGCTCAACGAGCCTCGCATGAAGAAGCAGGTATACGAAGTTTGGAAATCAATCGTAGTCGATTGTGGTCTGCCTGATGACATGTCTCCACATGACTGTAGGCTGACTCACATAAACATCATCGAAAAGCTCATGTTTGAGGTGTCTCCCACGACTCTCAAAGATCATATCGGTCACGCCTCAGCTGGTGTTACCGAAGCGAACTACACCCGTCCACTGACTGCCGCACAGAGCATCTTGCGGGAATCCCTAGACCGGGTTTTCGCATAGGCATCTCGAAGCTCTCCCGCTCTCGGAGAGCATTTTTTTTCGAAGCTCCCGTATGCGCAAGGAAACTGCTCTGAATGCACAGGGTCCGAATTGAGAGTCGATTTGAGAGTCACCTAATTTTTGAAGGCGCTTTTCGGGAAAACCAACTGAAGCAATCTGTGAAATTTGAACCTAAATTAGCTTTGGTGCGCGGGAAAGGACTCGAACCTTCACGCCTTGTGAGCACTACCACCTCAAGGTAGCGTGTCTACCAATTTCACCACCCGCGCACACGAGAGTGAGGAAAGAGAATACCACATGCTATTGAAGCCGGTAAAGAGCGTAGCGGGGCCGGTCGACGATCGGTGACTCCGGGACCCCAGGTGGAACTTGGGATTCGTTCTTGAGGACAAGCAGGTAGGCCGGGCGAACTCGGAGATTTACGTTCGGCAGAGACTTGAGTCTTTCCCTTAAGAGAGTGATCTCTCTTTGAACCCCAGAATCAAACGGTACTCGGAAGTAGTGATCTCGCCAGGGCCGACCGATTCCGGGCTGATCCAGCAGCGGTTGCTGCGCTTTGATCGTGAATAAGTTTGAAATGTACACGTCCTTTTCCAGAAGAAGTAGGCAATCGGCGTGGAGAAGAGAGGGATTCCACCCCTTCGGCACCAACGGCCAGGCACCTTGGGCAATCGAGTGATAAACGAGCGAGCCTTCGGGAATCTGACGAAGGTCAGCTTTGAGTTGATCGATTTCGGCGTTCATGCCTAGAAACCGTGAGCCGATATCCAGCGATCTTAGAGTCAAAATTGTAAGAACTACACTCAATCGCCGAAGAGGAAGCTCGACCGAGGCGAAGTAGATCATGATGAGCCAGACCGGAATTCGAGCGAATATGAATGCACTGGTAAATGCTTGGTGAGGGGCAAATAGCGAGATGACCAAGAATAGAATTCCGGTCACTTTCGCCTCGACAGGGACTTTAAAGCTCTCTTTATAGATTCCGTAGCCGATCAGCGCGAATAAGACGCCCTGAAAGAGAGCATCTCGCCATTCGATCCCAAAGACGAGAGGTGAACCGAGACGATAGAGATGCTCACCGAAGGGTCTCCAGTAAACGCGAGATAACTCTGCAACCGGCGAGAGCTTGATCAGAATCAGAACCGCAAGTGTCCCAACTCCGAGCCCTGGCCAACCTTGGAAGCGGTGGTCGGGCTTGAAGAATCGGTGCCCAACGAAGCTCAGAGCGAAAAGCCCAAAAGCCATGAGGTGGTTGATTGCCAACAGTGGAGCCGCGATGGCGAGAAAGACGTTCTGCACGAACGGTTTGGGGTCTAGCCGCAGACACAGCGCGAAGCAGATCAGACCCAACGCGATGCCGAACAGATAGTTGATGAAGCCGAAAGCGAGGATGTAGGAGTAGGCGAAGCACAAGCCGAAGAGGCCGTAGGCGGACCACTTTCCGGTCATCTCGCGGTTGACCCATGCGAATCCGAAGCCCATGAGACCGATCATATTCGCGATGAAGATCTTCATCAAGATCAAGGCGTTGATCTTGGTGAGCATCAGGACCGGCGTGATTAGAAGGTCTATCGCCAGGTTCGGCAGAACTACAAAGTTTATTCGGTAGAAGTCCTGGAGCAAGGGTCTTTCGTGAAGGGTAGCCAGGACTTGGAGCCGGGCGAGGTGGTTTGGAGTGTCCACGCCCGGCACCGAATGGTATAGGAATAGGGGGGCAGAAGTGACTAACCAAGCAAGAAGGAACCAGGGAAAGAACCACCGGAAGGTGCCTTGGGTCACTTCTTTCGACAACAGAACATTGCCTCTACTTCGTCGAGGCTGAGGGGCCGTCGGGCCCAATAGCCAGCCGTTCCGCCGTAAACGGCGTCAACCTGAAATCCGCTCTGTTCAAGCATTCGGGTTACCTCTGGAGCGATGAAAAGTCGCTCATGAATGGTTAACTGCTGAACGCCGCTCGGAAGTGCCCATTCGTCAGTGTAATTGCTGACCATGGTGGCAGGGTTGAACCGACCGTCCGCCGTGAATTCATCTTTCATTTGACGGATTGCCGAATAGCCATTGAGACAACTCAGGACAAAAGGGGCGTTTTGTTGAAGGTGGTTATGCACAGATCGGAAGATCGCGAGATCGTGTTCGTAGGGGTTCTCCGAGCGTTCGATGAGTCCGAGACCACCTTCGCAGAGGCAGATGGCGAGATCGTAGACTTTATCGAGGGTGAGGTCCCTGGCGTCAGCCTCGATGAACTCGACCTCTAGGTTTGGTGCTTTGGCTGTTGCTTGCTCAATCATGTTTGGGGAGAAGTCGACTCCCGTAACTTTGTAGCCCCGTTTAGCCAGTTCAATTGAGTGGCGCCCTGTTCCGCATCCGATGTCGAGAATCGTGGCTCCGGGTTGCACAGGGTAGAGACTCAGAAGGAAATCGACTTCGGCGATGGTGTGCTGAGCGAATGGGTTTTCATCATATGTCGCTGCTTGGGCGTCGAAGAATTCACGCCACCGAGAAGTTCCGCTCACCCCTTCAGGGTACCGCAGGTGTAGACTTTGGCTGTGAGTCCACAGCTTGCCGCAAAGTTTGATGCGCTTGATGCGAGAATGGAGGCAATGATCTCCCGGATAAGTTCATTGTCTCCTGAGTTGTTAACTTCCCCGGTGGGAAAAAGCATGCCTCCTGAGAGCGCACTGGAGCACATGATGATCACAGAGGGGATCTATCTAAAGATGATTAACAAAGAGGTGGGTGCGAAAATGGCAGGGAAGCGCCCCAAAGTCACCTTCTTCTACAATTTCATCATGAAGGCAATGGAAAAGCCGGCAGATCAGACCGCCTTCATGCCAAAAATGTTTGCCCCTTCGGGACAGGTCAACCTAGAAACCGCTGCGAACCAGTGGCGCGAAAGACGAGCCTCACTGCGCGCTTACTTGCAACACGTGAACGACGACGAGTGTTGCGGGGGCAATCTTTTGGAAGGACGACTTTCCCCTGTTCATGTCTGTGAACTCATGAATCGCCACCAAGACTATCACGACGCACGCTTACCATGATTTCTTCGCTCGTTTTCGCCCTAGCTCAAACCATTCCGACTAGCCCAGGGGACTACATCAAGTCGTCCGACGTCGCTCTTCGGTCTCCAGCCTATTCGGTTTCAGGCAACAACATCACCCTCGACTTCAAAGGCGTCGTGCTACGCGGGACTCCGAAAACTGTCGATCCTGATCAGCGCAAGGGTATTGGAGTTCGAATCACGGGCTCTAACATCACAATCAAGAACCTGACTGTTGCTGGCTACAAGGTCGGGATTCTTGCCGAGAATTGCAAGAATCTTAACCTGATCAACTGTGACGTGAGTTGGAATTGGAAGCAGAGACTGCTTTCCACGCCTGAAAAGGAAGACCTAAACGACTGGATGAGCTTTCACAGCAACGAGAAGCGCGAGTGGTTTCGATACGGTGCTGGAGTCTATCTGGATGGTGTGACAGGGTTCGAAGTCAAGGGCCTCAAGGCTTATGGCGGACAGTGTGGGTTGATGATGAACCGCTCGGAGAAAGGGGTGGTTTGGAACTCAAACATCAACTACATGAGCGCAATCGGCATTGGCATGTACCGGTCGTCCAACAACCGAATCATGCATAACAACCTGGATTATTGCGTTCGGGGGTATTCGCACGGGGTTTACAACCGGGGCCAGGATTCGGCAGCGATCCTGGTTTTTGAGCAGAGCAACAAAAACGTTTTTGCCTTCAACTCTGCGCGCTTTGGCGGGGATGGATTCTTTCTGTGGGCGGGTCAAACCACGATGGACACAGGAAAGGGTGGTTGCAACGAAAACTTGCTGTACGGGAATGACTTTAGCGACGCTCCGACCAATGGGATCGAGGCGACTTTCAGTCGAAACAAGTTCGTCAATAACCGGGTTGATAACTGCTGGCACGGCTTCTGGACCGGCTACAGCTACGACACCCTGATCGCCGGAAACCATATCTCGGGCAACGTCGATGGAATCGCTCACGAACACGGCCAGAACATCACCGTTGAGTCCAACCAGTTCCTCGGGAACAACAACGCCCTCCGAATCTGGGCGAACGAGAAGCAAGACCCCAATTGGGGCTACCCAAAGGCTCGCAATACCCGGAGCATTGGGTGGCAGATCAAGGACAATGCGATCGGCGACCTTCGGCTGTCAGTGACCCGTTCCGAGAACGTACTCTTCGAAGGCAACAACTCCTTCAACACGCTGTTTGCTATCGACCCATCCTGCAAGGACGTGAGGTTTGCGAAGAACTGTCTGCATACCGACCTTCCTAACGGCGGACTTCCAGAGAGGTTTTCGCTTGTAGGAAACGAGTGCGAAAAGCCATTGGCTTCCCGCACCGTAGGAAAATGGGATCCTCGGGACGACGAGGATGTGTGGGAGGAACTTTCTCCGGAGCCGCTGAAGGGTGGAATGATGCCGTTCACTGTCGGAGGTAGTAAGGCGGATCTGCGAATCGACCAATGGGGTCCGGTGGACTACCGAGCGCCGGTGATCGTTCCGACGAAAGTTGTAGAAAATGGTTGGCAGAAGTTGTCCGTTCTGGGTCCGAAGGGAACGTTCAAGGTCAAGGTTTGCGATGGGTTCGAGATAAAGAACAGCATTGGAGGACAAGTTCCTGGCTCCATTTGGATTCGCCCGGATGCAGAAAAGTCGGACCCCCAGAGGCAACTCAAGATTGTTTACACCGGTGGCAAGACTGTCGATCACCGAGGGATCGTGGCTCCGGCAGGAACTCCGATCACTCTGACTCATGAGACTTTTGAGGTCAAGGAGGAGTGGAGCGTCCATTTTTTCCCTTGGGGTCCTGGCAGTGATCCACGCACCGAAGCGAGAGCGTATGATGAGGCCTCAGTTCTTCGCCCGGGCTGGGATGCCACGCCAGCCAAGCTTGACTACACTGGTTATGGAGGCTTTGAAAAAGGTGTCCCGAAGACACATTTCGGCACAATCGCTACCGGCAAGTTCACGGTTCCGGAAGGAACCTACGCTCTCGAAGTGACGGGTGACGACGGCATCGTTTGTACGGTGGATGAAGATATTGTCGTATGTGATGAATGGCACTACCAAGGGCCAACCACCTACAGCAAGACAATCAAGCTCTCGGCAGGCACTCACAAAGTGACCATCCACCACTTCCAAATTGACGGCTATGCGGCACTGAAGTTCAGGATCAAACCCGCCCGCTGAAGGCTGAATCTTGAAGGCTGAAAGCTCTCAGAGGGGTATCCTCTAGGTTCGCCATGCCTGAGTTTTTGCTCGAAGTCGGTTGTGAAGAACTCCCCGCGTCTTTTGTTGAAAAGGCTTATGGCGACTTGCGCGATGCGCTTTGCAAGGAGCTGACGGAGCTTGGGGTTTGTGGCGGCGGAGCAACCGCTTGCGGAACGCCGCGTCGGCTGATAGTTCACTTTCCTAATCTCAAAGATCGGCAAGAGGATTCGGTCAAGGAGCAGCGCGGGCCTTCGCTTCAGGCGGCTTTTGACGCGGCGGGCGAGCCGACGAAGGCACTACTTGGGTTCTGCAAATCGCAGGGGATTGAGCCTTCTGATTTGCGCCGAGACGAGCAATATGTTTGGGTCACCAAGCACGTTGGGGGTTTGCCTACCTCAGAGCTATTGGAATCAATTCTGCCTAGGATCATCCTTGGTTTGAACTTTGAAAAGTCGATGCGATGGGGCGCATCTCGGGCTCGGTTTGCCCGTCCGATTCGCTGGATTCTGGCGGCTTACGATGGTCGGGCTCTGGACTTTAACGTCGAAGGAGTTCCTGCGGCACTGATTTCATATGGACACCGGTTCTACGCCCCCGATCCTTTCGAGGCGAAGAGCTTCGGAGCATTGGTTTCTGAACTGAAGAATCGCTTTGTGGAAGTCGATTCGAAAGCCCGAAAGGCGTCGATCCTGGCCCAGGCAAAATCGATCTCTAATGGGGTTCCAGAGATTACGGAAGACTTGTTGGACGAAAACACGTTCCTCACCGAATGGCCAACGGCGATCTTGGGTTCGTTCCCCGAGTCGTACTTGGAGCTTCCAGAGCCGGTTCTCGTGACCGCAATGGCGAAGCACGAGCGCATGTTCCCGATTCGCAACTCTAACACCGGCAAGCTGAGTAACCAGTTCATCTTCATCCGGAACTCCGGCGATGATGAGACGGTTCGGAAGGGATGTGAGTGGGTGCTTGGAGCGCGATTTAACGATGCTCGCTTCTTCTATGAGCAAGATCAGAAGCTGACGCTTGACGACTTTTTGGCGAAGACGGAGGGCGTGGTTTTCCAGGCTCAGCTGGGTTCTGTTCGCCAGCGCGCGGATCGGCTGGCGAGTTTGGCAGAAGCTATTGCGCTTCACTCGGGTGCTGACGAAGCTGAACAAGAGTACGCCCGTTTAGCCGGGTTGTACGCGAAGGCCGATCTTGCCACTGGACTCGTATCAGAACTCAGTTCTTTGCAAGGAGTCATTGGTGCGTCTTACGCTGCTGCGGCCGGGCTCCCGCCGGAAGTTTCGTATGCGATGGCGCAGCAGTACCGCCCCACTGTTCCGAACCCTACCAATGCAGCTGAACGAACCGCAGTTCGGCTCAGACTGGCAGATCAACTTGATAAGCTCGCTGGCTACCTAGGTTTGAAAATCGTTCCTACCGGATCAAGCGACCCTTTCGGGCTGAGACGCGCGGTTACAACAATCATCAACGATACGAGAGATTGGACAGACCTGAAGAGTGCTCCTGGTTTGCAGCTGGACGCTGCTCAGTTGTGCTACGAAAACCAAGGATTCACACTTGACGATAGCTTTGCCTACCACTCGCTTAGGGAAATCTTTGACAGTCGATACCCCGTACTGTGGGGCGAGACGGTTAGGGCTGACATTATCAGCGCGGCAACTGGAACCGAACTTTTTGGAGCTGCAGACCATCCTCGAATGGCCTGGTTTAGAACACAGGTGTTGTCAAAATTCTCTCCCGAGGAAGTTCAAACCTCGACTCGCCCCCTTAATTTGATTGCTGCGGCAAAAAAGAAGGGAGAAAAGATTGGGGCCATAGACGAAATTGCGAAAGAGGGATTGAACTCTGCTGAAGGCACGCAGCTCCATGAAGCCCTGACAGGCAAGACTACTCATTTAAACACAGTGCTAGCCAGTTTTGACGTAGCTGGGTTGGTGGCAATAGTCCGAGAATTGTTGCCGCTGATCAACACCTTCTTCGATAATACGATGGTGATGTCCGAAGATCCAACTGAGCGTTTTCACCGCCTCGCACTCGCAGAACTCACATCACAGACTCTGCTGCTTGCCGGAGACTTTACCAAGCTGGAGGGTTAGTGAGCCTCGACGCCGCCACTGCGTTTCTTCACGACCATGTCGCGCCGAACGCGCATGCGATTGACACCTCGATCGAAGCGATGGGCGTAGCCTTTGATGAGATGAAGCGGCAGGGGCTCATGGCGCTTAAGCGTCCCGCTGAGTACGGTGGGCCGGCGATCAGCGAGGCCGAATTCCGAACTTACCAAGAAGAGGTTGCCCGCGCGAGTGGCTCGTTTGCCTTCCTCCAAACCCAGCACCAAAGCGCGGTCAACATGATCGCGAAGCAGGCGTCGGAGGAGATCCGGGCCGAGTACTTGCCGTTGATGGATGGACCAAAGACCGTCGGAATTGGCTTCTCGCAGCTCAGGCGAACGGGTGAGCCGATTTGTAAAGCCGTAGAAACCGATGGTGGATTCCTTTTGAACGGCGAGGTCCCCTGGATCACTGGGTTTGGATTCTTCGACGAGTATCTCATCGGCTCGGTACTGCCCGAAGGCCGTGCCGTTTTCGGCTTCATGCCGTTCCGGAACGCCGAAGGGCAAACGATGAGCGAGCCAATGCGCCTGGCTGCGATGGAGACTTGCCAGACCGTGACCGCTCGACTCGATCAGTACTTCCTGCCGACCTCCAAGGTCGCCTTCATCAACGACAAGGATTGGATGCGGAAGAACGACGCTTTTAACATCGTTGTTCAGGGGCATTTTGCGGTTGGTTGCGCCCTTGCCGGGGCAGATATTGTTCAAGACGTCGCGAACAAAAAGAGCTTCGACTTCCTCCAAGAAACCGCCACAAAGCTTTACGCAGAAATCGAGGAGTGCCGCGCGGAGTTGGTTGCCCACCAAAAGGACTTTTCGGAAGACACTGCTCCACTCCGGCTCGAAAAGCGAGCTTGGGCGATCGACCTCATGACGCGCTGTGCCCACGCCGGAGTCGTCGCCAGCAGCGGAGCCGCCAACTACCACACCCACCCCGCCCAGCGCGTCCTGCGCGAGGCGATTGTGTTCAGCGTCAGCGCCCAGACCGGGCCGATTATGGAAGCGACATTAAGACGTGTCGTCCGGTAGTACATTTCGCGCAGATTGGGTTTATACTGGGGCAGTGGCGAAGCGACAAAAAGTTCAATGGTTGCTTTGGGGCATCAGTTTCCTGGGACTCGGACTAGGTGTCGAAGGAGTCTTCAAGGTTTGGGCGTTACCCACACCGCTTGCGTTCCTTAAATTGGTCGCCGCGGTGACATTTATTGTCAGCTGCGGCTCGTTTGCCTTTGAAGCTTTTCATTTCAGGAGAGGACTTCGTTCCAACTTCTACACCGGCTCGCCGTGTGCTTTTTTGGCACTAGCAACAATCCAGAGGCTCTTGCCTCGGGTGCCATATCAGGATGTTATCGACTACGAGCAAGGATTGAACATCTTTATGTGCTTAGGTTCTGCAGGTGTGGCACTTTTTGTTGCGCTGCTGCCTGAGCACCGATTCAAGACCAGCAATTCCACCGATGGCTTCGATCCCTCTTCAAAGGTTGAATCCAGCCCGATTACGAGGAGAGAATAATGAGCCGAGTTGACACCTCCATCGGATTTTCGCTCCGCTCGGAGCCGCCGACAATTGATTCGACACTCTCGGCTGAACATGCGGACTTGTCGAAGTTCACTGCCTTCGAGCTGAATCGCCAATTTAAAATGTTCGGACCGGTGATGATAGGAATCCTGATTGCTCAGATCCTTAGTGACTTCATCTTCGAACCTTACAAACACGTGGCCGACTTCCTAGGAAAAACCATCCTCCAAATTGTCGTTTTTGCCGTAATGATCGGACTAGTGATGCTTGTCATACTGCTTGGTCTTAGAAAGAAACTGAATGGAATCCGCGCCGCTGGCTTCGACTCTCCCGTCGTCCACCTCACTGCCGAGGGGCAGTGGATCACTTTCGGCTTTGCCTCCGGCCGTGAGTTCGTTGACCGCTGGGACCGCCTTCTGCGGTTCAAAAGCGCGGATAACTTCACCGAGTTCGAGTTTCCGGCGAACCCGCCCATCATCATCCCCACGTCTGCAATACCCGAAGACACGCAAGCGACGATCACTGCGTTCTGCGCCGCCGAAAAGATTCCTTCTGAGACCAAGAGGTAATGAGTGGAGGCGGCATAATTTAGCATGGGTGCTTCTCGGGTTGCGTTGGCGGTGGGTTGTTTTGCTCTTGCGGTCGGGCTGGTTTATGCGAAAGGACTGTCGCGGAGAACCGCAACCCCCCAACCCCCTGCCCATTCCAAAGGGGTAGGGGGAGCCAGACTGCAGAGCGGCTTTGGCCAACCCCACATCGGGGCGGTTTCAACCAAGCTTGACATCCTCAAGGATGTCCGCGTCGTTGACTTCGGGCGCGAAGTGTATCGCGGCGAGATGGACATCAACCCGACCATTGACCGGATACGCAAAGGCGAGAAGTTGAACCATCGGAATGATGGCGGGTTCTTCGGGAATCGCGAGCGGCGGCTGCCTCGGCAGAGTGACCGCGAGTACTACCGCGAGTTTGTTCATACAATCCGCAGCCCCAAATTCCCTGGGCCCCAGCGGGTGGTGATCGGCAAGGACGGCTCGGTTTGGTACACGGGCGACCACTACGACAGCTTTACGAAGGTGTCGAGATGAGGCGGCGGAAACTCCCGAAGATCGGAGTTGATGGGCTCAAAAGGACCCACGAAGTCCGCGAGTGGGACGCGTCCTCGGCAGAAACCAAGGAGCAGATTCTGAAAGGCATCGCGGTGACTTGGTCATTCCCGTCCCACTTCGGCCACAATTGGGACGCGCTCATCGACTGCCTCTCTGATCTTTCTTGGCTCTCTCTGGATGGTTGGAACAAGTTCGCCTTCGTCATCCACAACGCCCCTCGGAACGAGGACTGGCACACTCTTCTCGAGTGCCTGCAAGACGTCGCCGACCGCTGGGGTCCGGACGGGGAGTTTCTGGTCTTCTTCATGTAGCGTCGCTGGTTCATTTCTGTTTGTAGTGGTTCGGACTTCAGCGATCTTGTGACACATCTTTGGGAGTGCGCGCCCGAAAAGATGTGTCATTTCCAGGTTCAAACGTGGCTTTTGGGTCGAAATCGTGTGTCATTTCGGTGGTGAATTTTTCCTTAGCGGTGACGGTGTGACTTGTCGGTGAGGTTTGGATGCGAAATGTGGTCTCTGGGTGGCGGGTTTTTCGTGTCCTTTTGAACCTGAAGTGCTTTTTCGAGCCCGGAAAGTCGTGTCTTTCGGTGGGGGATTTTTCCCGGTTGCGTAGTGAGAGTTTGATGGGAACGTTTGGATGAAAAATGTGTTGTATCGGTCATGAGTTGGGCGGTGACGGGCAGTTTCCCTTGACAGGTCTTGGGCCGCGAAAGCGAAAGCGCGACTTGCATCGCGCACTCGATATTCGATCTTCACCTACTAGGCAACGAAGTCGGGGGTTTGTCAACCTCCTAACTTGATTCTCGTCGGAAATCCTATGGAATGGGGGTCCAGCTCAACCGGTGGAGGGTTCAGGAGCATCGCAAGCTACCGTTCATCTTCGAAAAAAAATTGAGCACCAAAAATTCTTGTTAGGTTCTTAGGCTGAGCGGAGATTGTTATGCATCAGTGGCAAAAAGGAGCCACGAAAGCCATGACAAATCCAATGAGATTCGCAACTATAGCCGGAGTGATCAGTGCCGTCGGCGCCGGAGCATTTTTTCTGTTCAACCGGGAATCGAACACTTCGACCTTTGAGCAAGCACTCAACCGCATGAGCGGTCAGTGGACGGGTACCGCCCAGATGTTTCTTCCGGACGGCAAGCAGCCGGTTCTGCAAGGAACCATCAAGTTTGATGGTAAGGCGCGAGAGTACCGGCTCGTCGCTGACTTCATCGCCGATGAGGCAACTCGGAAGGCGATGAGCGCAGAAAACCAGAACGCAAACATCACCATCACGAAGTTCTTGAGGCTCACCCCGAAGGGGACTTTTACCCTCGATGAATCTCCCATCGAATTCGACGATCTGGCTGGGTTTGCGGCTAGCAAAACCCAGATTTTGAAGCTAGTCGGAAGCAATCCTCAGTACTGCGAGGTCGTCGAATTCAAAAACGTGGGAACCAACCTTGAGATCAGCGTTGCAACCGGAAAGGACAAGAAGAGCGTAAAGCCAAACGTGGTGTTCCGAATGACGAAGGTGCAAGCATGAGACGGGCATTCACTCTGATCGAGCTCCTCGTCGTCATTGCGATCATAGCCGTCCTTGCCGCAATCCTTTTCCCGGTCTTTGCTAGAGCGAAGGATGCCGCCAAGAAGGCGTCCTGCATCAGCAACCTCAATCAGATCGGAAAGGGTTTCCTCCTGTACGCATCGGATAACGATGACTGGTTTCCAAATATGACCGAAGGCCTAGGCGGCGAACAGAAAGAAGGCGGATGGACGTACATCGATTATTTCCGCACCTACAGCGCAGGCGACTTCAAGCCGGAGAAAGGCTCCGTGTTCCCGTATGTCAAGTCAGCCGGTGTATTCGTCTGCCCCAGTGACACGGATGGGACGACGTCCAAACAGAGTTATGCCTTGAATGGCTGCCTTGCCGAGCCACCTTTTGCGAGAGGTCTAGAAAGGGGGCGCCCGATGAGTTGGGTTCAGAACACTTCTGCAGTGATGATGCTCGGCGAGGAAGGAACCGCGCCGAATCAGGACACGAATTACACGAGCGGCACCAATGACGGCTTCTTCCATCCGGAATTCGATCATTTCACGTCGCGCCATGCGGGACTTTCCAACGTTATCTATGTCGATAGCCATGTGAAAACGATTCCTGCTCAAAAGAATCGGGTTGAGCTCCTTCACAACGGAACGAAGTCCTGTCTGAGCATCGACGGCCAGTGAACAAGAAATGCAAGATGTGGATGTTCTGCTACGCCGAGCCCTGCGGGATGGAGATCGAGAAGCGTTTGATCAACTGCATTCTGCAACCTACGCTGCCGCACTACGGATGGCGATGGTCCATGTTCGATCTGCCGAAGAAGCAGAAGACATTGTCCAAGCCGCGTATCTCATCTTGCACAAAAGAGGACGCCGAATCCGGGATCAGAAGGCCTTCGCCGTTTGGATGTGGCGTACGGTACGGTTCCTCGCGCTACGACACCACCGCGAAAAGAAGCGACGTAAAGGAGCCGAGATGAATCAGACCGAACCCAAGCCGAATAGTGATCGCTCCGAACTGGGCGACCTGCTGGACAAACTCGGCGCCGATGATCGGCGAATACTCATCCTGCGGTACTTCCACGGCCTAACCGTCGAAGAGGTCGGGCAGACCCTCAATTTAACAACAGCAGCGGCTCAAATGCGCATCGGACGTGCGCTGGATCGGGCCAAGAGAAAGGGGGGACCAGGGTTGTTGGCCGTGCTCCTGGGGTTGGCTTCGGCCGGCAACTCGGATGCGGTGGTACCCCCCTCTCCCTTAACCGGAAACGTGTCGCTTCGAACGCATCAGTTGGCTTCGACCTATTCTGGAGGTTCTGTGATTCTCCAGGGCCTCGGCAGCGCGGCCGTGCCGATCATCGGCGGGAGCAGTGCCCTGGTTGGAACGCTCGCGATAGGATTCTGGTTACTCCATCGCCCTCCCGCCGTCGATACGACACGATTGGACCAATGGGCGGAAAAGCTGGAAGGCAGATACCGAGGAATCTCAACCGTCTCGGACTCGGTGGTAGAAAAGCACGCCAGTGACGCCCTCGTCGTGATCCGGAGGATGAAGAACCCGGATCGTCTTGAATTGCGGAAGCAGGAAGGCGACCGACCGGTCGACTCTCTGGCGATCTACCCTGTCCTAGGCAAAGACGAGGTTTGGTTAGACGGTACGATCTACCCCGCGCGGTTCAGCGAGGCAAGCTTTGCCGTTACGATGCCTAAGCGAACCGAGGACATCTATCTTCCGGGTCAAAAATTTCGGGACGAGGTTTCTGGTGAAACAAGAATCGAATGGCAGGATGGCAACTTCCGTTACTATAATCGCCGAACGGGGACGCGCTTTTGGTCGATTGGCGACATGAAACTGACCCGGTCGCAAGACTAAGCTGCCGAGCGGTTCTGCCACATCGAGTGGAGCAGGACGCACTGCCCGCCGTGGTAGCTATCGTGCTCCACCAAATGGGCTACAATCCATCGGAACGTCGCTGTGCTATTTCGGCGTTGAAAAACTCGCTCGGCGTTCGGCTCTTGCAATATCAGTTCGACGACCTGGCGACGAGTGCTCTGCAGGGCTTCGACATACCAAGCAAACGGCTGGCGAGGAGGGGCGGGCCATTTGACGTTGTCCTGATCTAGCTGAGCATCATAGGCGACAGCTGGGTGATCCGCATCAAGTTCCTCGGCTCGAACGAAGTTCTTGATCCAGTAGAGATCGCAACACGCCATGTGTAACATGATGCCGCCGATACTCGGAGCATTTGGGAAGGGTTGCCAGACCATGGCTTCCTCCGACGGCTCTTCGAGGTTTTCCAGCCACTCTCTGGTGCCGTCTTCCCATGTCGCCAGAAGCGTTCCTATCGCAACGTTTGACCCGATTGGCGCGACGTCAAACTGTTTCAATACCGTCTCCTTCTGGATCCCCCGCCCAAGATCCCGCCCATGATGCTCCCGAGGACTCCCCGGACGATCTGGCGACCGAGTTGACTTCCGGCGGCTCGCATTGTTGATTTCACCACCGACTCAAAAATCGAGTCCGTCCGTCGGGCGGGAGCCTCTTTGAGTTCGGGAATCTGGTGCTGGGCTTCTTCTTGCGCCTCGTGTGCCCGTCGCATGAGTTCTTCGTAGGCGCTGTCTCGGTCGACGCTTTGCGAATAGCGGCGATGTAGTGAGGACGCGTTAATCACGTCTTCCCTTTCCGCGTCGGTTACGGCTCCAAGGCGGCTGAGTGGGGGTTTGATAAAGACTCGTTCCACAACCGTCGGAGTGCCATCTGAAGCGAGCGTGCTGACCAGGGCTTCGCCAATTCCGAGCTCGGTAATGACCTCGCTGGTATCGAAATCCGGGTTCTGGCGGAATGTCTCCGCCGCAGTCTTGACGGCCTTTTGGTCGCGCGGCGTAAAGGCACGCAGGGCGTGTTGGAAGCGGTTGCTAAGCTGACTGAGAACCGAATCGGGAATATCCAGCGGGTGTTGGGTGACGAAGAAGATTCCGACGCCCTTCGAGCGGATCAACCGGACCACCTGCTCGACTTTGGTGAGTAGTGCCTCGGGAGCGTCGGTGAACAGCAAGTGGGCCTCATCGAAGAAGAAAACCAGTTTCGGCTGGTCGAGGTCTCCTGCTTCGGGCAGGTTCTCAAAAAGCTCGCTTAGTAGCCAGAGCAAGAACGAGGCGTAGAGCTTTGGCGAAAGCATCAGCTTGTCGGCCGCGAGAATGTTGATGATCCCACGTCCGTCCGGGGCTCGCTGGAGCAAGTCCGTCACATTCAGCGCCGGCTCGCCGAAGAAGATGTCTCCTCCTTGCTCTTCCAAGACCAGTAGTTCGCGCTGAATCGCTCCAATCGATGTGCTCGTCACGTTGCCGTACTCGCCTCGAATCGACTCGGCATTCTCAGCCATCCAGGTCAGCATCGATTTTAGATCCTTCATGTCCAGAAGGAGGAGTCCGCCGTCGTCGGCGATTTTGAAGGCGATGTTGAGGATGCCTTCTTGTGTATCGTTCAGACCGAGCATTCGGCTGATCAGCAATGGCCCCATCTCGCTAATGGTGGCCCGGATTTGGGTTCCCTTTTCCCCGAAAACGTCCCAAAAGGCGACGGTCGAAGCGCGATAGTTCAGCGGAGCAAGTCCTAGCTGTTCCGCTCTCGCTTCAATCTTGGCGTTTCCGCCGCCGGTCTGCGAGAGGCCAGCGAGATCGCCCTTAACGTCCGCCATGAACACGGGCACTCCGATCTCAGCGAGACCCTCGGCGATGGACTGTAGCGTAACTGTCTTTCCGGTTCCTGTGGCACCGGCGATCAGTCCGTGGCGGTTACAGAATTTGGGCAGGATGACTGCGTCATCCTGTTTTTTATCCGAAGTTTTGCCTACGAGAATGCCGGGAATGTTTGCCACTGTTCGCTTAGTGTACTGAAACTCTGATCGGCCTACTCTACTAAGAAGCTTCGCGAATCCACCGAAGCTGCCGAACGGGGGTCATACGTATAGACAGCCACCCGGTAGAGCCCGGGCTCGGTCGGTGCTTTGATTCTCGTTTTGCCTTTGAGATCTCCCCGTCCAACAATTCCAAGATCCTTTTCGAAGTCGCCGACGAACCGCTTCTTGGGGTCATTCGGGATGATCTCGAACTGGGTAACGAGGGCTTCGTTGTCCGGGTCGGAAGCAACAACGTCGAGGTCAAACTCTTGTCCAGGTTTGACCTTGAAGACTTCCTTGGGTTCAACGATTCTCACGCTAGGCGGTCGATTCATGGGGACCTTTCCGCCCCAAAACTGCGCCATGGTCCGAACCATGGGTTGCCACTTTTCATTCGAAAGGAACGGGGCGTGGAGCGACGCGATTCCGGTTTTGCTCTTCGACCAATAGAAGAAGTAGCTACCCAGAACTCGACCTGGCTGTTTGAGAATCACTTCTTTGTAGTTCTTGATTACGGAAGCATTCTTTGCGTCGCTTGAGGGCTCGACAAAGCCCGCCCAGGGATTCTTTTCGTCTTTATCGGGCAGAGAGAACTGCCACTCGGTGATGAAATAGGGTTTCTTCCAAAACTCCATTCGCTTGCTCAGAGTCGGGAGGCCCTGATAGGAGTTAACTCCGATCGCATCCAGGGACTTCCAATACTTCTCGATCATTGCCTGCTTCTCGGGCCACATGTCAGCAACGACTGAGATGACGGGGTGGTTTGTATCTTCTGACTTAACCACCTTCGCCAGTTCCTCGGATTGGATGAAGCACTCGGGCCACTCTCCGCCAAGTTCGACTTCGTTTCCAACAGCCCACATCAACAACGCGGGGTGGTTCTTGTAGGTTTTCACCCATTTCCGGAAGTCCTCCATCTGTGCTTTGAGGTCCTCGGGCTTTCGATAGGAGAAGCCGTCTTCCTTTCGCATCCAGAAGCCAACGCAGACTTTGAGACCTTGTTTTTGGGCTTCGTCGAGCAAGGGACCCGTCTTTTCGTCCACTCCCCAAGTCCGAACAGAGTTAGCACCGTATTGGCTCAGACCGGCGAATCGTTCGACGGGGGCACCGGCGCCTTTCACGAAAAAGGGCTTGCCGTTAACGGTCAGCTGATACCCTTTTCCCTTGGGAACGATGGCGACCTTGCTAGGTTGGAACGCAAGCGAGAGAATGGCGGCGGTGAACATCAATCGCAAGCTTAGTTGTTCGCTCACTTGTTCGACAACTTCTTTTTCAGAAAATTGGAATGGGCGAAGACGGCCCATGTGTTTTTGGTCGGGATGACAGGATTTGAACCTGCGACCTCCGCGTTCCGAACACGGCGCTCTACCAAGCTGAGCCACATCCCGAGAAAACTGGAGCCTCAGACGGGAATCGAACCCGTGACCTCTTCATTACCAATGAAGTGCTCTACCGCTGAGCTACTGAGGCGTAAGGTCAAAGAGTATACCCATCAGATGGAAATCTGGTCTACAATGGCAACATGCTAGCCGGCTTCATTGCGAGCTTTATAATTGCCCAATCACCACAAGCTACTGAGCCTAGGCTCTGGTTCATGTTCTTTTTGAAGGGAGATGGAAAACGGCCCAGCGACCCGAAGGAGCTGGAGAAAATGCAGGCTGACCATATCAAAAATTTGCAAACTCAAGGAGCAGCAGGGCACCTCCTAGCCGCCGGTCCGCTGTCGGACCCCACTCAGTTACGAAGGGGGATAACGATTGCCTACGCCAAGGAACGGGCGGAAGTGGAATCATTTTTCAAGACCGATGCCTATGTCAAAGCGGGGATTATGACGGTGACAGCAGTAGCCTGGGAGCCCGGCCGGGTGCGCTTCAACGCCGATTACGACAAGAAGGCAATGGATGAGTACGAGTTGCTCATCACAACTCAACCTCTTCTGCGCGCTACCCGGTATGCGCTACGAAACTTTGCAGTCGGCGGTCGAACGGAGTTTTCAGCGGCGGAAAAGTATCAGTTCTCGGGCGAAGTCTGGATTTCAAGAAAGGCCGATCACGATAAACTCGTGGTGGCCATGGAAGAAACACTGGCACCAAAGGAGATCATTCCTCTTTGGATGGCCAAAGATATTCTCAAACCAAAGGATTGATCTCGCTTGCCGCTAAATCTCCTGCTCTGAGTCCAGGGAACCAGGTTGCGAGGTCGTTCTCTCGCTGGGGAGAGTCGGGGTGGCTGATGACGGCTCCATCTTCGAAGTAGATGATCGTCATGACTTCGCGGGTCGTTGTTTTGGAGGCGTTTCCTGGTGCGCCATGGATGCACCAGCCGTTGTGGAAGGTCGCATCGCCTGCTTTCATGTCGCCGGCGGAGACGACCTCGAATCCCCCGTCCTTAATCCTGTTCTCTAGTTCGACATCGCTGTCATCCGAGATGTTGAGAGGGCCGAGGTAACCGAGGGACTGCGAGCCGCTGGCGAAATTTAGGGTTCCCATCTCTTGAGTGGCATCTACTAGAGGCATCCAGAGGGTGACGCACTTGACGCCATCGAGCGGCCAATACTGCTGGTCCTGGTGCCATGGAGTCAGTCCGCCCTGCGGCTCTTTATATAGGGCCTGATCGTGGTAGATTCGCACTCTCTCGACACCCATCAATTTGGCTGCAACTCCGGCGAACCGTTTTGCCAGCGTAAATTTGCGAACGTCTTCATCCACCAACCAAAGATTCATGTGCTGGATGAAAGCTTTACCGTAGGTATCACGTTCAACCATTGGCTTGTAGTTCTTGGCATGTTCGGTCGTTAGCTCTGTGATTGGATCCCGATACGCTGCGACTTCCTCCTGGCTTGCCAGCCCGCGGACTAGCGTCCAGCCGTTCTGTTGGTAGCTAAGGATGGTTTCCTCGGCGAGGACATACTCGCTGTCGAGTGAGGGAAGGAGTTTGTTGTTCATAGGTTTCATTGTCTCAGACCGAATTGGAGACATACCATTGCTATAATGGTATGAATCATGTCTGAAATGGGAAGTATGGAACGTCATCACCGCCTGGTCACCTCCCCAGTTCAGACCCACGTTGGGTCGCTGCTTCTGGGCGGGTTGTGGCTGTTTGGCCACGGCGTCAACTCGACGGGCCGACTCCGAAGTTACGATGGAGCCGCACTGGTATTAGTCACACGAGGCGAAGGCGTGTACAAAGATGGCTCCCGAAAGAAGCACACTGTTAAACAGGGGGACGCCATTCTTGTATTTCCTGGGAATCCGCACTGGTACGGACCCCAGAAGGGCCAGATTTGGGATGAAGTTTACGTAGCCTTCGACGGTCCACTGTTTGATGCTTGGTTCCGAACTGGGATATTATCGCCCGAAAATCCGATCCGACACCTCGATTCCACCATTGACGACAAAGCTTCTTGGCTCTTGTTGTGGATCGAGAGGTTCGTTGCTATGAAGGATCAAAAGCAACAACTTCAGGCTTTGGTCGCGCTCATGACCTTCATCTCCGAGATTGCGCTCGGCGAAGGCATGCGTCCATCGGAGCAGAACACCTGGCTCGGAAGAGCCCAGAGCCTGCTTTGCTACGACCTCCGGACAGAGGTGGACCTTAACGCCGTCGCTAAGGAAATGGGGGTGAGCTACGAAGCGTTTCGCAAACGATTCCTCTCGTACGCAGGCGT
The DNA here is from genome assembly GCA_037138755.1 of Armatimonadota bacterium. Taxonomy (NCBI): domain Bacteria; kingdom Bacillati; phylum Armatimonadota; species Armatimonadota bacterium. The sequence continues at coordinate 294,735 of JBAXHT010000001.1, read as the reverse complement.
GTCGCCACTTCGTTATCGCAACGGAAGAAAAATCGAGGCTGCAAAGCAGCTCATCCGTTACTCACCCCAAACATCGAACAAGGAAATCGCCGACGCCCTCGGCTTCAGTGATGAGTTCCACTTCAGCAAGCGCTTCCGTCAGATTGCCGGTATCACACCTCAGGCGTTCAGACGGAGCTGACGAACTGCCGGAAAACTTGCCAATAATCGTTGTCTACATCGCCGAATAGCGAGACTCCCGCACCACCGCGATCTCGGACGATTTGTAATCCTTGGGCGAAATCTTCGGGACTATCAAACGCTGGCATGTACAATCCGGCACAAATGGGTACGGATGTGGCCGCGATGTTCTCCAGCATGCACTGCCCGATCCACTCCAATGGTTCATTGTAAAAACTGTGATAGATCATCGGGCAAAACAAGTCAAGTGACCACTTGTCCCAATCCTGACGGCAAATCTTCCGAGCGATTGAAGGGGTCGGAAACACTGCAGCGGTAATCTCTTTCCGTTGCCCATGCACGGCTTGGGTGACTTGATCAACGAGTCGGGTTACGGACTTGTATCGGTAGTGTAGCCACGCCTGATCGTGGGCAGGATCAGCGATCTGTAGCGGGTCTAGACCGATATCGCCTCGGACGATCTCGCGAACTCGGTCCGAGTAGTCAAAGTCAAAGTCCGCCATCTCCTCCGACTGATCCAAACCGTACTCCTTCCAAAGCGCGACGGGCAGGATCACATCGGGGTAGCGCACATAATCGAGATGAACGCCCTGAACCAACGGGTGCTCGGCCAAATGGCGGGCGCGGGCCGTGATATGGTCGCGCACTTCTAGCAAAATCGGGGACAGCCACCGGTAGTAGTGCACATAAGGTGGGTCCGTCAGTGAAGACTTTCCGGACCGCGACACCATGTACCATTCCGGGTGCTCTTCCCGAACCTCGGGTTCTCGGCAGTTAGTGGTGATCATCCAACAGTGCAACTCAAGTCCTGAAGAACGAATGATCTCAAACTCGCGATCATCGATCCCTTCCGCTAAAAACACCCCCGTGATCCCGTTGGCACGCAACTGCGAATACTTGGCGACCAGCGCCTCGTCCGTCGCCTCTCGGTCAATACTCGTCCACACCCAGAACTTCATGGGGTGATTATGAGCAATCGAACGTCTCAGCGGAGTAAAAGATTAGGGTGAGTTCCCCCGAGACAAAGGCCGAGACAAAGGCAGAGGCGAAAGCCGAGCAGAAAAAGCTCGACAAAGTGACGATGAAGCGGGTTTTCGGACTCTACAATCCGCACAAGAAAGAGACTGCCGTGATGCTTTTCACGGTCGCAGTCGGAACGCTACTGGGTCTCGTCTCTCCGTTCTTCGTGAAGATCATTATCGACGAAGGATTGCAGAAGAAGAACCTCGGGATCATCACGACCTACTCGATCCTGACCATCATCATCACACTGCTCGCAGCAGGAGTGACCATGCTTTACGGCTACCAGAGCGTGATCATCGGTCAGAAGATCATGCGGCAGCTTCGAAATGACTTGTTCACGCACCTCCAAGGAATGTCGCTCAGATTCTTCACGTCCGCACGGACGGGTGATATCCAGACGCGACTAATTTCCGACGTTGGAGGGGTTCAGAACGTGGTTTCCAACACGTTTGTCGACGCCCTCAGCAACATCGCTATCGTTGTCTCATCGCTCATCACGATGTTCTGGCTCGACTGGCGACTCACCCTGCTTGCGATTTCTTTGATCCCGGTCATTGGCTTCTTCGGAAAACTCGTTGGCGAAATGTCTCGCGACATCCGCAAAGGAGTTCAGGAGAAGACCAGCGATTTGAATTCGATGATGCAAGAAAACCTTTCAGTCAGCGGTGCCCTACTAGGCAAAACGATCGGCCGCGCTGATGTCCTAGCAGAAAAGTTTGATGTCGAAAACCAAGCTCTTGCGGGCTGGCAGGTCAAGGCTTCTGTTCTCCAGTACGCCTTCTTCGGCATGTTCAGGATCATCACTCAGATCATCCCGGCTCTGATCTTCTGGCTCGCGGGGTGGCTGCTCACACGGGGCGACCAGAACATTTCAGTCGGCATGTTGGTCGCCTTCTCGGGGCTCCAAACTCGGATGTTCTTCCCGCTGACCGGATTGATGAGCCTGCAGGCCGAGCTGATCGGTTCCTTTGCATTATTTGATCGAATCTTTGAATATCTGGATATGAAGCACGATATCCAAGAGAAGCCAGGCGCGACCGTCCTGCCCAAGGCCTCCATCGCAGGCAAAGTATCGTTTGAAGACGTCGGCTTCAAGTACGACCAGGAGAGTAGCGACTGGACCCTCGAAAACATTAGCTTTGAGGCCGAAGCTGGTCAACTCATCGCCTTGGTCGGTCCCTCTGGCGCCGGCAAAACGACTGTGACGTACATGATCCCGCGCTTGTACGATGTGGACGCTGGCGCGGTCAAAATCGACGGCATTGATGTACGTGATATCGCCCTGGAAGACCTAAAGGCGGCCGTGGGGATGGTCACTCAAGAAACCTACTTGGTCCACACTTCGGTCAAAGAGAACTTGCGGATTGCCAAGCCGGACGCTACTGACCAGGAACTCATCGACGCGTGCAAACTAGCCGCGATTCACGACCACATTGACTCGCTCGATGAAAAATACGACACGATCGTGGGTGAACGCGGCTACAAACTCAGCGGAGGCGAGAAGCAACGACTCGCTATCGCGCGGGCGATCCTCAAGAACCCTCCAATCCTCATCCTTGACGAGGCGACCAGCGCCTTGGACACAACTTCCGAGCGGCTGATCCAAACTTCACTGAACACACTCATGAAGGGGCGAACTACTTTCGCTATCGCCCACCGACTGAGCACCATTCTCAGTGCAGACCAGATCTTGGTCATTGAAGACGGAAGAATTGTCGAAAAAGGCAAGCACTCGGAACTGCTCTCCAAGAAAGGCTTGTACGAGAAACTCTATACAGAACAGTTCAACCACGAGAATGAGATGCGGTCAGCCGAAACCTCCTTCTCGTCGGAATCGTCTGTAACGGCATGAAACGACTCGCTCTATTCCCTTTCGCTCTGGCAGCCCTGCTCGGAACCGGATTCTTCACTTCCGGCTTTGCAGGAGCGCAGGGAGATGAGGCGTCACGACTCTCGGCCGAAGACCTCAAGGTGATGCTCACAAATCTTGGACATGACCTCAAGCAGATCAATGCCGAAGCCGGTAAGGAGAAGTTCGAGTTCACGATCAAGACCCCCGGCTTCAACGTACCAGTTGGCGCAGAGATTTCTCCCAGCAAGCAATTTGTGTGGCTCACGGTCAGCCTGGGAGCGCTGAATGAGAAGCAGGATACGAAAGAATTGCTGCGCTTGAATGGTCGCATTCAGCCAACTCAGGCATACCTGACAGCAAAGGACACTCTGATGATGGCGTTTGCTCTCGACAACCGCGCCATCACTCCAGCACTCATGAAGAATCGAATTGAGAAGCTGACCGGCGATGTTGAAAAATCAGCGCCGATTTGGAACAAGAGCTGAGCGCTGATTAGGTTCAAGAAACAAAAATTTCACGATTTTGGAACGAAGTAGAGGGGCTTTCCATTAGCCAATCGTGCTCAACATCAAACGTATTGCAATCGCCGCAAGCGTCCCGCTTCTCCTCGGAGGATGGTTCGCTTTTCGACCCGAAAAACTCTTCATCAACGAGAAAGTAAATGAGGTAGTCCCAACAGCTTCATCGGCTAACACTAAACTGATTAGCCAAGGCTCATTTGAGTCTTATGCTCACGAGACTAAAGGCTCAGCCCTAATCTCTGAGGTCGATGGCAAGCTCATCCTCAGCCTCAAGGACTTCGAAACTTCAAACGGACCGGATGTTCACGTCTACCTCGTCAAGGGAACCAACCCAGACCAGGCTAGTGTTGGCAAGTCGGGATTCCTCGACCTCGGCGTCCTCAAAGGGAACCAAGGGAATCAGAATTACACGCTTCCCGCTGGAACCAAGACTGAAGAGTACGGAGCCGTCGCCATCTGGTGCAAGCGATTCGGAGTTGACTTTGGTGGAGCCTCGTTAGCTCCAAGGGCCAGCTACAAGGTCAACACCGACAAGCCAAACCTCTCGGGACTCTTGTCTAACGTCGGATTCTTCGCCGACATCACCGTCACCAGCGGCAACTTTAAAGGAGCCAAGGGCTCGGCAGCGCTTGTCGAGTCCTCCGGCAAGCGCTTCCTGAAGCTCAAGGGCGTCAAGGTGAAGGGCGAAAACCTTCGAGTCGTCTTGCTCAAGCTCGAATCAATGAGCAGCGACGCTAAGATCATGGCCGCAACAAAGGTCGACCTAGGCGCTCTACCTGCTACCGGAACGGCTCAGTTCCCTGTCAGCAAGGACCTCGACATCTGGCTCTACCGAAGCGTCACGATTTGGGACTCCAAAGCCAACCACAGCGTCGGATTTGCCGAACTTCGTTCAGATCAAGAACGCAAGCCCAAAGCATCGGAAGCAGTTTAACTAGTCAAACAACAACAAAGGAAAACACAAACATGAAAACACTCACTCTCATCAACCTCGCCGTCGCAGTTGCCGCTACTTCGCTCACTGCTCTCCCAACCACCGCATTCGCCAACCACAATCAGGACCACATGAAGATGGAAAAGATGATGATGGCGATGACCTCTGGCAAGTTCGCAGGTATCGAAGTCAACGGCGGAACTGTATCGCTCAGCAAGGAAATGGGTAAGAACGTCCTCCGTCTCAGCAAAGACTTCATGATCCCGAAGACCCCTTCGCCTCACTTCCAGGTGATCGACAAGGACGGCAATGCTTTCCTTCTCAAAAGACTGACTATTGCCGGAGACAAGACCAACCTCGAAGTCACTCTTCCGAAGTACATCAAGAGCGTGAAGAGCGTCCAGATCTGGTGCTCCTTCGCCGAAGTCAACCTTGGAGAAGCAAAGTTCGCCAAGCCGATCGACATCAAGTAAGCCTTACCAAACCAACGAGCACCCCCTAAGTCTTCGGACGGGGGGTGTTTTGCTGTATTCTCCGGTTGTCGTGCCGTACTCGAAGATCGTTGATTCAATCCCGGCGATGGTGCCATTTGTTGCGCCCGAGGAGCTCGAAGAAAAATTTGGCAAGCCCTTTCTGCTTCGACTCGGTGCGAACGAGAGTCCCTTTGGCAGTTCTAGCTTCGCAACAAAAGGTGCGAAGGCCGCCCTCGAATCACTTCAAAACTATGCAGACCCGAGAGCGCTCGAGCTTCGCGGAGCTCTTGCGAAAAAGCACGGGGTTCTCCTCGAATCAATCGTCCTTGGGAGCGGGATTGACGAATTGCTGTCCCTCTTCTGTCGCCTCTTTCTCGATCCTGGCGATACTGTTGTCACAACGTTAGGAAGCTATCCGACCTTCGACTTTGCCGTCCTTGGGAGCGGAGCCACACTGCAGCGAATCTCTTATCGCGATGACAAACCCGACCTTGAGGGTTTGGTGTGTGCCGCAGCTTCGGCGAAGTTGGTCTATCTCGCGAATCCTGACAACCCTTCAGGCTGGTTCCATGACCAAGCCGCCGTCAAGCAGTTCATCGATGCTCTCCCCGAGACCTGTTACCTGCTCCTCGACGAGGCTTATGTCGAGTTTCTTGTTAACGAGACGCCTATCGATTTGGATACCTCGGCCAAGAAGGTCATCCGGCTCCGGACGTTCAGCAAGATGTACGGCCTCGCCGGGCTCCGACTCGGATATGCGATCGCTCACCCTGAACATGTCGCTGAACTCGACAAAATCCGTCTCCACTTCGGAGTCAACTCAGTCGCCCAGGCCGCCGGCCTCATGGCGCTCCAGCACTTTGGGCACGTCATCCTTGTCCGCGAGAAGAACGCTCGATCTCGTGAAGCCTTGTACGAAATGGGAGTGCGACGTGGACTGACCCCGCTGAAAAGCTTCACAAACTTCGTCACGTTTGATTGCGGCAGCAAGGAAAATGCTGAGGCACACCTGAACCAACTCCTCGAAGCCGGAGTCTTCATCCGGAAGCCGTCGCAACCGCCGCTGGATCGCTGTATCCGAATCACGATCGGCACTCCCGAGCAACTTGCGCTTCTCGACCAACTCTGGGAAAGCTGAAACTCTAGAAGCGTGCGATCATTTCTTCGGAGCGAAGTCTTTCATGGCCTTCAGGAGATCACCTTTGGTGTACGAAAAGCTCGGGTCAAGTTTTCGGCGAGCGGCTTGAGTCGCCAACAGATCGCGCAATCCATACTCCCGAGATGGTTCGATTTGCGTTCCTTCGCCCCAGTCGTTCCAAGTGACGACCTGAACCGCATCCGCCCCTGACTCGATGCCATTGGAAAGGGTCTCGGTGTAGGTCTTGCCTCCGTCGTCGGGTAGCTCGCCATGAGTCTTTCCGCCGCCGCCTTGCTCGTAAAAGTCCTTGAACCTTGGAAAGGCGGATGCTACTTTGATGCCCCAGTTCTGTGCACGTGCCGGATAATCCTCGGTGAACTTCATCCCTAAAGAAGGCATTGGCCAATCAAAAGCCCCACCAGCTGACGGCACTTGCTTGTGCTCGCTAAGCAAAACCGGCAGACCTGCTGCCTCCAGAAAAGCATCCCAGTCGGGCTTCTCGAAGAACTGCGGACCAAATACGAAAACCACTGGCTTCCCCTTAAGCTTCAGCCAAGATTTCTTGGCCACCCATGGCTTGAGCCACACTCCATCCGCCGTGGCGTAGCTCAAGGACATTTTTGGATCAGCAAGATTCCCTTTAATTGCGTTCTTAACGGTCTGGTCCTCGTACATCACGCAAACCTTCAACCCCGCCTGCTCGGCGACCTCAAGCAACAACTCCGTGCGCCTGTGAATCATCGGATAGTCGTACCAACGGTGCGTTCCGTACCAGTCGGCAATGACCCCATCAAAGCCAGACAGCTTCATGAGCTGAACCTGGAAGTCAACGACCTTGCGATCCGCCGAATCGTAGGCGCCAATCAAGGGTGAGTAGTGTGATGCCACACGCCCTTCTGGCAACGGCTCGTTCATCTTCCAATGCCAGCCGTCCTTCTCGAACCACGGCATAACGTGGGCCAGCAGGAGCGGGCGGATTGTCATCGATAGTACGGCGTCGATCAGCACTTCGCTTCCATTTTGCTCCTAAGATAATCAGTGGAGAATGAAATTCTTCAATCAATTGAACGATCTCCCCCTGTGGTGTCACCATTCTTCATGGATATCAGTCGATTCAGCTCACTTACTCCGATTCACATCGCTACTCCTTGTTCAGAAAACTGGTCTCAGATGCCCGGTGATGAGCGGAGTCGATTCTGTGAGAAGTGCGAGCATCAGGTACGAAACAGCGAGAGCATGACCTCCTCGGAGCTTGACCGAGCAACGAGTTCAATGCAGCGGGTTTGCCTGCGCCTCACCGTGCACCCCGCGAAAGGCGTCCTCTCAAAGGACGGTTGGCTACCCCGACTCGTAACTGCCGGAATCGCTGCCGTCGCGATCTCCGGGTGTTCGTCCGAAGTTGTTGGAGAAACCGCCGTTCCGAGTAACGTGAATCCGAGTTCCTAGGTGAATCAAGGCAATTCATCGGAAGTTTTAGTCGGCAAAGTCGCTCTTCCCAATGATCACGTGATGGGCACACCCGCCCCAAACTAGGTTGCGACGGCTCTTTGATATCTCGGGATCCTCGGTTCCGCAGGATAGAACGTGAGCTATCGGATATGATGAGCTATTTGGTGCCTCAGGATCCGCGACCCCGCAGGCAAAAACTTAGACCACATTACATGACGTCCAAACTCCAAACCAAGTGGTTGACACACCCCCCAACTTCTTCGCCTAATAAGTGATGTACGCAGCACACGACCCCAATGTGGCAATATCTCTCCCGCCCCACAAAAATCCACCACCTGTTGAACCTAAACTGCCAATCAAACCCTACTCGCGCCCAACCCATTCCAAAGGGCGCAACCGTCAAAGCCGCTCTTCAAAACCCTCTTTCAAACCCGCCAGGTATACTACGACTCGAATTTCACACGAAGTTCGCCTTGCGCCAGGTTCTCGTATTGAACGGGATCGACACAACGCAACAGGGGCCCGACGCATCGGGAGGCGGCTTCGGAGGATGAAACCTGGAAACAAATATGGCAGTTGAACTGAGCATGAAAGAGCTCTTGGAATCCGGCGTGCATTTTGGGCACCAAACCCGCCGCTGGAACCCCAAGATGAAGCGATACATCTACGGTGCCCGAAACGGCATTTACATCCTAGATCTTCACCAAACCATCAAGATGTTTGAGGACGCCCTCAACTTCGTGAAGAAGATCGTCGAAGACGGCGGAACCGTCCTCTTCGTAGGTACCAAGAAGCAAGCACAAGCGGCGGTTAAGGAAGCTGCAGAGCGAAGCGGACAGTACTTCGTCTCCGAGCGATGGCTCGGCGGAACCCTGACCAACTGGAAGACGATCTCCCTCCGAATCCAGCGACTCAAGGAGCTCGACCGAATGGAAGCCGACGGCTACTTCGAGCGACTTCCGAAGAAGGAAGCCCTTCAGCGACGAACCGAGCGCGACGAACTCCAGCGATTCCTTGGCGGAATCCGCAACATGACCGGAATGCCGGCTGTTATGTTCGTTGTCGACCTCAACAAGGAAGCAATTGCAGTCGCCGAAGCACGAAAGCTTAACATTCCTGTGGTAGCTATTGTTGACACCAACTGCGACCCAGAGATGGCCGACGTCATCATCCCGGGCAACGACGACGCGATCCGCGCGATCCGACTCGTGACCCAGAAGATGAGCGAAGCGATTCTCGAGGCTCGACCTCTTAGCGATGCCGTCACCGAAGGATTCCTCTCCGAAGACGTCACCGACGAAGAGCTGGCCGAAATGGGTGAAGCTCCGATCCAGGTGGACGATGAGCTCCTGAAGGCGTTCGGTGCAGACAAGGAAGGCGTATAAAGAACAATGGCATATACAGCACAAGACGTTAAGAAGCTCCGCGAAGAGACTGACGCTCCGATGATGGAGTGCAAAGCCGCTCTGGATGAAGCGGGCGGAGATATGGACAAGGCGAAGCAGGTCCTTCGAGAGAAGGGCAAGGCTTCGGCTGGAAAGAAGGCCGGACGGGCGACCAACGCTGGCGCAGTCGCATTCGCGGCATCGGAAGACGGAAAGTCTCTCGGCGTAGCCGTGATCGAATCCGAAACCGACTTCGTTTCGAACAACGAGAACTTCCAAGCCAAGGTTGCCGAACTGGCCGCCAAGGCTCTTGCCGAAGGAACCTTGAGCGAAGAAGCTATGAAGGAGTTCGGCGTGGACGTGATCGCCATGTTCCGCGAGAACTGCGAAGTCAAGTTGGCCGAAAAGGTATCGTCCGACGCTCCGATCGCCTACTACCGACACCACGACGGCACCATCGGAGCCTATGTGGTTTCGACCGGTGACAACGCAGGCAGCGAAGCGATTCGCCAGCTCGCCGTGCACATTGCCGCGATCAAGCCTCAGGTGGTCTCGAAGGACGACCTTTCGCAGGAGCTCCTGGATTCCGAGTACCAAACTCAGTACCAGCGAGCCCTCAACGAAGGCAAGCCCGCCAACATCGCCGAGAACATGGCGAAGGGCCGAGTCAACAAGGAGTTCATCAAGGAAGCCGTTCTTCTGGAGCAGCCTTTCTACAAGGACGCTGGCATGACTGTCGCCCAGTTCTTGGCCCAAGAAGCCAAGGGAACGACGGTCAAGTCGTTCAAACTCGTCGGCGTCGGTCAGTAATCCGATTCCGTCTCGAAAACATCGCTCCAAGGTCTACCGAACTTCGGAGCGATGCTATTTGGGCTGAGTGACTTTTGGCGACGACCTAACCCTTCACGGACGTCTCCTTCTCGATAAAGCGCATTGATGTTAATTACAGTACTTTAACAATTGATGAACTTCTTTTAAGATACAGTCTTCTTGTTATGCTGGGATTCGTTGTTCCCCCCCTGTTCATCTGCTCAGTGGTTTCACCCGTCTCCGAAGACCCTTACCGGCTGATCCAAAGTCGTCCATACGAGACATACAATTACCACGAAGCATTTCTCACGGTCCCGAGTGGGCAGACAATCAAGAAGGTAAATCACTACACGATCACCGGCTCAAATGAGCCATGTTCTTGGTCTGAGCCCTTTAACCCTTGGTGGACGAACATCTGGCCGCTTTCTGGCGTGCAGTGTCCGTTCGATGCAACATACGAAGTAGAAACTTTTGTCGGACCTAGACAACAATGGTATTCCCACGAATCCTGGTCCGGATATGAGTCTTGGTTTCGTAACTCGGATTTCTCCGTCCATCGTAGGGACTTGGAGATCATTTTCTGGAGTTTTGAGAAGTAATCATGTTGGGGACTTTGATCGCTCAGCTGATTGTTTCAACAGCCAGTCTTTCAGTTCAAAAACCTGAAATAGTTGCGGCAACAGCACAAAATGAGCGGTTTCGGTTTTCGCCTGAGGAATCGAAACTCATCAGGAGCTACCCAGATAAACCTACCCTTCACAAGCTGGGCGAACAAGCATATGCACGAAGAGTTGGCAACGTGCTCTATGTGGTTCGAAGGTCGATACCCGAGCTTCAGGAACTTATCGTGACTTACGATCTACTTTCCCAGATCGTGCAAAGTGACATGAGCGCCCCGGTTCGGGTAGCCATGTTAGCACCCAATGCTCAGACCTATCTTCAAGAGATTATTGCGAGAGAAATGGATGTGGATATTGACGGAGTCAGCATGATCCAGAACGGACATCTGGAGGTTCTGCCGCGAAAGTTTGTAACTCTCACGAGCAAAGAATTTGGTGACTTCACAATCATCGCATCTCCCGATCTCGCTTCTTTGAGTGAGTCCGACAGAAAGGAGTTCCTGGAGTCTCGCCTCGAAAAAGTGAGTAAGCAATTCAATCGAGACAGCCCTGGCCAAAAGTCAAGCTCAGCCTCGACACCCTGCGCTCAAGTAGCGCAGCCCGACAGCCTATTGCTGGGCGGAAGTTTCAGTAGGTACCGAGGCTACCAACTACAACTGAACTCTTTAAATGTTGGCATAAATGATATGAATCTCACTTCGCGCATTCTGTCGGAAACAGTGGCGGAAGCAAAAGAGCTCATACGAACGGAACTCAGGGAGAAGTCGAAAGAGTTGGATCAAATACTTTATAAGCTAGACAAATTTCGGTTTCCCCTCGAGCAACGAACCGCCCCGACGGAGAGTGAAATCAACAGATTTCGCGAAAGCCTAAAGTTCAATCTTGAAGTTAATGGAGTCGAACCCAAGCGGATTGACAACATTCTTCAAAAATCGAGCTATAAATCCTCCGCGATAGGTCTTGTGCTTTTCTTGCAGGTTCGTTTGCCGAACGGATCCAATGTGCAGTTAACTCCTGCCATAAACCTTTGAATGTGCTGGCTAACGGCCCGGATTGAGGGATTGTTGGAGAAGCACTATCTCAAGGGCGAATGAGATACGTTTCTATGTAAACTCGCACTTGAGAATGCTTACCCTTCTCGCCTACGCGACCATGAGCCAGAATCCCGTTGTTCCCACCCCGACAATTTGGGCGGACGTGCCGGATATCTCGGTGGTTCGGGCGGGGAGGGACTACTACATGAGCAGCACGACGATGCACATGAATCCCGGTGTGCCGATCATGAAGTCGAGCGATCTGGTGAATTGGCGGATCGTGAGCTACTGCTACGATGACCTCGGAAGTAGCCCTCGGCAGGACCTCTTAGACGGAAAGAACGAGTACGGGAAGGGGACCTGGGCCAGCTCACTGAGGTTTCACAATGGAACGTTCTATTGCTCCACCTTCAGCAACACCACCGGAAAGACCTACATCTTCTCGACCAAAACGCCTGACAAGGGACCATGGAAGAAGATCGAATTCTCACCCGCGATCCACGATCACTCGCTTGTGTTCGACGAAGGCAAGGCGTACCTGATTCACGGGGTCGGGAAGATCAGGATTCAGGAGTTGAAGGACGACCTGAGTGGCCTCAAACCGGGTGGGATCGACCAGGTCATTATCGAAGACGCTGCGGCGCCGACTGGTGCAAAAACCGGCCTGATGGGCGAAGGATCGCAGCTCTTCAAAGTCAACAGCAAATACTACCTATTCAACATCGTCTGGCCCAGAGGTGGAATGCGGACCCAGGTCGTCCATCGTTCCGATTCCTTGCTAGGTCCATACGAAGGGCGAGTCTTTCTTGCCGATCAAGGCATCGCTCAAGGCGGCATCGTCGACACACCCGATGGCCGCTGGTATACAAATATGTTCGGTGATCGTGGGGCAGTTGGTCGCATTCCGTACATGCTGCCAATGCATTGGGAAGATGGCTGGCCCGTCATTGGATCGGGCGAACTGATTCCGCATTCCGCCGACCTATTACCCGGCCAGGCTGACCTCAAAGGCATCGTTCGTTCCGACGAGTTTCGAAGCAAGAAGTTGGCAATTGAATGGCAGTGGAACCACAATCCGGACCCCAGCAATTGGTCGGTAAGCGAAAGGCCGGGGTGGCTGCGTATTCGAACTTGCCGGGTTGATCCAATAGTCACCCAGGCCCGGAACACGTTGACTCAACGAACGTTTGGACCGACGTGCACTGGCACAGTCCGATTGGATTCATCCAATCTCAAAGACGGCGACGCTGCCGGCATAGTCGCGCTTATGGGCAAGTATGGATACATCGGGATCAGGCGTAACGGAGACATTCGCGAGGTCGTCGTCGTCTCTGGGACCTCGGGCAAACCGAAACTTGTTGCGACCGTGCCACTGTCCGAAAAGGTTGCGTATCTGAGAATGGCATGCGACTTCCGAAACCAAGCCGATCTTTGCTCGTTCTCTTTTTCTCGAGACGGGAGGAATTGGATCATGCTCGGCGAACCGATTAAGCTGCGCTACGAACTCAGCCATTTCATGGGTTGCCGATTTGGATTGTTCAACATGGCCACGATTCAGTCCGGCGGCCACGCGGATTTCGACTTCTTCCGCATCTCGGCCTAGTCCTCCTTCTGTCGGACACGGAATTCTCGGCTACAATTCTCGCATGACGACAATGCTCGCCGCGATTCTGCTCACCGGTCAACATAGCAAGCCAGTTTCTCTTTTCAACGGAAAGGATCTAAGAGGCTGGCACGCAGATGTTCCAGAAATGGACAAAGACAAAATGGCGAGGATGCCATTTATTGTACGAAATGGGATGCTCGTGAGCCTTGGCTCTCCCGGTGGACACTTGATCACCGACCGGAAGTACGAGAATTACCGACTGGAAGTTGAGTACAGATTCGCCAATAAGCCAGGGAACTGCGGTGTGCTGGTCCACGCCTCCAAACCACGCATGCTCTACGGGATGTTCCCTCAATCTCTTGAGGTGCAGATGCAAAGCGGTGATGCCGGAGATTTTTGGTGCATCGGCGAGGAAGTCACTGTGCCTGACATGGAAGCCCGCCGAGGACCGAAGGCCAACTGGGGGGTCACCGAGGGCAAAGAGCGACGGATCAAGAACCTGACCGACGGTACCGAAAACCCACTCGGAGAGTGGAACTCGATGTCAATCGAATGCCGAGGTTCTTCAGTCAAAGTTTGGGTGAACGATGTCGTAGTGAACGAGGGAACGGACTGCACCGCTCGAAGCGGGCAAATTGCGATTCAGGCGGAAGGATCGGAAGTCGAATTTCGAAAACTCTGGCTGATTAAGCTTAAGTAACTGCTGGCTTTGCCTCCGTCACCTTAGCCCCTCCCCTTCCCAGGAGAGGGGCTTCGGAGGTTACTTTATCACTCCAAGCGGGGTGAACTTCTGGCCGAGGACGAGCTCGCTGTCGCCGCCCATCCAGTTATCCAGTGCCGCTGCGTAGACTTCGCGGAAGTCGATTTTGAATTTGATATCGCCGTCCTGCAAATCCGTCAAGTTTGGAGAGCCGCCGTACACGCCGCCCTTAACCTTTGAGCCGATAACGAACATCGAAGATGCCGCGCCGTGGTCGGTACCTTGCGAAGCGTTCTCGGTAACTCGTCGTCCGAACTCGGAGAAGACGAGGACGATGACTTTGTCAGCTTTTCCGATTGCTTCCATCTCGGTTTGGAATGCGGTGACTGCGTTGCTGAAGTTTTCCATCAGCTTGCCGTGTGCGTCTGCCTGACGAGCGTGGGTATCGAATCCGCCCGCTGAGAAGTAGACCACTCGTGTCGCCGGCGATGCTCCGATGAGCTGAGAAATCTGCTTAAAGCCCTTGCCGAAGGCGTCGTCTCCATAGGTCTGCTTCGGTGTGAACGTTGAAAGCTGCTTCGACAACACTGACATCGCATCGAGCGCAGACTTGTTGGCCTGTTGAACGACTCGGGTTGGTGAATCCATCATGGCGTCCGCACCTTGAATTTCTCGAAGCATTCGCTCGGAGTCCTTGTCACCCAGCATGTTGGAAACATCGGCGAGCGATGCAAAGCATGGAATCGAAGCCTTTTCACCAGCAAGTGCCAAAGGCTTTTCAGTCGAAAGACCGAGGGTCATGACCGGGTTCACCGCGCCGTTACGGAGCTTGCTGTCAACGTGTCGCCCAAGCCAGCCGTACTTCAGCTTATCGTCCGGCGATGCCGACTGCCAGATGTCCATTGACTTGAAGTGGGAACGATTTGGCTTCGGATATCCAACGTTTTGGATAACCGCAACTTTGCCCTGTTTGTACAAACCATGAACTCCCTTCATGTTGGGGTGGAAGCCAAGCTGCTCGTTGATCTTGAGAACGGCATCTTCCTTGTGCGCCAAAGTTGGTCGAGCCTTGTAGTACAGCGAATCTGCGTAAGGAACAACCGTATTAAGGCCGTCGTTCCCGCCCGAAAGCTGGCAGACCACGAGCACTGTATCGGCTGAGATCTTTCCGCCCTGTGCCACCCGAGCAACGTCAGCTTCGGCAATTGTGGAGAGCCATCGCGGAGCGGCTAGTCCGACGGCAATCATGCCGCCATGCTTGATCAAATCTCTTCGGCTTAGAAAATCGCTCATCTTGTTTACAACCTTGTTCTATTTTAGGATGTTTTTGGAATCCTTGAGCCAACAAACGACGTTGAAATGTAAAAGTTCAAAGATTGGTAATCTGAGTTCGTCGCGATGCAGTTCACCGTGCCAAAAGCCTCACTCTTCCCCGCATTGCTACTGGCAGGCGTGGTTGCAGTGCCTTTTGCGACTCTCCGCAATTACGGCCCGGAGAGTACGGTCCGATCACTCCACACCTCCCTGAAGTCGATGTACGACGAGCAGCTCGAGGGAAAAGGAATCCAAAACTGGCGTTGGGCTGAGATTCGTGGACTGATGATCGAAGACCCCGGCGCGTCTCCCAGAGACACGACAGGCAATCAGAATTCGATGCGAGTCATCAGTGGCCTCTACGAGGAGTTCCGGAACACTGCGCGCTACAGCCTCGCCAAAACGGACCGATTTCCGAGAGAAGTCAGAGTTGTGGTGGTCTATTCCCATGCCGATGGTGTGAGATATCCAATTGTTTACGTGGTCGAAAAGCCCGTAGGAGCGCGTGAATGGAAGTTGAATGCGTCGAAAACCATTCAAGCGAACTTTGTGAATTAGGTTTAATGAAGGAAATGCGAATTCGTGGTGCGGTCAATTTTTTGGTGCTGGGGCTAATCTTGATGCTGGTTCTAGTCGTAGGGGCTTTTGCGCTAGCAAAAGAAGAACCTGGGTCTGTGGCAGCTCAGTTCATGTCGGCACTTGCCAAGCACGATGCAAAGAAACTGACCGAGCTGAGCTACATTGGCAAGACTGAGCCAGCCGAGATTGAATCGTCTCGCGAAAAGCTTAGCAAGGACTGGGATTTCTGCGTCAACACGGCGGGCAAGTACTATACGTTTGGATGGCGAATTAGCGGATCTAGGAAGTCGAGCGAAGATTCGGCTTCGGTGACCCTCCAAGTTCAGCGCAACCTCGCAAGCGGCAGTTCTTACGACGAAAAATATGAGCTACCTATGGAGAAGGAAGGCGGTAAATGGAAAGTTGTTCCAGGCGGAATCTCCTCCGAAATGTTTCCCGGTCTTCCACGCTAGCCTTTCCAACATTTGAAATCGGGTTCATTGGGTCGGTTTGTCTCCCTGATCCTTCATAATCTTGTGCATGTCCCCCGCAGGATCGTACGGTTTCGGAACTGATCTAGCCCATTTCGGCGAGGATGAAAAGCACATCGGTGCCGTGATTCCGCCGATCTATCAAAACTCGCTCTTTGTGTTTCCAACCATGGAGGAGTTGCTGGACAACATGTACAACAACCCCGGTGGCCCGCCACACCACTACAGCCGAGTGAGCAATCCGACCCTGGAACTCCTGGAAACCAAGCTCGCGCACTTTGAGGGAGGAGAAAAGTGCAAAGTGTTTTCGGCCGGCATGACTGCGGTGGCAATTGCGATCATGAGCGCAGTGCAGCAAGGTTCTCACGTCGTCACCGTGGATGGCATTTACGGCCCCGCCAAGGGTCTGCTGACGAACTATCTCGCTAAATTCGGAGTTGAGTGCACGATGGTCGACGGACGAGACACCCAGGCCATTATCGATGCCTGCCGCGAAAATACGTCCCTCATCTACCTAGAGAGTCCGACCTCCTTAACATTTCGCCTTCAAGACGTCGGAGCTGTTGCGACATTCGCACGGTCGCGCGGAATCACGACAATCATCGATAGCACCTACAATACACCGCTCCACATGCGCCCGCTGGACCTCGGAATCGACGTTGTTGTTCATTCGTTGACGAAGTATTACGGCGGCCACAGCAACGCAACTGGCGGGGCGATCATCGGCTCAGCGGCCTATATCGACAAGCTCCTTGTGAACGAAATTGTGCTGATGGGTTCACTCTTGGGACCATTTCAATCGTGGCTGTTCACCCAAGGAACGCGAACCCTCAAGGTTCGGCTGAAGCAGCACGAGATTGCGGCGAATCAGGTTGCGGGTTGGCTGGAGCAGCAATCAGAGATCAAGGTTGTTCACCACTTGGGCCTTGATTCTTATCCACAGCGCGATCTAGTGAACTCTAATTTGAAAGGCACGTCCGGCCTGTTCTCATTCGAGACGGTTCAGGACGACAAGGCGAAGGTCATGGACTTCTGCAACCGCCTCCAGCTGTTCGGTCGCGGAATTTCGTGGGGCGGTTTTGAGAGTTTGGTGGTCGCGTCGCACGTCAAGCCCTGCGACTACGACAAGCCCCGCTGGTTCATCCGCCTCTTCTGCGGCTTAGAGGATCCGGAGGATCTGCAAGCGGATATCGCTCAGGCGTTGGTTGCGCTTAGATAGATCGGACACTCGGCGAATCGAATCTCTCAGCGAAGTGTCGGTGAAAAATTTGCTTAGATTTGCGCTTCTGTTTTCGGAAACCAGCAGCTGAAGGGTCCTTCTCGATTCGCAATCACTGCCTGAGAGATGTAATGCTGTCTTCCCTCGGGGAAGAGCTCGTCAAAATCTCTTGGCTCCTTAACTCCCAAATTGAAGAGCATTTCTGCCTCGTTATAAGTAATAAAGTTTGCGATCACCCTCTTTTGCTCTTTGCTGAGTAACAAGAAGCCTTCGCGAAAAATTGATCTGTCAGCTTCGATCAAATGATAGATTAGCGAGCCATGCCAACCAAAGAAACGACCTTGAGTGTCGAGTTCCGGCATAAGCGCCTGACACATTGCTGCCGGAAGATAGTATCTAAACCCGATTGCATCAAGAAAGCAAAAACTACCTGGCGCCGCATCGTCAAGAAATGTTCCTGAGAGAATCAACTCTTCCCATTCGGAGTCAGTATCACTTGCCCGGGCAATCGCTCGCATCTCTTCGGTTCCGTAATCATCAATGACGTCGGTTTCACTCCAGGAAACGCCGCCTTCACGGCTGACTCCTCGAAATGCTGCCTTGATGGCTTCGATCAATTCCGGGCGTGTTGAAACCATACGCCCTCACTGACTATCCGCCAACGGATAGCTGCCTAGCACAGTCGTCTCCAGCGCCAAACTCCTCAGCCGATGAATCGCAGCCACAAAGTGCTCGTCCGTCCGGTGACCGGCGCAGTCGGCGTAGAAGATGTACTCAAATGACGCCCGGGGCGCCGGACGTGACTCGATCATCATGAGGTTGACGCCCTGCTCATAAAACGTCTCCAACGCGCGATACAGCTCACCTGGACGGTTGCGAAGGTTGAACATCACACTCGTCTTGTCACGTCCCGTCTTCATCGGCTCGTTGTAGCCGATGACCAAAAACCGAGTTCGGTTGGTCGGGTTGTCGGCAATGTGCTCTTCGAGGATCGGAATACCGACCGTCTCGGCCCCGAGTGCGTTCGAAATTGCCGCCGAACGAGGGTCTTCTAGAGCCCGTTGAGCAGCCTTTGCGGTCGGAACGACTTCGATAATCTCCGCCGAAGGCAGGTTCATCTTGAGCCACCGTTTGCACTGCGTTGCAGGCTGGGGACCAGCAAAAACCCGCTCAATCTGATCTAAAGAAGAAGCGGTCGAAACCAGGATATGGTGGATCGGCACGTATGTCTCTGCACAAATTTTCACGTTCGTCTGCGGAAACATATCCAGAGTCTCGGGCACGACACCAGCTACAGAGTTCTCAACCGGTACCACACCATAATCGGCTTTCCCATTCTCGACGGCAAGAAACACATCCGAGATCGAATCCTGCGCCACCATCGCCGCACTCGAACCGAACGTCTGCAAAGCAGCCATGTTTGTAAACGTCCCCGGAGGGCCCCAGTACGCGATCGACATCGGCTTCTCCGCCGCGATCGCCGCCGAGATAATCTCACGATAGATCGCCTTCAACTGCTTCGGCAACAATGGCCCCGGATTGATCGCCGAGAGCTTCTCATAAACCGCCCGCTCGCGCTCAGGAGTGAAGAACGGCTTCCCATCAATCCGCTTGATCGCCCCGACCTCGGTCGCAAGCTCCGTACGCCGCGAAAGTAACCGCACCAACTCGGCATCAACCGCGTCGATATCCGCGCGGATTTGATCCAAAGGTCGCGGATCAGAGTTATCGCCGTGCGGAAGATGCGCCATGAACCTAACATTATAGAAATGTCCGAGGGAAAGCCGCAACCTCAACCGGCTTTTCCAGATAGAATCATTGGCAGTCGACGGTGGAATTAATTCAGAGCCTCAAGGAGATGTCAACGCGGGACTTGGCGGTCGCAGTGGTTGACGTGCTGATTGTGGCATTCCTGATCTACCGCATTCTCATGCTCGTAAGGGGCACCCGCGGCTGGAGAATCCTCCTTGGCGTCTTAGTCTTCACTGTCGTGTTGCTGGTCAGCGACACCCTCCGTCTGACAACCCTTCATTGGATCCTTGAGAAAGCCACACTCTTGGGCCCTGTCGCGCTTGTCATCTTGTTTTTGCCCGAGCTTCGTCAGGCTCTGGAGGGGCTCACCCGCTTCGGCTTTCTCGCCGATGCGGTCAAGGACGTTGGGCACGAACAAAATCTTGACCGTGCCTCCGTAGAAGAAATCGTGGGTGCGATTGCCGAGATGGCAAAAGACAAGGTGGGCGCAATCGTGGTGGTTGAGACCGGCAGTCGGCTCGACGAGATTGCGGCAACCGGAGTCACCTTAAACGCCAAGATCACGAACTCAATCCTCGGCTCGATTTTCTTTGGCCAGAATCCGTTGCACGACGGCGCTGTCATCATTCGCGGAGACCTCGTTTTAGCTGCCGCCTGCCGCCTACCTTTGAGCGAGAACCAACGGATCGACCGCCGAATGCACATGCGCCACCGCGCCGCCGTTGGGGTCACCGAGAGCAGCGACGTGATCTCCATTGTGGTCAGCGAAGAGCGCGGGACGATCTCGGTCGCCCAAGAAGGCAGAATTACGACCCTTGCGACCACCACCGAGCTACGCGAGTTCTTAATCAAGAACACGGTCGAGCAAGAGGAACCCGAGGCTCAACCGCGCCGACGCCGTCGCGACCGAGAGAGAAAGGAGGAGGAAACGGCATGAAGAAGGTGAACGTGCCACTTGCCTTGATGTCGTTGCTCATCAGTGTGCTGCTTTGGCTTAATATCTTCAACACCCGCTCCGTACGCGCCCGCACCCAGGCGCTTTCGGTGAAGATCATGACCGTCAGCCTGGACGACACAAAGTTCTTGGTCTCCGATTCGCCCGAAAACGTTTCCGTAACCGTAGCCGGTTCAACCGCCCAAATCCGAACCGTGCTCGGTTCCGACGTGTCCGGCTACGTCGATCTGTCGCAGGCGAGGCCAGGCACCAGCAGCTATCCCGTCGTGGTCTATCCGCCAAATGTCCGCGATCTATTGGTCAACCCAACCGTTACGGCCCGAATCAAGGTCGAGCCGGTGGTGATTAAGGAAGTTCCGATCACCGTCAACCGAATTGGGCGACTCGCGGCACCCGGAGTCTCCGTAGAATCAATTGACACCTTTCCGCGATCAATCTATGTTGCCGGAACCTCGGATGCTCTGCAAAAGACTGCTTCGGTGGCGGTCAATGTCGATTTAAGCGAAGAAGTAACATCAGCTGCTGGGACGGAACTGGACGCCAAGCCCGTAGACCTTAGTGGAAAGAACGTGCCCAAAGTGATGATATCCAGCTCGAATAAAGACGTCCACTACCGCGAAGAGGCGGTTCTCGCCCCGTTTCTTGTGCGCGTCCGCGTTAAGCTAAAGCCTCTGGTGATTCCTGCCCGATGACTGAGATTCGACCGATTCGTGAATCCGAAGGCGAGGCGTTTCTCAGCCTGCTCTGCAAGGTCTTCGAGCTCGATTTCGAGCTTGCCCTCGATATCTTCTTTACCGAACCGATGTTCGACATCAATCGCAAATGGGCGATCATCGAAGGCCAGGAGATCGTCTCCGTACTCACCACAACCCCACTTGAATTCGGCTGGGGTAAAGCCATCGGAATCGCCGGAGTTGCCACCCATCCTGATCGCCGCAACGAGGGCTACGGCCGGCGTCTCATCGAGCGCGTCTTGCGCGACTCGGAACGCGCCGGTGAAGGCGCCGCGATGCTGTTCGCCACCGACCTACGCCTCTACGAGCAACTTGGGTTCGAAGGACTTGATAGAGTCGTCCGAGGCCCGATCACGTCGCTCCCATTAGAAGTCGATCTGCCAACGTACGATTTCTCGGACATCCGCCAACGCTACGACGCCTGGGCCGCCGAACACCCGGACCGCCTCCGCCGCGACGAACGCCGCTGGCGATACTGGCAGTGGAACTACCGCGACTCGATGGCCTTCGGCGACGGCTACCTGAGCTTGGAAAACGAGACGGTGCGGGAGGTTCTGAATACATCGAACCTCAAAAAGTGGCCGGTTCCGCGCGGAACCGAGTGGATGGGGACGTCCTACATGACCGACCAACTCGAAGTCCCGCTTGGCGCTGTCAACGTCCCCATGTACCTCATGGGCCGCAACGTCCCCGGCCAACCCCAGTTCTTCATGACTGATCAGTTTTGAGGTTCAGAAGGTAGGATTGTTGGGTGCAACCGGTCAACTTGGCTGAAAAGCTCGGAATGTTTGATGACTTCTGGTCACCTAGAATCGTGGGTGAACTTAATGGACAGATAGTCAAGCTCGTCAAACTACACGGTGAGTTCGTTTGGCACTCTCACGAGAATGAAGATGAGATGTTCCTCGTCGTACGTGGGGAGATGACAATGCAGTTTCGGGACCGGAACACTCCAGTAAGAGCGGGCGAGTTTATCATCGTTCCGCGAGGAGTCGAGCACTGCCCAGTTGCGAACGAAGAGTGTCATCTGATGCTATTTGAGCCTGCGGCCACCAAACACACCGGGGAAGTTGTTTCGGAGCGCACCGTCAACCAGCAGCTTCGGATCTAGACTTTGCTTCGGCCGAGGTCATCACGGGCACGATCTCAAAGTCCACCAGGTCGTCCCAGTTTCGAGTCCACTCGTCGAACTTTGCCGGATCATCGGCCTCCATCACTTGCCAGCAAGTCGAGAAATCCTCGCTGATCCAGCTATTGATGTAGAGAAGCCCCTCCGGCATCATTCGGCCCTTCTCGATCAGACGAGCATAAATTGGCCTCGGGTCAGAGTTGACGAACCGCTCGATGACCATGAACTGCATGAGCCAATTCTGGCACACGAGCTTAGAATAGACTCAATAACTCGGATGTCGCTCATCACCTTTTCGCCAAAAGCGCACGAAAAGAACCTGACTCGTCAGCAAGCGGAGTCACAGCTCCTCAAGATAGCAAGTTGGCTAGCGAGCCGTGGTTCCAAAATGGATCAAGAAGATCGTTGGGAGCGAAGCGAAGCAGACGCGGAATATCCGCGATGGCAGCCCAAGGCAGCTAGAGTTTTGATTGAGAAGTTGGCGGCTCCTCTTTGGCGTCCTTGCGAGCGAGTTGAAGTTCCAAGTCTGCACGAAAGTCTTTGTTCAAGCAGACCCAAGTGCAAAATCCGACCGAACAAATGCCTAACACTAAACAAACGTAGAGGTGGAAGGGTTGAGACGGAAGAATGGGTGGCTCTTGTTTGGATATGACTTCGTGAAGAACCTTAAAACAATTCTCATTTCCCATCATGAAGAAAATGGTCATCAGGAGCGCTAGGCTGGGAAGTCGTCTTCGCTGTTGAAGCAGAAAGGTCGTCAGCAGAACGACTCCGCCTAAGCCGATCAATCCACTGATGACGGGAACCCAAACCTCGATTTGGGAATGCTCAGCGCCACGCTCTAGCCCACCCCAGCCAACCTGCGAAAAGTTTGCGAGGATCAGTGTGGGCATGATTAGCTGAACCGTCCAAAGTAGCAAGGTCGCAGCCGTGCGGATATGAGGACCCCGCAAACGAAACCACTCACGCAATCCCGGGGTCAGCTCCCTATTCCAGTCGATCACGCTTTCTGCTCCATCCTCAGATCGATGAACTTCCAAATCCAGAGCCCCAAAAAGACGAATCCCATCACGAAGTAGACCTTGGTCATGAACAGCCCCCCTGAAGTGCCTTCGAACTTCGAACCCGAGAACTCGATGTAGCAGAACGATCCAGCGATCGAGATTAGGATGCCCCGCACCGTCTGCTGGAACCGTTCCATTCGAGGAAAGCTACGCCAGCTCACTGCGACGAAAGCCAGAGCAATACCGACCAAGTGGAGCACCGTCCCGCTAATCGGTAGCAAGCGCATCACACCAGCCTGGTCTGCATTCGCCAAGACCTGCCGAAACGAAGTTTCCGCCACCATCCTCGGTGCTGCGTAAACCCACGCCGCTCCATAGACCCCAAGCGGCAACCAAACCCCAATCTCCCCCAGCACTGCCCGACGATGGTCATACCATCCCCTAAGTCCAGGAGTTAGTTCGGCTTGAGGGTCGATCAATCTGTCTCCTCCATCTTCCGTTTCGCCGCGTCCAAGAAAGTGAGTTCAAGGGGGATTGCGACGACGGTCAGTAGTAGCAGTGTAGTGACGATTGAGTAGCGCTGCCACTGGGGAAATGCTCGCTCGATACCGTGCTCTTTGAGCCAAGAGACGAAGGCATTGATAGAGAGACAGGACGTCAGGCACAGCCAGACGACGCGATTGACGTGCCAGCGACCACTTTTGCGGAAACAAGCCCACACGATCAGCGCGAGCAATCCGACGGCCCAGAATCCCACAATCCAAGTGTAACCGTCTGCAAGGTCCCCAGCTGGTTTCCCCTTACTCCGTATGAGCCAAAACGAGTAGCAGAAGATCGAAAAATGGTTGAGGGCGAGTCCGCCAATAAGCAGCCTTGCCGCATGCTCTGCCCGAGGCTGGTTCCGAGTTCGAAACTCTTCAACATTCGGAATGAGCTCATGTGTTAGATTCAAGTCGTCCGCCTCTCCGACTTCTCGCGAAAAATGACTTCAATGCCGACGGCCAAAATGATGCAGAAGGCCAACATGAACAGACTGAGTCCGAACTGCGTGTTCATCTTCTCAGCAATCCGTGCGACAGGAACACCGGTTTCGACTCGGGATTTGTAGGCATACATCCAGTGCGTCAAATTGAACGAAGCAAATTGGACTCCGATGAATTCGATCCGGTCGTGCATCTTCTCGTACCGATAGCGCTCAACGCAGCAATAGAATAGTATTCCAGTCAGCAAAACTGTCAGTGCCTGACTGCTGAGAATTTGCCAATAGGGCACGGAACGACTGACACTGAAGGAAGACCACGAGGCTCGATTATCAGGAGCTACCAAATCAGCAAATCGAGTGACAAAGAAGTAGACGTTCAGTGCGACAAACAGCCCACGCCAAACCAAGCTCCCGATTCGTTTGAACTCCGTCACAACACCTCCCGAAAGTCATTATACAAAATGCCTAGTCGCGAGGATTATCCAACGAGAATCAATTGATAAGGTTGACAAAGCCCCGATTTCATCGCCTAGTAGGTGATGAACAAGTTTTGGAGTGCCTCCGATGCAATCAGGGCTTTAGCAGCTTTCCACACACCGAACTGTTCAGCTAATAGACGACCACATGCGAAGCCCAACGGAAGAATTCCCCACCGAAAGACACGACCTATCGGGCTCAAAACAACGTTTCAGGTTCAAATAGATACGAAAAGCCCGCAGCCCAGAGCCCACCTTTCGTATCCAAACCTCACCGCCAAGGAAAAATTCACCACCGAAATGACACACGATTTCGATCAGAAAGCCACGTTTGAACCAGGAAATGACACATCTTTTCGGCGGCGCACCCCCAAAGACGTGTCACAAACTATCGAAATCTCAAGTCCGATCGACTATGAACCGCGGTGAAGATATGTCTTCACCGCCTCAACAATTTGTTCTGACGCTCTTCCTTCGCCGTATGGACTCTTGACCTGACTCATGCTTTGATAGCTTTTCGAGTCGTTCAGTAACTGGGTCCCCTGAGCCAGCAGAGCTTCAGGGTCGGTGCCGATGAGCTTGGCGCAGCCTGCATCAACTCCTTCAGGACGCTCGGTGGTGTTGCGGAGCACGAGAATGGGAATGCCAAAGCTCGGTGCTTCCTCCTGGACACCACCAGAATCCGTCAGGATCAAATTTGCTCGCTGAATCAGTTTGGTGAACCGCGCGTATTCAGGTGGCTCAATGAGATGAATTCGGTCGTGTCCACCAAGTTCGCGTTCCAAGACCTCGCGAACAATCGGGTTGCGGTGCATAGGCACGGCAAGGAGAGTGTCGGGGTGTTGGTCGACTAACTGTCGTGCGGCCTTCGCGCATGCCGCCATCGGATCGCCCCAGTTCTCGCGGCGATGCATCGTCATCAGAATGACTCGACCTGCGTGATCAGGGAACCATGTCTGTGGCTCCCGCTCGGCAACCATGAGAACCGCGTCGATGCCAGTATTGCCAGTCACAAAGATCTTGTCATCCGAGACATGTTCCCGACGAAGGTTGGACGCCGAGAGTTCGGTCGGCGCGTAGTGATGAGTCGCAAACAGCCCAACCGCCTGACGATTAAACTCTTCCGGGAATGGATCGAAAACGTTGTGAGTGCGGAGGCCCGCCTCAACGTGCCCAAACGGAATTTGGTTATAGAAGGCCGAAAGGCCCGCGACAAACGTGGTCGTCGTGTCCCCCTGAGCGATCACAAACTGTGGCTTGAGCTCCTTGAAAAGCTCGTCAAGAGCGAGCGACATACGTCCGGTTAGTTCGCCAAGCGATTGGCCGTGCTTCATCAGCCCCAAGTCTCGGTCTGGCTGGACGCCAAACGTATCGAAAACTTGCTGCAGCATCTCGCGGTGCTGGCCAGTCGAAACCAAAACAGTTTCGAGCGACGACTCCTGCCTTAACGCCAAAACGACCGGAAGCGTTTTGATCGCGTCCGGTCGAGTTCCAACGACAAGAACAACTCTTGGTTTGCTCACCTATCGAGTGTACTTTGCCGCAATATCCTTTAGCGCTTCGATCACGTAGGCAACTTCCTCGTCCGTGATTCTCACATTGAGCGGAAGGCTGATGATTCGGTTGTAGGTATCCCAGGTGACCGGTAGCGATTCTGGCGCGAATCCGTACTTCTGAGCATAGAATGGGTGAAGGTGAACTGAGATGTAGTGGACCGAGGTTCCCACATTTCGTTCCTTCAATTCGTCAATGAACTGATCCCGGTCAATGGTGAGCTGATCCAGGTTCAACCTAAGAACGTAGAGGTGCCAGGATGATTCGACATGTGGCTTCTCGACAGGCACGGTGAATGCCGGATGATCGCCCAGAGCCTTTGTATATTGGGCGACCACTTCTCGGCGACGAGCTTGGAATCGGTCAAGCTTGGCAAGCTGGGTCAGCCCCAGTGCCGCTTGAAGATCGGTCATGTTGTATTTGAAACCAGGAAGAACAACTTCGTACTTCCAAGATCCGCCCTTCTCGTACCGCTTGAGAGCGTCCTTGCTCATTCCATGAAGGTGGACCACCCGCGCCTTTTCGATGAATTCCGGGGTTCCGGTTAGCATTCCGCCTTCGGCGGTGGTGAGATTCTTTGTGGCGTAAAAGCTGAACGACGTTGGATTTTCGGACGACCCGACAAAGGAGCCCTTGTACTTGCCCGAAATTGGGTGAGCGGCATCTTCAATCACGTGGATTCCATGTTTCTTAGCGATTGCGTTGATTTCATCCATTTCGGCAGCATGTCCGGCATAGTGGACGGGGATGACGGCCTTAGTTCGCGGCGTGATCGCCGCCTCGAAGGCGACCGGGTCCATGTTCATCGTCTCCGGTTCGATGTCCACCAATACCGGTTTTGCTCCAACGTGCTCGATCACATTTGCCGTCGCACAGAACGTGTGCGAGACTGTGATGACTTCGTCCCCGGGGCCTACTCCGAGCACGACGAGGGCAACGTGAAGTCCTGCTGTGCACGAGTTGACGGCGAGTGCAGCACGTGAGCCGTAGGTCTCGCAGAAGACTTCCTGAAAGCGTCGAGTCTTTGGACCGGTTGTAATCCAATCTGTACTGAGAGTGTCGACCACTCCGGCGATGTCATCCGCCTCAATCATAGGCGGAGAAAAAGGAATGAACTCGTCTCGGATAACAAACGGATTTGCAGACATCTACTTAACGATCTTGGCATACAAGATCAGTTTTTCAACAGTGTTTGTGCCAGGGATGTGGTTTATCGGGGACCATCTGGAGCGAGTTCCCTTCAGGAGATAGGTCGCATTTTCTATGCCAGTCGACCTCGTCTGGATACCTGATTTGTATCTCGCCGGATAGTTGGCCGAGAATGTTGAATAAACTGAGCGTTCAAGTTTTGATCTTGGGCTTTCGGAGGGTGTGTTGAAAATATCTGTGTTGTGTTCTGATCCTGGTCATCCGGTGATGCCGCACCTAAAGCTTTGGTCTGAGGAGTTGAACGAACACGAAGTGGAAATCGTGGCGAGCAAGAATGAGTTGAGTGGCGGAGACTTGCTATTTTTGATCAGCTGCCAGGAGATGATTCGAGAGGCAACGAAGTCGATGTATGTTCACACGCTTGTGATCCATGCTTCCGACGTTCCGAAGGGGCGGGGATTTGCTCCTTTGAACTGGCAGATACTCGAAGGGCAATCAGAAATTGTGGTAACCATGATGGACGCGGCGGCGAAGGTTGATTCCGGCGACATCTACCACCAGAAAACCATCTTCAATGAAGGTCACGAGACGTTTGAGGAGATCTTCGAGAAACTGTTTTTAGCGGAGATCGAACTCATGAATTTTGCTGTGCAGAACTTCGACAGCTTAGACCCGGTTCGTCAAGATGATTCCGTGGAGTCATCCTACTATCCCCGCCGGACATCTGCAGACAGCCGCGTCTCAGTAACGAAGTCGCTAGAGGAGATTTTTGATCTTTTGAGAGCGTCGGACCCAGACCGCTATCCTCTCACGTTTGAACACAGGGGCTACGTCTATAGTCTGAAACTTGAAAAGCTTGATCGCATCGAGTTAGCTCCGATGGCGGTCGTCAACGATTCGGCTGATTCTCTACGCCCTTCTCAGTAGAGTTAACCCCTCTGCGAAGGAGGACATGAGGAATCGTGAGTAGGAGTATCCGGAGGTCGGTGACTAACGAAGGGTGCAAGGCGTACTCGGAGTCGATCCTCTTGCGCTCCTCCCAAGAGTTTAGGTTTCTTCCACTGATCTGACAAGGACCAGTGATCCCAGGCTTGACCAGCAGTTTTGCTTTTTCTGCTTCCGTGTAAAACTCGAGTTGAGAAACTTCGTCGGGGCGGGGACCGACTAGGCTCATGTCTCCTGCAACGACGTTCAAGAATTGGGGTAACTCATCCAAACTTGTCGTCCGGAGAAAGCTACCGAATTTGGTGACCCTAGGA
The DNA here is from genome assembly GCA_037138755.1 of Armatimonadota bacterium. NCBI lineage: Bacteria > Bacillati > Armatimonadota > Armatimonadota bacterium. Next base: position 266,434 of record JBAXHT010000001.1, on the reverse strand, counting down.
TCGTCAGCATTGGTGTACGCCGATCCGTCAGGGTTTCTTATCGTCGGAGCGTTGACCTTCATCGAGCGGAACTTGAAGATGCGGAAAGGCTTGCCGTTGAGGCCGAGGCGGGCTTGGCGGAAAAAGACTGGGCCCGGGTCGACAACCTTGATCAGAAGAGCCACTATCAACATCGGGATTCCAAAAATAGCGAGTGCGATCAACGCTCCCACCAGATCAATGCCTCGTTTCATACCTTTGCGAGTTCCTCTGCTGCCGCCATTTCAGGGTTCAGTTTCCGTTCAACGATGTGGCAAAGAATGTGATACAGAGCCAGATGTGACTCTTGGACATGCATCGTCTGAGAGCTCGGGACGATGATCGCGACATCGGCGAGCTTAGCCATCACGCCCCCGCTTCCGCCCACGAGTGCCACTTTTTTCACACCCGCAACCTGCGCCGCTTGCATGGCCGCGACACAGTTCTTTGAGCCGCCACTGGTGGAAATGGACAAAAGCACGTCCCCCGGCTGGCCGAACGCCTCGACCTGCCTCGAAAATACTTCATCGAAACCGTAGTCATTTGCGCGTGACGTCAGCGTCGAAGAGTCTGTTGTCAGGGCAATTGCAGGCAGTGCCTTTCGTGGGAAAGATGTTGAGAGGGTGGAAATGAATTCCGCCGCCAGGTGCTGTGCATCGGCAGCACTTCCTCCATTTCCGCAAATGAGAAGCTTGTTGCCTCGCTGGAATGCTTCGGAGAGCAAGTCTGCCGCCGCTAACAGAGAGGGAATACAGCTTTCGGTCACCGCTTGCTTCACGCGGATGCTCTCGATAAGATGCTCTTTAGCGACCTGTTCCCAATTTCGCATGATTCTCTCCCGGTTCCAATAGTATGGCAGGCAGGTCAGCGAAGCTGTCGATTACCAAATCTGGTCGGAGTCCCTGTTCCTGCTCGGTGGCAGACCCGTAGCCCGTTCGGACAAGAACCGACGTGGCGCGTATGTTCTCCCCCAGTTGAATGTCGCAGAGCTTATCGCCAACGACGATGGCGGATCGGAGATCAAATCCGTACGCTTTTGCGGCGTCCAAGGCCATCCCGGGTGCTGGCTTACGATGCGTGGATTCCACTTCAGAAGTGTCCGGACAGAAGTAGAACTCCAGAATCCTCGCTCCGCAAGGAGCAAGCAGCTCCTGAACACGTTGGTTCACACGAACTACCGCGGCCGAGGTGAAGTATCCGCGTCCGATCCCCGATTGGTTGGAAACACATATCACTTCCCAACCTGCCTCGTTGAAGGTCGCAATCGCCTCCGCTACTCCCGGGATTAGTTCCACTTCAGCGGGATCTGACAAGTAGTTCTTCTCGACGATCAAGGTGCCATCCCGGTCGGCCAGAATGTACTTCTTGTCAAGACTCATGCTTTGCTCGCAAGACGGTGAAGGGAGTTTGACATTAGCAATCGCAGAACAGGATTTTACGAGATAATAGTCTCTATGCGATTCGCTTTAGCAGTTTTTCCCTTCTTGGTATGCGGGGCTGGGCATGCTCAGACGATTGGCGGACCGCGTACTTACCCGCAATTCCGAGACATGGCGGGACTAAGTGGAAACGGCTTTCCGGTTCTTCGAGATGGCAGCATCGGTATGAACGGGGCGATGTCTCTATCGACCCCGCTCGGCTATGTGTTGGGTACGAAGAAGATTGTCCTTGGTTTGTGCTCCCGGAGCACTGACAGGAATCTGCGATGGTTCAACACAACCAGCACTGGAGGCGTAGGAAGTGATGGCACGCTGCAAGGGATGTTCTCCTTGGACTCGCTCGGGTCTCGAATCGCGATCACGCATATGATCGTCAGTGGAACTGGTGACAGCGTCCAGCATCTTCAGTATCAGCTACCGCTAAATCAAGAGAAAACTGGCGACTGGGCGTTTTCGATTGGCTGTCACAACGTTACGGATCGACCCGCGGCAAACGGCGATGATGACCCCGTCGAGGACTCCAAGCTCAGCCGTTCCTTCTTCATCGTGGGCACCAAAGAGTGCAGTCGCGAGCAGTATTTCACTCTTGGATTAGGTGGGACGCGCTGGAAAGGGTTCTTTGGATCCTACACCCTGCCAATCAACGACAACTGGCGAGCCTTCGGCGAGTACGACACGTTCAATTGGAACTTTGGAGCTGCGACGGAAATCGAGATTGTCGGCAAGAAGGCATATCTCCAAGCCGGACTCGTGCGAGGGAACCTCGCGACATGGTCGATCAACTGGGTGTTCTAGATGTACGTTCCCAATTACGTTCCTGAGCCCGAGGCAATGCCAGGGAACGTGACGCAAGAACGCTACTCGAAGCGGCTCCTGTTTATCCGTGAGACCTTTTACAGGTTCTGCCTGTGGGTATTGGTGATTGCTCTACTGGCTTGGGCAATTCCGACGGAATTTGGACGCGAACCACGCTTTGGGTGGCTCTGGCTCCTGTCGCTTGCGCTCATCAGTCTGCTAAGAACCTTCGGCAGAGGAACGACTTGGGAAGTGAAATCCGCTCCAATTCAAGCGCTCGTTTGCATCGGAACGACTGCGCTAGCGGCTCGTAGCGCGACGGCGTTCTCCTTTCCCGCCTGGTCCGTGCTGGCGGGGATTGGTTGCTTTGCGGTCTACGCAATTTTTTGCGGACGCGATTTTAGCTTCGTTGGTGGCTACGTCCTAGCCCTGATTGCGAGCAGTACAATCATCGCCTTCATCATGATCGAAGAAGCCCTGACGAGCCTTCAGAGCTGGCAGGCAATTCTCTGGAATGCGTTCGCGCTACTCTATCTGGTTTACGACCTTGCCTCGCTTATGTGCCGAAGAAAAGTGACTGAGGTTACAGCAGCTTCGGTCGATCTTTTTCGAGACATTTTTAACCCATTTGGGTGGGTCCCAAGAGTGATCATGCATTGGTATCGGCATCGCATCCTCAACGATCTGTCGTTCGACTTGCCGTTTCGCCGGTGGCTAGAGGACTAAACACCTGCGAGATTCGCCTTGAAACGAATACGAATCGCTTCGTGATTCGTCATACTTACCGTCTGTAGGTCGGACGAATGAGCGTACTTCCACTTCTCACTGCATTTTTGGCTCTCCAAGGCGGAGGAGCCAAGCCAAAGTTTTCCATCGACGTGTACTTGATGCAAGGCAAGTCGCCGGTTGCCGTCAAGGGCGGAGAGTCGTTGACTGGTGAGGTCACGTTTGTGATCAAACCGATAACGACGAACCCAATCCAAGCCATTGAGATGTACGTCGGCGACGATCTCCGGGAAACCGACGGATCAACTCCCTACGAGTTCAAACTGGACAGTCTTTCCGAAGAGGATGGTCCGATTAAGTTGCGGTTTAAGGGATTCACCTCGGAAGGCGAGAACGCCGAAAAACTCGTGACCCTCAATGTCGACAACGGCGTGTCGTTGGGCGCAGACGCTCACGTCGCAAAAGGAAACGCCTACCTGGCCGAGAGCAAGTTCGACGAAGCACTAACCGAGGGCCGAATCGCCCTCAAAGCCGATAAAGACTCCGTTGCGGCTCGACTTCTTTTGGGACGCGCAAACTTTGCGAAGGGCGCATACGATAAGGCTCAAAAGAATGCTGAAGACGTTTTGGAAGTCGACAAGAAGAACCGAGATGCTCGCGAGCTAATTATCTCGTTGAATGTTCAAAAGGCGTTCAGTGCGACTTCGAAGGCGACGACCGACCGCCGCGAGACCGTCGATGCCATCAAGAAGTCACTCATGAACGCGGCGAAAATGCGGACGGCAATTCGCGACGAGGACTTGGACGGCATGAAAAGAGATGGGACGTCGATAGAGTTCCTTGATGCCGCCATAAAAGCTCGACGCTATGCGCTTGTCGTCGACTCGCTTGAGAAGGAGATTCCGAACCAATACAAACGAACGGATTTGGTCAATCGATTGGTATTCAGCTATCTGATGCTCAGCCGGGTCAACCAAGCGGACGGACTTCTCAAGAATCTCAAGAAGTTTGGCGAGTACGATGCGTACTCCTTCGCCCTTCTCGCCGTGAATCAAGCTGAACTTGGCGATGATAACGGTTCAGATGAAGCGATCAAAGAAGCAATTCTGAATTCCCCAGATTCCTTAGGTGTCAAAACCGCCCAAGCGTACATCGCCATCAAGCGTGACCGTGCAAAGGCTTTGGCGGATGCTGCTTCGGCACTACTGCGCGACGGCGAAGTAAGGAGCGAGGCGTACTATTTCGCGGCCGCGCTCGCGAACCGTCTCACCCAGATCAATAAAGGCCGCGCGAACTTTGAGAAGGCAATTCGGGCAGACGCCGCCGATCACGATATGTACGTTGAGCAGGGCAATGAGGCGATCTCGTTAGCACTGACCCCGAACTTGACGGCCGCCGACAAAGACTATCAGTTTGAGTTTGCAAAGGCGATGTACTCCACGGCACTTGAATGCCGTCCCAGCTCTGGCCAGGCTCTCGCTGGAATTGGTATCGCTTCGCTCTATCAGAAGAAATTCGATGACGCGGTCAAGTTCACCGAAGCGGCAACAAAAGCCAGTCCGAATTATGCTGCGGCATTCTATGCCTCAGCCGCGGCCCTGGCCGCAAAAGATGGGGAGCTTGCAAAGGCCTACACCGCCGTCGTTAACGGCCTGACTAAGGATCCGGGCAATGATGCTTATCGAAAGCAGAAGAGTGCCATCGAATCGCTTCGCCCAGCTTTGCTCAAGAGCCGAACAAACGCAATGCTCCGCGCAGAGGGACTCGACGCACGCAACTTGAAAGGCCGATCGACACCTACCGTCGATAACGTCTTCAAGTACTTCAACACCACCGGGCGAACCCCAGTGATCTCGACTCCGGCCCGAGGCTAAACTGCCGCAACCGGTACCCCGGTCAATCAGATCGGGGTATCCTCTTGATTCCTTTCGGGGCGTGGCGCAGTTTGGTAGCGCGTTTCCATGGGGTGGAAAAGGTCGCACGTTCGAATCGTGTCGCCCCGACCAACTAGACCTACCCCGTCACTTCGGTTTACACAGCAGATAAGGGTACGCCCTAAGCCTTTGAACAAGCCATTCCATCATTTGCCGTGCATCAACAAGCCGCACAATGGCATCGCCGATCGAGTGGTAGGTTTGAATACCGAGCGCGCCGAGATCCTTGTCAATGCGCATAAAGTCTCGCTCGGTCGCCCAGGAGTGGAATCTAGTTCGTTGCTCTAAGCGATTACCGTCTCGATCCGTGACGATGCACGTTCCTTCGCCGGGAATCAGATGGTAAGGAACCTCAGCTTGCTCCTCTGCTGCATGAATCGTGGTGTTCGACGTATGAGTGCACCCGACTAACGCAATCAACCCCTCGGCCTGTGCTAACTTGCGAAAAGGGCTGTGTTCGTCGCAAGGCGAATAGCTGTCAAAGTGGTCGTTCAAAAAGCTCTCAGCGGCCACTCCAAACCCTTTAACGGAGTGAGTTGCATGGACTGAGCGAAACCCGCCTTCCAGCTTCGCGGCTTCGACCGGAACCACTCCAATTCTCACTGGGACACTCTTGGCGACGTCGAAGGCAGGAGGACTCTCCGGCAAGTCGGTCGGTTGACCCGTGAAAGTAGGGAACATCGCGAGTCCCTGCTCCGAGACCGCCTCTCGCCAGTCGTTGATGTAGTTCTTGGCGTCGATATCTCCGACCGCGCGAAGCGCCGTGTGGATCAGGACTGGCCGTCCCTTGACTCCCAGATGCTCGATTTCTCTGACAAGATTCACTGAGATTCTTAGTTTACGACGGATTTGCGAGCAAGTCTCTGATTCCCTCGTTGAGTTGAATAGTTGGCTCCCAACGGGTTAAAGTCTTGAGTGCGGTGGGGTCTCCGCAGATCATTCGAGCTTCCCCCGAAACAGTGGGATTCCAAGTGATATCCGGCTTTCGTCTAGCCTCCCGGAAGACTAGTTCGACGAGTTCCAACATCGTCGTGCCGATGCCCGAACTGAGGTTGAGGACCCCCCCAGAGACGGATTGCGAAACGAGTTGGCTTAGCGCTATTGCCGCATCAATACGGTGAACGAAATCTCGCTTCTGCAATCCGTCACCATTCAGTGAGACTCGACCATCGCCCTGCCCTGCGGCGACCAGTCGAGGAATGATCTGTGCGGGATCGGTCGAATTGGGGCCATAGAGATTAAAAACTCGCACTGCACACCCGCCTGCGGCGCGGATGAGTTCCTCGGCTTCGAGTTTCTGCTCACCGTACGGCGCGCGCGGAGCGACGTCCTCGTCTTCTTTGCTTGGATGGGCAAGATTGCCGCCGTAGACCAGGCTTGTGCTTGCAAAAATGACGGGAACACCGCAATCCAGCACCTTCTGGACAGCGCTCAAATTGCGTTGCCGAGTGCCGACCGGATCGTCCTTTGCCTGACGAAAAGAGCCACTCCACTCAAGGTGAAAGATCTTCTCGCAGTCCGCAAAAATAGCCTTTAAATCGCTATCGAATGCCCGGCCATACACCTGTTGCGAACAGTTCACTTCTCGTTCGTCGAGAACGATGACATCGTGACCCTCACCCGAGAGCTCAGTGACGAGCGAACGGCCCAGGAATCCACCACCGCCCGTCACCCCTATTCGCATCAGGACACCAGTTTTGGTTCCAAGACTGCAACAATGTGGTCCGCAATCGCAAGGCAAGCGGTGGCGGCTGGGGAGACTGCATTGATGACATGCACTGCGCGCTCATCGTGCTCAATCACAAAGTCATCCACCGGTGCACCCTCGGGGCTGATGGCTTGCGCCCGGACTCCAGCCAGAGCCGCAACCAGGTGCTCTTCGCTGATCTCGGGGATCAAGCGTGAAAGCGCCTTTACAAAAGCCTTTTTGCTGAACGAGCGGTGCATTTCGCCGGCTCCGGTCTTCCAAAACTTTCCTGCCAGCTTGATGAATCCGCCGTAGGTGAGAGATTCAAACAGCTCGCCGGGGTTGATCTGGCGGTTTGTGTACCCTTCACGGGCAAACGCAAGAACCGCGTTCGGTCCGCACTCCACGCCACCCAAGACCATTCGCGTAAAGTGGACCCCTAGGAAGGGGAAGGCCGGATCGGGGACCGGATAGATGAGATGTCGGCACAGATGGTGGACGTCTTCCTTGAGTTCGTAATACTCGCCCCGGAATGGGATGATTTTGATCGAGGGTTTGTGCCCGGCCATCTGGGCAACTTTGTCGGAGTAAAGGCCAGCGCAGTTCACCAAAAAATCGAGGTGTTCACCATTCTTATCTTCCGTTCCGATGGTCACTCCGTCGGTTGTTTTGATGATGCTGATGATTTTCGAGTTCAGCCGAATCTCGTGTCCTTTCTCTTCAAGAAGTGCTCCCAGCTTGACGCAGAAGCCGACATAGTCGACAATCCCCGTTTCTGGGACGTGTATGGCTTTGATCCCCGCGACATGGGGTTCTCGTTCGCGTAGTTCATCTCCGTCGATGAAGCGGCATTCGACGCCGTTCTGTTGACCGCGTTCGTAGATGCGGTCTAGGGCAGGCAACTCTCCATCATTGAGTGCGACGATGACCTTTCCGCACTTCTCCCATTTCACGGAATGTTCATCGCAAAACGCTTCGAGCTGAGCCTTGCCATCTCGGCAAGTGGTCGCCTTGAGCGATCCCGGCTTATAGTAGATTCCGGAGTGAATGACTCCGGAGTTTCTACCGGTTTGGTGTTCAGCTAGCTTTGCTTCCTTTTCGAAAAGGACGATCTTTACGTGGGGAAACCTGAGCGAGATTTTGTAGGCTACTGAAAGCCCCACAATTCCACCGCCAACGATTCCGATGCGTATCTGAGCCATCCGCTTAGTTTGACCGAAGGATGCCCTGGTCGTAGGCGGCTTCTTCAACCATGTTCCGTAACCGTTGCGCCTCGGTCATCAATCCGCGTGAGGACGCTTCTTCGCTCAGAAGCTTCACGTTCGAGTATTGTGGTGCATTGTAGTCAGAGACTTTCCCTTGTTCGAACGCTTCAATGACCTGCTTGACACCCATTTCTAATGACCACTGAGCTTTAAATCCGATTTGGTTTTTGATCTTCGAGAAGTCGACACGGTAGTTGCGTCGGTCGCCATCGCTACCGCTCGCAATCAGTTCGGCGGTCGGTACGAACTTCTGGATCAGGCGTCCGACATCTCCCAAGGTGTAGTTTCCTTCATCGGAGCCGACATTGAACGTTTCGCCGCCAGTGACCTCAAGCGGAGCTTCAAGCGCGGTAGCAACGGCCAGGGAAGCGTCATCCACGTGCACGAACGGTCTCCACTGGTCTTCGCCGAAAACGGTGATCTTTCCGTCAACGATTGCCTTTGCCGTCAACAAGTTGACAACGAGGTCAAATCGTGTCCGTCCACTAAGTCCGAAGACGGTTCCAAACCGCAAGATTGTCGGTTTGAATTTATCGTCCTGCATCTCAAGCAAAATTCGTTCGCACGCAATCTTGGATCGAGCGTAAAGCGAAACCGGGTTGAGTTGAGACTTCTCGTTCAGAACCTCATCCGAAGCTCCATATACGGAGCATGTTGAAGCGAAGATAAACTTCTTGATTCCAAATCCTTTCGCGCACTCGGCGATCATCTGGGTTGCCATCAGATTCACTTCGATCGTGAAGTCTTCATCAAGAGCACATGCAGGGTCGCCAACGATTGCACCAAGGTGAACAACCGCGTCCATGCCGCGCATCGACTCGACTATTTTATCGATCTGCCGGAAGTCGGCTCGAACGATCTCGAGATTCTCGTGTCCTGCAACTGCGGCAATTGGCTCTTCGCCAAACATGAAGGCGTCAACCAGTCTGACTCGATAGCCTTTGTCAATCAACTTCTTCAGAAGTCCTGAGCCGATGTAGCCCGCTCCCCCGATAACCAGCACGCTCTTTGGTCTGTATTCATCGAATGAGGCGGCGCTTGCAGAATGGCGCGGTAGAACCTTGTGGTTGACCTTGATCCAAACCATGCTCCAAATTCGAGCACCAATCGCAAGGACGACGGCCATCACGCCTGTGCTCATCACCAAGCTTCGGCTCGACTCAATGTTACGACCAAGCATGAACAATAAGAAGCCCCACGCCATGACAGCAACAGCGGAAACTTGCAGGACGAAAATTGGCTTGTAGCTTGTCGAATATGCCCGACCTTTTGTGTAAAAGCCCGAGAAGTAGAAGACTGGTAAGCAGATAGCCAGAAGCGATGTCGGCGCGAGAATGTTTTGCGAAGCGTAGGCACCAAATGTCTTCCCGGGTTCCGCTCCAAAAGCAAAGCCAACCAACATTCCGAAAATGGAAGAAATCAGCAACAAAACACTATCTGCAAACAGACGAAACGCGATTTCAGTAGATTTTTTCATCTTCTAGTCCCAGCATCAAACAGATCAGCGACGCAGAGATGCGCCCAAAAATCTAGTTTACTCTGCGGCTAAGTATCGGAACAAAATGAGTGCCTTTCTCCCTATCCCAAAGAAAACTGGTATGCAATCGGCAAAGTTGCTAGGCTGAGCATCCGAGCCAATCTGTCACTCGTCTGCCAACTTGCCACAGCCCTTGTTGATCGCCTAGTTCCGCTACGCCTGATCCCCTATGAATCACCGAAAACGGTACGAATTCACGAGAATGGTCAGTCGAAGGCGTCGTAGGGTCGTTCCCGTGATCCGCTGTCAGGATCAGCAGATCGTCAGCCGTGAGCTTAGCGAGGAGCTTCTGTAAAACAACATCAAAGACCTCAAAGGCTCTGCCAAACCCTGTTGGGTCATTTCGATGTCCATACAGCATATCGAAGTCCTCGAAGTTCGCAAAGATGAATCTTGCATCGGAGTCCAGTGCTGCCCAGAGCATGCCTTCGTGCTCGGCATTGTTCTGAGTGCGCCTTACCTGCCGGAAACCTCTGCCATCGAACAGCTCCGGAACAACGCCGATCCCGAACACGTCAAGGATCCCATCAATGTAGTTGGCGGGTGCGGGGAGTGGGAAATCTTTTCTTCGTTCGGTTCGAGTAAAGCCTGCTTCTTTGGACCCAATAAACGGGCGAGCGATGACCCGCTGAACGTTGTGAGGTTCGGAGCAAATCTCGCGGCCGATCCGGCAAAACTCGTACAGTTGTTCGATCGGAACGTGGTCTTCGTGACAGGCAATCTGAAAAACACTGTCTGCGCTTGTATACAAGATTGGCGAGCCGGTGTGAATGTGTTCCTCGGCAAGCTCGGAAATGATCGCGGTTCCACTGGCCGCCTTGTTACCGATGACCATACGACCAATCCTTTCTTCAAAGGCAGTGACGAGGTCAGAAGGGAACCCGTTTGGATAGGTCGGAAAGGCCACCTTCGTATGAACGCCCATCATCTCCCAGTGTCCAGTCACGGAGTCTTTTCCCATCGACATCTCCTGGAGCCGCCCGTACTCTACGTGAAAGCCGTCTAGGCCAACGGAAGTCTCGATACCGCCCGCCGCAAAATAGCCAGCCCCCGCGAGGAAGGGAGCGGTCAGCCCTCCGCAATGTTCCCACACGTGCTTAAGCGTTGACGGATGGTCATGGTCGTTAAACAAGGCGGCATCGGGAGCCTCGCCGGCCCCGCATCCATCCAGGACCAGAACAATAGCTCTTCTCACTTAGTCCCCCAGGACCTATAGAATGTCTCGCGTGCTTGGCGAGCCCACTCAACGCTTACAGCAGGAGCACACACATTGATGTGTCCCATCTTGCGACCTGGTTTGGCTTCGGCTTTGCCATACCAGTGCATCCTCGCCTCGGGGTGCGATATGGTCATTTCGCTAAGGGCCTTCAGATAGTCTCCGGAGTTAGACTGTCCTAGGATGTTTGCCATACACGTCTTGTCTCCCCAATGAGCAGTTCCGAAAGCGCCCATGGTCAAAAGAATATGCGCTTCAAACTGAGACATCGCGCCCCAATCCAGCGTGTAGTGCCCTGAGTTATGGGGGCGTGGAGCAATTTCGTTGACGCTGATTGTCCCGTCTTCAAGTTCGAAGAGTTCAACGCCGTACAACCCCTTTGCATTTAGGGCGGCAACCGCCGCCATCGCGACCTGCGCCCCCCGTTCTTGGGTTATTTCATCTTCAACGTTGTAGACAAGATCACAGACATGGTTCTTCTGTTCAGTGACCATCGTCGGAAAACAGCTCATTTCATCACCCGCACAAACCATGACCGCCAGCTCACGTTTGAAAGGCACAAACTCTTCGGCGAGCCACTGTTCGACTTCGATTTGCTCTAGAATCGACTCGTATTCTGCTTCGTCTCGGGCGTATCGAGTTCCTTTTCCATCGTAGCCACCAAAACGCGACTTGAGAACGCAAGGAAACCCGAGCTCGCGGGCATCGGCCGCCGAGAGGGCTCTCGGGGAGGGAACTCCCTGAGCCAACAATGTTCTTCGCTGAGTGAGTTTGTCCTGGATGACTTCCAGGGTTTCGATACTGGGAGTCACACGTTCTGGTGAGAAGGTTGCCTGTCGGCAAGCCTGGCGCATTGCTTCCGCAGGAATGAACTCGTTCTCAAAAGTCACGAATTCGCAGCATCTCATCACCTTGGCGATGTCGTCAGGATTGGTGATTGAACCGACGATGAACGGACCTACTTGAGCTGCAGGCGAATTTGAGTCCGGATCAAGAGAGACTGCTTTGACCCCCAGCTGATGGGCGGCGATTATTGACATCCGAGCGAGCTGCCCTCCACCCAAGATTCCAACCTGATACTGCGCCACGACGCCTATAAGGTTGGCACAATCTGACTTGGTTCAGGGACAAGGCAGGTCGAATTCGGTAGATCAACATCCCGGATCACTCCAATCAATTCGGTTTCAAAGTTTGAGGCGATTTGGTCACTCACCCACGAATGAATGTAATCAATGCTTGTACGATTTGGTTGGGTGAGATTGAAGCTTAGCTGAGCAATCTCTTGTTTTTGAAGGTGGAATGCTAAAACACGGACACCAGCCCATTCTGCTTCGCCACTTTCGCGAATTCGGCGAATCTCTTTCGCCAATTCTCGAACCCTCGTCAAGTCAGGCGCTCCAAAGTTAAAGTTGACGGCGAGCAAGAATTCGCGCGCTCCGATGACCGAATACCCCCACCATGAGTGTGAAGCGGTTCCAAAATCAAAAGGCTTCGTAACCGGTCCCAACTGGCCGCGCAGTACTGGCAAGCGCGACTCTGCACCTGGCAAAGCTGCCTTTTCGTACATGTGGACAGGAATCGACCAAGTGCCCGAGAACTCCTTTGCCCACTCCTTAACTTCGCCAATCAGCTTTGACTCAGATCCATCCAGAAGCACGAAGGGAGCAACGTCGAGTGCTCCAGAAAAGGGGTGGACGCCGCCTTTACCGAGGTCGATGTAGTCGAGAAATAGCCTGCAGAGTTCGTCCATCTGCCGAAAAACTTCAGGGGCTGGGCCAGAGAATGCGGTCACTGTCCGCTGGTGATCAACGTCACCTTGAACGTAGTGAACGGTCAGTTCTGGTAAAAACTGGCCAAGTGCTCGGTCGCACAATTCAGGATCAAAAAAGCTCCAATTCGGGACGGCGAGGACTTTCATAGCGTCAAAAAGGGCCTGATCTTCTCGAACAACTTTTCGCCAATGCCTCGGACCTGCTTCACTTCCTCGATGGACTTGAACCCGCCAATTCCCTCGCGATAAGTCACGATCCTGCCTGCGAGCTCGTGCCCGATTGCCGGCAATGCCTCAAGCTCAGCCACCGTGGCTTGGTTAATGTTGACAACCCTTGGCTGAGCCGGTAGTTCGGGTTCGTTAGGCGAAGAATCTGGGCCCTCTGGAGCGGATGGCATCGGCGCGGCCGTCGAGTTCTGACTGGAGGGGAGCTGCCTGAATGGGATCGACACCTTCGAACCGTCTTTGAGCGGCTGAGCCAGGTTGATTCTCTCTCGATCCGCAGTTGGCAACAAACCGCCCGCGAGGACAACTAGTTCGTCCAACCGTGCACCTTCATACAGCCAATAGACTCCCGGCTTTGAGATCGCGCCGCCGATATCAAGAACAATTTTTTTGGCTTCTTTCGGCTCGGCGCCCTTGGCCTCGGGTTGAGGGGTTGCCTGGGTCGACGGTGCGGAGCCCACAAAGCTTTGGAGCTTCTGATTAGGGGCGGGATTCGGTGTGGTCTTCGCCCTCGCGCCGCCAAGGTAGCCGATAACGCCGAGAACGGAGATGCCCAAAATGCTCGCGAGCACTTGTCGCCAGTTCGGATTCTCCATGACTTATTTATAGCGGGAACGCATCTGAATTAGCTAGTAGCGCATGTCGCCAACCCCGCACGCTCACGCGGCAAGCCTCGGCTCGCAGAGCGAAAAGGAAGCGTTCCAAAATAAAGGCTCCTACATGGATCGTGTTTTCTCGACCCTTTTCCAGGCCAGGAATCGCTCGGCGATCCGAGTCGTTCATTGGCATCATCCATCCAACGGCCTTGCTGATCTCTTCGTACTGCAAGGTTGAACCGTGAACCACATCTGGCTGCCAAGTCGTCAGTTGATCTCGTACCGAAACCAGATTTGTTCCTGCAGCGCCGAGAACGACTACCTCTCCACATTGTCCGGGCCGGTAGCAAACTCCGATCAGGTCATCGATTGCTCCCGACGCTCGAAGCAAAGATAAACCGTCGACTTGCTCGCCCGGAAAATTGGTTGACTTTAGCCCCAGCGTCCCGATCGGGTAGCTGCGGCGAAAATCGACGGTCCAGCCATCATCTGTGCGAGATGCCGTGACCATTTCGGTACTCTGCCCGCCTGGATCGATGATCGAGATTCTTTGGTAGTCAGTGAAAGCTGGGTCGTTCACGACCGCCTCAAAGCCCAGTTGAGCCTCTTGTTCGCCCGACAAAATCTTGACCGGTGTCCCTTGTCCGGCGGCTCGCTCAAGAAATTCTGCAGAATTCGAAGCGATTCTCGCCGCCATCGTCGCTCCCGCAACAATACTCTCCGCTCCAGCTTCGAGTGCGGTAGTCCAAAAGCGAGCCAGGGCTCCAAGAGTCTCGGTCATGCCGCGCTCCGACAAAACGCCAGTCTTCTTCGTGCCTTCGCCAAGAGCCGTGATGGCAGTGTCGTCAACAACGGGACTCCAGGAGCCATCGATGAACTCGCAAACCAGAAGCAAAACCGAGTTGGAACCAACATCAATGACAGCGCGTCGCACTTCCAAAAGTATATGCTCGTTGCCCTATGGCAAAGCTCCTCGGAATCGATATCGGCACATCAGGTTGCAAAGTGCTCCTCATTGACGAAAAGGGAAACATTCTCAACCAAGCCTCCGCCGAATATCCGATCAGCGTTCCCAAGCCAGGCTGGACGGAACAGAATCCAGATGACTGGTGGGTCGGAGTTGAAAAGTGCTTAGCCGAGATTGACGAGAAACAACCGGACGCAATCGGAGTCACCGGACAGATGCACGGCTCTGTATTCCTCGATGCAAATGGAAAAGTAGTCCGACCGGCACTACTGTGGAATGACCAGCGAACTGTTGCCGAATGTGAGCAAATCGAAGCAACTGTCGGTAGTGAGCATCTCAAGGAACTCACCTGTAATCCTGCGCTGACCGGGTTCCAACTTCCCAAACTGCTCTGGCTGAGGAATCACGAGCCGGAGAACTACCAGCAAACCCACCAAGTTTTATTACCCAAGGACTACATCCGGTTCAAGCTAACGGGAGCGTACGCCACGGAGGTGAGTGATGCGAGCGGCACGGGAATTTTCGATGTCAAGAACCGTAAGTGGTCGCAGCCAGTTGCCGACGCTCTCGGAGTCGATCTAGGCCTGTTTCCAAAGGTGTATGAGTCGGACGAAGTCACGGGTGAGACAATTCAATTGGCTAGCCTGAATGCGGGAATTCCTGTCGTTGGCGGTGGCGGAGATCAAGCAGCGGCGGCAGTAGGGACAGGCGCAGTTGAACCAGGAATCATTTCGGTCAGCTTGGGGACGAGCGGGGTTGTCTTCACGAGCCTGCCTTCCAGCGATCACGACCAGAGCGGCGCTGCGCATACTTTTTGCCATGCGAACCGAGGTTGGCACGCAATGGGTGTGATGCTCAGCTGTGGCGGAGCCTTGCGATGGTATCGAGACACGCTTGGCGGAGGACGGAGCTACGACGAAATCGCCGCAAGCGCGTCGACTTCACGACCTGGCTCGGGGCTGACCTTTTTGCCTTATCTAACGGGCGAGCGTTGTCCTCACATCGACCCAGCTGCCAGAGCTCATTTTGCGGGATTTGGGCTCGAAAGCACCCGTGCCGACTTCGATCGGGCGGTCTTCGAGGGCCTCAGCTTCGGCCTCTTGGGGGCGTTCAATTTGCTGAAAGGGCTCGGCGCAAGTGCAACCGAAATCAGGGTGACCAGCGGAGGGAGTAAAAGTAACTTTTGGGTCCAAATGCTGGCCGACTGCTTCGATGCGCCATGCGTCCGACTTGCCGTGGACGAGGGACCTGCAATGGGAGCGGCAATTCTCGCCGGAGTCGGGATTGGCGTCTGGCCAGACGTGCAGACATCATGTAAAGAAATTATTAAGATCAACGAAGAGATTTCGCCGAGCGGGACAGATTACTCGGTTGCTTTTGCTCGATACGGGGAACTTTACCCGGCAGTCAAACCTTGGAATGGGGCTAAATAGCTAACTTCCCTGGAACCTGTGGGGTATATTCTTAGTCTGTGCGTCCTGCGCACATTTCTGAGAAACCCATGACTGTCGATGAGAATTTGACGCCAGCCGCTGAAGCCGAGGCAACTGCCCCGGTGGATGCCGTTGTTGAAGCGTCCCTGACTGAGCCCGCGACTGCCGAAGTCGCCCCTACCGAAGCTGAACCAGCTGTTGCCGAAGTTGTTGAGCCTGCCATTGAGGCAGTTGCTCCTGCAGAGCCCGTTGTTGAAGCTGCAGCTGTTGCTGAAGTACCTGCACCTGTCGCCGCTCCTGCCGTTGTCGCAGAAGCCGCTCCAGCTGCTGAAGGTGTGACGACAAAGAACGACGCTGACCTGTTCGAGCAATACATGAACGCGCTCGATTCGGGCGAGTCGGAAGCTGCTGGCGATACGACCTACAAGCGACTAAGTAAAGGGGATCTCATTGAAGCAACCGTTATCCAAGTTGATAACGACCGAGTTTTTGTTAACCTTGGCACCAAAGCGGAGGGTGTGATTCCTCTCGCTGAGCTTGCTGAGCAGAGCCTTTCATCCGCAATCGGCCATGTCAATGTTGATGACAAGCTCCTGGTTGTCGTTCTGAACCCAACCGGTTCGGACGGAAACCCAACTGTTTCGAGAAAGCGAGCTGTGTTTGAAGAGCAGTGGGCCAAGATCATCCAGGCTCACGAAGAAGGCACCACGATCGAGGCTCCGGTTATTGACCGAGTCAAAGGTGGTCTAGTGGTCGATATTGGCGTTCGAGGCTTCGTTCCGGCAACTCACGTTGGGAACGGCAAGCTTCGAAACATCGACAAGTATGTCGGCCAGCCGATGAAGCTCAAGGTCATCGAGCTCGAGCGAGAGCGAAAGAAAGTTGTTCTTTCGAACCGACTGGCTGAGGAAGAGACCAAGGGTGCTGCTAAGGAAGAAGTCTTCAAGAACATTAAGGTTGGCGACATCCTTGACGGAACCGTTCGACGACTTGCTGACTACGGCGCGTTTGTCGATCTTGGCGGAGTTGATGGTCTGCTGCACATCTCAGAAATGAGCTGGGCGCGCATTAGCCACCCGAAAGAGATGTTCAAGGAAGGGCAGGACATTAAAGTCATGGTTCTTCGACTTGACCAGGGCGTTGGCAAGATTTCTCTCGGGCACCGACAGGTCCTTCCGGATCCTTGGCAGCTTATCAAGCAGAACTACAAGATCGGCCAGACCTTAAAGGTCAATGTTGGTCGTCTTGTCACGAGTGGCGCTTTTGTCAAGCTCGAAGAGGGTGCAGAGGCATTCCTTCCTCTTAGCGAGATGAGCTATCGGCGTCTGAAGCGACCACAGGACGTTGTTGAAGACAACCAAGAAGTGGAAGTTCAGGTCATTGATCTTCGGGCTGACGAGAGGCGAATGGTTCTTTCAATGCGAGCCCTCGGCGGCGGTGGCGAACTTCGCCCTGGCGCAGGCATGGACGAAGAGTATCGAAAGCCACGGACCAGCGGTGGTCCTGGCGGTCCAAGAGGCGGCGGGCGCGGCGGGCGCGGCGGCGGAGACGACGATTCCCGACGAGGAATCGCGACCGGCGGTGCAACCATCGGTGAGCGTCTGGGAATGCTCAAGGGTCTTCTCAAGTCCGGAGAGGAATCAGCAGAATCTGGCGAGTAATTCGCCATCAGAAGTTAAGAAACGGGGAGCGATTAGCTCCCCGTTTTGTTTTGGGCTATAGTCAAAAACAATGCGAATAGCGGTCACCGGGGGAATTGCCGAAGGGAAGTCCACACTTCTAAAACTATTGGCAGGAATGGGCTTTGAGTGCGTGAGCGCAGACGCTGCAGCCCGCGACATCTTCTTTGATCCGTCCGTTCAGCAGGACCTTTCGATTCTCCTGGGCATCGAAGGAGAAGTGTCACCGCTGTTACTGAGGTCTATGATCGCTTCTGATGATTCCTTGCGGCGAGAAGTCAATTTGCTACTCCACCCGCAAATCATGGCTCTGGTATTGCAGCAGAGCGCAACTTTTATTGAGATTCCACTGCTGATCGAGACCTGCCTGCAGTCGCAATTCGATGCGATTTGGGTAGCAAAATGCAGCACTGAAACAAAGCTATCAAGGCTCGCCGAACGAGGTATTAAAGAACCTAGTAATCAGATGTTTCAGGTTCAATTTGAGTCTGAAGCCAGGCTGGCATTTGCCGACTGCGTATTCAACACAGACCTTTCAATTGCCGAGACCGCTGAGCAATTGAAAAAAGAGGTGAAAAGTTACGGCTTTCCTCTTGTTGTTTCGAGCGAGTGATCGTGCTATACTCCACCGACCTGTACGAGGAATGGGCAATTGTGCGCGTGACTCGAACGGGAAACTTAAAGAGGGATTAAGGTTGATTCGGTTGGAGATGTTACAAGTCCAAGCAGTTTCGGCTTATACTGACAACGGAACCAATATGCGATCAAACCACATGTTCAGTTCAACTATGGAGGACACGTCAAAATGAGGCGTTTCATTGCATCTCTGCCCGGCAAGGTGCTCAGTCACGTCGTAATCACGGCACTTATGGTGCCGTACGTCGCGCTCGGACTAGCCACGAGGAGTGTTGCTCAAATCAAGCAACTTCCAAGCTGGGCCGTCGCCGACTTCGTCGATAAGAAAGGAAAGTCTGTCTACGGTGCCGAAGCAGCCAAAGCGGTTGCAAACAGCTTGAGTAAGACTGGCAAGTACGATGTTCAGCCGCAAGAAACGGTTGCTCGAGTTGCTGAAGGAATTGGTCTCACCCAACCTTTGGCAGATCGAACTAACTTGATGGCGGTCGGTCGAGAGCTCAAGGTCGGAACGATTGTCAGCGGCACGCTCGTTGACTATCGAGTTGACAAGAGCGCGGCTGGTAAGCAAGCTCGCATTTCGATGAAGGTTGTGGCGTATGATGTCGCTGCTCAGGAGCCAGTCAACGGTGCCGCAGTCGCTGCGTTCTCCACCGTTCGGGGTCAGGACGCAAGTGACGAATCATTGATCAATGACGCGATTGCGCAGGCTGCCAGCCTCGCAGTTGATAAGATCAATCAGCAATCGCTCCCAACGGGAACGATTTTGAACACTGGTCCAGACATCGCTTTGATGAATCAGGGTTCGCGAACTGGATTCAAGGACGGCCAGGAAGTCATCATCTCGCGGGGGCGAGAGCAAGTGGCGACCGGTGTTGTCTTTGACCTCAGTGCAGACAAGTCTTATGTTCGCATCAAGCGAAGCTTTAAGGGACATCAGCCAGGAGATAAGGTTCGTGCCATCTTCCAAGTCCCCGACATCACTCCGAAGTGGAACGTTGACGGAACTCCGTCAGTCGCCCGGCCAAAATCAAAAGGTGTGAGCAGCAATCTGATAACCACTCTATTGGTGCTCGGATTGGTTGCTTTCCTTGTAGGTGGCTCAGGTGGTCGTGGAGGAGAAGTTCTCCAAGATGTGACTGCAGAAGCTTATTCGGATCCAACCAATGGTCCATCTGTGAAGATCTCTTGGATGCCAAACGCATTCGCGAAAGGCAATCAGATGCGACAGTTCTGGCAAATCTTCCGAAACGACTTCTTTGACGTTCCGGTTCGAATTGCAATTGGCGGAAACACGCAAGCTCTCGACAACACGTCGCCAGTTGCGACAGTAACTTACTCGACGCTGACAAGCCCTCCGGACTTCAGCACTTGCGTAGGTAACTCGACAACCACTGCGACAAATCTATCGGGAGTAATTCCAGGTCGCCCATATCAGTACGCAGTATCGCTTGTGTTCTCGATGGCTCAAAGCGACCTGCCAGGCGGTTCGTCTGGAGGTGGCGGCGGTCAAACTGCTGGCGGGCAGACCGCTGGTGGAGTCACGACAGGTGGTACAGCAACAACTGGAACGACTGGAACAACTGGTACGACAGGTACCACGGCGACGACAGGTACCACGGGTACCACTGGTTCGACGACATCGTCAACAGCTGCAACCACTGGTGGTGCAACAGGTGGAGGAAATGGTTCATGCTTCTTCTTGTCACCAAGAACAACCTCGAACGGGTATGCAACTCCGCTCAATCGTCCGGGCCTCGTAGCTCCGGCGTCGAACGCGACGTTGCAGAATCCTCAGCAGTTCACGTTCTTGAGCGTCGCAAATCCGCTCTACGACATCACTGTTGAGTATGTGATCCAGATCTCAAGCACGCCAAACTTTGCTCCGAACACGTATGTGCAGCGCACTGTATTCCAGCGAAGAGATACCGGAACTCTGGCGACTCAGGCAATTGACCTGAACGACACCAGTCTTCCATCGAGCATCCTCACAGCGACAACTCTCCACTGGAGAATGGGCGCAAGGAACGTGTTGGACAATCCTGGTCCGGTGCCAGATGACTTCACCCAGAAGAGATACATCTTCAGTGTTGTTAATCAGCTGACCAGACCTGGTGCGCCACCACCTCCTCCAACTAACTAAAAAATCCCTCTCCCTGGGGGGAACAATCCCCCCAGGAACGTTTTCTAAACGAACTAGGCCAACATGAGCAAGTTTCGCAACAGTCGCTTTTTCTCAGCTTTTCTTCTAGGCACAGCAGGTGTGTCCTCGGTTTATGCCGACTGGACGGACGTTTGTCCGCCTCCTCCGATGACCAATCGATACTCCGACGATGCGGGTGGCCAAAACCTCGACAATCCATTGTTTGAAGTGTCGATGGGTATATCCGGCAACAGTAACTGGGCGGCAGATGATGACGGCGGTTGCTTTGCTAATGCTGTTAACGGAAACCTGGCGGGTCGAATCGGTTTCGGTATCGGGCCAGAAGGAACGGTTCGAACCGCTCTGGATAACCTGATGTCAATCACCTTCGGCTTCCAGCATCTTGGAAGTGCTGTCTTCGGACGAATGGGCTACGCGACCATACAACAAGATGGCGTAAGTTCGAGGTTCGGTGCAAACGGATTTTCGACGACGTTTGAAGGCGAATCAGATACATATTTTTATGCGCGGACGACGAACGGAAATGTTCAAATAGACCTGAGGGCTGACCTCGTCGGGGACGCAGCTCGCCTTGACTGGACCCTAGCAAATGTTGATGCTGCTAACTCGCATACCGTTGGTATGCGTTTTGGACAAGTATTGGGATTGATCTCAGCGCCACCCACCCCAGCAGTGCCTACACCGGAGTATTACATTACGATTCCCGGAATCAAGCCTCCTAGAACTGAACGACGATGGAACCGATTGTTAGACCCATCGGGTTATCCAAGTGAAGTCAATTTTGGATTCTCGCGCACTCAAGCATATGGCTTGAGAGTTGATAATGCAGCTTCAGATGCGACCACTGATTCAGCAGATCCATCCGCAAGCCAGACGCCGACCGATGGCTTTGTACTCGGACAGCCACTCTTCCTTCTCGGTACGACTCTCGGTACTCCCGCCGCAGACGGTGTAGATGCGTTCCCTGATGTCATCTTCCAAGAGCCAATTTCAGACGTGTTGATGTCTGACAGCCCAGCGTTCATCCAGACATGGGCTCCGCAAAACTTGGCGGTCGGTGGATCCAGAAAGGTTGTAGCCTTCTACCGCAGCACCTGGAGTGATGCACAGTATGGCAAGCCGTACTCGGTAGTCGTTGACCCTCCGAAGGTCGTCAACCTTGATCCTGCAAACTCCAACGCATTCGAAAACAACCCGTTCCCCGTTCGAGTCTGGGTGGATAACAATCGTGGATTCTCTACAATCGACAAGGAATTGCCACTGCAAGACGTACGAGTCGAGTTACTTCTCCCTACCGGTTTGACCGCAGTTGGCGGTTCGACGAGAACCATCGCTAGAATCGACGCCCGAAGAATGGTTCCAATCGACTTCCAAGTGCGAGTTGATGACTTTGCTGCAGGAGACCTGACTTACCAGGTGCGGGTAACACCGACGCCAGGCCCTGTCAAAACCATTACTGGTCAGATCAAAATCGTTTCTCAGCCCAGGATGCAGTTGAGGCAAAATGCGAACCTGGTGACGTCACCGTGGACGTTCTCCACTCCGACCTGGGAAACTATTCTCGGTCTAGCCCCAGACGCAGACTTCCGCGCTTTCAGCTACGAACCAGCTCAGCGGCGTTACATCATATCGTCTGGTCCGGATCGAGGTAAGGGTCAATGGCTGATCGTCAATCAAGAGCAAGCGATTACACTTGGCGGTTCGCCTAGTGCGCCTAGCGACGGAGCGCCTCGTCCAGATGGTTCTGGTGGAGCTCCGCTGATCACTCTGCAGCCAGGTTGGAACTTGGTAGGTAATCCTTATCAGACATCGATTCAGTTGGGCCAAATCGTTGGATCCGCCGCTTCGAACTCGTCTGGAGCGTTCACGTTCGCTGAACTCGTGCAGCAGGGTCTTGTTTCCGGTTCACTCGCTTACTGGGATCAAGACACCGCTACTTACAAGTTTATCCAGAAGTCATCTGACTCAATGGAGCCTCAGCGAGGCTACTGGATCTACGTGTACTCGGCCCAAAATGTTGTGATTCGCTACCCAGCCGTCTTCACACCGTTCGCACGAAAGAGCAACGAGCCAACTTGGACACAGTCTGATAAGCAATGGCGGCTGCAACTCGCGGCTCGAACCAACGCTTCTGCGGACGATTTCAACTACATCGGTCTCGCCGGATCAGCGACCGTTGCGAAGAACAACGTGATTGAAGAGCCGCCGATCGCACCGATTGATGGGGCGATCAGTATGGCTGTCGAGAAAGAGGTCAATGGACAAGCTACTCGGCTTGCACAGTCTCTCTCTGACAAGGCAGGGCGACAGGAGTTCAAGGTCTCGGTGTTCGCAAAGGACGCAGGACCGGTAACGGTCACCTGGCCGAACCTGAGCACCATTCCGAAGAACATTCGAGTGCGCCTGGTAGACACCGCTACCGGAGAAACCCGTGACCTTCGAAAGGTCTCCGGATACCGATTCGACGCAACCAGTGCCAGCACACGAGAATTCAAGATTCAAGTGGAAACAGGAGCCGTTAGCCGAGCTGTGATCGGAAACGTCGTGGTCACTCGAAACAGTCGAAGCACTGGTGGAGACGCCTCGATTCGACTGACCTACAGCCTCGCTGCAGATGCGACAACGACGGTCAGAATCCTCAAAGCCAACGGTTCAGAGGTCATGACGATCAGCCGAGGGCGTGCCGACAAAGCCGGACAGAACGAGGTAGTTTGGAACCTTATGGACCAAGCAAACCGAGCTCAGCCTCCTGGCACCTACCGGGCAGAGATCGTCGCTGAAGGACAAGACGGCGAGCGAGTTCGCAAGATCGTTCCGATCGTCATCAGCCGATAAAATAAGCAAAACAAAAAGAGCCAAATCTGTCCGGATTTGGCTCTTTTCTATTACAATTACCTGAATGTCCAGAAGCAAGCCGCTTGCCCTTCTCGCTCTCCTGGTCACCGCCGCGTGCTCGAGCGCAGCAATTAACATCCGATTGCAGTCCTATCCTTATGAGATCGTCGCTGATGGGCGTTCCCAGGTCAACATCTCTATCGAAGCTCGGAACAACGATGGTTCCGTAGTTCCTGACGGAACGAAGATTCTCCTCAACACAACCCTGGGCTCCTTCCGCGAACAAGTAGTCACCATCTCTGGAGGAAGAGGACAGGCGATCCTAACCGCCGGCAACATCCCCGGCGTTGCAAAAATCACCGCAACAGAGCTGAACAACCAGAGCAACCCATCAACGCTCGAAGTCCTCTTTGTTTCGAGCAAAGACAAGTTGGCTACCGCAAGTGATTACATCAGCATCAATGTACCAAGCCGATTTGAATACCACTTGGAGACCCGGACGTTAACCGGGGCTGGATCGAAACAGAACGTCACCGGAGTATTCCGGGAAACGGCGTTCAAATGTGACGATATCCAATACTTACTTGATTCTGGCGAGCTTCGAGCGAAAAACGCGACACTCAGCGTCAATAAGAAAACGTACACCTTCTCCGAATTCTTTATGGACACAAGGTCGGGGAGGGGATACGGCGTTACTGTCATTGAGTACACACCGAAAGCGACCCTCACTTACACTCATGGTTTGTTCAGTCTCTCGGGCGCCGGAGAAGGCGAAGACTTTGGCAAGCTCAAGCCAAGGCAGCGAGTCGCAGTTGTCGATATCACGCCACTCGGGGTCAAGCCAATCACGGTTCCCATTCCTCCAGAGACCTTTACATTTAAGAAAACGAGAAAATCTAACATCGCCGCCACCCAGGAAGAACTCAAGCTAGAAGATCCCAACGACCTCCAAACCGGCTACCTGACCGCAACTCGATTCAGCTATGTCATGCGACGAGAGCTCCAGTTCCAAGACGTTAAGGTCTACCAGGGTGAGGACAAAATATGGTCACAGGGGCTGATGTCGTTCTCAGCAGGGGGATTCCAGGGCCAGTACCCCATGCAGCAGTATTTCACGATCACCGACAACCAATTCGGCGTGAACTACCCCTTTTTCCTTAACTTAGGAAGACAAAGCAGCTCTGCGGTCAGATTCAGAACGGGGCAATCGTACGGAAGTGGCATCAACGTCAACCGCGGTGTCTTCTTCGACTACGAATCAAACTGGAATCGCCGTGACAACTCCGTCGGAGGCATGACAATTAGCGGTGTTGGCCGTGACGACTATCAAGTTGACCTCCGCCAGACTCTGAGGCTCAATCCCAACACATCAGCAAACTTCACCATTGGTTCGCCTCAGTTCAACAGTCTCTTGGGAAACGTGTCGTTGAGTCAGCAGCAACGTGAGTTCCAGTTCACCCTCAACTCCACTCAGAACCGCTCGCTAAGAGGCGTAAAGAATAATCAACAAGACTATTCGCTGATCGGCGAAACCAACCCCGTGAGACTAAAAGGCGCACCAATCAGCCTCTACCCTGGATTTAGTGCTCTCTACAGCGAAGCAGAGCGTGAGACGGGCAAAAGCGTCCTATCTGGATTCGCGCCTAGAATGCGTATTACAACAGATCAATTGCAGGTGAACACTCGCACATCTTTGTCAGCGGGCTTCACCCTCGAACAGTTCGTAGGCTCAAGTGGAAACACACTGAACACCGTCGGAGAACTTTCCTATCGGAAGTCGCTTGGGAACGCATTCAGCTCTACTTGGATTTACAACTTCTCAAGAAATCAAAGTTCAGACCAATCTGTTGGTCAACAACAACTCTCCAACTACTTATGGTTTGAAAAAGGCAAACTCGCATTGAGCCTTAACACGACAAAAACGCTCGATGTCGACAATCTGTTCCTGAACGGCCAAGCAGACTATCTGCTAGCAGACCTTTGGAAGACGAGTTTCAATTATCGAATGAACAAGTTCTCAACCGACACATTCGTGGACTACAATCTCATACTTGCATACAGAATCGCCAAGGATAAGCCGTTTTTCGGTCTCGCATACTCTAAAGAGACTAACCGTATCGGTTTTGTTGTGCTTAACGGTCTTCGGTAGCGCGTCAGCTCAACAGGGGTTCGGAAGATTTGGCTACACTCGCTATCCCGAGATCCCCGGTTTCGTGTTCAGCGACCAGGGATTCAGGTCCAAATCCTCTGGTTCCGACCAAATTCGCTTCGCAACGCCGCTAAAGACTCTCAACAGAGTTTTGGTCAATCCAAATCGAGTCGTGGCTCTTACTGAGGGCGGCGTAGGTAAACCGTCAAAGCTTCGGTTTGACCTAGCTGACTTCGGCTTCAGCATGTACTTCGCTCAAGGGATCGAATTGCAGGTAAATTCCAGCGCATCACCCTTTCTCACCTGGAAAGAGGGATCTGCAGGAAATGGCGTGCCTACGCCAGATGCCGACTGGGTCGCACTATCCTTCCAGGATCGTCAACCCGCCCTCGTCTTTGGATTTCCTGAGGATAAGACTGGCCTCAAAGTCACGGGCGAGTTGGGTTCTTGGACAATCAAGTCCGACCCAAAGTTCAAAGGTTGGGTCCGAGTCTCGTTGCCCTTCGGAACCGAACCCTACCAGGCAACAACTGCACGCGCCGTAGGAAGACTCTCCGAGAGATGTGTGCAGCAAGAGCTACTCTGGTACGGACCGCTGACCGATTTGCCGGAACCGACAATAGAAGAGGACTCGCTCGGTCTCGACGTGACGTGGCAACTCCCGAGGCAGAAGACGATTCTTCCAAACGTGTTGTTCTTTGCCCAATTCGGAAGCTATCCGATCAGAATCCAAAGCCTATTCACGGTGTATCCGTCCCGGATCAACGGAGAGCCTGTACTGGTCTCTGCCGAACCCCAACTCCGAGTGCGCTTTCCTATCCGGCGAATTCCCAACGGTCGAGGCCTGAGCTTAGGAGAGTTGCTTCCGTTCGAAAATCCCGAGCCAACATGGAAGAATCCGACGGACCTCGTTTCGGTTGCCCTGGCAAATACACTAGCAAATCGCTCGCGATCCGTGGGCCCTTTGGTCAAAAAGCTGTTAGCCGACTACTACGAAGCAAGCTCGCCAGTGAGTGAGCCAAATACAAAGCTGAACGTCTTCTACAACGAGAAAGGTGATGGGATGTTGGCCGCAGCCGTCCACAGCCTGCTCACGCAGTCCTCGAACGTTGGAGAGCCGGAGAGTCCGGCAGAAGACCCACAATTCATCAGCCTCAGTTGGCGCCAGGACCCCTACACAGGCTCGTTGGGGATCAACCACGATGATCAACGTCGCATATTGGCAATCGCGGGAGTGGCAGGTGCTTTTGCCACAAATCCCGAACTCCGTTTGAAGGCGGCGCTTATGGAGGCAGCCCTGAGCGCGGACAAAGGGAAGGAAATCTGGCTCCGACGACAGGGACAGATTCGGGCGATGCCCCAATTCATTGAGCCGCTGCAGGCAATTCGAAAGGGACTCTTTTCACACACCACGGAAGGAAGGGTAGACCCAATCGTCGCAAATTGGTTTTCGGAACTCCGAGTGTTTAGCGAAGCTCCGGTGTGGCTCAATCCTCTGAATCCGGGATATGAGCTGTGTTGGGAAGGAGAGAAAAAGAAAATTGAGGAAATCAATTTGACTTTGCCCTACCAAATCCAAATCAGCTCTAAACGAAACATCGCAGGGCTCTTCATCAACCCCGGAGTTGGATCACTGGGCTTGCGGTACGAGGCACAAGCGTCCGGTCAGTGCTCTGCCGTAGTGGCCCTCCCAAGCTTTGCCGATCCTGTTCCTCTGACGGCCCTGCCCCCGCGTTACACCGAAATCAGGCAGTAATCAAATCTGAATTATAGTGCAAACCCACGTTTGTATGGCGATCGATCGCCCCCTGCACAACGTATCGAGCGGCAAGCATCAAGTTCCTCGTCTCGAGCGAGTAAGGAGAAAAAGGAGCTTCGGGGAGCCGCTCGTACTCGCGCTCAAGCTTTGAAATCAAGTCGAGAGTTTCGACAAGACCCACATTAGTTTTGACGATTCCCGCTCCTTTGGTCATCTGATGTTGGAGCAACCGGCGGAGCCGAACGGCGTCTGCTTCCGGCACGCACTTAGTTTTCCGGATTTCTGTCTGATCGGGCAGCTCCGGCTCTTCTCCCAGGGCCGCGACAGAAGCGGAACGGGCAAAGACCATCGCCTCCAGGAGTGAGTTGCTAGCAAGCCGATTTGCCCCGTGTACCCCTGTCCGGGCAACTTCACCCGCCGCGAAAAGTCCAGGAATCGATGTCCGGCCCTCGATACCGGTTCGAACTCCACCACACGAATAGTGCTGAGCCGGAACTACCGGAATCCAATCTCGATCCATCTGGATGTCGATCGACTCAAGCTTCTCCCATATTGTCGGGAACTCGTGCCTCAGTAGCGTCGGCGAAAGATGAGTAGTATCGAGGTAGACGCACCAAGTCTCTAGCTTTTTCATCTCCGCCTCGATTGCGCGCGCTACAACATCGCGTGGAGAGAGTTCGAGCCGCTCGTCGTAGTCGTACATGAAGCGACGTCCGTTATGGTTCCTAAGAGTTCCGCCCGCTCCCCGAACCGCCTCGGTGATCAAGAAGCTCCGAAGCTGGTTATGATACAGCGTGGTTGGGTGGAATTGCATGAATTCCATTTCCGAAATGACGGCACCGGCGTCGTGAGCTAAGCCAATTCCGTCCCCGGTTGCTACCCGAGGGTTCGTGGTGTGTTGGTACATTCGGCCACATCCACCTGTAGCGAGCAATACTGCTTTAGCTCCAAAAGCTCGTGTCCCCAAAAGATCGACTTCGGCGACTGCTCCGATACAACGACCACCTTCCACGAGTAGCTGCGTCACAAACGATTTTTCAAACACGGTGATCGCTGGATTTGATCGCACGGCTTGCACCACCGTCCGTTCGACTTCCCAGCCTGTTCTATCGGCGTGCTTGACGATTCGGTGCTGGCTATGCCCACCTTCCATCCCGAGCGAGAGTTCACCGTCAGCTCGGTCGAAGTTTGCTCCTAAAGAGAGCAGCCAATCAATCGATTCTGCCGCGTGTTGCACAAGGTAGCGGACTGCAGCTGGATCGTTTATTCCGCCGCCTGCAACCATCGTGTCGCGCTCATGAAACTCCCACTTATCAGCTTCGCCGACTGCGGCGGCGATTCCGCCCTGCGCCCACTGCGTGTTGGAGTCCGAGATTTCCGCTTTCGTCAGAACGGCAACACGACCTTGTGCGGCGACCGAGGCTGCGAAACTAAGTCCCGCGAGACCGCTACCGATGACGATGAAATCGAATTTCTCCAGCGGAAGCGTCACTGCTTGACCGCCTTCAGTGCAATATCTGTCTCGATCTGAGGCAGTCCACATTTTAGGTTTCCGTCAATCCCAACCTTAACAGTTTCCGTTCGCAAAACTTCACCCTTCCAGGTGTCCCATAGCTCGACTTTCCAATTTCCGCTTGCTAAACCACTCAGTGAAAACTGAGTCGGAGGTGCAGGAGGAATCGGCTCTTTCAAGACGATGACTCGACGCCACGCGCGATCTTCGACCCTTGCCCACGCCAGAGCCACAGTGTTACCCACCGTAGCCCAACTCACTAAGGGTGGGTTGGAGCGAACCAGAGCATCCTTAAACCGAATCGAATACGTCATCCAATCGGCCCCGATGTTCTTCACGACAACTTGGTGCTTTCCGGCAGGAATCGTCACCGCGTAGACGCCGTCGTATTTGTGAATCGTGTCGTTCTTTTTGGGATCGATCTGCGGAAAGTCGCGGGTGAGATAGGGCGCTCCGTTCAGTTCAATGGCAAGCTTCGCGCCGCCATATCCTGATACGCTATCGACAACCACCTCAAGGGTCGTCGGACGTGTAAATTGGGTTGTGAACGACACCGGATTGTGCCAAGTTGGGTGGTTCACTTTTCCATGGGCAATCCCTGCAATCGGAATTTGGCCGGACGCTCCGGTCTCAGAGACTTTGACCGAACGGGGCTTGTTATACGCCGACTCCGCCCACTCCGGCGGGTTCGCAGCCACGCTCAAATCTCTCCTTGGCAGCGGGTTCGGCTTGATTTGCCACTCAATTTTTGGCTGAGTTTGTCGGAAGTCTTCGCCAGCCCAATCGACACCTTTGACGAACCGTGCGACCGCTCCGAACAGGCCGTAAGTGTTTTTGGGTTCGATCAAGTTGTCCCACCACCACGGCATCGCAGCCCCCGACGAACCCATCGCAGTGCTGATCCAAAGTGGGTCGTGAATCTGCAAGCCAAGCGGGTCTTCTTCGGCCCTGGGCCCCGCCCAATCCGCGCCAATCTCGCCAATGTAGTGGGGTTTGCCCCAGCTTCCTTTGCGCGACTGCTGGTTTGCCACCTGGCTGATTACATCGGGAGACGAATAGTTGTGAGTCTGTATGAAGTCAATTTCATCCAGCATGTCGATCTCCTTGGTCCCCATCGAATCAGCGAAGCTGGTCGTGATGAGATGCTTGTACGGGTCCATCTTGCGAATCTCGCGAGCGATTCGTTGGTGCCACTCCTTCACCTTATCTGCGGGAAAGCCGGTTGTGAGGTCAACTTCGTTCCACAACTCCCAGGCGAAGACCGTGGGGTCAGCGGAATAGCGTGCGATCAGATAGCGCATCTTGTTAAGGAAAATCCGATCCATTTCGGCGTTATCCCAAAACTCGGCGGGTGTGTGCAAAATCCCACCGTTCGCAATTGTATGGGGCCCTTCTTCAAAAGCGTTGTAGCCGTCCTTTTCGCGGAGCACGTTAAAAGACTCGACACAAAACTTAACGCGAAGACCGTTCTTCCGAGCGAGAGCAACGACGTAGTCCAGACGCCAAAGCCCCTCGAGTGAGTAAACGCCAAGACCTTTTCCATCGCGACTTGAACCTTTCTGTTCCAGTCCAAACGTGAAAAATCCGGGAGCGAGCCAGACCCGCATGAAGTTCGCACCCTGCTCGCCGTACTTCGGAATCCAGGTGTCGAAGTCGTATGTGCCCTTCGGCCCTGCCCAGCAGACATTTGAGCCAATCGGGAAGAAACTGACACCGTTTGAAGTCTCAAAGAAGCGATGATCTCGTTCGGACTTTTTGACAAAGCCCTCCAAGTCACCCGGCGATACGTCGACGGTGAATGTGTCGGTCAGGGAGGTGCCACTTCGATCACGCACAATGGCCGCGACCACATTTTTGCCCGGCTTCAGAAAGCTGATTCGAGCTTTCCATACCGACTTTCCGGTCTTCGTAACAACTTCCTTATCGCCCTCTAGCTTGCGTTCGCAGTCCATAGAGAAATAGCCCGGAACTTCGAAAGAGGTTCCGTCTGGCTGTTCAACAGTGACTTTGACGGAGACATCTTGGGAGTCGAACGGATTCTCAAACGTCGCCGTCGTGGTGATGTCGAAATCGATTGGCTCATAGGCAACCGCCGAGGATTTTGCACCCACGATTGAGCGCGCCATTAGTTTTTCGGTGCTACGGTACGGCGTTGACACCGGACCCTTGAGATTCGCGCCAAAAACAATCCATGCAAACAACAACATCGTCCTATCAACTATAGACCCGATTTGGTTCTACGGCGCAATGCTCGGCGACGACGATGCATAATCGCGAATAAGATGCGTCTTTGTTCAAGTTTCCTGCTCAGCTTGGTTGCTACTGCGGCCATGAGCCAGATTCAGCCAGTCAGTTGGAAAAACGTCAATATTACCGACCAGTTCTGGGCGCCCCGACAAAGGACCCTCGGAGCCGTCACGATGCGCCAACAGCTCGATCAGTTGGTCGCAAAGAAGTACAGGCAGAATTTTGAGCGTGCGGCAGCTCGGCAAACCGGCGGCTACGTTGGTTATGTCTTCAATGACTCAGATGTCTACAAAGTGCTGGAGGCGGCGAGCTACGTCTTAGGAAAGAATCGGGTTGCCTGGCTCGACCAAGAAGTCGATCAGTGGATCAATCTCATTGGTCGAGCCCAGCTCCCTGACGGTTATCTCGATACCGCCTATCAGTTAGATAAGCCGGACAAGAAATGGACCAATCTGCGCGACGATCATGAACTCTACTGCGCGGGACACCTCTTCGAGGCGGCCTCGGCTCACTACGAGGCGACAGGCAAAACGAATCTCTTGAAAATAGCTACGAAGCTCGCTGATCATATCGAAGCAAGATTCGGCGAAGGCAAGAAGATGGGATATCCCGGCCACCCCGAGGCCGAACTGGCGTTGATGAAACTCTGGCGAGCTACCGGAGAACAGCGCTACTTCCGCCTTGCTCAGTTCTTTATTGAGAAGCGAGGAACCCATTTCTTCGCTACCGAACACAAGACGCCTGAGAAGGACTACGACGGAACTTATTGGAGTGACAATGTCCCGATCCGAGAGCATTCGAGCATCGTCGGGCACGCCGTTCGTGCCGCCTACTTGTTCAGCGGCGTGACTGACCTCGCTCACGAAACTCACGACCAAGATCTCAAAGCCATGCTGGAAAGGGTGTGGAAGTCAACGGCTCTCAAGCGAATGTTTATCACCGGAGGCATTGGACCATCCGGTTCTAACGAGGGTTTCACAGTCGATTACGACTTGCCGACCCATTCGGCATACCAAGAGTCCTGTGCAAGCATCGCAAACGCCCTTTGGAATTATCGCCTCGCGCTTTTAAACGGTCAGAGCAAGTACGCCGATGTCATGGAGCAGGCAATCTACAACGGCGCGCTGGCCGGTATCAGCATGAGCGGAGACAAGTATTACTACGTTAACCCTCTGGCAAGCACGGGCGGGCATCATCGGCAAGACTGGTTTGGTTGCGCCTGTTGTCCTCCCAACCTCGCTCGCCTCGTCGGGCAAATCGGTGGGCTCAGTTACGGGACGAAGGAAGATCAGCTCTTTGTGCTGCTGTTTGTCGGCGGAAACGTCACGGCAAAAGTCGCCGGTAGCGACGTGAAGCTCGATGTCAAAACCAACTATCCTTGGGATGGCAAAGTGCGGATGACGGTGCATCCGGGCTCTACTCGCACGTTTGGCCTCGCTCTACGCCAACCTGGGTGGGGGGCTTTCACCAATCTTTCCGTAAACAAGGCGGCGATGAAGCCGAACCTCAAAGACGGATTCGCAAACATCCGCCGAACCTGGAAGGAGGGCGATGTTGTTGAGCTGGAAATCCCGATGCCTGTGAGAAAGATCGTCTCGCATCCTTCCGTCAAAGACACCGCCGGAATGTTTGCCCTCAAGCGCGGACCGCTGGTGTACTGCTTGGAAGGGGTGGACAATCCGTTTGATATGGACCGAGTCGGCGTCCCGGCGAATTCTGAGTTCGTTCCAGTGGTGGACACCACACTGTTCAACGCCACGACGGTCCTTGAAGGTGACGGCTACTTCTTGAGCGAAGGCTCTTGGTCGGGAAGGCTCTTTCAGTCGATGGGATTGCCACAAAAGGTGAAGTTAAAGGCGATTCCCTACTTCCTTTGGGACAATCGTAAGCCGGGAGATATGCGTGTCTGGCTCTCTCCAAACCCCGTCCCTACCCCTTTGAGAGGGTTGGAAACAGGCGCAAAGGTTTCTGTCAGCTACGCAAATTCGATCTCCCAGCCCGAAGGAGTTAATGATGGCTACATCCCCCCAACCAGCAATCCGAACTCTCCCAAGCAGCTACACTTCTGGAGCCATCTCGGAGGGAAAGAGTGGGTTCGCTACGACTTCGCGAAACCGACCAAGGTCGCTAACATGCGCGTGTTTTGGTTCGACGATACGGGCCGAGGAGCATGCCGAATTCCGGCTGACTGGAAGGTCGAAGCACTAATCGGAGGAACTTGGATCGAAATTAAGCTTAATGCCGGTGAGAGGTATGGCACTGCGCTGGATGTTTGGAACGATGTGCAGTTTGCGCCTGTCACCACCACTGCCCTTCGGCTAACGCTCACGCAGAAGCCCGGCTTCGCAAGCGGAATTCACGAGTGGCAAGTTTTTGGCGAAGACTAGTAATCGCATCGCTTGCAATGCTGGAGATAAAGGACTAAACTGCGTCCAATGTTTGGTTCTTTGGCTCTTACGGCCGTTCTAGCGGGATCGGGTTTGTCGGCGCAGTTGCGAGGTAACAACGTCTGGGCTGGCCACAGTGGCGACCCTCAGCACTCCGGGATTAGCTTCATGGCGTCCCAGGACATCGTGAAGAAACACTGGTCGACGCCAGTGGACCTTGTCCCTCGATACTCCGGCAATAGCTTGCTAACTCACTATGGCGTTCCGGTGGTCACTCGGGGCAACATTCTCATCACCCCGGTAAAGCAGAATCTGACCGATGGATTTAAAGTCAGGGCGTTCAATGCGTTCAATGGTGAAGCAGTATGGACAGCGGATACAGATTATTCGCTTCCACCGTCGGGTTGGCTTCCCAGCATGTCTCCGACTCTCCTGACGCGGAGAGCCAACATTTTTGATCCCGGCGTTGCCTATCAGGCTGGAGGTGGGCGAGTGTCCTTCCGATCTGCTCACTCAAAAAGTGCCACGGTAACGACAAGAGCCTTCTATGGTGATGCGATCTTTGACGCCAACACCTCCAATATGCGGAGCAATGTCAAGATCTGCACACCCCTCACGGCGTGTCCAGACGGTTCAGTTCTCTTCGGCTTTGTGGTGCTGGGAACCAACGCTGCAAACCTTTCAAGCGGAGTGGCGCGGGTCCGCTCCGATGGAGTTGGCTCCTGGGTTTCGGCAGCCGCTCTTTCGGGCGATAGTGCAGTGGCCCAGGTCAAGACCAACTGCGCTCCTGCAATTACGGCAGATGGCTCTTCGTTCTACATCACCGTACACACGGCCAATTTCGGCCGTGGAATGCTCGTCAAAGCTGATTTGAACACCTATTCGGTAACGGGCCGAGTGGCTCTTAAAGATCCCAAGACTGGCAATGATGCCGCGATCGACAGCTCCGGAACGGCGTCGCCTACCATCGGAACAGACGGCGACGTCTACGTCGGCGTTCTTGAGAATCCCTTCCCTCACAATGGCTACCGAGGATGGTTGCTGCACTTCAACAGCGATCTTACGGTGAAGAAAACTCCCGGTGCTTTTGGTTGGGACGATACGGCTTCGATTGTGCCGAGCTTCATGATTCCTGATTACACCGGTGGCTCCCCTTACCTGCTCTTTGTTAAGTACAACAATTACGCTGTCGGAGGCGGTCAGGGTCTGAACCGACTGGCCGTGATCGACCCGCAGAACGCGGAGATCGACGCTCGCTCGGGGCAAATGACCATGAAGGTTGTGAGATCGATCCTAAACCCGACCACCGATGAGGAGTACAACCAGACGTATCCGAACGCAGTTCGCGAGTGGTGTGTGAACTCGGCGGTGGTTGACGTTCAAAAGCAAAGCATCCTTGTTACTGGAGAAGATGGCATTCTTTACCGATGGAGCTTGCCAAACAATACGTTCAGTCAGCGACTGCAGCTCACCCCTGGAATCGGTGAAGCCTACACCCCAACTGCGGTTGCTGCCGACGGCAAGATCATCGCGATTGCCAACGCTGTGTTGTACGCTGTCGGAAAGTGATCGTCCCGATACTCGCTGCTGTCGCCATTCAAACCACTCAGGCTCTTCCGCCCGAGTGGTTTGTTCGTGATACGGAAGGACGCAATTGCGCTTCATGTCACTCGCCGTCTGGATTCGAGCTTCGAGTGCTACGTCCTGGATCATTGTTGCGGAGGGCTAAACGGCACTTAGCGGATGATGAGGCTGACCGTTTAAACAAGGGTTTCCGCACCTTTGTTCCCTTCGAAGGCATTACAATCCCATTCCAGTTTGACAACGAAGTTGCTGCCGATGACAACGAATTTCTTCGCATGATCACTCGAGACGAATGGGTGCTCGGAACCAAGCTCAATTCAATCGAAGCTGCCCTCGATTACCAAAAACGTGTTCTGGCGATCTCGCTGTTCGATCAACCAGTCGCGTTTGTTCTCAATCTCCTATCCAGAGATAAATTTAACAACCTCAAGGACGCCACGATTGCCGACTGGATTCCCGACGTGCCAGCGACCGACGGCTCGCCAGTGAACTTGAACACGGAGGAAGACTACTTCTATCATGATCGAGCGATCGCCGCCCGACCCGCCAACTCCCCAATTGAACTCCTCGCGCAGAGCAAATATCGCTCCTTGCTTGCTTACGGCTACTACCAACAATTCAAGAAACACTGGATGCCCGAAGGCAACCCGATGTGGAAAGTCGGCGACTTTGGTCGACTTTACGCCGAAGCGGACTTCCAAAGCCTCGGAATGAGCGAGCAACTCATCGCGGAGAATTCGGGTGGCCCAAGCCCTTCCGAGCAGATGCGCGATCTTCGTTTGAGTTGGTTCTGGCTCGGTTGGATGTTCGACCCTTCGCTGACCCATTCTGGACCGAGTAAGGAAACGATCCGGGGCGACTACTTCGTATTGACCCTGCTCCAAGATGCTAAGCTCCCGGCGCATGCCCTTTTCATGCTCACAAGAAAGCTGGCCGAACAGAAGTCCGGGAAGTTGCCTTTTGAGTTTCAGTACTCCTTCCTCCTAACCAGTGAGAACATCGCGAAGTGGGAACCTGACAAGCCCGAAGACAAAAAGCGATTTAGGGCCTATGCCTCCCAGAGCTTCCGGTTGAACCTTTGGCTTCTGCTTAACGATATCAAGACAACCGGACGCACGATCCGGAAAGTCCCCCAACTTGACCAAGTTGAACGCGCTGCGGTCTATTTGAAGCGAATCGGTGTCGATGAGTCGGCGCTCATTTCACGGGTCAAAAACGCCGTTAAGAATGCCAAAGGTGTCTAGGGCAGCGAAGGACGGATGTAGATCTTGTAGAGCAGCTTGGGAAGTGAATCCGAGAAGGCAACCACGATTCTGTTTAGTTCCAAAGTGGATTCGTTGTAAACCGGAGTCTTTGCGAGTCGCAACCCTACCGATAGTCCGACGGACTTCATCGCGCGGAGAGTATCGGTGTTGAAAGAGCCGTATGGGTAGCAAGCCGATGCTGGAACGATGCCCCTTTCTCGAAGCAAATCTTGAGCCTCCCTCAGTTCGAGCAGTTGCTCGTCAAAAGCTAGATCCGCTAATCGGGGGTGACACATCGTGTGGTTCCCCACCTCGTGTCCCCGACCTGCGATGTCCAGCAACTCTCCCCAAGTCGCCAAAGGTCTTGCTTTTTCGCCATCCCACGAGGAGGTCTGTCCCACCAAGGAAGGGACTGCGTAGAATGCGCCTCGAAACTCGCTCTCTTCGAGGATTCTTGGGGCATGAGTCACTGCCGAGGCATACGCGTCATCAAACGTGAAACAGACTCCTTGTGGACGTCCGGTCGCGAACTCCCTAGGTAGGAAGCCCGGCCACCCAAACCTCTTGAAGAACTGAGTGTGGGAGGTCAGTGTTGAGGGCGCACAGTTAAGCCACCGACCCTCCTCGGGCTCGGTGCCAATCTTGTGGTAGCACAGGATAACGGTTTTCAAAATGCTTGTATCGCAAAGTTTATTTGATACGTCCAACCGATAGCTGTGGTTTTTGCTGGACAAAGTAGCCCTCACACGACTACAATGTCCATCATAGGTCGCAATGCGGTCTAGGAGAAGTCGTCTTACTATGCTTGGGAATCGAAGTTTTGTCCTCGCGACGCTTACGCTTGTCTCTGCGGCAGCAATGGCTCAATTTGATGGGCCAGCCCCGCTGGCCTGGCGATGGCAGCAGCCATCGCCGTCTGCACCGACTGGTGCGCCGCTCGTGGACGGAAACACGATTTACTTAAACTTGGGGAACCGTGTTTATTCAATCGACCGTGAATCCGGGAACACGAACTGGAAGTTCCCAAACGTTCAGGCGATTGAAGGAACGTTTCGACGCTCACCTGTGCTTGTCGGTGGAGTTCTTGTCTCGGCAGGAACAGACAAAAAGGTGTATGGAGTCAATCCCGCGAACGGTGAAATGAAGTGGGTCCATGAATCGCCTTCAAACATCGTCGGTCAACCGGTCAGTCTTGGGAAGTATGTCGTTTTCCCGCTTGAGGGTGGTTCGTTCACTGCTCTCGATGCTTCCACAGGCTTGAGTATCTACGACACCCCATATCGATCGCTCGACGGAATCGCCGGGCCACTCACCGGCAACGGTCGCGACTCGGTGATGTTCTTCGATAACCGGAACAAGCTTCACTCTATCAACGTGTCATCTCGCCGATCCAACTGGAGTGTGCCATTTGCGATCCGCCCTACCGATGGAACGGTCGAGGCCAGCAATGGCTTTGTTTACACTTACTCCGCGAACTTTCTCGTTTGTCTCAACGAGACTTCGGGTTCTCCCAAATGGCAGGTGCCGGTCAAAGAGCCGATGATTTTCTCGCCGGAAGTGGGTTCGGGCTCCATTGTTGCCATCTCCAGATCTGGTAACGCTTACGTCTACTCGGACGGAGGTGCGCTGAAGTCAAAAGCACCGATCGCGCTTGGTTCTATTCCGCTGACGAAGCCGACAATCATGGGCAAAAAAATTGCTTTTGCGTTGACGAATGGGTCGTTCACCATTATTGATGCTGAGTCAGGAGCTGTCAGCTGGCAGTACTACGTCCGACCAATGAATGAAGCGGCAAAAGCCGCCCTGAACTCGGGTGCTGCCGGGGGTCCTCCAGGCGGTTCTGGGTCACCAGGAGGATTGGGTGGTGGACAAAGCGGTCCCGGTCTTGGCGGCGGACAAACGGGTGGCGCCAGTCAGAGTGCGGCTCCAGTAGTCACTGTCCCAATAGCTACGCAAATTGTGCTTGCGGGGTCAACGTTGCTGGTTAGTGCTGGAGACAGTAGTGTGCTGGCGTTCGATAAAACACTTGGCGTTGATCTGACGTCGCCTGTGGTCAAGACGATTTGGCCGAATAGCGGAGAGATTATTGCCGGAACCACTGGTCAAGAGCTCCTCTTCCAGATCGATGATGACACCTCTGGTGTTGACGGAAAATCGATCAGTGTGACGATCGGCGGCAAGCCATATGCCTTTGATTTTGGAAAGGAAGGAGTTCTAGCGATTCGAGTGTCGCAGGCGAAGAAGAATCCAACCATTCCTAGCGGCCGACAGGATATTGTCGTCACAGTTTCCGACTGGCTGGGCAACAAAACCGTCCATACAGTTAGTCTCAAAGTTGATAACTCACTTCCGCTCGTCCCACGTGTTAAGCCGGCTAACCCGAATGGCCCTGGTGGTCCAGGCGGTCTCGGTGGGCCTGGAGGTGCCGGTGGATTCGGTGGTGGCGGTGCAGGGCTCGGCGGCGGCTAGCGATGCCCTGCGAGGCAGAGAACAGGAATCTGTTTCTAGCAGCCGAAATGTCGGTATCGAAGGGTCGAGAGGTTTTAGAGTCTCTCGACCTTTCTTCTGATTGGGCTGCTCAGCTTCTGAACTCAACATTGCTGACCGAAGGCGAGAAGCGAAGACTTCGAGCATATCAAGGGCCAGAGTCGTTCGGTTCAATCCGCTTCCTGGCGGAAATTGATTTTCCTGAAGCCCTCGCACACTCTGGATCCGCTCCTCCATTCATTGGTGTTTCAGGAGACCCATTCTGTTTGAACCTTCCATGCATTGGCATCGTTGGAACGCGCTCAGCCACCAGCTACGGCAGAGTCTGTGCGAAGAAGTTCGCCGAGGAGTTTGCTCGACATGGCGTCACGGTGGTTAGCGGCGGAGCGGTTGGGATCGACGCCGAAGTTCATAAGGGGGCCCTAGACGCTGGTGGCAAAACCGTGGCGGTTCTTGCCAATGGGGTTGATCATGTCTATCCTTCGGCGAATGCCGCGCTGTTCGACAAGATCAAAGCAAACGGTTGTCTGGTGAGTCAGTTCGCCCTCGGCACCAAGCCTGCCGACTACAAGTTCATCCTCCGCAATCAACTGATTGCCGCGCTATGCCACGCAGTTGTGGTCATCCAAGCGCCGCTCAAGTCAGGAGCAATCCGAACCGCCGGGTTCGCCGCCGAGATGGGGAGGGAAGTTTTTGCCGTTCCAGGTCCGATCGATCAGTTCGGATTTCAGGGCTCGCACTCGCTCATTCGAGACGGGGCGACGCTGGTCGATCATCCAATGCAGGTCCTCGAGCAGTTGGGAATCGACTTCCAAAGTACAAATCAGCCTTCGGCCACCGGCCCGGCGGCCCAAATACTGAGTGTTCTCGATTCGCAAGCAAAACCGGTTGAAAAGATCGTTGAACTGTCGGGATTGACTACCAGTGAAGTACTCTCTGAACTCACCCTGCTCGAACTGGATGGAAACGTCTTGCGCGACCCCGGTGGATTTTCAAAAGCCTTATGAGTCAAATTGTAGCCCTCACCCCTGGCGAAGATGGCCTGGACCTCGTCCGTTTCGATACCAAATCTGGCGAGATGAATGACATCAAAAAGGGTGATCCCCAAGGTGTTCTCGTTCCCGGATGGATTGATATTCACTTCCACGGTGCCTTCGGAATCGACTTCATGACGGCCACTCAGCCCGAAATGAAGGAGCTTTGCAATACTCTTGCCCAAGATGGGTATGAGCGTTTCCTTCCGACCACGGTTACCGCCTCGGCATCGGATGTAAAACGAGCGATTTCTAACCTACCAGAACATCGACTCATCGGAGGATTTCACCTCGAAGGACCGTTTATTTCAGCGGAGTTTCCCGGAGCTCAGCCAAAGGAGTTCATTCAGAACCCACCGGAGGGCGACTCGGAGTGGGATGAAATCTTCAACGACAAACGCCTCAAGGTGATCACCCTTGCCCCCGAACTACCGGGTGCAGTTGAGCTCATCAAGAGGCTGAGCAAGCGTAAGGTTATCTGCTCAATGGGACATACCAACGCGACTTACGCCGAGGCTTTGGCAGGACATGATGCAGGCCTCTTGCACAGTACACACACGTTCAACGCCATGCGGCCGTTCCATCACCGTGAACCGGGCGCCGTAGGAGCAGCTATGACTCTCACTCCGTTCAGAGCAGAGTTGATTTACGACCGAGTTCACGTTTCACCAGAGGCGGCTCTCGTGTTGATCCAAACGCGGCTGGTCGATGGCGATGTCATCGCGGTCAGCGATTCAACAATGGCGTCCGGACTCGAACCAGGCACCAAGCTCAAGATGTGGAACCTGGACTGTGTCGTCGGTGACGGCGAGGTCAGACTCGCCGAGGGCGGCTCTCTCGCGGGGTCGGCTGTCACCCTCCGCAATGTGTTTGCGAACCTCACCCAGGACTTCGGTGTCGAAGTCGCCGCAAATCTCTGCTGCTACACCCCTCGTGAGGCACTCGGAATGACGGACCACCCTGAAGTCTGGAACCTCGTGAGCGAGGAGACCGGCGAACTGATCGAGACCTACTTGGTCGACTGAGAACTTTCACCCTTCTCCTAACTTTTTGATGGGAGAGGTGGCAGGCTCACTCCGAGGCCGTCGCCTTGCTCACTCGATCCCAAACACCCGCCCACTCGGAACCCTTCGGCGGCTCCTCAATCACAATTCTGTTGACTTGCCGAGCTTCCAAATCCGACAACGCAACGTA
This sequence comes from Armatimonadota bacterium, assembly GCA_037138755.1. Classification (NCBI taxonomy): domain Bacteria; kingdom Bacillati; phylum Armatimonadota; species Armatimonadota bacterium. The sequence goes on along the minus strand of JBAXHT010000001.1, from coordinate 225,916 downwards.
AAGCTTCTTCGCATAGTTCACTGGGTCGCTTGGCATCTGAATTTGGTCAGGAGAGTTCGTATAGCCCAGGACTAATCCAGCGTCCTGTTCTGCGGCTTTATGAACAAGCACCGTCGGAACCCGAGGAGAGTAGTGGCGACGATACATCCCCGGCGACTTCCGATCCGAATCCCCGAGGACCTCGAGTGACCCGATGACCGCTTCGATTTCCTCCGCCGTAATCATCCCCGGACGCAAAATCTTCGGCGTTCCATCGCTCAAATCCAACACGGTTGACTCAATCCCCACTCGGCACGGCCCGCCATCAATAATGCACGTGACATGAGCCGCAACGGTCGGATCGATCCGATCTGCTCTGGTCGGTGAAAGTCCCATAAATGGGTTCGCACTCGGCATAGCGAGTCCCATCCCGGTCATCTCGAGGACGGCCAGCGCTAGTGAATGGGAGGGTATTCGAATCGCGACGGTATCGAGTCCAGCGGTCACAATATCCGGTACGCGGGGATTCTTCGGCAAGACAACCGTCAATGGCCCGGGCCAGAACGCACGAGCAAGCTTCAACATTCCCTTGGGAAGATGATCTGACCAGAGTTCGACTGCATCCATGTGCGAGACGTGGACGATGAGCGGGTTTTCCGGCGGACGCCCTTTCGCTTCAAAGATTTTTGCGACAGCTTCCGGATTGGCGGCATCTGCGGCAAGACCGTAGACTGTCTCAGTGGGAAGAACCACCAGGTCGCCAGCGAGCAGCGCATTTGCGGCTCGTCGCAAGTTGGGCTCAACCGGACGTAGGGGCCTCACTGGATTGCCTCCCACATCGCCTCACGCGGGGCTGGGCGGTCGAACCAGTATTCAAAAGCGTACGCACCCTGTTCCATCAGCATTCTTCGCCCATCCATTCCTGCGATTCCGTAAGCTTTTGCCTCGGCAAGGAATGGTGTGAGGGAATCAGAGTATGCCAGATCGTACGCAAGCTGAGTGTCCGGTTCTGCTCCGGACCAGTCAATTGGCAGGCTTTCGCCAGAGAGCCCGGTCGAGGTGGTGTTGACGATCAGTCCGTAGCCCTTTACCTCTAGGGTCGATACGACTCGGCAGTCGATCCCGATTTGCTCAACAAGTTCCTCCGCGCGGCTTTGGGTCCGGTTCCAAATCGAAACCTCGGTTCCTTGTCTGGCTAGTGCATAAGCCACTGCTCGCGCCGAGCCGCCAGCGCCTAACAGAAGGGCCGTCTGTGCGTGACCTGGCAGGGAACTTAGGAATCCCGGCACATCCGTATTCACGGCAGTCCGGTCAGAAAACCTGATGGTGTTCGAAACTTGTAGCTTTTCCGACGTTGTGCAAGTTGTTGCCGCCCAACGAAAAGCCGATTCCTTGTGTGGAATGGTGACATTGACCCCTTTGTAGCCGAGATGCACAAGATGCTCCAGACCGGCTTCAAGCTCTGCTGGGCTCAATTCGACAGCGACATAGGAAGCATCGATGCTTAGGGACTTGTAGGCCGCCATGTGCATCATCGGAGACAAGGAGTGCCTGACCGGGAACCCGATTACGGCGTAGTCGGCAGCCGGGGCGTCCCGCCAAGCGAACACACTCATGGTCTCTCGTGGACCTTGAATGCAAAGTATCTTTGACCCGCAAAGTTCCAAATTGCTGCAACTGCCGCCCCAGCCATGCTGGCGACGATAGTCGACTGGGTTGGATGCCCCGGGATGATCCGATAAAAGATGCTCGAGATCAGCGCGTTGATTGCTAGCCCTGTGTAGTTGACAATAAAGACTCGAAAAAGCTGCTTGCCTGCATCAGTTTTGTCCTTTATCTTGAACGTCAGCGCGCGGTTCATCAAATAGGAATTGAACGTTGCAACAAACGAGCCCAGGACGCAGGCTAAGGGGAAAAATGCCTCGTCAGCCTTTTTGGAAAATCTGAACAGAGTCGGATAGGAGTCCATCAACTCTCTTCCCCAGACATCCGATGCCAGTTTCCCGTCGATATGCACGAATCGCATCAAAATGACGCGGATCGTTGTGTCGATCAGGAAAGAGATTGCTCCAACCACCAAAAACTTGGCGAACTGCCGGGCAATGGGTTTCTCTAGGATCGCTTTCATGATGAGTTGGCTCCAGTTCCCCGATCCAATGATCTTCGGTACAAGAATAACATAATGACTCGCTCTATGACGCGATTGAATTTCGTGCCAAAGAACTCTGGCCCTTCCATTTTCTCAAGCCAGATGCTGTCTATTCCGCTTCGATTGGCTCCTAGGATATCCGTCATGATCTGGTCTCCAATCATCACCGCGTGATCCGCACCTATGCCCGTCTCTTGAAGCGCCTCCATGTACATTTCGGGAGAGGGCTTGAACTTACCATTCTTGGTTGGGATATCAATTTTTGCGGAAAGCCTTGCCAGGCGCTGAGGGTGTCGTGTGTTGCTCAGGATACGCAACTGGAAGCCTTTTGCCTTAGCTTCGCCAATCCAGGCGACTACTTCTGGCGAAAACTCCTCTTCGCCCCATTTTACAATCGTGTGGTCGACATCGAGAAGGATCAGCCGCTTACCGGCCTCCCAAAGCTCCTCGAGGGAAACATCCTGTAAGCGGTGCACTGCCTGTGATGGGCAGAATCGTCGCAGTCCCCCTGCTGCATTTTGGTCGAACATTCCGGCTCGAAAGCTCACTTTTTGGCTCCTGACTTCATCTTGTCGCGCAAGGCAATGTTCTTCAAATGAGCCTCGTAGGTCGGCGTGAACAGTGTCCGTCCATCGGGAAGGGAAATGTAGAACAGATCATCGTGTTTTGCGGGAGATAGGGCGGCCTTGATACTGTCAATCGTCGGCGAACAGATTGGACCGGGCGGAAGTCCCTTTGTAAGATATGTATTATAGGGTGACTTCACGGACGTGTAGTCCTTGTAAAAAAGTGGTCTCCAGAGTTGCATCCCATAGTTCACTGTCGCATCAATTTGAAGCCGCATGCTTTTCCGAAGGCGGTTTTCAATGACGCCGGCGATCATTTTCTTTTCCTCGAGCTCTGCTGACTCCAGCTCTAGCATCGAAGCTATTGTCAAAACTCGATGAACGTTTGCCTGAGTCAGACCCAGCCCTTTGGTTTTCTTCGCGAAGTTCAACAGTTGACGCCGGATGACCAGTTCCGCTCCGAGCGCAGGCGGGAAGTTGTAAGTGTCTGGATACAAGTAACCTTCGAGCGTATCTCCCACCAGCGGCACTCCCGGCGTCTCGAACAGTTCTGGCTTCTTGACCAGATCGACGTATTCCTTCGCGGTGCACACCTCTTTTACTTCCAGAGCTTCCGCCGTTCTAGCCGCCCAGCGACCCTCGCGTAGCCGAACGAGTTGGCGCAGAGGCGTGACCAGTGACTTCAAGACTTCGCCAACCGATTGGCCAGGATGAACTTCGTAAACTCCCGGAGCAATCAGCCGGTTACCCCGGAAACCAACTACCATTCCGTACAAGTTTGTGGCGAAAGCGCTTCGAATCACGCCCTTATCGGCCATAATGGCAAGCTGCTCGCTGAGCTTGCGAGACTTCACCATAACGAATCGTTGCTTAGGTCCTAGCGGCATTGGAGCAATCAGTGTCGCAAAGGTAAATCCACTCAAGACGAGTCCCCCGAGGACCACGAATTGGGCGACCCGGCGCTTTGCCTTCTTAAGCATCAAAGAACCTCTCAAGAATCCGGCACGCCGCTTCGCTATCGATGTGTCGCCGTCTTTGAGCCGCTGTCCAGTCTTGCTTGCGCAAATCTGCGGTCGCGGCAACACTGGTCATGGATTCATCCACAAACCGCACTTCATGTCCCAGAAGGGAGATCTCATCCCCTAATCGGCGACAAATCTTAGACATTTTGGTAGGCTCACCGTCAGCTCCTAGCGGCTCTCCAACCACAATCAGAGACGCTTGCTCCTTCTTGCAGAGCTCGCTGATCGCTGCAGCATCCCGCCGCAATGCACCGCTTGCCTCAATGGCCGACCTTGGTGAGGCAACCCGCGCTTCAACTTCGGCAACGGCAATCCCAATTCGTTTACCACCGAAATCCACCCCGAGTGCTCTCAAGACGCGAAGGCCTCCAGAACTGCCTGGTGGACCAAACCGTTCGAGCTAATCGCTTCGAGGCCGAAATCTCCCCGGTCAAAAGGATCTCCTCCATTGAAGTCCGAGAAAGTTCCTCCCGCCTCTTCAACAATCACACGAATCGCCGAGAGGTCCCATCGGCTGACCACAGGATCAATCATAGCGTCAACACGACCGGTTGCTACCAGAGCGTGGCCGTAAGCATCGCTCCAAGTTCGGGAGGTCAGAGAAGACTCCGAAAGCATGGCAAACCCATCCCATTTACCGTGTTTGATCATCGAAAGGGGGCCGCCACAGGCCAGAATCGACCCAGAAATTGAAGTGCGAGTCGAGACTCGGCAGGGTGAATCGTTAAAAAACGCACCTTCGCCCCGAGCAGCGTAGATGATCTCTCCAAGAGCCGGGAAGTAGCAGACGCCTAGTTCAGGAACGCCGTCAACTTCGTACGCGAGGAGGGTTGCATACAGTGGAACCCCGGAGACAAATGACTTTGTTCCATCGATCGGATCGATGATCCAGCGGGTAGTTCCTGATCCGGTTAACCCCTGCTCTTCACCTAAAATTGCCTCGCCGGGAAACAACAAGCCCAACGCATCTCGCAAAATCTGTTCCGCCTCTTGATCGGCGATGGTCACTGGCGAAGAATCACCCTTAAGCTCCCAACCCACCCGGTTGCGAAAGTGGACGAGCGTCGAATCCCCCGCCTTGCGGACAGCTTCGAGGGCAAATTCCAATCGGGGATTCATTCGATGTTAGTTTATTCGATATTCCAAATCAAGACGGGCCGAGTCCGAAGACCCGACCCGCTCGATACCGGTCAGAGAGAGTTGACCGAATTCTTAATTACCATCTGGAGGAGGAGGTCCTCCGGGACCACCTTGCCCGCCTTGGCGATTACCCGGTCCACCCTGTCCGCCCATTGGAGGCGTGGTCAAGTAGAACTCCTTCCCGACCATTGCGCGGTACTCGGTTCGCTGCTTATCAGAAAGTACCGCTAGCACCTTAGCCATCACTTCCTTCATGAACTTTGCGGGATCCGGACGCTGTCCACCTTGCTGGCCCTGAGGGGGTCGCACAGATTCCATGACATCTCGAATTGCTTCGTGCTGTTCTTCGCTAATCTGGAGCCGCTCTGCGACCTCCGGCATCATGAACGCTTGGGGTCCGACCACCTGAATCTCAATTTGCTTGAAGCGACTGTACTGCTGTGGAGTCAGGATTTCCTTGATTTTTGCGTCGTTCTTGGGGTTCGGTCCTCCTTGTCCTCCTTGTCCACCTGGGCCACCAGGCCCGCCCTGACCGCCGGGTCCACCTTGGCCGCCACCACGCTGGCCCCCGCCACCCTGTCCGCCACCGCGCTGGCCACCTTCTCCGCCGGGTCCACCAGGTCCGCCTTGGCGACCACCTTGCCCCCCACCGAGCTGAGGAAATGCCTGGTCAATTGCTTTCATCTGACCATCGCTTAGCTTGAGCTCCTTCTGAACATCTGGATGCCGCAAGAGCTGGGGACCTCTGGGGATGCGGAACTGTTGTCCTGGTCCACCTTGACGACCGCCTTGCTGCCCACCCTGAGGAGGGCCTCCCTGTGGAGGACCACCGAAGCCGCCCTGTGCGAACGATGTGGCGAAAGCTGCCACCAGTGCAGTGATCGCGAAGAGTCGAGTGATTGTTCGTTGAGTTCGTTCCATTTGAGTTTCCTCCAAAGGTTTTCCTTTACATTGGTTACTTTACGAAACAGATGTTTGGGATTTATTTGATTGGTCAAGTTCTGAAAAAATCGGGAGCACTAGCTGCACAGTTGTGCCTCTTCCAAGCTCGCTCGAGATACGGAGTTCACCCCCGGAGCGTTCGACGATTGCTTTTGCAATTGATAGCCCGAGCCCAGCACCTCCGTCCTTGCGATTCCGATGTTCGTCGGCGCGATAAAACCGTTCTCCTAGTCGTGCGAGGTGCTCCAAAGCAATCCCCTCGCCTTGATCCTTAATCGACACGACAATCGAACCCTGAGCCAAAGAAGTGATGACCTCAATGGGTGATTCTGGCGGGGAATGCCGTCGTGCGTTATCGACCAAATTGATCACCGCTCTTGCCAAATCAGAAGAAGAACCCCGAACTCTTGCATTAGATGTGGCGTTGACCCTCAGACCTGGTGTCAACGGTGCGAGAACGCCCTCCGCTTCCGCCAGAAACTCTTTGACAAAGCAACTCTGTTCGCTCAGTTCGGCCTTTTGATCCAACCTGGCTAAAGCGAGGAGTTGTTCCACCAGGCGCGTCATCGAAACCCCCGCTCGGTCCGCGATCTCCAATGCTTCTTTAAGCTCCCCGACGTCGGAATCCTGTTGCAGCGCACCGCTTGTGGTGAGCCTTAGTCGCGCAAGTGGCGTCCGAAGCTCATGTGATGCATCCGCAACGAACTGCTTCTGTGCTTCCAGATTTGCTTCAAGCCGTTTGTTCGCCTCGTCACGTTCACGGAACGAACCCTGCAATCGGTCGAGCATCGCGTTGAAGGTTCGGGAAAGTTGACCAAGTTCGTCCGATGAGGTCACATCCAGGCGGACGTCCATCTGCTCCCCGGAAATCTTGGCCGCTGCTCCACTGAGCCGGCGCAGAGGCACTAATGCCCGCTCAGCCAAAAAAGCGCCGATGAACGCGGACAAAAGAACTCCGATCGGAAGCAGAATCAAAACCACTCCGGCCTGGGTCTCCTTCATTCGATCGAAATCCCGCAAAGAGTGGCCGATCTGAATGTAGCTCACTTCGGGGATGTTCTCGTCTGCCCCTGGTGGGCGACGAAACTGCATGGTCAGGACTCGGACGAGTTCTCCATCAGCTCGAACGTCTCCGACGTAAGGCCGATCTCCCTTCGCTCGCTGCACACCAAGCGGGTCCAATACCCGCGCATTCTGCATTCGAGGCGTGCCATCCGGAGCTAACATGACGGGCCGTTCAACGTCATTCATTGCCCCTGGAGGGCTTCTCATCGGCCCACCTCCGCCTCCCGAACCGTTCGGACCAGGACCGTTTGGCCCGGGACCGCCGCCTCGTCCCATCTTCATCGCCCGGTTTGTTAAGTCCCTGTCTATCGATTCTAAGAACACCCGTTGAGTCCGGATCACCAAGAATCCCATTCCGACTCCGAGCAGAAGGAAAGCGGCAAGCGAGTTGATCAGTATCAGTCGAAGGCGAAATGACATCAGTCTCCAATTCGGTATCCAAAGCCATGTACGGTTTCGATCAGGCTCTTCTCTCGACCAGCGTCAATCTTCTTGCGAAGGGAAGTCACGTGGAAATTTACGGTGTTCGACATCGACTCATCGTCGTTCCAAATGCGGTCAATGATCACCTCCCGAGAAAGAACACGGCCCCGGTTGCGCACCAATGCTTCCAGGAGCGAGTACTCGCGGGGAGTCAGTTTGATAACTTCGCCTCCGCGCCGAACGGTCTTGCCCGCGGCGTCGATTTCCAGATCATCAAAGGTCATCTTCGAAGACTTGGTCGGCTTATCGCGCCGAAGCAGTGCTCGAACACGAGCAAGCAACTCGTTGAAATCAAACGGCTTCACCAAATAGTCATCCGCGCCAAGATCAAGCCCTTTCACTCGATCCTCAACTGCATCCCGGGCGGTGAGCATCAACACCGGAGTTCGGGAACGATCCTCACGGAGCCTCTTAACGACGGACCAACCATCACATTTGGGCATCATGACGTCGCAGATGATGAGGGAGTACGACTCGCGCTGGGCTTGCTGCAGTCCAGCCTCGCCATCCGAAGCCAGATCGACGACGTATCCTTCCTTCGCGAGCGTCTTCCGCAAGCGCTCGCCAATGACCTCGTCATCTTCAATCACTAAAATCCGCAACTTAAGCCGATTATACGGGCTTAAAGAACCGCGATCTGTTTGGATTTCATTTAATCGGAACTGATACGACTTGGGCTTTCTGCGATTCGAGCTCGGGCCATTGAACCAAGAACTTAGCTTTGCCCGCCTCCGAAAATGCTCCGCCACCCATATAGTGACCGACCGAAATGTTTGGTGAGTGTTTGCCACTCAAAGTCAAATCGTTTGATACTTCCTTCTCTCCCCGGTAAACCCGGCACTTGACGACGGCCTCTCCATCGGCCTTGCCCTTGGTTCCGGTACCTTCAATCCAGAAGAATGCTGCGACTTGATTGGCTGGTCCGACGACGGGATCGCCATCCACAAAGGCAGAACAAAGGACAGATCGATCAGCCCCACCCTGGATGATTCCATGGGCAGTGACGGTTGGTTGGGCATCGCCCGGTGGAGTCGAAACGTTTGCAATTGCGACCGCGCTACGCCCTTTTGAGTCTGTGATTGGGTAGCTAATCCGCACCATATTGGAATTTGAGTCGCCGGAAATCCGGGTGATTGTGTTGCAGGCCTTGTACACGCGGTCGCCGTACAGCTCGTCGGCCCCGACAGGCAAGTCTTTGATCCCGACGTTGTACCAACCGGAGAGCGCGAAACTTGAAGTCGAGTTGGTTGTGGAATACGCCATCATGGGTGCTTTGTCAATGTTGGAGTAGATGTAGACTCGTCCCGATGGCGTTGACGTGATCACGATGGGCGTCCAGGCCCCGAATTCGGCAACCATTTTCCAACTCAAACCGCCATCGATCGACTTGAAAAGATAATGGGTTGCGGCTGGTTTTGAATCAGCAGAGGTCGGTGGCTTCTTGCTGTAGTCATAGCGCCAACCGCCCGTTGAATTCATCGTGGCGTAAATCGCTCCGGTGAATGGGCAAGCGTACGCTTCCATTCGGTCGAATCCGCCGAAGCAACCGTCGGGGCATCCCGACTCTTGCGGCGCCGGACGGGGGATCGCATAGCGTCCGCTCGACACGCTCATTGGGTCGATAAATGAAATCTGCTTCCAGTTCGCTCCATCGGTTGATTTCCAAACCATGGTTCCCACCCTTGCTCCGTTGGGACGTCCCTGGATATTGTGTTTATCCCACCAATCAGGTTTGACCCCGGGGGGTGGTCCCCAGTAAGTTGTGTTTCGGAAGGCCAACAATGAACCGTCCTTTGCTCGCACGATCTGGTTGTCGGTCCCAGTTTCCGCAAGGAATTTTGGAAACTTATCCGGGTTCTCAGGTAAAGGGATGGGGACGCCTACATGTTTCGCGTCGGCATTCAGGGGAAACACGCGGAACTCCATGCTATGATCCCACGGATCTTGGGTGCGTTGACCCGTACTCACAACCGCATAGGGCGTCTTGAGTGCCGCGTTGATTTTGAGCCCACCTGCTTGACTCCCTGTCCTGACCCGCTCTGTACGCATCACGACCGCCGCGGTGCTCTCGAACACGAAGTCGCCAATATCGATCGGCTTGTTGAACTCTGGCGTAGCGATAAAGGCACCATCCATCGCGGCAATGAATTTCTGGTTCGCGAGAATCCGGGTGTTGAGCCGGCTTTGGATGGGGACTGGGTTTGACTCATCAACCAATCGCTTGATGGCGAGTTTGTTGAGGTTGACGACTTTGATCTGCCAAGCTGCACCCGCTGCAACAAGGGCGACTCCGCCGAAAATGGCTAGTGTAGTTCGATTCATTCCTGTGTCCTCCGAGAATTACCGGGGCGTTACTGAAACATCTTATACCTTTCGCTCAATAATTGCGAAATGCGAATACCCCCCTAGGGTGCGGCCGATTGGATATTTCCCGATTGCACAAGCAAGAAGTGGTGGGTCCGGAGGGATTCGAACCCTCGACCAATGGCTTAAAAGGCCACTGCTCTACCGCTGAGCTACAGACCCCCAAGAGATTCGGGCGAAGAAATATGATACCCGCCCAACGGGTAGCCTTAGCTAGATGGCAGAGGAACTGACATACGCATCCGCCGGCGTCAACATCGACGAAGCTCAGCGCGCTTTACGAGGGGTCGTTGGTAACATCCGTGCTACCCAGGGCGAGCGAGTAGTCGGTGGGATTGGTGGATTTGGAGCGCTGTTCAAGGGACTCTTCCCAGAAATGTCCAGCCCCCTGTTGGTGAGCTCCATCGATGGCGTCGGTACAAAAACCAAAGTTGCTGCGATGGCTGGCGACTACTCAAACTTGGGCCGAGACATAGTTAATCACTGCGTTAACGATATCCTTTGTCAGGGTGCTCATCCACTATTCTTCCTGGATTACTACGGCTGTAGCCAACTCTCAGCAGAGACGTTTGAAGCCGTTGTCAACGGAATGGCAGCAAGCTGCAGCGACATCGGATGTGCCTTGATCGGCGGTGAAACGGCCGAAATGCCCGGTGTCTATCATGACGAGGAAGTCGATATTGTCGGCACCATCGTTGGAGTTGTAGACGACGTTCTCAAGTTCCCACGCCAAGTTTCTGCCGGAGACGCGATCATCGGCTTGGCGAGCAACGGGCTACACACTAACGGCTTCAGCCTTGCCCGGCGAGCGCTCTTCGAAGTCGGGGGTCTGAGTGTGCGAGACCTGGTTCCTGGGACCGAGCAAACCATTGCAGACGCGCTCCTAGCTCCGCACCGCTGTTACTACAACGCACTCAAGCCTTGGCTGGTCGAAAACAGTCCACTGCACGCGATGGCCCACCTCACCGGCGGCGGATTCTTCGATAACATCCCAAGGGTCCTCGGCCCAAACACTAGAGTCATGATCGAGAAGCGATCCTGGACACCTTTGCCGGTTTTTGATTTGATTCAGCAAATGGGCAATATCGGAGAGACCGAGATGTACCGGACGTTCAACATGGGGATCGGGATGGTGCTGGTCGTCGACCGGTTTTATGTCGACCAGATCCTAACCCACATGCGTGACAACGGCGAGAACGCTGCCGTGATCGGGGAAGTTCTCGCCGGTTCAACTGACGTACAGTTAGCTTAGATGAAAGACAAACCGGGCATTGCCAAGGGCGATCTCGGTTCCGTCTGAGAGCTCTTTCTCGTCGACCTTTTCAAAGTCGTCTGCGAGCACAAATGTGCCGTTGGAAGAGCCAAGGTCGACAACCTTCCAAACTCCGTCCTCTTGGACGAATTTTGCGTGCTTGCGGCTAACGTAAACACCTTCTGGTAGCGAAGCCAGATCGATGTCGATTGGTCCAACTGCCGGGTCGAATCGGCCGATGACGCAAGGGCTACTGACCGGAAAAACTTCATCAGTCTCGGCTCCATTGCGCTTAACCACCAACGTGGCGGTCAGGGCAGGGGTCGACAGTTCCTCAACAGGCTGACCAGTGGTTTCAGCGACGACTGCTTGACTAGCATCGGTGGCTTCTTCGACGAGAGTGGCTTCTTCGTTCATGAGAGTTGCTTCCTATTATTGGGCTAAAACCCCGGAAATCTACTAGGGTTTATCAGGATTCTTCCCAAATGACCTCATTTGTTTCCCAAAAAATCAGGGCTTGTCCCCTCTCCAAACCAACGGAGATCACAGAATCAACAGCACGGTTGGAAATACTTGAGAGACCCAACGGAACCAGAGTTGCTCGGTCGAGGGGCCATTGAACGCCTTGGAGGGTCACCGAATCGCACGCAGTGAGGGGAATCAACGACGCTCTGGCCCCAACGGGGGTCGGAACCTTGAACTCGCCGTTTTCGGATCGCACAATCCGGCCCATCCCTCGACGGAAAACGAACCAAACATCAACGAGAGCTGCCGCCGCCGTATAGAAGTTTTGGAGCTGATGATCAGGAAGGTCTCCTTCGGAACATGCAACGTGGACAGAATCAAATCCCTGCTCGAAGCACCAGCGAAGAACCTTCTCAAAGTCCGTTTGATCTTGATCGGGAAAGTGGACTCGAATCACGCTGTCTGGGACGGCACCCAGGTCGGCGGAATCGAAATCTCCGGCAACCCACTGCGGTAGCCTCCCAACCGATTCGAGGTGATGAAATCCTCCGTCAACTGCGATGACATGCGTGGCCGAATCAACCCACGGAGACATTCGGTCGGCAACCAATTGGTCTCCACCGAGTACCACCAAAACACGCATACTCATCGGAATATATTAGTCTACACACGCAGATTCAACCTGGAAAATTTATCAGTAGAACTCTGTGCAATCAAAACACGATAACAGTCGATATCTCGAGTAAATTGCCCTTCTATACGATGATATGTCAGAGAAAAGACTTCAGGTCGCCAAAGACGTTTCAGGATGTCGGAAAGTGTCAAAAAACTTTCCTTTCTTTTGCAACTCCTTTGTAAATCCCTTGTATACTCCGACGCCTAGATCGAAGAACGGCACCCCAGCAAAACCTTCGCCCGCCCGACAATGAAACGACAGTTCTCCTTTGAAGATTCCGAATCAGCCATCGTACTGAGTGCAGCGTGGCAGGGAGTATTACAACGGATGTCCGGTGAAGTCAAGGAGCCAATCATGGTTCGTTTTATTCGGCCCCTCGAGCCGGTTTCCATCGAAGGAAACGTTGTTCGCCTCGCAGCCCCAGGTCAGTTCATCCAGCAGTGGGTACGAGACCGCTTTTCCGGACTGCTCCAAAGCTGCCTGAGCGACGAACTCGGTCAATCCGTTGAGCTCCAGATCATCGCCTCGCCGCGTGAAAAGAAGGAAGTCGTGGAGTCTTCCGTAGCCATCTCCCAGCCTGCGTTGACGACGCCAGTGCAACGTTTTGCTCCGAACGAGAAGTACACGTTCGAAACGTTCATCAAAGGACAATCCAACCGTCTTGCTCTTGCCGGCTCGATTGCCGTCGCAGGAGAGCCGGGGGTCAAATTCAACCCGCTTTTCATCTACGGGAACAGCGGACTCGGCAAAACTCATTTACTGCACGCAATTGCTGGGCAATTGCTAGCTAACGACTCAAAAGTCAACATTGCCTACGTCACGGCACAGCAGTTCGCCGAAGATTTCATCAATGCTCTCCAAGCAAACCGAGTTGAGCAGTTCCGTCGAATGCACCGCCACGTACATGTATGGCTAGTAGACGACATTCAGTTCATCGCCAATAAGGACAAGACGCAGGAAGAAATCTTCCACACGTTTAACTACCTCTATTCGCTCGGAAAGCAGATCGTCCTGACCTCGGATCGCCCGCCCAAAGATCTCTTCTTGATGGACGAGCGGCTCCGATCGCGCTTCGAAAGTGGCCTCGTGGCCGACGTCCAGCTTCCTGACACAGAAACTCGATGCGCCATCATCAATAGCAAGGCACAGGCGATGCACATTGAACTTTCGAAGGACGCCGCGATGTTCCTCGCTGAAACCGTGCCCGGCAACGTACGGACTTTAGAAGGCGCGATCACAAAGCTCGCGACCCTTGCTAGCATCGAACAGGCCGAGATCACTGTTGATTTCGCTCGCGAAATGGTTGAGAAGTACTACCAAGGAGTTTTTAGCCGACCCGGCTCTGCCCAGATCCTCGAACTAGTTGCCCGTCAGTACAAGATTTCTGTCGACGAAATGAAGGGGCAGTCTCGGAAAGGGCCAATCGTCCACGCGCGTCACGTTGCAATCTTCTTGACAAGAAGAATCACCGGCGACTCTTGGAAGCACATTGGATCGCAGTTTGGAAACCGAGATCACACGTCGATCATGCACGGCTACCAGAAGATCAACGAGCAAATGCACTACGATAAGGACCTGCACAACGAGGTCAAAGACCTCCTGCGAACCCTCCATCCCGGCGCGAGTGCCTAAGCTATTTCCAGCCTAGATCGCCCTTCAGTGCGACTGCGAGTAGCCTGCCCATCTTCGCCTGCGTGACCGCATTCGGGTGCCACGAGGACCCGATTCCGTCCGACTCTTGCTGCACTGGGAAGTCAAGACGCTTTATCTTAGGGTCTCCCATTTCCGATTGTATCGAGTCTAGCCAAGATTTGAGGGTCGAGAGGTGCTTAGCACCAACAGGCCACGAGTCCGACATCATCGACCCGGTTACCAAGTAGATGTACGCCGACGGATAGTTTTTACGAACCTTTTTGAGGAACGAGGTGTATCCACCTTTCCATCCCTTCTCGTCGGGAATCCCTCTACCAAAGTCGTTTGTGGCGAGGTTGATCACAACCGCTTGCGGCTTCGGCCCGGAATCTGGCGACCAGGCGCCTGTCTTCGAACTCGGAAAAATGTAGTCGTAGATTTCGGGGATCGTATTGTCAGGCCACATTTTTTTCCCTGACCAAGCGACGATGGTCGGGAGCGCCTTCACCTGACGAGCCGCCACCCAACCGTAGGTCATGTATGCATTTGCCGTTTCAGGACTGTAGGGCTCTTCCTTCGTCTTCCCATCTACACCGAACCCAGCACTGATTGAGTCGCCAATGATCTCTATGCGCCGGTCTTTGCGGAACATCGATTCGTCGTCGGATGGGTTTTGGTAGCGAACACCCGTTCCAGAAAATCCTCGAAACTCGGTTGCTCCCTGGAACGCCTCGCTACGCCGGACGAGCAAGATCTGGTGCATACGAGCGTTCGGAAGATTGATTTCGTAACGCCCATTCCCTTTGATCAGCTTCAGGACCTGGGTCGGACGACCATCGATTTCGATCTGCCAACGGTCATTCGCCGTCGAAGTCGTGAACTCGACCTTCAATGTAGTTGCCGCGATACTCGCCCGAATTGCAGAACCTGGCCACTCGCAGCTCACTCCCTGGGTCGATTTCTGGAAGCGGCCAACCGTCTCCCACTTGGTCGGAGCAATCGGCGGTCGCTGCGCGGTCATCGCTGCGAATACGAGTCCAGTTATCACGATTTGATCTCCAGGTTCATCTGAACCACCTTATCCTTAAGACTCTCGGCATAGGCTTCGAGTTTCGCAGCAACAACAGAATCGGTCGCGCCAAGGATTCTCGCTGCCAGAAGTCCCGCATTGGCGGCGTTTCCGATTGCGACCGTCGCAACCGGAATTCCGGCTGGCATCTGGACAATCGAGTAGAGGGAGTCGACTCCGCCAAGTGCTTTGGTCTGTACCGGAACCCCGATGACCGGAAGTGTGGTCAGGCTCGCCACCATTCCGGGCAGGTGCGCCGCCCCCCCGGCTCCGGCAATAATTACGGCCAGACCACGGTCACGGGCTGACTTGGCATACTCGTACATCCGCTCCGGAGTCCTGTGTGCACTGACTACTTCGTGCTCGCACTCGATTCCAAGCTCCTCCAGAACAGAGACAGCCGCCCGCATCGTCTCCCAGTCGCTACTACTCCCCATGATCACGCCGACTTTCATTGGTTCTAGTTTAGCTTGCTATGAACTAAAAACCCCCGCTCGTCCGGGGGTCGGTAAGCGGAGCGAACCGGGAGCTGTTGTCATAGTCGACCAGCTGACCACTATTGCACAAGCGCATCAGCAACTACCGCAGCATATCGAGCACTGGCCCCAAGATTTCGCTGAACGAGCGAACTCGCTGCGAAGCCCATCTCCGACCTCAGATCGCCAGAACTAAGCAACTCCCGTACCGCAGCCTCAAGCTCCTCAGCGGTCGTGCAAACCCGACTAGACCTCGCTTCCAAACTTTGAGCTGCGACCTCGCGGAAGTTGAACATGTTCGGCCCGTGCAACACCGGCTTTCCAAGTGCCAACGGCTGAATAATGTTCTGCCCGCCGAGCGTATCGAACGCGCCGCCTACGACCACGATATCTGCCACTGAATACACCGCTCCGAGCTCGCCGTAGGTGTCAAGCACGAGGTAATCCGCCTTCTCTCGCAAGGAACGTAGGCCAACCGAAAACGGAGTGCTCCGAGCAAGAGTGAGGACATCGCTTGCCGTCTCCAAGTGCCGAGGGGCGTGGATCACCTGAATCTGACCCGCAAACGGCGCAAGCGCATCAACGACGAGCTTGACTTCAAACTCACTCCGAGTCGAACCGACAACGACGACAGGACGCTCATCTAACCCGAGCTCAGCCCGCCAAACCGAGGCATCGGAAGCCGAGGCCCCCGCCGCTTCATCAAACTTCGTATTCCCCAAAACTCGAACCTTTGGCGCGCCCAAAGCCCTGAACCTTTCGGCATCCTGCTCGCTCTGAGCGAGAACTTCCTTTACTAATGCCAAGGTCTCGGCAAAGAACCAACGAAACTTCATCGACCGCCGAAAAGCCCGGTCACTACTCCGAGCATTCACCAGAAACGCCGGAACCTCGAAAACATCGGCCGCCCAGAGGAAGTTGTACCAAAGCTCGGTCTCCATGACCGCGATAACATCCGGGCGAATCCGCTGGACCCCTCGAAGCTGGAATCGGGCAATATCAATTGGGAAATAGACCAAGAAATCGAACAGCCCAACCAACTTTTCACGAGCTGTCTGATGCCCGCTGCTGGTCGTCACGCTCAGCACAATCTCTGTCTTCGGACACTCCTTGCGAAGCTCCTCCAAGAACGGTTTCGCCGCGATCACCTCACCTACCGAGACCGCGTGAACCCAGATCCGCTTGTCGCCCTTCTTTTTGATCGGGAGCGATTTTTCGTAGTTCCCCTGCCGTTCCGCCCAGTTCGGCTGCTCGCCTCGCTTCTTAGTGCGCAACCACATCCACGGCACCCAGAGCGGCGCCAGGCCGACCAGGATGAAGTTGTAGATCAGGTACATCATAGGTCAGGCTCTTGACCGACGATTCGACAATATGCGTCGATGTATTTTGCGCGGGTATTTTCGACAATGTCGGCGGGCAAGACTGGCCCCGGCGGGTTCTTATCCCATCCACTGGTCTCCAGGAAGTCACGCACAAACTGCTTGTCGAAGCTTGCCTGGCTCTTGCCTGGCGCATATAGTTGGGCATCCCAATAGCGCGAACTGTCTGGTGTGAGGACCTCGTCAATCAAGATGATCCCATCCTCGGTCTCTCCGAACTCAAACTTCGTATCTGCGAGAATGATTCCGCGACTCGCCGCATGGGCAGACGCCCGCGAGTAGAGCTCAAGCGTCCAAGTTCGAAGTAGTTCTGCGGTCTCCCGGCCGATTCGGTTCACGACCTCTGCAAACGAGATGTTCTCATCATGTCCTTCTTCCGCTTTTGTTGCCGGAGTGAAGATGGGTTCGGGGAGAGCACTTGAATCTACCAAGCCAGTCGGCAAGCCGAGACCATGAACGGCCCCGCCTTCGCGGTTGTACTCCTTAAGCAGTGAACCAGTGATGTACCCACGAGCAACACACTCCACCGGAATTGTTCGAGCTTTCTTGCAAAGCATCGACCGACCGCGCAGCTCCGGTTGAGGCTTCTCGCACTTGGATTGAATTACATCAAATTCGGCTGACAAAACGTGGTTGGGGCATACATCCGCAAGGAGCGAAAACCAGAACGAACTCATCTGCGTGAGAATGCACCCTTTATCAGGAATGCCGTTCGCCATCACGGCATCGAAAGCCGAAATTCGGTCCGTCGCAACAATTAGCACCGAATCGCCAAGGTCATACACATCCCGCACCTTCCCGGTTCGCGGAGCGGGGAGGCCAAACACGGCAGAGTGAAGCAGTTCGGGCATCGGAAAATCAGTTTACCGATGCCCGAATGGGGTGCCTGCTAACAAACGAATCAGAAGGACATGCCTTCGTAGTCGCGGAACAAACCGACGACCTTGCCGATGACCTCAGTTTCGCGGGGATCGACCTCAAACGGCTCGTAAGCGGGGTTCGATGAAACCAGAGTCACTTTGCTTCCGGCCTTGTTGATCCTCTTGATCGTCGCTTCCTCGCCAACTCGAACTGCCATGACGTCGGATTGATGGAACGTCTTCTGAGGACGGATCACGACCAGGTCGCGCGGCATGATGCCGTCTCCAACCATCGAATCGCCTTTGACTCGAAGCAAAAATGCGCCATCGACGTTGCGTACCATCTCCGAAGGAACCGGGATCATCGCTTCCTTATCTTCCTCAGCCAAAACGGGGGAACCAGCGGCAATCGAACCTACCAATGGCAACATCGCCACCTTCGAATTCCCAGGTGTGTATTTGGGATGCGTCAGTTTAATGGAGCGCGGAGTGTTCGACCGGGAGATGTAGCCCTTCCGCTCTAGAGCGTCTAGGTGAACGGTCACGCCTCGCAAGGAGCCGATCTCGAATCGAGTGCCAATTTCGCGAATCGACGGAGGATAGCCTTCGCCTTCTACGTACTCCAGAACGAAGTCCAGAATTTCTTGTTGCCGCTTTGTGAGTCCTTTCGCCATGCGCGCCTTCTACCTATTAGGTAGACGGATTATACGTCCTGTTTGTCTACTTGTCAAGGCGGCGGGAACAATTTTCTGTCATAATTCAGTTCTTCCCCAATTAGGAGTAGGTGTTTTCCCTTGTCAATCAGCACTGTAAGAGAGAAGTTTTTTGAAGGTGGATGCGGAAAGTCAGTATTGCTTTTCAGCGCCATTGCAATGGTCGTCACAATGGGCTACAGCGCGTGTGGGCGCTCAGCCAAGTTCGCCGCAACTGATGCGAAAGGTCAGAAGCTAGCAACGTTTGCTACAGTCGGTGGAGTCGAACTCCCCGTCGCATGGGTTGATAAAGCTCAGGAGCAGCTCATTCAGCAACAGCTCGGCGGAAACGCTCAGCTATTGGATCAGTTGCCCCCGACATTCGCGGTCAGCCTCCAAACCCAGGCCGTCACCCAAGTGATCGAGCAGGGCTACATGTTAGAAGCCGCGCTTCAATCCGGAATCAAGATCGACGAAGAGTCGATTAAGAAGGAGATCACGCTCGACAAGTTCAAGAAGTCGATCCGAGATCAGCTGGGAACCCAGCTCAAGCCAAACGCAACCGACGCCGAGCTTGACACTAAGGTCAAGGAGCTCGCTCAAGGACAAACCGTAGCTGATCTGTACAAGAAACAGATGGACGAGTTCACCAAGAAGCTCGCTGATCCGGCAGAGAAGCCGCTCCTTCAAGCTCAATTCGGCCCTGCTGCCGCAGTCGAGCAGATTAAGAACTCACTCAAGCCAGATGAAGCCGCGGTGAAGGAAAGCTTTAAGCAATTCGACGTCAAGCGAATCCTCATCAAAGGTGCGGACCAAGCTAAGGCGAAGAAGATTTACGATGAGATCAAGGCTGGCAAGACCTTTGAATCCGCGATGGATCAGTATTCGGATGAAGTCGCCGAAGCTGGAAAGAAGAAGAGCGATCGCATCATGCCGGTTCCTATGACCGCAATCCAGCGCAGCGAAGACCTCAAGCCAATCGGTTCGTTGACTCCAAACGGATACACCGAACCCGTCAAGACTCCGGACGGACTTTCGATCTTCAAAGTCATCGCCATCAAGGCCAACGTTCCTCCCGACTTCGACAAGGAAAAGGCGCGATACATGACCCAATGGGCATCCTCGGAAGCTCAAGGTCAGTTCCAAAAGAAAATCGACGAGCTCAAGAAGTCAACGCTCCCTAAGTTCGAACTCAAAGCTTATGAAGCCGCCTATGCCCTCGGAAAGGGCATGATGGAGGCTGCCGACAAGATCAGCCCGGAGATTCAAAAGGCGTATGATCTCGCTAAGGGCGTCTCGAAAGACGAGCCAGGCGCTGAACTCGCTGCAACCGTCGCTCTCGCTGCCTTCCAAAAGATCTATGACGCTCCGGGAGCCGATAAGGCGAAGCTGAAGGCAGAGCGAATCGCTTCTCTCACCAAGTTCCTTGAGTTCAAGGATAACTGGGATCTGCGAAAGGAGGTCATCACCGACCTCAAAGACCAGAAGAAGGGAGATGATGCTTACAACCAGCTGCTGATTGCTCTCGACAAGAATAACAAGTACGACGCGAACGGTCAGCGAATCTACAGTGATGTCGCCGCGAGCTTCAAGGAGCTCCAGGCAGCTACGCTGGTTAAGGCTGAGCAAGAAAAGGAATTCCGAGGACGACAAGAAGAATGGCAAAAAGCAAAGGCCGACTACGACAAGACCGAAGCCGAACTAGCCAAGCAACAGAAGGAAGAGGAAGCAAAGCAGAAGGCCGCACAACCCAAGGCGCCCACAACTCCTCCATCGAGCTCGGCTCCGAAAAAATAAAGCCAAAGCTCACCCTCGTCGCAACGCCGATCGGGAATCTGGGAGATATCTCTCCCAGAACCCGTACGGCGTTGACAGAGGCAGATTTCTGGATCGTCGAAGATACACGGATCAGTTCCAAGCTTGGGCATGTCTTGGAAGTGAAGAAGTCCATGCGGGTGGCAAACGACCACACCGACGACTACAAACTCAATCAGATTATGAATGAGATCGAAGAGGGTCGAACGGCCGCTCTTCTCACCGATGGTGGAGCCCCCGGCGTCAGCGACCCTGGATCGCGGCTGGCAGACCTCGCTCACAACAGAGGAATCGAAGTCGATGCTATCCCTGGGCCATCGGCTCCCATAACGGCAATCATGCTATCAGGGTTTTACGCTCAGCGATTCGCCTTCCTCGGCTTCCTCGGCAGAACAAAGGGTGCCATGCGAAAGGAACTGGCGCAGTTTGTGGAATCACCCTACACTCTGGTTCTGTTTGAGTCGCCTCACCGTTTCCGAACACTCTTGGAGGCATCCGCAGAAGTACTAGGTTTTCGCCGATATGCGGTCTGCAGGGAGATTTCTAAGCTAAATCAGCAAGTATTCCGAAGCACTCTTCCGACTATTCCTTCTGAGGGTGAAGTGCCGGGCAAAGGCGAGATAACCATTGTAATCGAAGGTCATCGCCGAACTCAGCAGGAGGCTGAACATGCTAAACTTGAAGACGAGTGAGAACTCTGGATATACAATGAATTTAATGGTGCGAAGATTGGTGGTGTTCATGGGAGTCTTTTTGGCTCTAACCACGGCATGCTTTGCCCAAAATTCAACCTCGGCAAAGCCATACACTCTTAAGCCAGAAGATGTTATTCGGATCCAAGTTTTCAACCAGCAACAGATTGCCGCCGACGTTCCTGTTGGTGAAGATGGCAATATCGCTGCTCCCTTCGTCGGAGTCCTTTACGTCGAAGGCAAAACGATCGCTGAAGTTGAAAAGGCACTCTTCGATCTCTACAAGAAGAAACTGCTCCTTCGCGATCCGATCGTTTCGGTCACCATCACTCAGTACCGGAGGCTGAAGGCCAGTATTAACGGTCAGGTAAACCGCCCTGGAGAAGTGATCTTCCGTCCGGGCGACACCATCATGAACCTGCTTTCGGCAGGTGGTGGGTACGTTTCAGACAGGTCGGACGCACGACGCTCCACATTGCGCCGAAAAGGTTCGCGAGAACTGATTCCCATCGACTTGTATGCTCTCACCGTATTCGGAGACAACTCGCAGAACTACGAACTTCAGGATGGCGACATTCTTGATATTCCTGAAGAGCAGCGCAACCGAATCATGGTTCTCGGCCAAGTCAGAAACCCTGGGCTGTTCCCCTACCGCGAAACGATGCGCCTCATGGACGCACTGACGATCTCTGGTGGCGAAGTTCCTTACCGAGCCAGAACTTCAAAAGCGTATGTCATGCGAGAACTCCCTGGACGACCGGGCGAGTACGTTCGCATCAACGCCGACCTGGTCAGCTTCCTTGTGAAGGGAGATTCGGTCCAGAACGTCAAGCTGCTTCCCGGAGACCTCGTATACATTCCTGCAACCAACACGCCTGACTTCCAGCAGGTCAACGCGATTGTCAACACGCTGTTCATCTTTAACTCGCTCAGCAACCTTTTCGGGTTCCGACTCTAAAAACGGCTGAGTTAACCAAGTAAGGTCTGACGCCCCTGTGGGATCAGACCTTTTCTGTTTGTTGCAAGTAGTTCAGAGATTGTCGCAGACAGTCGAAAGGATCTTCGCCATAGCAGTCGTCCTGCTCAACGATCCCCCACTGAGTCCCTGCGGCATCCAGAGCGGGAAGAATCTTGTGCCAAGCCAGGTTTCCGCGCCCAACTGGAGCCATCCGGATCTCGCCCTTTACAACCGCCTTGTCTTTGAGGTGCACGACGTTCACGCGTCCCCTCATCTTGCTGATCTGATCCGCGCAGTCCACACCCGCATGGACGATCCAATAGGTATCAAGAATGAACTGGAGCCGCGCATCAGCCTCAGTGAGCATGATATCGTAGGCCTTCTTTCCACCCTTATCCTCAAACTCGACCGCATGATTGTGATAGCAGAAGTTGAGGCCCTCAGCTCCAAATGCGTCGATCACCCGCTGGGCATCCTTCAGCCACTCTCTCCATGCGGGGGCGCCGCCGTCAAAGCACTTCTTAGGGCCCATTCCAATACCGATATGTGTACAGCCAATCGTCTTGTGGAGCTTGATCTCTGCGTCTGTTTTGTTGAGCAAGTTTTCCCAGGGTCGGTGAGTAGCGCAACAGACCAGGTTGTACTCCTGTAGCCAATCACGAAGCTGCTCGGGCGAGACTTCTTTCTCGAAAGCCTCCACTGCCGAAATCTGAACGCCCTCATAGCCCATCTCATGCACTCTCTGAAGTGCGGTGCGGAGACCCGAAGCGGTCTTAACGTGTTCACGTAATGTATAGAACTGTGCTGCCCATCTCATGCTGCCCATTTTATCCCTCTAGCTCCGCGAGTTCGACTCGCTCCCCGCCCCGGCGGGAACTCTCATAAATAGCCAATATGACTTTCAGCGGTTCCAACGCCGCCCGACCCGTCACAAAGGGAGCTCGATCCTCCAAGATCGCGTTGGTAAAGTCTTGAATCTGCAAGCCGTGCTGAACATGGAATGGTGCCGTCGGGTCCTCATCTAACTGATGGTCCTTGCCCAGGAGGACAGCGGGTCCAAATGGCTCATGCTCGGCTGTTTCCTTGGTCACCCAAACCTTTGCTCGGTCTCCCTCAATAACGACTGTGCCCTTGGTGCCATGAACCTCCAGTCGCTCAGACAATCCAGGATAGAACGAAGTCGAGCCCTGAATGACCCCCATCGCTCCGCTGTTGTATTCCACCATCGCCATCGCCGAGTCTTCAACCTCGATATTGTGCATTCCCGTCCGAGTCCGGGCCTGAACGGCTTTTACTCCCCCCATAATCCACTGGATCATGTCGATGTAATGAACGCTTTGGTTCATCAAAGCCCCGCCGCCGTCCATCGCCCAAGTTCCGCGCCAGCCGGCACTGTCGTAGTACGACTGGCTGCGGTACCACTTCGTGATCGAATCGCCTTGGAGCAAAGTTCCTAGCTCGCCACTCTGCGCCGCATCGTGGAGCCGACGAATATCCCGCGCAAAACGGTGCTGGCTGATGCACCCCAACCTGACCCCGGCTGACTCGGCGGCTTCGACCATCCTCAGGCCATTGACCAACGTGATATCTAAAGGCTTCTCAGTCAAAACATGCGTGCCAGCTTGGGCCGCTCGAACGGTGTATTCACTGTGCATCCCGCTGGGCAGACACACCAAAACCGCATCGACCTCTTTCAGCAACTCATCAAAGTCGGTAAACCCAGGGACCGAATATTCTGCTGCCCGAGCCGCGAGCTTCGCTGAAACTTCGTCGCACACTCCAACGAGCTCGGCACCTGTCGCCGCGACAACCGCGTCGCAGTGTGATTTCGAGATATTCCCGCACCCCAAAACCCCAAACCGAACCACACTCATAGCTCCTCCAGTATGCCCTTTATCGCCCGCGAGGCGATCCCAAACGATTCAGTCCCTGAGAATCCACCCCGATCTCCCGCGAACTGCAAATGCGGCTCAATCGAGAGCACCCCCTCCCAACTCTGTTGCTTTAACCAGACGAGAGTCTCCCGAACTTGCCCAACCCCTTCACCCGCCGGAACCACCTTTCCGTCTTCTCGCGCATCCTTGATGTGAACCGTCTCCAAATGCGGCAACAGCCAAGGAAACCAGTCCTTCATGGCGAAAAATCCGTGCTGCACAGAGTTGGCAAAGTCAAACGCCGCCATGAAACTCGGAGAACCAAACGTCTCAAACAACCGCTGAGCATTCCCCGGAATCGACCCGTAGTACTTGCCGTCATTCTCATGCATCAGCACAAGATCGTTCTCCGCCGCAAAGCCGACCTGCATCGCCATCCAAGGCTCAATGACCGCCCAATCATCACCATCCGGCGAGAAGATGCGAATTCGATTGATCCCTAACAATCCCGCAATCTCTGAGGCTCGTACCAGTTTCGCAAGCTCGTCATCGGCAGACCCTTCCGCCACCGCAACTTTGTTAATCGGCGAAGCCACGCAGTTGAAACCCAACCCCGAATCTTCTGCCAGACGCCGAACTTCAAGAACTTCGGCGTCCGAAAGCTGCATGACGTTCTTCCCAAACGCCGACCGGAGATCGATCAACGTGATGCCCTCCGCTAAAAGGTGCTCAAACTGAACTCCTAGATCCGCATCAATCTCATCCGCAAACGCACTCAGCACAAATCCCATGAATCACCACAAAGCTGGAAAGAGCAGATAGCCTGTCCAACCTACCAGGCTCAGAATACACCGAACACGGAACCAACCTCATCGTGTTCAATCAGCTCGGCTCAAACGAATCCTTTGCCCCGATGGCCTTTGTCTACGACGAGGATCATTCAGCCTACGAAGAACCCAAGCTCGTCAAGTGGCTCCGTGCACGCAAGGCGGAAAAGCCTTACCAGCCGAACCTCAAACTCGAGCCGAAGCCAAAGCTGAAGCTCGTTGAAGGCGGTCTCCAAGATGCTCAATCCGAAAAGGCGGCCTAACCCGCCGACCGAGCCCGCATCGAAGCCCAATCTCGCAATGCCGAGATGTCCTCTGCCATCATCACGCTCAGCGGAACACAGGCCTCGACCTCTGCCGCCAAATCCGCCTGTGTCAGCTCGCGCTTCTGAAAGAAAGCCCGTTGCAACGCCGCAACAACGCAAGTCTCAATCTCCGCTCCGTTAAAACCCTCGCTCGCCTCCGCCAGAACCTTGAGCTTGAACTTCTTGGGATCACGCTTGCGCTTTCCAATATGAATCCGGAAAATATCCTCCCGCTCCTTCTGCTCCGGAAGGTCGATAAAGAAGATTTCATCAAACCGTCCCTTGCGCAAAAGCTCTGGTGGCAAAGCTGAAACATCGTTCCCGGTAGCAACAATAAACACCGGCGACTTCTTCTCCTGCATCCAAGTCAAGAACGTCGCAAAAACTCGCGAGGAAGCCCCACTATCCCCCGAGTTACGGGTTCCCGCAAAAGCCTTCTCTAGCTCATCGACCCACAAAATGCAAGGCGAAATCGCCTCCGCCGTTGCAAGAGCCTTCCGCATCTGCATCTCGCTCTGCCCAACGTACTGGCCAAAAATTGAGCCAACGTCCAACCTAAGCATTGGCAAGTTCCACAAGGAAGCAATCGCCTTCGCCGTCAGAGATTTTCCGCACCCCTGAACGCCGAGCATCAAAATCCCCTTCGGCGCCGGGATCCCGAACTCCCGAGCCGCATCCGTAAAGTTCTCCGTGCGCTGGTTCAACCAGTCTTTCAATGTGCTCATTCCGCCGACATCCGCCAGCGAGGCGTCCGGCTGGAAATACTGTAAAACCCCCGATTTCCGAACAACCTGCTCCTTCTCCTTCTGGATTACCGCCGGATCAAACTTCTTCGACTCAACAATCGACCGAGCCAAAACCGCCTCAACTTCGTTGATCGTCAGCCCTTGCGCACTCTTCACAATCCGCTCGCGCTCAACTGGCTCCAGCGCGATCTGAGACCGAATCTCTTCGGGCAAGGATGCGTGGGCAGTGTCCAAAAGCCGCCCAATCTCATCCCCATCCGGTAAGGGAAAATTCAACAACGACACATCCTTCTCGATATCCGGGTGGAGCTCCATCGGCGATCCCGTCAGGATCAATGAAGTCTTCTTCTCTCGCAGACGCCCCGCAATATCGCGCAGCAAGCGCAAAACCCGAGGATCGCGCATGTAGTGATGGAAATCCCGCAGCATCACTATCGTGCCGTCCGGAGCCTCATAAACCTGCGCCAGCGCCTCTAGCTCCGGAGACAATGTACTCTTCGCCCCGGAACCCAAAACCGGCTTCATGCCTTGCGTCAACGACCACGTATGCAAAGTCCGCGAAAGCGTGGATGCGATCGCCTGAAGTGCTAACTCCACCCGTCGTTCTTCGTAGGAAACTACGTAGAGGATCGGGTACTTCGACCGAATCAGCGTCTCAATCTCGCGCTTTGAATCCATGTGCCTTTAGAATCTACCCTTCATACGCTTGCGACGTTGCAACGCGACTCACTGGGCAGAAATGCCCTCATAACGAATGACAGTGGAACCTTTTTAGGACTCCTACATGTATTTCTGTGCGAACCTATGGAGAAACTGAGGTCGGTTTACCGACGATTTAGAGAGGGAACTACTGAACCTTTCGCGATCAAAGACGTTCATTTAAAAGTAGAGGATAAGGAAACCATGCAATCGCAAAACACCAAGAGTGTAATCACGAAAAAGGAGGTTGAGTCGGTCATCGAGCAGTCGTTCGATGGTCTCTGGGAACAAGGAGTTCTCGGCGTACGTGTAAACGTTACCGAAGAGCAGGCAAACATCGCCGTTTACCTACTTCGTGATGCCGAAATGGATCACGTCAGCCAAGCTATCCAAACGGTATCCGACAATCTCGGAACCGATCTGGAGGTCCGCGACACCATCATACGCGGCGTCATCCCGTTCAACCGGATCACCACCAACATCGCAGCTTAACAATCACTTAATAAGCCCTGCTTAACGCTTAAACGTGAGCAGGGCTTTTTGCTGCCAAGACCTCACGATAACTCTCAACAAAAACGTCAAGTTCTTCAGGAGTTCCCACACTAACGCGTAAGCAATTTGGCAATCCCAAGACGTGGCCGGACCGCGTAATCACGCCCTTCCGCAATAACGCCTGGAAAACTGGCTCCGCTGGCTGACCAATATCCGCGAGGATAAAGTTCGCGTGACTCTCATAGGGCGTCCCGCCCGTCTCCTTAAACAACGCCGTCAGCCGATCAAGCCCCGCCTGGTTCATCGCAACTGTCCTGGCCACATACTCGTCGTCCGACAAAGCCCCAATCGCCGCCGCCTGAGCCAAGATATTCACGTTAAACGGCTCCCGAGCCCGGTCAATCGCATCCGAAATCTCCGGCGAAACAAACGCGTAACCAACCCGCAGCCCGGCCAACCCATAAGCCTTGCTCATCGTCCGCATCCCCACCACGTTCGGGAACCGCGACAAGAAATCCAGCGAATTCGGCATCCCCGGCGCGCCCTGCGCGAACTCAAAGTAAGCCTCGTCCAGCACAACTACCGCCGAAGAAGGAACCGACTGCAAGAGCCCCTCAATCTCCACCTGAGAAACAATCGTGCCTGTCGGGTTATTCGGGTTAGCAATAAAGATCAACCGCGTGCGATCCGAAGCCCGAGCCGCCATCGCCGGAATATCCAGCCGCATATCCGTCGTCAAAGGAACCTTGGTCAGAACGCAGTTCGCCAGCCCCGCCGCCGCGTCATACCGCACGAAAGAAGGATCGCCAACAATGATCTCATCCCCTTCGTCCTCCAAGAAAATCTGCCCGAGCAGATGAATAATCTCATCGCTCCCGTTCCCCACGACAATCTGGTTCATTGGCAAGCCGTACTTCGCCGCCAAAGCCTCACGCAGCGAGAAGCACGAAGCATCCGGATAAAGATGCAGCGTCTCCGCCGCCGCCTTCACCGCCTCAACCGCCCGAGGCGACGGCCCCAAAGGGTTCTCATTCGAAGCCAGCTTTATCACCCGATCCAACCCCAACTCCCGCTGAACCTCCCCAATCGGTTTCCCCGGAGAATAAGGGCTCATCTTCAAAATCGCAGGTCGAATCGGAGTTTCAGACACCCCTCCATTGTGACAGACATCCTCCGAAAGTCCCCCTCTCCATTCATGGAGAGGGGGATTTAGGGGGTGAGGCCGAACACCGACCAGATTCCGCCTCCGGAATAAGCCCAGCACTACTTTCAAGATAGAGCGCGTACAATGAGCAAGATGAAAGTCCCTGTCGACGCGAATCGGCAAGACGGAGAACTGAAGCCAAAGAATAGGATCGGTTGCGGTGTCGCACTCATGAGCCTTTTCGCCGGCGTTCCAGGAGGATTCATTCTGATATTGGTTGTGCGACACTTAACTGTGTATCACAATCTATCGCTCGCCCTGATCGCCCTTTCGGCAGCGGGTTGCATATGTAGCAGAATTTATGAAAAGTTCGAGCGCCAAGCAATCATGCTGCTGTGCGCGAGTCTGGGCACCCAGCTCTCTCCTTTCATCTTGTGGTTCATGGATTAAAGCAAAATCGATGCCTAGGCAATCGCATTGCCTAGGCTAAAACAACCAACCCTTAGGCCTGACTCGCAACCCCAACCTCTGATTCTCCTAAACGAATTGGCATTGCTCCCGGAACCCGATACCCCTCTTCTAACTCAATCCCAAGATTTTTCGCTCGTCTCTCCAATTCTTTAGGATTGAACATGAACCGCTTTCCGCGTCTTCGGTGAATTTGTGCGAAGAACGGGTAACTCAGCGCTTCTTTCGCCGCAAGAAAGTCTTCGTCAGAGATTGTTGTCTCGCGATCCGCACGTAATTGCTCCAAAGCCTCAACTTTGAATCCCAAAGCAAAGTAGATCACCAACATAGCCAGGATGCCGAGCATCCACCAATCAGAAACCTTAAATCTCTCTATCAGGCCCATCAATGGCAGTGTGACCAACGCTAGCCCTGGAAACGTCCTGCCGAAGAAGCCGAAAACCCGCTTCTGTGACCGATACTCGGTTCGCAGAAACCAGTTCAGGGCTGGACGACTCAGACTCTCAAGCGCAACTTCCGAGATCGAGATTGCCTCGCCATAAATGAACGGACGCGGATACTCCCGGTTGTCTTTCCCGCGCAAAATCGAAAGGTGAGGCTTTCTCGCACCGCACTCGATGAGGAGTTCTGCCAATTCGGGGATCTCGATTGGTTGCGGTGCCTGTCCCCGCTTCTCGTTGAGTTTCCCAAGAAGATAAAAGCCGAAAGGAACGGCTACCAATCCAGGAAGCATTCCTCCAGGATATTTCCCCGCCGCCAGACCGTAGAGTGTCATCAAGCATCCAAGGAGACCGGCGTAACAAAGCCCAAACAACGCTAGTTGCTGACGCTTGCTGAGCCCCCCGATCCACTCTCGCACAAAGCAAGTATAACAAAAACGTACTACACTCCGATAACCTCACACGCAAACACCGCGCTGAGCACTCTTGCTGTATGATGGAAACACGATGACCGCGCTTCTCGCCTTGCCGATGCTGGAGCATCAACTTCCGCCCGTCGAAGTCACTCAGTCCGGGGTCACCACCGGCGAGACACTTGCGTGGGCTGAGTAAGCAAAAGTAACTGGGGTGGCACTGGTAACCGCGCCCAGAACAACTCGACGCCCTCACCGAGCCAGGTTACCAGTGAACCAACTTGGAGCAGTCAGAGCTTTGGATAGAAGTTCAACAACCCCAACTCCCAACGAGAAGGTTGACAAACCCCCCGAAACTTCGCCTACAAGGTGATGATCAAAAATTCTTTACACTCGCGCGTCGAAGATCCCGGCTGCGTCAGGGCGGTACGTCCCCAAGAAATAGACGCATCTCACCTGCCCCCGCCGAAGCCCGTGCAAAGCGGTGTACAAGCCTCCCAACTCTCACCTCAGAAGCCTGTCCCCACTTGTCCCCACCCAAATTGAAAAACGAGCACCTATTTGAACCCAATGTCCCCACCAGAATGCGTCGCAGTTCTCTCCGAAACTGAAGAACGCTCACCGACCCGGAATCAAGCGCCAAACGTCCGGCTCTTCCGAGCCGCAATACCAGGCGCTCACCTTGTTCAACCCCAAGGACCGAATTGCTGCAACCTTCTGCTCAAACGCCGCCCGACCGGAAAAGAAAACCGAAGGACCCTGGGTCAGCTCCCCGCTGGAGGCATCCATCCGAAACGGCAGCCGAGAGAGGTCCGCATACGTCAGAGACAAAGCCGGCTTTTGCCGCCAGTCATATCCGTACCACGCAACCCCGATATCTACCTTCGACAGAGGCATTTGGGTGATAGCGAACTTCGCCACCCGAACAACCCAGTCTGTCGGAGCAATCGGTCCCGGCTCCGAGGTCGACCAGTGAACGTCATAACACATGATCTTCACCCGATCCGCCACCGCCCCAATCGCCTTCCAATCCTGCGCCTTCGGCCCATCCCAGTTCCCCGGCTCCGACTCCTTAGGATGTACCGTGACAGACAAAAGCTTCTTCTGAGCATGGAGCGCTTTGGCCAAATCCGCGACGAACGCTGAATACGCCTTCCGATCCGTCACTGCCAAAGACTCAAAATCGAGATCAATCCCGTCCAGAGAATCCTTCTTAACGAAGCCGACCAAGGTAGCTACCGCCGCCTTGACCTTCTTCGGGTCGTTCAGCATCAGGCTCATCGCCTTTGCATTAAAGCCATCAGGCAGAACGAAGTTATGGACCATGCCGAGCACTTTGACCTTGTTCTTTCGCGCCGCTGCCTGAACACGCTTCCAATCTGCGTCTTTCCAACTCGACTTCAGAGCAATCGTACCGCTAGGCGTGATCTCATACCGCTCTGGCATGACTTCGCTCAGCTTCGCCGACTGCTTCTCAAACGTGCTGATGCTGGCAGGGTTCCAACCGACGATCCAGGCCGAGACGTACAAAGAAGGGGCAATGATTGACGCTGCTAGCATGTCGAAACATTACCCCCAAGGAGCGGATTACTTCAGGTCGAAGCGATCAAGGTTCATCACCTTGTTCCAAGCCGTAACAAAGTCGCGCTTGAACTTCGCCGCCGAATCGTCCTGAGCATAAACCTCAGCAATCGCCCGAAGCTCGCTGTTCGACCCAAAGATCAGGTCAGCCCGAGTTCCAGTCCAGCGAACCTGACCAGTCTTCCGATCCTTCGCCTCAAACACTTCCTGAGCATCCGAAGTCGCCGACCAAGTGACTCCGAAATCGAGCAGATTCACAAAGAAGTCATTGCTCAAAGTCCCCGGAGATGAGGTGAAAACGCCGTGAGACGAACCATCATAGTTCGTGCCCAGCACCCTCAACCCACCAACCAAAACCGTCATCTCCGGCGCGGTCAGGGTTAGAAGCTGAGCCTTATCAACCAGCAAGTCCTCGGTCAAAGCCGAAACTCGCCCGCTTCGGTAATTTCGGAAACCGTCCGCCAACGGCTCAAGCGCACCGAAGGAATCAACATCCGTCTGCTCCGCAGTCGCGTCAGTTCGTCCCGGAGTGAACGGAACCGAGAGACCAGAAGCTTTCTCGACCGCAGCGCAACCTGCCAGCACGATCAGATCCGCCAAGGAAACCTGTCCCGAAAACTCAGCCTTGATTCCTTCAAGAACCGTAAGCACGGAAGAAAGTTCCGCTGGATTGTTCACCGCCCAATCCTTCTGAGGCGCTAATCGAATTCGAGCCCCGTTCGCCCCGCCGCGCTTATCCGAACCTCGGAATGTCGAAGCCGACGCCCAAGCCGTTCGGACTAGCGACGAGACTGATAACCCTGAAGCCAAAATCTTCGACTTCAGCGAAGCAATCTCAGCGTCACCGACCAACGCATGATCCACCGCCGGAACCGGATCTTGCCAGATCAGAACTTCCGATGGAACCTCTGGACCGAGGTATCGCGAAATCGGCCCCATGTCTCGGTGGGTCAGCTTGTACCAAGCTCGCGCAAATGCATCGGCGAACTCCTCCGGGTTCTCGTGGAACCTCCGCGAAATCTTCTCATAAGCCGGGTCAACCCGAAGCGCCAGATCGGTCGTCAGCATCATCGGCGAATGGCTCTTGGATGCATTGTGCGCATCGGGAACCGTCCCGGCTCCGCCGCCGTCTTTCGGAGTCCACTGGTGTGCCCCCGCCGGACTCTTGGTCAGCTCCCACTCGAAGCCAAACAGATTCTCGAAATAGTTGTAGCTCCACTGCGCCGGAGTCGTCGTCCAGGCACCCTCAAGTCCGCTGGTGATCGTATGCTCCCCGGCACCCGAACCAAAGCTGTTCTTCCAGCCCATCGACTGCTGCTCAATCCCTGCCCCGGCTGGTTCGAAGCCAACGTAAACTGAAGGGTCTGCCGCACCGTGCGTCTTTCCAAAGGTGTGACCTCCAGCAATGAGAGCAACGGTCTCTTCGTCGTTCATCGCCATTCGACCAAACGTCTCACGGATGTCTCTCGCCGACTGAAGTGGATCTGGGTTTCCGTTGGGACCCTCCGGGTTCACATAAATCAGACCCATCTGGACTGCTGCAAGTGGATTCTCGAGGTCTCGGTCGCCCGAGTAGCGCTCGTCACCCAGCCAGGTTGCTTCGCCACCCCAATAAATGTCTTCTTCCGGTTCCCAGACGTCCTCACGTCCGCCGCCGAAACCGAAAGTCTTGAACCCCATCGACTCGAGAGCGCAGTTGCCGGCGAGGATCATCAAGTCAGCCCAAGATAGCGAGTTGCCGTACTTCTTCTTTATCGGCCAAAGAAGCAATCGAGCCTTATCGAGATTGGCGTTATCCGGCCAGCTATTCAGCGGGGCAAACCGCTGGGTTCCTGATCCGGCTCCGCCACGGCCATCCTGAATTCGATACGTTCCGGCACTATGCCACGCCATTCGGATGAAGAATGGTCCGTAGTGTCCGTAGTCCGCGGGCCACCACTCCTGTGAGGTGGTCATCAGGGCAAAGATGTCGGCCTTAACTGCAGCTAGATCGAGACCCGAGAAAGCAGATCCGTAGTCAAAATCACCCTCCATGGGGTTCGAGAGGGAGGAATTCTGGCGAAGGATGTTCAGCCGAAGTTGGTTCGGCCACCAGTCCCGATTCCCTGGCCCGGCTCCTGCCCCCCGACTCACTGTTCCGCCATGGAACGGGCAATGTGCAGAGGTCGAATTTACATCTTCAAGTGTCGTGTGCTGATCCATCTTCCCGAGAGTCTACGCCTTGGGTTGGGTTGGAATCGCCGGTCTAGCTGAACGGCAATGAATATTTGGGACACAAAAAAACCTGCACAACTGGCAAGACATTTAAATACATCATCGCGTAGTAGCTGATATGACACTCCAGAACTTGTCCTACCTCGCCGCCATGGTCGCAATGATCGAGCCGACGATTACTGACCTAAAGGATGGCTTTGTAAAGGTTGCGACCAAAAAGTACACCGTCGAAGTCCCCAAAGGATGGGAAGTTGGCGAGGAAACCAGTTTTGGTCAGCGAGAGTTCCACTCCGAGAAGGGCGAAATTGGCACGATGACAGGCAGTGCCAAGGGTTCGAACTGGGATCGACTTTACAACACTAGTTTGTACTTCATTCAGCGCCGCGAGAAAGCCACACCAACTCCCTACAAACTCAGCAAGAACAAGAAGGGCTACGAGACGATGAGCTTCGAAATGATCGGCAAAGACGGAAAGCCGACCTCAAAATACGTGATACTGAAGAACTCCAAGGAAGACATCCTTGCCCTCAGCGTACGGATCAGCCAAGTGAAGAGTGAGGCTGAACTCAACAAGGCTTTCGAAAGATTAGTCAACACCGCAGTCATGAACTGACTTGATCTGACTGCACCATCGTAAGCAATCCCCAAGAGTTGCGGATTGAACCGAATGTCAGCGATAGTGCTGGCATCATCGCGAACAAGAGGGTCTCTTTGAAGTTGGTGAAGTAGAACTGTCCCAGTAGGACGCAGAAGCAATACGTCATTGCCGAAACTCGGTAGGAGCGCATGATGAATGGATCGGGTTTGACACCTAATCTCTTTGTCTCAAAGAAGAGCCTGATTGTCCAGAAGAGACCCACGAGCCCGACGACAGTCCACATGATTCGGAACTGTATCTCCCGTTCGACGGGAACGATCATCTGCAAGGAGTAAGAAAGCAACATCAAGTAGTTGCTCAGCGTAAGCCTGGCGAGCCGAAAAAAGGCCGAGTTCTGCTTTTCGTGCAGAACTCGGCCGTGAAGCGAAACCGCGACGAACAGCAGCCCGAGAAGAGTGGCAGTTGCCCCGGCCAACACCGAGTAGAATGTCGCCCACTCCTTTACTAACGGACCAACGTGGTTCATCGCTTATCCCAAATCGGCGACTTTGACCATCGCCCCACCCGCTTCCATCGACTTCCAGGCAGCTTCGGTGAGGCGAATGACCTCGAGACCACACTCGAAACCACTTTCACAAGGGATTCCCTGGGTGATGCAGTCGAAGAAGTGCTGGTCCGGGGTCGAGCCGCCGTAGGTCTCTTCGTAAACGATCCGATCCTTGGCGAGATTTCGCACGGTCAGTTTTCCACCGCGTACGAAGAAGCCAAGCTTGGTACCCATGATCGTCATATCCTCGTGCCAGTTCGTTGAATCACCAATGATCGAGATGTTGCCCACCGCGCCGTTCTTAAACTTAATCGCAAGTGCCGAATCAATGTCGACCTGAAGCCCACGATTATCTCCAACCGCCGAAACCGTCTCGGCCTGTAACCCGGTGACCCAAAGCATGATATCAACAAAGTGCGAACCAGTGTCGTTCAGTTGTCCGCCACCGCTCAGTGCCGGGTCATGTCGCCAAGTCCCCGCGCAAGCAACCTTCCACTCTTGGCAGCTCAGGCCCGCAATGAACTGAATTTCGCCAGCTTCGCCGCTGTCGATCATGCCCTTGATCTTGCGATAGATCGAATCAAAGTGCCGTTGGTAGGAAACCATACCGACTTTGCCGCTCGCCCTTTGTGCGGCGATGACGCGATGCGCGTCGGCGACGGTGCAAACCATCGGTTTCTCCACGCAAGCATGCTTTCCAGCTTCCAATGAATCCACGATCTGTTGAGCATGGAGCGTGTGCGGAGTCATGATCATGACCGCATCCACGTTCGAATCTTTCAGCAAATCCTGATAGTCCGAGTATTCCGCCGCCCCCGCGCTCTGCGGATGCGCCGCTTTCATCGCTGCAATGTTATCCGCCGAAGTATCCGCCATCGCGACCACGCTTGCGCCCTTCACCTTCAGCAGGTTCGCCACGCGATACCTTGCAAACCCACCAACCCCGATCAGTCCAAATCGCACTTCTGCCATGACCCGCCGAGTTTAACCCGGCGGGCCGGGAAAGAAAAGCAGCTTGACGAAATTCAATGCCACATTCTGTGCTCAGGAGCCAGATTCTTATCTGATTCAAGCCAGTGTTATAATTCTGGATATGTACCGCAGTACTTGGGGGGCAGTCATCCTCCTGTTGTTCTCTCAATCGGGATTTCGATTGTCGGATCAGTACGTCAGCGTTGAGACTAGCCTCACGTACGAATCTGCGGCTGCAAAAGCGCTCGAGGGGCATGAACTCGATTGGCTGGACTATAGAATTGATTGGGAGAACACTGCGGCAAGCGAAGTTTGGACAAAGGCTGAAAGCATTTTTCGAGGCCACCGCCATGATATCCAAGCGCTCATGGCAATTGCGACTGAGCCTCGATTCGAGGAAAACAGGGGCCCCTTTCCACCGGCCTTCCAACGTGAGTCGTTTAACTTTATGCCGAAGGATCGATGGCTTGCCGGAGCGTCGTATTTGTGCATCGATGGAGTGCGAGGAGACGAACCAAGGACGTTTGACCGGGCCGCGACTTCTCTCAATCGGTGGATGTTCCATAAAGCAATGCTGATGGAAGCGAGGAATCCGCTCAGCCCACATCAAGCGAGACTCCTACTTTTGACAACGACATTTAGTCCGTGGTCGGGCAAGGAGAATCTAGCCAGACTCCGGCGAATGCACAAACAGTTGGAGAGTCGCGGTTACAACGACCGTTTTCTCCGCTTGGCTAGGCTCAACCTATTCGTCACGGAACTCTCCCTCAAGTCGAGACCAGCAGCTGACTTTGCAATATTGGAACGATTGGTTCACCAAGAGTTTCGGGAGCACCCTGGGTTCCGGCAACGGTTCTTGAAGGCATCTTTGGCGCAGCTTGAGGGTGAGTTAACATTGAATCAAGAGAGGTTCAATGACTTTTTCCGACAAGCCCTTGTGCTGAACCGAGAAATGGGTCTGGGAGATGAATATGACTTCAGAACGAGCCTCGAAGCGATGCTTTGGTATGAGAGACAGAACTACGAGAAACGCAAGGAAGTTTTCGGCGCAGCCGCCAAACCGATCGACCTTGACGCGCTCTGACCTAACCTAAGCCGACTCGACCACAGCT
The DNA here is from genome assembly GCA_037138755.1 of Armatimonadota bacterium. Lineage (NCBI taxonomy): Bacteria > Bacillati > Armatimonadota > Armatimonadota bacterium. Next base: position 189,808 of record JBAXHT010000001.1, on the reverse strand, counting down.
TTCTCGCCACTGTATTCCAAGTAGGCCACCGTCGTCGGATAATGACTCAGATCAACCTCATCCAGGGCTCGATCGATTGCCGACAACTGGGCCCGAGCTTCGGCGAGAGCGGACAAGAAGTCCTGCGAGCCTAGCGATGGGTCGCGGCCGACGTGGCGATAAGAGAGCATTTTCAGCCGTAGCGCGTCGAGAGTCGTTATGAAAACGCTGGCCTGTGCCTTTGTTCGCTCGATGCCGCCCGTCAGCTCCTGATAGTTCCGCTCATACTCTTGGACGTTCTTCTCGGCGACGGCGTAGAGGGCCGAAGCCTGGCGGTCGCCGGGATGGAAGGCGGGTAGGCCGTGCGAAAGCCATGGCTTGGCCTCGCTTTCGGCAATATCCGCATGCATGATGTCGGCCCAGCGGAGGGCTTCGTACAAGCCTAGCGCAACCTCCCTAACCGTATGCGGAAGCTCTTTGAACTCGGCGATTTCGGACGATTTTAGCTTCGCAATGCCTTCCTCAAACGCCCAGAATCGCTCACGGCAGGCGTACCACAACCCACCAAAAAATGGGTCAATAAACCGTCGCTCCATCTCAGCTTGGTAGGCGTCTTCGAAGTCGGGCTCGCGTCCGATGAGAACCGGAGTAAGGGGTTCGAGGGGATTCTGTGAGGCGATTCGGTGCGCCTTCTTGAGGTAAAGCCGCCGTACGAGCGAGAACCCAATGTTTCTCGCCTCGTCGCGATAAATCTGCAAATCTGCGTTTATGACTTCCTGTCTCATTGCCACCGCGCCCATCCTTGGCTTTGTTAGCTAAAGTATTGTACGCGATTTTGGACTGTTTAGAGAGCTGGTGGTCGCTTCGGGCTCACTGCGAACAGTTGCTCGGCGCAATAGGCCGCCTGAAGCATCCGCTCATCTTCCATCGGTGCACCCATCAGTTGTAATCCGACAGGAAGCCCGTGGGCGAAGCCGCACGGAATGGAGATTCCGGGCATGCCGCCCATGTTGGCAGGGATGGTGCAGTAGTCAAGCATCTTCATCTGCATCGGATCCTGGCTAAGGTCGCCGAGCTTGAAGGCAACGACCGGCGCAGTTGGTGAGACGATAAAGTCGTAGCTTTGGAAGGCCTCCAAGAACTGCTGCGTCATCATCGCCCGGACCTGCTGAGCGCGCAGGTAGAAGGCGTCGTAATACCCAGCACTCAAGGCGTAAGTGCCGATCATGATTCGGGCTTTGACTTCGTGCCCAAAGCCTTCAGCGCGAGTTTTGGCGACAACGTCAATGTGCCCCTGACCCTCCGATCGAGGACCGTACCGGACTCCGTCGAACCGAGCAAGGTTTGAGGAAGCCTCCGCAGGAGCGATGATGTAGTACGTGGTGACCCCGAGAGGGATCGAAGGTATCGAAATCTCGTCGACGGATGCCCCCTCTCGCCTCAGTGCCTCCAGTGACGCCTCGACCGCCTTCTGAACCTCTGGATCGGTGCCTTCGCCGTACATTTCCCGAGGGAAAGCCAGTTTGAGACCCTTTAGAGAACCGTTTTTGAGGTCTCGCGCAGAAACTGGCGGGGCGGGGTTGGAAGTTGCATCTCGCTCGTCGTGCCCAGTGGTGGCTTCAGCCAGGATCGCGGCGTCTTCCACCGTCTTAGTGATCGGCCCAATTTGGTCGAGCGAAGATGCAAATGCGACCAGTCCGTACCGAGAACATCTGCCGTAGGTTGGCTTGTAGCCAACCGTTCCGGTGAATGATGCTGGGAGCCGAATCGAACCTCCCGTATCCGAACCTAAAGATAGAGGCGCCAAATCTGCGGCAACTGCCGCCGCCGAACCGCCAGAAGACCCCCCCGGAGTTCGAGTGATATCCCACGGATTGTGGGCAAATTTGTATGCAGAGGTTTCGGTGGAAGAACCCATCGCGAACTCATCCAAGTTCGTCTTGCCAAGAATCACCGCACCTTGGGCTTTCAGCTTTTCAATAACAGTAGCGTCAAAGGGAGGAACGTAGCCCTTGAGAATCTTCGACGCACATGTCGTTTCAATTCCTTCGGAGGACATGTTGTCCTTCACGGCGACCGGAATCCCGGTAAGTAGGGAAGCGTCTCCCGAATCAATCCGTCCTTGGGCAGCGGCGGCTTCGCCCAACGCACGATCTCGATCGACCGCCAAGAAAGCTCCGTATTTCGAATCCTCCGCAGCAATGCGATCTAAGAATGCAGTGGCGACGTCCACTGCAGAAACTTCTTTTGAACGCAACTTTGCGGCGATCTCAACGGCGGTAAGCGATGTTATCGACATCAATCCTCAATGATCATGGGGACGAGGAACAGGCCTGCCTTGCTCATTGGGGCGTTTTTGAGGGCGAGTTCGCGTTTGAAGGATGTGCGCGGGACATCTTCGGCCCAGACATTAGTGAGGTTAGAAGCATGAAGTTTAGGGTTAATCCCGCCAAAATCAACCGCTTGAATATCAGAAAAGTGTCCGATCAGCGCGTTCAGCTCGGTTTGAAGCGACATCATTTCAGGCTCGTCGAGATCCAAACGAGCGAGTTTTGCTACATGCCTTACTTCATCAAGCGAAATCGCCATAGAGATTGATTTTAGCACAGGCTCATAATGAAGCCAGGCAATGCAGAACCCTAAGTTTGGCGTGACCGCATTTACGGCGACAGTGCTGACCATCATCTGCGTCGGCAAGGTTCTGCTCTACCCCTACTTGCCACCCTCGGAGACAGAAAAGCTCGTGACTGTCGACAGTCGAAAGGCACTACCGGCCGCAGCGGTTGAGCTTCGTTGGCAGACTATTCCTTCAAGAGCGGTCGAAGAAGCTACTAAACTCCGGAAAGCACTACTGTGGGTCATCATCGACCCCCGAGATACGAACGCACGAGATTTGGAAACGGAGGCGATGCGCGATCCAGAAGTCGTCCGCCTCATCAACCGCTACTTCGTTCCTGTTAAGCTGAATGCAGAAAATTATCCAGAAGCTGAGCGCCTGATCTTTCCACTTGGTCGACTTCAGACTTATCTTCGGCCTGGAGCGACGGTCTTGGTTTCCACGACCGCCGGTCGCCTGATTGGGATGATCCGACCCCGAGGCGCGGACGATCGGCTGTCGACTCCAGCCGTGTTACTTCAGCTCTTGGGAATCAAAAAGTTGCTCGATAAACAGCAGCTAAGTCCGGAGACCGTGTTGGAACTAGATGCGTTTGCAAACGCCGAGAGTCAGAAGCTATCAGAGCTTGTTCCGGGTTCCTTCGGTAGTGCGCAGGATTTAGTCGAAAGAATTCAACGGAGCCAGGTGATCAAGTACGGCGGATTCAACTCAAACGGCTATTGCGAGTTGAGACCCTCCACCTTGGATCTACTCCTCGAACTCGGTCGGGCGGACCTCGTCACCCAATCCATTGAGTTGTTTTGCCGATCTGCCGGCTACGATGTTGTCGGAGGCGGCATCTTTGATGGCATTGAGCTAGGGAAGCCGCATCGGACGATTGCCTCGAAGTCGGTTCTCACCAACATTGCCTTTGCGGAGACTGTTGCAAAGACGTTCGCGTTGACACGACGCTCCAATCTGATGCTGATCTTGGATGACATCCTAGAATCAGTTGAAAACGGATTTATGACCGACGCGAACTTGTTTGAAGGGAAAGTCTCGGACGTCGAAGAGTCTGGTCTGAGCACATTCTTTAGCCTCACAGGCTCACGAATCGACTCCAGACTGACGCCATTTGAGGCGGAATGGGTTAGGATTAACTTGCTGTCAACGCCGGTTCAGAAAGATTACATCGGACGACTCAACAAGATCGAGCTTCTCGCCGATCCGATGCTTGCCAAGATCCGGCGGAAGCTCGTTCCAGCTTCTTCACAGGCTGCGCAGCATACCAAAGCAAATCGCAGTTATGTCTTGGGATTTGCGTGCGCTCGTTTGCTCAGGATTTATCATCTCACTAGAGATCAGAAGGCACTCGATCTTTTCAGACGGCTCGAACCAACTCTCAACAGGTGCTACCTGGGCGAGGGTGTCCAGAGGATTTCTGGAATCCCAACTTCCGGGAACGGTTGGCTCGGCAGCTATCTGGCGGTATCAGATGCCTTGCTTCAGAAGTACCTTGTGCTCGGCGACCGGTCGGCTCTGTCTGAGGCGCAGCCGCTGCTTCGCACGACTCTGAAGCTCTTCGGAACGAGCCATTCCGACTGGCTAACGCTGACCTTGGATGGCAAAAGCCCGATCCCCGGCGTGAGCGGCTCCATGCCCGAACTGTTTGATCCAGGTTACGAGTCAACGACTGCGATGGGGATGAGGGTGATGCACCAGTTCGGGTCCGTCTTGCAAGATCAAACACTGGCCGGTGAACTCAGGTCCCGGGCGAGTCAGATTGCATCGATGATTCCCTCAGTCGCGGAAGCGTCTCCGGTCTTGGCCTCAGGGGTGGTTTGCGAAACTATTTCGCAAGCTCGAAATCGCAAAGTGGAATTCCCACGGAGCATGAAGGTAGTACCCGCTGAGTTTCCTCTTGAATTCACTGTTCCCATCGATGACAATCGAGGAATCTACATCGTGCGACCCGGCCGCCGCGAGGGCCCGCTTTCACTCCAGCAAGCCAAATTGAATCTGGCGCGACCCTAGCCCCTCGCGCAGAGCAGGCCTCTTGGGTCATAATATCCGTTGGACAGGTCGCATAGTGGTCTAGTGCACCGCACTCGAAATGCGGAGTAGGGCAACTTACCGTGGGTTCGAATCCCACCCTGTCCGCCATTCCAATTCATCAGCCAGTGGCTATTTGTTCCTGAGCGGATTGCCAAAGCTCGGGCCAGAACTCTTGAAAATCTTGCTCGAACTGGGAATAGTGGGATTCGAGTAACGCAACTGCTCCGACCATGTCAACGGCGCGCTGGGAATTGTGGAGGATTCGTTTTTCCATTCGCCGAAAAGTTGTTCGTAGACCCGCGAAGTCGAAGTAGCTGAGGAGCCATTCGTCTTGGATCATCCGGCGCAGGATTAATTGGGATTGTGGGGGCAACTCATGGATGTGTTCCAAGATTTCCGCGTGAAGAGTCCAGACGTAGGATTCCACGGACTCGTCTAGGGGCCAATTGTTGACCAAAAAGTGATCGAAATACACGTCAACAATCGGATTTGCGAATCGCTGGAATCCGGTGAGGCGTAGCATCGCTCTTTGGACGACGGGATGCTTGTCGGTGAACGAGTCGATATGCCGGTGTAGCCGAACACCCGCCGCCAGGGGGCCCACCATGGCTTGCTCCTCGGGGCGAGAGAGGAAGTCGGCGGCGAAGTTTCCGAGACGAATCAGTGGCTCGTTTGGCGAGAGGACGGCGTGGGCGAGGAGATTCATCTGATTCCCTTGTGATATGCTCGCGCAATCATGAGTGCTCCGGTCATCGTCGAATTGCCTGCCAAACGAGTCGTCGGGTGCGTCGTCATCTCTAGTATGGACCCCAATCTGTGTCCAAGTGCCTGGGATATGTTCGTGCCCCGAATGTCGGAAGTCAATGTTGAAGGGGAGTGCTTTGGCGTCGCTCGGTGGGATTATCCGGGGTTATCCGAAGGGTACTTTGCGTACATTGCTGCTTTCGAGTCTTCTATGAATCCTCCCGAAGGAATGGAAGCATGGGACGTTCCGAGCGGCCAGTATGCGCGGGTCGAGGTGCCAAATCTCGAAGCGATTCGGTCGACCATTGATTGGTTCCACGGAGAGTGGCTGCCGGCGAGTGGGTTCGCGAAGGGTTCTGGACCGTATTTGGAGTTGTATCCAGAAACTTTTCCGGCCTCACCCGAGTTCAGCCTCCTGTTCTCGGTTGAGTAGGGGTGCGCTTCTGGACGATCGCGGATCACTTTTCGAGAATGCTGTACCAATTGGGGGAGAGAGAAGTGACGTGGGGAAGTGGGGAATTTAGGTTCAACGAGTGTTCCGATTTGGCCGGTAAGTGGGGAAGGGTGGGGACAAGTTTGGATCCCGTTTTGGCCCCTTTAGCCGTCAATGCTTTGCGGGCGGATAGATCGGCGGTCAGATGGTTGGCTAGGTTTGAAGTTGATTCTATGCGGAAGCGAAAGCGCGACTGGCACCTCGTACGCCACAGAATTTGTTTCATCACTTACTAGGCGATGAAAACGCAGTTTTGTCAACCATGAAATTTCGCTTATCGGATTTCGGCTTTTGCTGTTTGGGGTGAGAGTTTGGCTCGGAGCGGATTTCGGCGCGGCGGCCGAGGAGTGAAGGGTACCAAAAGGTCTTAGCTTTGTCATGCTCTGTTATCAGCAGTTCTGGCTGGCGCAAAAAATTGTGTTAATTTGCGCGTAGGCACTTCCGAAAAGTAGGTTTGCTTGTTATACTTGGCGGAAGGTACTTGTGATGAGAGCCAGAAAGTCTGTATCGGCGAGCCACTAGCGTGGGCGGGGTAAGCAGAAGTAGGCAGGGGTGGCACTGGTAAGCCCGCTGAGTGACTACTTCGAGATTCTGAGAATCTGCTTACCAGTGTCCGAAGCTGGAATCACCGAGGACTTAGTCAACTCGCCAATGCCTCATGCAGCCGGAGAAAAAGTATAAGCGTCGGGAGGCGAGGGACATCCCGGGGCATTCTCATATGCTGACGTTCAGCACTCGGAAGAGGAGTCCGCATCTGTTGAACGAACAGATCTGTCTGTGGCTCGCAGGGGCGATTTCGAAGGCGGGGACTACGCAGGGCTTTACTGTGCTTGCTTATGTGTTTATGCCCGACCATGTCCATTTGCTGATTCGGCCCTCTCGCGAGACTTACAAGATCGCGGACATTCTTAAGTCCATCAAGCAGGGCGTATCTCGCAGGGCGCTGATTGCTGGATTGATCCAAGACGTTCTATGGGAACCGGGCGGCGGCCATGATCGAAACATCTTTACCGAGGAGGCTCGGGCGAATGCTATCAACTACATTCATTTCAATCCCGTTCGGAAAGGGCTTTGCTCTGATATCATGGAGTATCGGTGGTCATCTGCTAGGTCGATTCTTCTCGATGAAGCAGGAGAGATTGAGGTGGATAGGAGTTGGTAGCATGGGCGGAAGGCTGTTCACTGACAAGCTTGTTTGCGGGCGGTTGAAAGTCCTCGGCGTTTGGTCGCTTGACAGTGCCACCCCATCCCCTTCTGCTTACCCCGCCCACGCAAGTGGCTCGCCGCCCACGCAAGTGGCTCGCCGCAAGGACACATGGATTGAAGATGTTCTGGGAATACCCACCCTTGTGAAGCTTATGAAGCCAGTCACCAAGCGGGGAGGAATGACCATCGTGGTGCCACGATTATGAAACCTAGTGTAGCACTTAGAGAAGTGCTGGCCGAAGAGGGGTTCTCGGTAAAGACGGAGCGCAAAGATCTGACCCTGGAGTTTCTCTTGCAGAAGCATCCCCAAGAAAGCCTGTGGAATCTTAGTCTCGACATTAAGAGTCCTACGCTATGGGAATTACTTGGAAGGGAGTTAGAAGCCAAGGTTGACATCCCGGTAGCCAATTATTCATTAAATTGTCATGCTGATGAAAAATGGCGGAGCGGAGTGTACATGGGTCCTGATTTTGATATTGAGTTCAAAAAGTATGCTAAGTTGTGTATCTCGAAGTATTTTGGGCCTTGTATTGTCGCAAGCCGAGATGTGGCATCATTCGTGAGATATGCAACTCTTCATCCCTACATTCTTGGCCGGTCATCAGCCAAAACTACGGAAGTTTTGGCGATCTGGGATTCGATCAAATTCTAGCAGCGAACGAATCATCAAACCCAGATTAAGAGGGATTGCGAAGGATTCCCACCAGTCGCGTGTCTCCCGCAGTAGTGATTAGTACCGATTTTCGGCACACGCTAGACCTGTAGGGTTTACTCATTTTGCTGTTTGGTCGAAGGTTTGCCTGGGTTGGTGGCGCTTCACGGCAGGTGGTTGATGGCAACGGCTAGCAACTGCCGTGGGCGAGATAAACAGGCACCCCGAGAGCTCGGTACCCTGCGCTGGAAAGACCGCTCGGGAACCGCTTGGGGATTCTGAGAATCTGCTTACCAGTGTCCCAACTTGGACCCTCCTCCCCATGGATGGAGAGGGGACTTTTTAGTGCGCGAACCTCCAGTTTGACTTGAAGTCCTTCGTTAACGGCTGATCCGTCAGCAGCGCCCGGGTCATTTCGATGGGGATGCTGTTCTCTCGGAAGACGGCGTCGTGGAACTCCTTCTGCTTCATCTTTCCGCTATCGACCAGCTCCTGCCGGAGGGACCAGAGTTGGAGGGCGCCGATCATGTAGCTGATTTGGTAGAGGGGCGAGTAGGCGCCGCCGAATGAGCGGCGGACTTCGCCTTCGGCGGAGGCGCGTTCGTGGCCGACTTTTTCGACCAGCATGTTGACGCACTCTTCCGAGGTCATCTTCTTGAGGTGGAAGCTGAGGGAGAAGATGATTCGGGCGCAGCGGTGCATGCGCCAGAAGAGCATTCCGACTTTGTTTTGAGGAGTCTTGGGGAAGCCCATTTCCCAGAAGAGGAATTCGTAGTAGAGGGCGTTGCCTTCGGCCCAGAAGGGGGTGTAGAAGAGCTGGCGCTGGGGGTTGAAGCGGGCTTCGTAAAACTGCTGGAGGTGGTGGCCGGGGATGAGCTCGTGGTGAACGGTTGCGCGGGCGAAGTGGACGTTGTTGGCGCGCAGGCTCATGAGCTTTTCTTGGTGCTCCATTTCGGCGGTGGGGAAGCTGACCATGATCTGTTCGCCGCCGAGGAAGAAGGGGCTGACCTTTTGCTGTTCGCGGGGCATCATGGTCATTCGCCAGGTTTCTTTGGCGAGTTGGGGGACGGTGACGAGGTCGTTGTCTTCGACGTATTTGATGGCTTCTTCGGCGAGGTCGCGGATCATTTGGGGCTGGTCGCCGGGTTGGACGTAGTCTTGTTTGACCTTTTCGAGGGCTTGGTGCCAGTCGTCGTAGCCCATCTCTTTGGCAGCTTTTTTCATCTCGGTTTCGCACCAGGCGTACTGCTTGTTCGCGATCTCAATCAGCTCCTCGGGGGAGTAGGGGATCATCTCGTATTTGAGCTCGTTGAGGAGGGCTTGGCGGCCGATTGGGTCGCCGACGATGGGGCTGTTGTCGCCGGGTTTTAGGCCGCAGATTCGCTCTTTAAGGAAGGCGCTGAACTCTTGGAGGGCTTTGGTGGTGCGGTTGTATGGCTCGGTGACCCACCAGCCGAATTGGGGGTCGTAGGTGTTGTAGAACCGGTACCACTCGGCGAGGTTTCGGAGGAGCTGGTCGTTGAAGCGGGCGCTGCGGAAGGCGGCGAACTTGTCCAGATTCTTGGCGCTTTCTAGTTTTTGGCGAAGCTTCGGCAGATCGGTTTCGATTTTGGCGAGGGTTGCGGCGGCTTGCTGAGGCTGGATGGGGTTGCTTCGCCGCTGGTCTTGGCCGAGTTTGATCAGGTCGGTTGCAAACGGAAGGAATGGCTTGGTCTCTTCGATTTGCTTTTGGAAGGCGTCGAGCTTGGCGAGGTTGCGGTCGAGGTGGTTCTTGAACAGGATGTAGTCGACCTTTCCGCCTTGCTCGAGCTTGTCGAAGTCTTGTTGTTCTAGCTTCGCCTCTGCTTCTTGGTAGAACTTTTTGAAGCGGCTGGTGCGTTCGTCGGATATTTCGACTTTGTAGAATCGCTCGAGGCTGCCGAGGTCGGCTTGGTACTGTTCGATGAGCTGGGTTACGGTTGGGTTCATGGCTAAGGCTGCGATGAGGGAGAGCATAGATCTGGTGGCAGATTACTTGGTTTGGAACGCCACACAGGGCGGTACGCCCCGACGGAGTCAGGATGTGTCCTCTGCGAGCCCAGTGGCGGAAGCTATACGATTTTTGAGAGCACTTCTGCCAACGTGACTCCTTGTTCCAGCGGATGCCTTAGCGGAGTTTGGGTGTTGATGGTGTAGCGGTTCCGCCTTCCGTCTTTCTCGCGGGAGATCACATTGGATTCTTCGAGCTCGGCGATGATGCGTTGGACGGCACGTTCAGTGATGCCGACTTGGGTCGCCACGTCGCGCAGCCTCGTCTCCGGGTCGCGAAGGAGGCACACCAGGACGTGAGTGTGATTGGTTAAAAATGTCCAACCATTCGTGGATTTCAATGAATCAAGATTATGCGACATCATTTTCGTGTAATTATATTCGTGTAATGCAAATCGTTAAGGATTCTACCATGACTTCTCAGACATCCTCTTCTGGTTCAGTGAAGACCGCGATCACAGTCGCTTACGGCGACGGAATCGGGCCGGAAATCATGGCGGCGACGCTCAACGTGTTGGAGCAAGCTGGTGCTGCGATTGAGCCGGAAGTGATCGAGATTGGTGAAGCCGTTTATAAGTCGGGCTTCACTTCGGGCATCAAGCCCGAAGCTTGGGATTCATTGCGAAGCACGAAGGTTTTCTTGAAGGCACCCATCACGACTCCGCAGGGCGGCGGCTACAAGAGCCTGAACGTGACCATTCGTAAGACGCTTGGTTTGTATTCAAACGTTCGACCCTGTGTTACCTACGCTCCGTTTGCGGGCAAGTCGGGGCCTGGGATGAACATCGTGATCATCCGCGAGAACGAAGAGGATCTGTACGCAGGTATCGAGCATCGGCAAACTGAGGAGGTTTATCAGTGCTTGAAGCTCGTGAGTCGGTCGGGCTGCGAGCGAATTGTTCGATACGCGTTCGAGTACGCCAGGGCTAACGGTCGCAAGAAAGTCACTTGCATGAGCAAGGACAACATCATGAAACTGACCGATGGCTTGTTCCACCGGATCTTTGATGAAATCGGAGCGGAGTACCCGGAGATGGAGAAGGAGCACTGGATCATCGACATCGGAATGGCTCGGCTCGCGACTCAACCGGAAAACTTTGATGTGATCGTGACCTTAAACCTTTACGGCGACATCATCAGTGACATCGCGGCAGAGGTCGCTGGCTCGGTTGGCCTCGCTGGTTCGGCTAACATCGGTCAGCATTGCGCCATGTTCGAAGCGATCCACGGTAGCGCACCTCTGCTGTCCGGGTTGAATGCGGCGAACCCCTCGGGTCTGCTGTTGGCGGCGGTAATGATGCTGGTTCACATCGGTCAGCCGGAAGTTGCCGAGCGCATTCACAACGCTTGGCTGAAGACGATTGAGGACGGAATCCACACGAGCGACATCTACCAGAAGGGTATCAGCGCACAGTTGGTCGGAACTAAAGAGTTCGGCGAGGCAGTTGTTGCTCGGCTCGGGCAGTTGCCTACTAAGCTTGAGGTGGTTCGGTATGGCGATGCTAAGCCAATGAAGCTCGGTGTGCGCCCGGTTACTCCTTCGGTGAAGGAGACGGTTGGGACGGACGTGTTCGTCCAGTGGAACGGAACTCCGGATGAGCTAGGCGAGAAATTGATGCCTTGTGGGGGCGACTTGGAGCTCGCGATGATCACTTGCCGGGGCGTCAAGGTGTGGCCTCAGGGCTTTGCCGAGACGACGCTGGTTGATCACTTCCGGTGCCGGTTCATGGCTCGGGCGGGACAAACATTAACCGGAACCGAGATTATTTCCCTTCTCGGAAGGGTTGTTGAGGCCGGGTTTGAGGTCATCAAGCACGAAAACCTTTGCACTTTTGACGGTGTCGCCGGATACTCGCTCGGACAGGGTCAATAAGGTCTGGTGCTGGCATTTCCCTCCTTCGCGTTTACCGCGGGAGGGAAATCTCTTTTACGGGTCTGAGCATGACCGGACCGAGAAGCCCGGATGGTAGTAGCTGAGTGTCTTTGAAGTTGTGTCGCCAGGTGGTGAAGGTTTTTCGGCGTGGCTCGGGGCGGGGTTGATGGTTGAGGAACCACTGTGGCCAGTCTTTGAGAACCGCGCCGTCCCAGCCCATGTCGTCTGGAAATTGTTCGTCGCCGATCAGGCGGTTGGTCCAGAGGTTAGTGACGTCAACTTCGAGGGTGTTTGCGCCGGGTTTGGCGAAGTCGGTGATGTCGACGCGGAACGGAGACTTCCAGAGAGTGGCGACGGGCTTGCCGTTGAGGCGAACCCGGCAGAGTTCGCGGACGTCCCCGAGGTCGAGGAACAGGCGCTTGCCTTTTCCTAGGAGGCTCTTGTTCACTTGGATCGATTTGGAATACGTTCCTGTGCCGGAGAAGTATTTGTTGTCGAAGTTCTCGTCGTCGGTCCAGGATTTGAGCTTGTCGTAGGTGACTGTTTTTTCCGGGTCATAGGTGGAGGTGAACTTGATTTGCCATGGGCCTGTGAGTTCGATTGGTTGGGGAAGGTCTTTGACTTGGTGTTGAGTTTTTTGGCCGGTTGACCACGTCTGGGAGAAGGTGCCGTTTTTCCAGACTTTCAATGTGTTGCCTTGGAGTTCGGAAATGGGCGGCGTTCCGGCGTTGGGGAAGTCGCCGATGGTGAACATGGCGTTTTCGGGGAGAGTGACGCTTTTTGTTTCTTCGCCAAGTTTGTAGGTGATGGTGAGGGTTTTGACGACTTGGGGCACGGGGTCGCCGCCGAGGTCGGAGTTGGAAGCGACGATTCGGATAGTGTTGGCGGTAACGGCCCTGGCGAGGATGCTGGTGACGTCTTTAACTCGTCCGGTTGGTGCGTCGCCATAGATGGCTTTGAGAATTGTTAGGGTCGGGGCGGGTTTGGTGGTTTCTGGGGCGACGATTTCGCGGGTTTCGGTGATGTGTTTGGCCGGTGCGGTTGCCGGAGAGAAGACGACGAAGACGGAGCCGTCGGCATCTAGGTTGACGGGGACGGAAACTCCGTGGGCGGTTTTTTGCCAAACGGGGGCGTCTTCAATTCGGCCAGTTTCCGGGTGCCAAAGTTGGACTTTAGTATTTGCGGAGCTGATTCGGAAGTTGCAAGTGACGGTTCGCGGGTAAGGCTGCGGTGAGGCGACAAAGTAGGTGTCAGTAGTGCCTATCTTGCGATGGATGAAGCTGATGTCTTTGGCATCTGATACGAAATCTTGACGGAGGTTTGAAAAACCAAGCACTTCGCCGAGAGTTTTCCCCCAGATGACTTGCCCTTTTCCGGTGCTTTTGCCAACTGACGGTGAGACTCCAAATATTCCCCACAATTCGTCGGCAATCTCGCCAAGTTCGACCTGACCTTTGTTGAAGACTTCCTGGAGACTCGGGGTTTGGATGGGGCGGGGGCCGACTATGGTTGCACCGTCTTGGACCAATTGCTTGATCTTTCGGGCGAGTTTAACGGTCATGAAGTCTGAGCTAGGGAGCGCAAGAACAGCGTAGCTTGCTCCGTTGGGAAGAACTAGTTTCTTGTTCTTGACGGTCAGCGACATCAGAGGATCGAGGCCGATGTAGTCGTGATCGTAGCCGGCGGGGATTTCGGGGAGGTTTTGGCCTTCTCCGGCGTAGTTTTGGGGAGTGTCTTCACCGCTGAACAGGAGGATGTCGGCGGCGAAAGTGCCGCTTTGAAGCATGTATTGGCAGCGGGAAACGTACTGATCCCAGGTTGCCATGTAGGGCCAGATTGTGTTGGTTCGGTCCACGTGGGAGCCCCAGGGACCCATAGTCATTCCGGGATTGACGCCGCTGACCCAGGGTTGGTGGGCGAAGCGGTGGTAGATGATTCGGTTGACGCCTGTGGTCATGCCTCGGTCAGCGAAGGCCTTCCATTGGCGGGGCTGGTTGCGCCATCCGGCTTGCTCGGGGCTGGCGGTGAGGGCTTCGGCACCGACAACGTTCTTGCCGTAGACGTGGGCGACCGAGGCGGCGACTTTGACGGCGGCGTTAATTTGTCCTTCGCCGACCCAGTACTCGCCCATGATGAGTCCGCCGGGTTTCCCGTAGGTGAACGGATCGAAGTTTCCGTTGCCGTAGGGTTCGATGGCGAGCTGAAGCCCTTGCTGCTTGAGCTTGTTTGCAAAGTGGCCGCTGTAGTTTTCCGCCCAGAGTTCGGAGAGCGTTTTGCGCCAGTCGAAGAGGAAGCCAAAGGTAGTGTCCGATCCGGTGATGGAGTATCCAGCAAGGCATGGGAGATAAGGCATAGGGTCGTAACCTCTTCGCTTTTTGAACTCTTCGAAGAGCTTTGGAGTCCAATTGTTGTAACCGGTTTCGTAGCTGTCGATCAGCACGGTGTGGAGGGAGCTGTCTTTGCCCACCGTCTTGAATAGCGGATTTAGCCCCCCGGCAAAGAAACGGTCGAGAGAATCCGCACTGAGCTTGTCCACTTCTAGCCCTTCGCCGGTTGGACGGCTTGCGACGTTGAGTGCTCCCGTCAGCGTGACGCCGAATCTGAGAATAGTCCAATCTCCTTCAGGGAGTTCGTATTCGGTGGCTGTCAACGGGATCTGGACGCAGTCGGAAACCTCGACTCTGGGCCAGGCGATGTGAGGACGAGGACCGGGGTTAGCTCCCAACCCAGCAAGCTCGTTCATGCGATATTGGTTAGGAACATCAGGCGTCGGAACGGCGACGATTTGCAAGTCGCGGTAGTAGCCTTGGTTGATGACCGGGGCCGGCATTTTGACCTTCTTGCCACCCTGTACAATTGCCTTCGAGATGACGATTTTCTTCATCGCATCCTCCTTCGTGACCCAGGGACCTCCGCTGGAAGACCAGCCCGAGCTGTTATGCATTGTCATATCGAGCCCCAGCCGCTTGCCTTCTTGGAACGCGAATGCCATCAGTTCGCGCCATTCCGGGGAGTTGTATTTGATCGGGCCATTCGGAATACCTTGCCCTGCATCGAAAATGTGCGCTCCGCCGATTCCGGCTTGCTTCATAGCTTCTAGGTCTGCAGTGATGCCTTCTTTGGTCACGTTTCCGCCCATCCAGTGCCACCAGGTGTGCGGCCGTGCGGAGGCCGGTGGATTTTTGAAGTTTGCAGACAGGTCCGTGTTCTGAGGAATCAGGAACGCGCCGAGAAGGCTGGCCAGGATGAGCATTTGGCTGATGTTACCCATGGAAAAACGGCGTGGCTATAGTTGTCGCACAAGCTGCGCTCATCTGTGCTGGCGAGAACCCAGCGCTTGTAAGATCCAACTTTGGAATGGCTTCATCCTAAAAGAGTTTCAGGTCAGGAAAGATCAATCAAGCACGCAACGACAGGAGATTTCAATGTATTCTGAAAGTTGGAATGAAGGTCTTCACACTCGGCTTGGCACAGATGGCGGCTCCGCTCACTCTTGCTTCGCTCTACGGACCGCCTTCTCGGACACGGACTCCGGGGCTTGTTCATGCTGAGTGTTTGACACCGATGCTACTCGGATCGCCGATATTGTCTCTAGAGCGAATTCAGCTCCGTAGAGTTGTGATGTTTGCGGCGTGGGAAAGTGAGAATGCGATTGATGAATTTTTGGGTTCAACTAGGCTGGGGCAGAGTATTGCCTCGGGCTGGCATGTTCGAATGGAGTTTTTAAGGAAGTGGGGATCTGTGAAAGAGTTTGATTCTCTTCCCTACTCCGTTGGCGAATCTGATCCGGAGGCTCCAGTAGCCGCGTTTACGCTGGCTCGGATGCGCTTGCCCGAGATTCCACGTTTTGTGAAGTGGGGACGGCCGGTGGAAACTTTGGTTCGGGATCACCCGGAAACGACCTTGACTCTAGCCGCCATCAGGCATCCCCATACGATTTCGACGTTCTCGATCTGGAACACACAACAGGCAATGGTGGATATGGTTCGCGGACATAGCGGAGTCGAAAGTCCGGCGAGGCACATCGACGCGATGAAAGAGCGCGAGCGACGAGATTTTCATCACGAGTTTACGACCCTTCGCTTCCGCCCCATCGCCGAATACGGCGAGTGGGAAGGCAGAACCTCGTTGCTGCCAAAGGGAGCCGTCTGATGGGAAAGTCGATCTACGCCACCGTCATGGGTGATGAGTTCGAAAAGCTACATCCTAAGATTCAGGAGCGGTTTGGCTTTGATAGCACGGATCGAAAGCGGGCGATCGGACGTGGGGTCATGGACCGGGTTTGGCACGGCAGGTTCTACACGATCCCGTTCTTAATGGTGGGTACCTGGCGCAACATCATGTTTCCGGAACAGGGCGAAAACGTGCCGTTCACCATTGAGAACTGGGCCTATGTGGATTCGTTGGGCCGTGAAACGGTGACGGAGCTACGCACGTTCGACCTTGGGCGCAGACGGCGATTTGATGCTTACATGGTGCGCGATCCGGATCGGAATTCGGTTGTGGACCGAATGGGAACTCACCAGCACCTGGCGGTTGATCTGAAACTCACCGTTGCCGAAAACGGCGGACTCCGAATTGAGTCAGATGAGCAGCGGTTTTACGAGGGCGCGATTGCCTTCAAGTTCCCAATGTTCTTTTCCGGAAAGGCGTTTGTTTACGTCTGGTTCGACGATGAGATCGGTCGGTACCGGATCGAGGTCGAGGTGAAGAGCCGATACTGGGGAACTCTATTCGGCTTTGTTGGGGTGTTTGACGTCGAGTGGGAAGAGGTCGATCCGGAAAACATTCCGAGCCATGTGAAGCCCAAAAGGGAGGAATCTCGGCGGTGACGCAGCCATGATCCTCTCCAATGAGGGTTTGGATAGCTGCTGCGGATTTCCGGCTTTTGATTTGTTTCTCTTTTCCCTTGGCCTCGGATCGGGATTCAAAGGATTCAGTGTGGACAAGCAACCAAGGGATGCCACACTAGGTTGACCTGGATACACCTTCGTTGTGCAGTTTGAGACGATCCTCGATGCCACTTAAGAATTAGACGCAAATAACCTGATCTTCGGATATCAGACGCGGATGTAGACCGTGCGAAAGGTCTCATGTTTTGGTGGAGGATAGGGGACTCGAACCCCTAACCCCCTGCTTGCAAAGCAGGTGCTCTCCCATTGAGCTAATCCCCCACGACTGTTCGCTGTGCAAAGCACTGCGATTCGACAGGACTTATATTATACCAAAGCAAGTTTTGGAAAGCTACGCCCCCGCAAAGCGAAGTTCAGATAGACTCGCGCAATGTTGGCTTCGATATGCGCTTTAACGGCAGTGGGGACGACGATGAGAAAAGTGCTGACGATCGAGCCGGTAGAGTTGCGTTGTGAAGGTCGAGTCAATCCTCTTGGAATCGACAGCTCGGCCCCTCGCCTAAGTTGGGTTTTGCAGTCAAAACCGGGGGTCCGAAATGCCAACCAAGTCGCCTACCAAATCCTGGTAGCAAGCTCACCAAAACTGTTGCAACGCGGTCAGGGTGACCTTTGGGATAGCCGGCGAGTTGAGAGCAGTCAGCAGAACAATGTCCCTTATCGGGGCAAGACTCTTCGGACGGGCCAAGAGTGCTTTTGGAGAGTGCAAATCTGGGGTTCCGATGGAGCCATAGCCTCAAGCAAGCCATCGAGGTGGGAAATGGGGATGATGTCTCTGCACGAGTGGCAAGCCAAGTGGATCTCCGACGGGAAACTTGCTCCGACGACAGAAGCTGACTTCTACGCGGATAGCCCCGCGCCGCTGTTGAGGAAAGAGTTTGGGTTGTCCAAAGAAGTTGCGAGAGCAAGATTGCTGGTTTCTGGGCTTGGCTACTACGAGGCATCGTTGAACGGCGAGAAGGTCGGAGATCACGTGCTCGACCCAGGCTGGACGCGGGTTGAGGATCGAGTTCTTTACAGTGTTTTCGACGTCACAAAGCAACTTGTGAAGGGTCAGAACTGCCTCGGCGTGATGCTTGGCGATGGCTGGTACAACCCACTTCCGTTGCGACTGTTTGGCAGGTTCAACCTACGAGAAAGCTTGACGATTGGGCGACCAAGGGTGATAGCCCAGCTTAACGTTGATTTCAAAGATGGCTCCAGCCAAGTCGTGACTACCGACGAAAGCTGGCGAGTAGGAGAAGGGCCGATTCTTCGAAACAACGTCTATCTTGGCGAAGTTTATGATGCACGTAGAGAGCAAGCAGGCTGGAACAAAGCGGACTTTGATGACGCCAACTGGCGTGCAGCCAGCCCTGCGGCTGACCCAATCGGCCGGTTAGTCTCACAATCTCAACCTCCAATTCGGGTCACCTCGACTTGGACTGCAGTTAAGGTAAGCAATCCAAAACCCGGAGTCTATGTTTACGACATGGGTGTCAACTTTGCGGGCTGGGTGCGGCTGAAAACCGAGATTGACGCGGGAACGAGAGTCACTCTTCGCTACGGAGAACTGCTTTACAAAGACGGAATGCTGAACCCCATGACAAGCGTCGCGGGGCAGATCAAGTACAAGCGCAAGGAAACCGGGGAAAGCGTCGGTGGACCCGGTGCTCCAGAGGTGGCGGTGCAAGCGGATACGTTTATCGCCAAGGGCGGAAAGGAAACGTACACTCCAAAGTTCACCTTCCATGGTTTCCGCTATGTCGAGATTACGGGACTGCCCAGTGCGTTGCCGTTAAGTGCAGTCACCGCGATGAGGCTCAACTCGGATGTCGAAGGTGTCGGCGAGTTTCAGTGCTCAAATTCGATGCTGAATGAGGTTCAGGCGATGTGCCGACGGACGTTTTTGTCGAACATCTTCAGCGTTCAGTCGGACTGTCCGCACCGTGAGAAGCTCGGCTACGGCGGAGATATCGTCGCGACCAGCGAGGCGCTTATGGCGAACTATGATATGTCACGGTTCTACGCCAAGGCGGTTCGGGACTGGTCGGATAGTGCGCAGCCCGATGGAATGTTCACGGACACTGCCCCCTCCATGGGGATTCAGTACTGCGGTCTCGTCTGGGCGATGGCTCCAGTTCTGCTGGCGGATCAGCTTTATCAGTACTACGGCGATCGCGAGATCGGCGAAATGGAGTATTCGGCGGCAAAGAAGTGGATGGACCTAGTGGAGGCAAGGTATCCGAGCGGCATTGTGACGGATGGTCTCAGCGACCACGAAGGTTTAACTGATACCCCTCCTGGACCCTTCGTCACGCCGCACTACTATCAAACAGCAAGCCTCATGGCAAAGACGGCGGCCCGAATCGGAAAAGCCGAAGATCGGCGGCACTTCCTAGCCTTGGCAAAGAAGATCCAGCGAGCATTTCTGGAACAGTTCTTCGACGCAACTACTGGAAAGGTTGGGACAGGAACTCAGACGAGCCAGGCCATCGGCCTCTACACGGGGATCATCCCGGAATCTGACCGAGAACGAGTCATTGCTTATCTTATCAACGAGATCCATAAGGCGAAGGATCACCTTACGACGGGGATTCTGGGGACGAAGTACATGTTTCAGGTTCTTTCGGACGCTGGGCACACGGAGCTGGCGTACAAGATCGCAACTCAACCCGACTTCCCGGGCTGGGGATGGATGCTCAAAAACGGAGCTTCGACCCTTTGGGAGCACTGGGAGTTTAGCGACAATACGTTTTCCCACAATCACCCGATGTTCGGCTCCGTGAGCCAGTGGATGATGAACTGGCTGGGCGGCATTCAGCCGGCCCCGGACGCCGTGGGGTTCGACAAGATTGTGATTCGCCCGCAGGTTCCCGAAGGCGTGGATTGGGTGAAATCGAGCTACCGATCGGTGCGAGGGAAGATTGTGAGTAACTGGAGGCGGGTTGGGGAATCGATTCGGTTTGAGATTGTGATTCCCCCCAACTGTTCAGCGCAGGTGGTTTTGCCTTTGGGTTCCGATGATCCTATTTCGTTGGGCGGAACCGGTAAGCCAGTCGAAGGTATCAAGCAGGTTTCAAATGGGCGGGCCGAGTTTGCACTCGGCTCGGGTCGTTACGAATTTAAGTTGAAGTAGCACCTAAACCGGTTGCACGGGTTCAGTCGTACTGATCCCTTCGGTTCCATTACGATCGAGCCAGTTCAGCATTTGCTTGATACTTCCCGTGGCGAGGCAGACGCTGGTGTCGGAAGCACCGTAATAGACGTTGATGGTATCGCCATCAGCGCCGACGGTGTACCCGGTCGGGAAGACGACGTGACTGACATCGCCGGTGACTTCATACTGCGCTTCCGGGCCAAAAATCCATGGTTGACCTCGAAGGAGGCAGATCTCGGGATTGGCCTTGTCAAAGAGAGCAAGTCCCACCCGATAGAGCGAACCGGAGGCGTGGTGTCTGACGCCGTGATACATCACAAGCCATCCTCGGTCCGTTTCGATTGGAGGGGGTGAAAGGCCGATTTTGTTGGCATCCCACCATGATCCTCGGTGGGCAGGAAGTAGGATCACGTGTCCGCCCCAGTTTCGGAGGTCGGGCGAAAACGAAAGCCACATGTGTGATCCGCTTTCGTTGGAGGGACGGTGGATAAGTCCAAATTCGCCGTTGAACATGCGGGGGAAGAGGGCCGCATCTTTGTCGTCGGCTTGCATAATGAGGCCGAATCGCTCGAATTTCTTGAAGTCCTTGGTGGAGGCGATGGCGACACCTGGGCCGGATTTTCCGAACGCCGTGTACGCGATCATGAATTCTTCGAGGTCGTACATGTAGGTGATCCTCGGGTCTTCGACCCCCCAGAGCTCTTCAGGATAGTTTTCTGGATCTGGCTCGAATGTCGGTTCGGAGTCAATCACCCAGCCGTCTACACCGTTTTGAGACCTCGCAGCACATAAGTGCGACATCCCTCGACGATCTTCGACTCGGCAGAGCAACAGCGTGGTGCCATCTTGCAGAGTTGTGGCTCCGGGGTTGAACACTGAGTGGATAGGATAAGGCCAGTCTGCGGCGGTCAGGATCGGGTTTTTGGGGTGCCGATGGAGTAGCACCTCGTACTCACTTGGTCTCATAACTCTTCCGAAGTCACAGGGGTGCTTCGTAGGCTAAGGGTTGCTTGGGCGCGGTTCGCGGTTCTCCAGTTGATACCAGACATAACCCTGGGTACTCCGCTGAACCCTCGCTGTCGCGCAAGATTGGTAGATTCGGCGGGCCGTAGACAATCCCTGGCGCGACCACCGGGAAAAGTGGAACCAAGAAGCCCAACTGAAGGGCTAAACTTTCGAAGTCATGCTAACCGCCTTGCTCTCGTTTGCTGTAATCGCCCAAGAGACAATTGGCTACGATCTCAACAAGGACGTTGCGTATCGGGTCAAGTCGAGCGATGATTACGTCAACGAGAAATGCAAACTTGACCTTTACGTGCCCAAAGGGAAGATAGATTTCGCGACCGTCGTTTGGTTTCACGGTGGCGGGCTGACGGGCGGTTCGAAGTGGGTGCCGGAGGCCCTACGGAATCAGGGGATCGCGGTCGTTGCTGCAGGCTATCGGTTGAGCCCAAAGGCAAAGGCTCCTGCCTATATCGAAGACGCAGCGGCGGCGGTCGCCTGGACGGTTCAAAACATCGAGAAGTACGGCGGCTCGCGAACGAAGATCTTCCTGAGCGGACACTCAGCGGGCGGATATCTGGCGAGTATGGTCACTCTCGATAAGCGCTGGCTCAAGCCTTACGGTGTCGATCCGGATTCCTTTGCCGGGCTGATTCCATTCAGTGGTCAGTCGATCACTCACTACACGATCCGGCAAGAGCGGGGGATTCCGGAGCGCCAGCCGGTTGTCGACGATCTTGCTCCGCAATATCATGTGCGAAAGGATGCGCCGCCAATTCTGCTGCTGTCAGCGGATAGGAACAAGGAGTTGTACGGCCGCTATGAAGAATCTGCTTACTTCTGGCGGATGTTCAAAGAAGTCGGCCACCCGTCAGTCGAACTCCTTGAGTTTCAGGGTTACGACCATGGAGGAATGCCAACCCCCGGGTTTCCAATCTTGCTTGAGTTTATGAAGAAACACTCCAAGCTTTGAGCTGAGGATTTCCGTTAAGTTATGAAAATCTAGCGCGAGAACTCCTCTCACCATCCTTCGTTTGAATAAGCTGGAGTGAAATGCGACGCGGTACTGTCTTAGGTTGGGGGTTGGTTGTTCTGCTGGGCGGAGCGGTTGGCTGGAAGTACAAGACCAAGAGTGCCGCTGAGGGTGCCGCTAAGAGTGGACCTCCAAAGGGTGCGAGGACTCCGGTTGTAGAAGTGGCTGAGGCGGTTGCGGGGGAAATTGTTCTCAAGCTGACAGCATCCGGAGCATTGGAGTCACCCAACCGAGTCGAACTTGCTCCCCGTACTTCTGGTCAGATTGCATCAATTTCCGTCCGGGAAGGCGACCGAGTCTCCGCTGGTCAGGTGCTGGTCAAGTTGGACCAGGGAACAGCGCTCGCGACCCTGGCGAATGCAAAAGCGGGCTTGGCAGAAGCGAAGTCGAGGCTGGCCCAAGCCAAGATCCAAAAGAGTGCGACTGACTCAGGCGTCGCCGGAAACCTCGATCAGCAGAACGCCGTGATGATCGCAGCCAAGAACGATTTGAACCTGGCGACTCAAAACTTGAGGAGTCAGGTTGAGGTCGCCGAGGCGGCGGTCAAGGTCGCGGAATCTCGAGTTGCGACCGCAAAGGCGGCTCAGAAATCAGCCGAAGCAACGGTCGCGCGCGAGCAAGCGTCACTCGCAAACCAGAAGAGCCTTGTTGAGCGACAGCAGTCGCTGTTTGAAAAAGGGTACGTGTCGGAGCAGGATTTGAACAACGCGACAACCCAACTAGAAGTGCAGAAACGACAGGTTGAAGTAGCGGTTGCAGGAGCGGATTCGGCTCGACAGCAAGTGAAATCTGCGGATGCCGACTTGGGTTCGGCGAAAGCGTCTTTGGGCCAAGTGAGTCGAACGGGGCAGACCGCGATCTCGAACGCCGAAGCGAGGCTGAACCAGGCCAGGGGATCGGTCAAGGTGGCCCAAGGAAACCGTGCACAGACTCCCGCTTTTGCCGAGAATATTCGCGCTTTGGCCGCGACGGTTGCGGCAGCGGAAGCTCAAGTTTCTACCGCTCAAGTCGCAGTGAGAGAAACGTCGTTGCGTTCACCAGTAGATGGTGTGGTCTCGTTGCGGAGTGCTGATCCTGGAGCGTTGGCGTCTCCGGGAACGGCGGTCTTGGTGATCCAGTCGGATGGCTGGCTGTTCTTCCGGGCATCGCTTGCGGTCGAGCAATCAGGGCGCATCTCGGTCGGCTTTCCGGTTGAGCTGACGCTAGCGAGCGGCGAGAAGCTCAACGGCAAAGTCGCAACGATCGCCGGCGTTGCCGACCCAACAAATCGCCGGGTGAACGTGCTCGTTCGAGTCACTAACAATGCACGAAACCTCAAACCTGGTGCTTTTGGCGAAGCTTCGTTTGTATTCAAGCGCGTCTCGGCGGAGTGTATCGTCCCGAAGGAAGCCATTGTTGAGGGATCTGTTGCAGTGCTGGGTGAAGACAATAAGGTTGCCCTGCGTCCAGTCGAAGTCGGCGAAACTGACGGGAAACGAGTTCAGATTCTGGCAGGCGTCAAGCCGGGTGAGAAGGTGGTGACGATGACCTATAGCCGCCTCAAAGACGGTCAAGAAGTAAAGGTGCCTGGCGCGAAAGGCTCGAAGCAGGACGATAAGAAGAGTAAGGGCGAAAAGAGATGAACATCGGGCGGCTGGCAGTCACCCGTCCGGTTGCGGTCACGATGCGGATCGCAGCGCTCGTTCTGCTCGGCTTCATCCTCTTCCTTCGCATCCCGATTGACCTGTTGCCAAAGGTCGATATTCCGATCGTCAACGTCAACATCAGCTGGCCGAACACGAGCCCGGAGGTGATGGAGGTCCAGATTGCTCGGCCAGTAGAGCAGGCAGTGAATACCATCAAAGGACTGACAATGGTCAGTTCCAACTCGGGTCTCGGGTTCACGAGCATCCGGTGCCAGTTTGACTACGGCGTGAACATCGACACGGCTGCGGTGGATGTCTTTCAGCAGGTTCAACGAGCGCAACGCTCGTTCCCGCGCGATCCGAACATCTCGTCGGCGAACATCTTCAAGTTCGACCCTTCGACAACTCCGATTCTGGTGTTCGGAGTCTCGTCCGAGAAGTCCGATCTTGTCACCTTGCGGAGGCGGCTCATCAACGAGATTTCGCCGCTGATCGAATCAGCGGGTGGCGTTGCATCGGTTTCCATAGGCGGTGGTCAGGATCGCGCAATCATGATCGATGTCGATCCGGCAAAGCTGGATGCACGTGGGCTCACGATCCCGCAAGTCGCCCAACGGATCGAGCAGGAAAACGTCTCGCAACCCGCGGGAATTGTAAAAGAAGGCAAGTCTCAATACAACTTGCGGAGTGTGGGCTATTTTCGTTCTGTTGATGAGCTTCGCAACCTACCGCTCACCAACGCAAACGGCCAACTCGTCCGACTTAGCGAAGTCGCCAATGTGCGCGACGCAAGCCAGGACATCACCAATTTCATCCGCGCGAATGGCGATCCGGCTATGAGCATTGGGATCACGCGCCAGAACAGCGCGAACACGGTCGAAGTTGCCCGGAAGGTCAAAGAGGCGATCACCAAGATCGAAACCCGGTTTCCCGATCTCAAGATTCAATTGGTGTACGACCAGTCGTCGTTCATTGAGAAGTCAATTCTGGATCTGCAGGAGACCGCCATCATCGGAGCCGTCCTCGCGATCCTGATTATCACGTTCTTCTTGCGAAACCTGAAGAGCACTTTCGTTGTCGCGCTGTCGATTCCGATCAGCATGATCTCGACGTTCTCGCTGCTTTACTTCTGCGGCTTCACTCTTAACACGATTTCGCTCAGCGGCTTGGCCCTGGCTTCCGGACTGATCGTCGATGACGCCATCGTGGTGTTGGAAAACATCTACCGGCACATTGAACGGAACCGGTCCACCGCCCGTGAGGCAGCGGAGACCGGAACGAATGAGATATTGACTGCTGTTTTGGCCTCGACCTTTACGGTCATGATTGTGTTTCTCCCGCTGATTTTGCTTAGCGGGCAGACCGGACAGGTTTTCACACAGTTTGCTTTAGTCGTCATCTTCTCGATTGGGATTTCGCTGTTGGATGCGACGACGGTCGTTCCGATGCTCGCTTCGCGCATGATTTCAACGCAAGAGGTGCTGGAGGAATCTCATCCCGAACTTCGTGATCCAAGCAAGAAGCGGTCCATGATGATCAAGCTTTTTGACTGGTCAGGGCAACGTCTCGAGCACCTCGATCACAAGTACCGTGCGACTCTGGAGTGGGCACTTTCTCGCCGGCTGAGAGTCGTCGGTATCGGTGTAGTCTCAACTTTGCTAGCGGTCCTTCTTTGGCCGTTAGTTCCTCGCGAACTGCTTCCACCGTCTGACTCCGGAAACATCGATCTTCGACTCAAACTCCCGATTGGAACCCAGGTCGAAAAAACAAATGAGGTGATGCTCAAGATCGAGAAGACGTTGAGGGAGGACAAGGTCGTCGAAACCGTCATCTCGGGGGCCGGGGCGAACGTCGGGTTACGGGGCGCGGGCGGCGGAGCACCCCAAGAGGGTTCTGCCACGATCAAGCTGAAAGATGACCGGAAAGAGAAGACAGCTGATGTGATCAAGCGGCTCCAAAAGCAATTCGCTAGCATTCCTGGCGCCCGTGTTCAGATGAACGTCCTCGACGTAGTTCAGCGGATTCTGGGCAACAACAGCGGAGTCTCCATCGATGTTTACGGGCAGAATCTTGACGAGCTGACGGACAGTGCGAGGACGATTATGGCGGCGATGTCAGAGGTTCCAGGTTTGCAAAACGTGGACATGAACGTCCAGGACGCGCTTCCGGAGGTGCAGTGGCAGATAGATCGCGACAAGGCACAAAGCCTCGGAATCTCGTTCAGCACAGTAGCGGATGTGATCGCAGCCGCAACCAACGGGCGCCAAGCGACCTTTTACCAAGAGAACGGTTTCCAGTATCCAATCTTCGTGCAAGTCCCTCAGGTTCTCCGCAACACAACGGAGGAGATCAAGCAACTCATCGTTCTTCCTAGGGCAGGTGACCGCGCCGGGGTAACCCTTGGGCAAGTGGCGACTCCGGTCTTTGGGGTCGCCCCGAACCAGATTGCGCGGCAGAGAGGGCAGAGAATCATTACAGTTTCGGGCTCGGTGCTGGACCGCCCCTTGGGTGAAGTTCAGGATGAAGTTAAAGCAGCACTCGCTAAGGTTCAACTTCCGCCGACCACGAGTTGGGAGCTCGGCTTCCAGCAGCAGACTCAGCAGGCCGAGTACGCCGGTCTCGGACTCTCTATTTTCCTGGCGGTCGCGCTGATCTATATGCTGCTTGCATCGCAGTTTGAATCGTTTATTTATCCGCTCGTTGTTCTGGTTTCGGTTCCGCTATGCGGAATCGGGCTGGTTTTGGGCCTGTTCTTCACGGACCGATCGTTCGGTCTCACCGGCTTCATCGGGTTACTGATGCTTGTCGGGATTGTCGTCAAGAATGGAATTTTGCTGGTGGACTATACGAATCAGCTTAGGGCGAGCGGTCTTGACCGCAAAGAAGCTCTGCTCACTGCAGGTCAAACTCGGTTGCGGCCGATTCTGATGACCACGCTCTGCGCAGTTTTCGGGATGCTCCCGCTTGCAACCGGAATCGGTTCAGGCTCAGAAATGTATGTCCCGCTGGCGACGGTTGTCATCGGTGGGTTGATCACTTCGACTGCGCTGACGCTGCTTATTGTCCCCGTTGTCTACTCGCTGTTTGACGACATTCAAATGAAATTCCAAAAGTAACTCCGGCTGCCAAACCGGACTTTCGGAACCGGCAGGCGGGCTGAGCTACTCTAAGTGTAGGTTCGTCCTTTCCAGGTTCGAAGTCCTTTCTTCTTTTGCACCAGGGAAACCAGAATCGTCACCGCCGCGCCGGTGATCGTCAGCGGTATCAACAACGCGGTCCACGGCGTGAACCTGGTGATTCGGTCGGCGAGTGCCTTGCTGAGCACGAGGAGGGCATAGCAGCCAACTCCTCCGAGCACCCAGCCCCAAGCGATGAAGAGCAAAAAGAGAGCTAGGAAAAGCGATGCTAAGGGGTGCCCGGCAATGTCTGCCGAGTTCTTACACATCCCCCGAAACGCCTCGGGCAACGTCCGGTACATCTGCACTTCGAGAATTCTGGAGAGGTTTAAAACATCAACCTTTCGCCCGCGCTTGGCAAGGAGCCGACCGATCTTCACGTCTTCCAGAATCTCTCCTTTCACCTGTTCAAACGGCTGCAATTCGAAGAGAGTCGATCTTCGCCAGGCGACAAATTGGCCATTTGTGAAGCGGTTGTGCCCTTTGCCGGTCATCGCCACTAACCCAAACGGGTTAGTGGCGAGCAAGATCCAGGTCACCCAGCCGAGATACGCAGGTTCGAGTCCAGCCCCGGGCAGCATCCGAGGGAATCCAGATACCACCTCGGCATCGGTCGTGAGAAGATGGCCGGAAAGCTGCTCGGCAAAACCCTCCAGAGGGCGAGTGTCCGCATCGAGAAACACGACCCAATCGGCCTTAGCCTGCTGAGCAAGGTGGTGACAGGCATTGTTTTTTCCCGTCCAGCCCGTCGGAAGCGGTCCTTCTGACGAAATCACCGTAGCCCCGAGCCGAGCCGCCACCGCCCCAGTTTCGTCGGAGCTGTCGTCGTTGAGGACAGTCACCTTGACTCCGCTTGCCAATAGTGGAGGAAGCACCATAGGCAAGTTGTCTTCTTCGTTGCGAGCAGGAATCATCACCTCGAAACAAACGCGCGAGGGCACCTTCGGCCGGCGCATGAAGAGCAGGTTTCCAGCCGCCACTGCAACGAGGAAGCCGTACATACCAAACAAGACAAGCGCCATCAACGAGCCTCCTTGGTACAGTAGATGAGCGTGAAATTGGAACTTTGGCAAGCGAGGTTAACAAAGGTGTATATCGCCTGCGTGCTGTTCTCCTGCTTCGGAGTCGCGGCCCAGAAGTTCCTGAGGACCGACCCAGGTCCGATAGCTCCAATCATGAGCGCGCTGATCATGCTCACCGGGGCAGGTTCTATTGCAATTTCCATGAGGTCTTGGCGGTCTGTGGGTTGGGTGATTGCCATAGGAGCCATTGCCGAGATCGTCGGATTGTTTACCGCATTTCCGTTTGGGCGTTATGAGTATACAGATCGCTGGGTTCCGACCGTACCGCTAGGAATGGGACACCGCTTCCCGCTACTGCTTCCCCTGGCTTGGTTGATGATGGTCGGCGGGAGCTTCCTGTTCGTTTCTCGATTTTGGAAGGATTGGCGACTGGTCTTGGGAACTGCGATTCTAGCTGCTGCGATAGACATTCCGATGGAGCGCGCGATGACCGATGTACTGGGCTATTGGAAGTGGATCCCGCCAGGTCCGCTTTACGGGGCCCCAATTTTGAACACGGTCGGTTGGGTTTTTGTGGGTGGATTGGCCGCAATCGGGCTTCGCCAAGTTGCGGCGGTGTCGGGATCCTCTCGATTGGTTCTGCCCTTTTTTTGCGGTTTCGTTGCCTGGAACGGATTCATCACGGGGTTTGACCCCGCTTGGTTATCGCTTCTTGCGTTCTCGGTTTGGCTCGGATTGCCACAAAAACAAAACATCATTGGCGAATGATCTGATGATCTTGCCGTAGAAGGCTGATATGTCGAAGCACTTTGTCGTGGTGGGCGCCGGAGTTGGTGGGTTAGGAGTCGCAATGCGACTCGCTCATCGCGGGCACCGCGTCACAGTGGTCGAGAAGACCGATGCCGTTGGTGGTCGAAATCGCCGAGAGCAAGTTGGAGAGTGCCGATTCGATGGTGGCCCCACGCTGCTGATGATGCTTGATCCGTTCAAGAAGCTGTTCAAAGATGTCGGTGAAGACTTTGACGTGAGAGTTCCGAATCGGCTTTGTGATCCGAGCTACCGAGTGTTTTTTGCCGATGGAACTCGGTTTGATGGAACTACGAATGTTCCGGTGATGACCGAACGAATTCGCGAGATGAGCGGCGACAAAGAGGCTGCTAAGTATCCAGGATTCCTTTCGGAACTCAAGGACCTCTACGAAGAGTCGATTCCGAACTTCGTTCGCAAGAACTACCGCTCGGTGTGGGATTTCGCGAGTCCTTCGCAGCTCAAGCGGGTGCTGCAGCACAACATGCTTGGAAACCTGGCGAAGCGCGTCAAACAACGGTTTGACGACAAGCGGCTCCAGATGATCTTCAGCTTCCAAACGATGTATCTCGGTCTCTCGCCAAACGATGCGCCCTGGGTTTATGCCACGTTGGCTTATATGGAGTACGGCGAAGGCATCTTCTACCCGGAAGGAGGCCTCGGTTCGATCTCCGATACGATGGCGGAGATTGCTCATGAGAAAGGTGTACAGATTCGACTGAACTGTCCGGTAGACCGCATCGAAGGCAAGCGCGTCCATCTGGTTGGCGGAGAAATCATCGATGCTGATGCAGTTGTTGCGAACGCCGATATGCCCTACGCCCAGCGGGAGCTATCAGCGGCGCCATCAAAGCGTAACCTGCGTTACTCCTGCTCCGCGCACCTGATGTACATCGACTACGAAGGCGATCTGGAGGGTTTCGAGCACCACAACGTGGTGTTCGGTGCCGACTTTGATGGCAATCTCGACTCGATATTCCACAACCTCCGGCTTCCAGAAGATCCGGCGTTCTATGTCTGCATCTCCAAGCGCAGCGACCCCAACGCTGCGCCGGACGGGAGAATTAACTTGTTCGTTCTCGTGCCGTGTCCGAACCTGGATTACCCAATGGATCAAGGAATGATCGACCAGCTCGAAGGCACGGTTTTTGATCGGTTGGCAAGGGAGGGTGGATTTGATCGATCCAAAGTTCGAGAGATCAAGCGGCGCGGTCCGAACGAATGGAAGAGCGAACTGAATCTTGAGCGAGGAGCCGCGTTTGGGATTAGTCATGATCTCTTTCAGAGCGCATTCATGCGACCACAGAATCGGAGTAAGTCGAACCCCGATCTCTACTTCGTCGGAGCTAGTACTGTTCCTGGCAACGGACTGCCGATGGTATTGATTTCAGCCGAACTCATCGAAGAGCGTCTGATCCATGAAGGAGTGATTGCCGGATGAGCACGCAGACCGAGGGTTTTGTAGGTGGGCTAGTGGGTGGCATGATTCGCCGCTCGGTTCGAACACGCCTTCGGAACCTGTACTGGTCTGCGCCAAAAGAGACTCTTCAGGCGCCCGTGATTTTCTACTGCAACCATCACGGTTGGCTCGATGGCTACATCATGTTTCATGTCGTCGAGAAACTCAAACTCAAAGCACTTGACTGGATCGAGGAGTTTGACGCCTTTCCGCTGTTTTCTAAGGTCGGAGGGATGCGGTACGCCGCCGGCGATACGACTGGACGCGCGGGGACAATCAAAAAGACGATTCGCCTGATGAACTCTGAGCAACAGTCTTTGATGCTCTTTGCAGAGGGCATTTTGCACCGTCCACCACATATTTGGCCTCTCGGCAAGGCACTCCAACTCGTTGCGGAAAAGGTGAAAGGGGTAACGTTAGTGCCCACCGCCATTTATTACGAGCATTCGATCCACGAGCGCCCGGAAGCCTGGGTCAGTTTGGGCACGGCGCATTCGTTTTCTTCTCTGGAAAATTGTCATGATCGGTTATCAACCGAGTTGGCCAATCTGAAGGAACGCGTCGCGACCGGCGAAGATTTTTCGGTACTCGCGAAGGGAACCGGCGACGTGAATGAGCGAATGAGCATGAAGAGGTTTGCCAAGAAATGAGTTACGCAAGCCGCAATGATATCGAGCTGTGCAGAAGGGTCCACAAGAAGTTTGGGACGACATATTACTACGCCACTTTGCGGTTCCCAGCTAAGATCAGACGACGAGTTCATGCGATCTATGGCTTTGTACGCATCGCCGACGAGTGGGTAGATAACCCCGGCGGACTTACGTTAGAGCAACAGCGCGCAAATCTTGAGGATTGGCGTAATCAAATGGTTCGTGGTTTGGCTGGTGAGCGTCCGGAACATTGGGCGATGAGAGCCTTTTGCGACGCAGTTGCCGAATGTGGGATTCCCGTCGAAGAGGCGCACTGCTTCATCGACGCCATGATCCAAGACATTGATCAGGCTGAGTACGAAAGGTACGAAGACTTGCGAGGCTACATGCGGGGTTCCGCGTGTGCGATTGGGGTGATGATGTGCTACGCAATGGACGCTCCAACAGACGAAGACACAATGCTTCGAGCGAAAGCACTGGGTGAAGCGATGCAGCTTACAAACTTCCTCCGCGATGTAGGAGAAGACCTTCGTGATCGGAAACGGGTGTACCTGCCGCGCGAGGACATGGAACGGTTCGGTGTCTCACGAGCAGATCTCGAACGAGGGGTTGTGACGCCAGAGATCGAAGCTCTCATGAAATTTGAGATTGATCGCGCCCGCGAGCTCTACCGATTCTCCGATACTGGCACTTACCGCTTACCGCGGAGGATGCGAAAGGCCGTCCTCGTTGCTCGAATCCTGTACTCCGAAATTTTGGGGCGCATTGAGGCTAATCGTTACAACGTGTTCACCAAACGGGCTCGGACGTCAAAGCGGCAGAAACTCTTCTGCGCCGCCAGGGTGGTTGCCGACGATGAGCGTGTGCTGATCCATTTGGTGGCGCATGGTCGATGAGCTTCTGCAGGTCGTGAACGACCGAGGCGAGACGATTGGCTCCATTGGTAAGCTCGCTGCTCATCAAAACGGTGGGACTTGGCACCGGGCGATTTCTGTGTTTCTGTTCAACGCAGCGGGCCAACTGTTGATTCAGCAACGCGCGCTTTCGAAGTACCACTTTGCCGGAAAGTGGGCGAACAGTTGTTGTTCGCATCCTTGGCCCGGTGAAAGCACAATGTCTGCGTCGGTCAGGACTGCAGAGCGTGAACTCGGAATCGAAGTCGAACTGAAAAAACTCGGGGAGTTTCGCTACTCCGCTTCCGATCCGGTTTCCGGATTGACCGAGAAGGAGCTGGACAGCGTCTTCGTTGGCCGCTGGGATGCGGAAGTACCGTTTTCAGAAGAGGAAGTTTCTGCGATCCGCTGGGTCTCTCTGGCCGATCTGCGGTCAGAGCTCGCCACTCGGCCCGAGGATTTTGCTCCCTGGCTCGGGTTGATCTTGGATGGGTTTGAAGAGCTTAGTCGTTAGGCAGGAACCCACCAATGTAGGTTCCGAGGCAGGGATTGACACCGAAACTCGATGCTATTGCCCGAGGATGGTCAACGTTAAAGAGAGCGAAATCAGCCCGCTTTCCTAGTTCAATTGTGCCGATTTGGTCTTGCATTCCCAGAGCCTTGGCCGCGTTTTTTGTTACTCCCTGAAGGGCTTCTAGAGGGCTCAGGCCGAAGAGGACGCACGCCATGTTCATGCACAGAAGTAGCGAAAGGCATGGGCTGGTCCCGGGATTGTGGTCGGTCGCTACCGCCATTGGAACTCCATGTTCTCGAAAGGCATTGATGGGTGGCTTTTGAGTTTCACGGAGATAATAGAAAGCTCCGGGGAGAAGAACCGCGACGGTTCCGCTCTCTTTCATTTGACGCACAGATTCTTCCGAAGTGTATTCAACGTGATCCGCTGAAAGTGCTCGATTTTGGGCTGCGAGACCCGCCCCGCCGAGGTCCGATAGTTGATCCGCATGTAGCTTAACAGGAAGTCCAAACTTCTTTGCGGCATCGAAGACGCGTTGGGTTTGGGAAGGTGAAAACGCTACGCCTTCGCAGAACGCATCGACCGCTTCGCAATTGTTGGCGAGGGCGGGAATGATGACGTTGCACACTTCATCAACGTAACTGTCCGTATTTGACTTGAACTCTGGTGGGACAGTGTGGGCAGCCAGAAGTGTTCGGCGGATGTTTGCCCCAAGTAGCATTGAAGCAACCTTGAGGATCTTGGCTTCGGACTCAAGATCCAGTCCGTATCCTGATTTGACTTCGACAGTAGTGACTCCCTCTGAAGTGAGCCTATTGAGTCTCTTTTGGGCAAATATTCGAAGCTCACCTTCGCTTGCGTCTCTGGTTGCCGCGACAGTGCTCAGAATGCCTCCGCCTCGATGAGCGATCTGTGCGTAGGTGTCGCCAGAGAGTCGGGCTTCGAACTCGTTGGAGCGATCTCCAGCATAGACGAGGTGGGTGTGGCAGTCAATCAAGCCGGGGGTAAGCCACGTAGTGGTGGGGATAGGATTCCTAGTCGGGGTGACGGAGTTGATTAGACCATCTTTGCAGTCAATGTCATGGTTATAGAGAATCCCGTAGTCTTCGCCGACCATTGTGGCAACGTTGACATTATGAATTGGCATAAATGGATTCATGACGGCTTCCATGCTCTCACTACTTCCCAGATTAAGCGAGCTGCGGTTCGGGCGGTGCGGTTATCGATGTCGTATCTAGGGTTTAGTTCAGCAACGTCGAAGACTCTCAGTTTTCCGCTCGCCGCTGTGATTTGGAGAATCTGATTGATGACATCAAAGGGCACACCTCGCGCCGCCGGAGCCGAAACGCCGGGGGCGACTGAGGCTGGTAACACATCTAAATCGAGCGAAACGTATAAGTGATCAACCTTGTCGAGAGCGACCCGTACTTGCGCGACCGGAGCCTGATCAAGATCACGGTCGAGGACATAATGTGCACCCATCGCGTCGGCTCGCTCAAAAAGCGATCTACCGTTGGCGGCCTCGCTGATTCCGAGCGCGAGGTAGTGGGTGTTGCCGCCCCCTAGTTCAAGTGCCTGGGCGAATGGGGTTCCCGAAGAGGGCTCGCCGGGTCTCAGGTCGAAGTGAGAATCCAGGTTAATGATTCCGATCCGGTCGCCTTTGCCCACCAGTT
The DNA here is from genome assembly GCA_037138755.1 of Armatimonadota bacterium. Lineage (NCBI taxonomy): Bacteria > Bacillati > Armatimonadota > Armatimonadota bacterium. The sequence continues at coordinate 156,279 of JBAXHT010000001.1, read as the reverse complement.
CGGATTTAGTCAGCCCTAGGTACGAACCGAATGCGATCTCATGTCCACCGCCGAGGCCGATAGCGAGGTTCTCGGTATTGATGCTCTGAGCGATTCTGTCGGCATAGATGAGCTGAGCGACTTCAAACTCATGGCTCTTAACAGTGACGTCACCACAGTCGAACAGGTCTGACCGGACAGTCGCAAGGTTAGACATCATTGCCCGCAAAGCAGCAGGCCCCTCTGACGCACCCAGGCGTCCTTGATTCCGCCGAACTCCTTCGTCGCCCGCAAATCCTGAAAATGCGACGCCCCCTCTAGTTGATTGTGCCCATTGCCGAACCACTTGATGCCAGCGTTCGCCGGGTTCGTCGTCCCTTCCAGACCAGCCAGGGACTAGCAATCTGCCTCCTGGAACGAAGGCAGCACTCCTTGGCTGAATGAGGTGAGCAGATCGTCGTGAATCATCTTCTCGATCGCGGCAAAGTCACCGCCGAAGAAGCGATCTTCATCGTACGGGGCGACGCGGTCTCTGATGAGTTGGTGGACGGCCTCTAAAGCCGAAGAAGTTTTGAGCGGACGATGAAATTCGATGCCTTGGGCGGCGGCAAGTAGTTCAATCGCGATCACGTGGCGCACATTTTGGGCAATGGTCGCGAGTTTGCGGGCAGCAAATGTTGCCATGGAAACGTGGTCTTCTTGGTTGGCACTTGTTGGGATTGAGTCAATGCTGGCAGGGTGACAGAGCGTCTTATTCTCGCTGACCAGAGCTGCCGCAGTGACGTGGGCGATCATAAATCCGCTGTTAAGACCGGGCTTTGCTACCAAGAAAGCCGGGAGGCCGGATATCGCCGAATCGATCAGGAGAGCTATCCTTCTTTCTGCAAGTGATCCAATCTCGGCGCACGCCAGAGCCAGCGTGTCGGCAGCAAAGGCCACCGGCTCCGCGTGGAAGTTTCCACCGCTCAGTACTTCGATCGTGTCCGAGAAGACAAGCGGGTTATCGCTCACCGCATTAGCCTCGATCGTCAGAGTTCTGGCAGCATTCTGGATGATTTCAAGGCAAGCTCCCATTACCTGGGGTTGGCATCGAAGGGAATACGGATCCTGAACTCGATCGTCTCCTTCTCGGTGAGACTCTCTAATCTCGCTTCCGGAGAGGAGGTCTCGGTACAACCGAGCGACAGTCACCTGAGTTGGGTGCCCTCGCACCTCATGGATTCGAGAATCAAACGGCTCGTCTGAACCCTTTGCGGCATCCACACTCATTGCTCCCGAAACGATTGCCGCCGCGAACGCTTGCTCGGTCAAAAAGAGCCCTTTCAGGGCGATCGCTGTGGAGACTTGGGTTCCATTGAGCAGTGCGAGACCCTCCTTCGGACCAAGGTTAATCGGTTTAAGCCCCGCCTTCTGAAGAGCCGCAGAAGCGGGTAGCCGCTCACCTTGATAAATCGCTTCTCCTTCGCCTAGCAATGGCAACACGAGGTGCGCAAGCGGAGCCAGATCGCCGGATGCACCGACAGATCCTTGGCAAGGGATGCAGGGCCAGACCTCGGAGTTGTGCATCTCGATCAGAGCTTCGATTACCTCACGTCGAATCCCACTGAAGCCTCGCGCAAGCGACGCAATCTTGAGGACAAGGATCAGCCGGACCGTCTGGTTGTCCAACAATTCTCCAACTCCGACGGCGTGGGAGCGAACAAGGTTGAGCTGCAACTGAGAGAGCTGGTCGTTCGGGATCTGTACCTTCGCTAGTTTTCCAAAACCAGTATTGATTCCGTAGGCAGGATCGCCCTTTCTGACGATTTCTTGTACCGTTTGGGATGAAGCTTCGACGGCAGCCCAGCAACTATGATCAAGTTTAACGGGCGCAAAATGGTTTGCCAGTTGGCGCAGATCACCAAGTGGCATTTCGCCAGGTTTGATCAACGGTTCACCTCGGGAATCTTCACTTCCTGTTTGAGGGCAGTCTCTTTCGCGATGTGATAACCAGCGTCCGAGTGCCGGAAGACGCCCATAGCTGGGTCATTCCAAAGCACCCGCTTGATCCTTTCGTCCGCTTCAACAGAGCCGTCTGCGACGATGACGACCCCGCTGTGTTGGGAATACCCCATCCCGACCCCGCCTCCGTGATGAAGGCTGACCCAGGTCGCACCCCCGCTTACCGCAGTCATGGCGTTCAGAAGCGGCCAGTCGGAAACCGCATCGGAGCCGTCCATCATCGCTTCGGTCTCGCGGTTCGGGCTGGCTACAGAGCCGCAGTCCAGATGATCCCGGCCGATGACGATCGGAGCCTTGAGCTCGCCAGTGCGAACCATTTCGTTCAACGCAAGACCCGCTAAGTGACGCTCACCAAGACCCAGCCAGCAGATGCGTGCGGGAAGTCCCTGGAAGGATATTCGCTCCCGGGCTTGGTCTAACCAGCGGTGAAGATGTACGTTATGGGGGAAGAGAGACCGAATCTTTGCGTCCGTCTTGTAGATATCTTCTGGATCGCCGCTCAGTGCAACCCAACGGAAGGGACCCTTGCCTTCGCAGAATAGTGGTCGGATACAAGCCGGGACGAATCCAGGGAAGTCGAATGCGTTTGACACACCTTCGTCCAAGGCGACTTGCCGAATGTTATTCCCGTAGTCGATGGTCGGAACTCCCATCTCATGAAAATCGAGCATTGCGCGTACATGAGTCGCGCACCCCCTGGCGGCGTCTTTGACCAAGAGAAGCCGGTCAGCGTCGGTACCTTTTCGATGTGCTTCCCACTGATCGACCGTCCAACCAGCCGGGAGATAGCCATTAAAGAGGTCATGCGCCGAAGTCTGATCAGTAACGGCATGGGGTTTTGGCCCGCCGTTTCTGGCGAGCATAACAAATTTTGGCATCATCTCGGCGGCGTTTCCGAGCAGCCCAACCGAAGTCGGTTCGATCGCAGTTTGGATGATCGCCAGTGCTTGTTCAATTGAAGTTGCCTTATGATCAACATATCGTGTGCGTAGCCGGAAGTCGATGCGCGACTCCTGACACTCGATGACGATGCAGTGTGCACCCGCCATCACCGCAGCCAGGGGTTGAGCACCGCCCATTCCGCCGAGTCCAGCGGTTAGAATCCATTTGTTCGACCAATCACCGCCGTAGTGCTGGCGACCAAGCTCCATGAATGTCTCGTAGGTCCCTTGCACGATGCCCTGGGTTCCAATGTAGATCCATGACCCAGCCGTCATCTGCCCATACATCATGAGGCCCTTCCGGTCGAGTTCGTTGAAATGCTCCCACGTCGCCCATTTCGGCACGAGGTTGGAGTTTGCAATTAGGACACGAGGTGCATCTGGGTGAGTCCGAACCACCCCGACAGGCTTGCCACTTTGTACAAGGAGAGTCTCGTCGTCGTTAAGCTCTTGCAAAGCGGCAAGAATCGCATCGAAACAGGCCCAGTTCCGAGCGGCTTTGCCGATGCCACCGTAAACAACCAGGTCCTCCGGTCGCTCGGCGACGTCAGGGTCCAAGTTGTTCTGGATCATGCGGTAGGCAGCTTCGGTGAGCCAGCTTTTGCAGGACAACTCGGTTCCACGGGGGGCGCGAACGGTGCGGGCGGAACTCAACGACGGTGTTGTGGACATATGAGCCTCGGTGGTTAGAAGGTACCTCGCAACGAGTTGGAGGGAAGAAGTTGAAAGTGGGAAGTTTTTGGCGCGCTATAGTTTCTCGATCTCAGCCATCGTCGGGCCCTGATACTTCTTGAGGTCTTTGATTGGCTTCTTTTCAATCACCGGCCTACTGGCGTCGTCAAACTTCACGAGTTCGAACCGGTCCGGCTTTCCTGGTTCGCTGAGTCTGAACCAGGTCGCTCGCATCCAGCCGACTTTGGCATCTACCAGCGGACGGGACGTCCCGCCTTTGCTAATGATCTTTGCCTCATAGTCGCCCTGGGTTTGGAAAGGAGGTTTTGTTAGCTGAGTCTGGAGCACGACCAACACTCCTACTAGCGCCAGAGCAATCCCGCCAACCATCACCGGAGAAACTCGGACGGAAGGCTTGCTCATTTCCACTTTCGGGAGCAAAAGATGCAGCGCTAAGAGAGCAAACAAATAAAGGGTCCCGGCGATGATGAAGCACACCGAGTAGGAACCCGTTAGCTCCACCGCCTTGCCAACAAAGACTTGAAAGATCGAAGCTCCCGTAACTCCGGCACAGGTCGCAACGCCGACCGTCATCGCGACTCCCGACTTCGGAACCGTGTCCGAAATGATTGTGTACAGGTTCGAACTCCACCCTTGGTGAGCCGAGGCAGCGATGGCAACGAGTAGAATCACAATCGCGACCGCTGGGATACCCATGACTTCCTTAGCTTGAATCAGCCAGCCGACTGACATGACAGGCAGAGCACAAAGCGCGCAAATCAGCATTGCCCGTTTCCTCGCAAACCCAACTTCGACGCCGTTCTGGATCAAACGTGAAGAGAACCAGCCACCACCGACCGCGCCAAAGTCTGCGATGAGATACACAACCGGTATCGCGATCCGCATGAAAGTCGCGTTGAGATGAAACTCGTCGGAGAGAAACTTTGGCAGCCAAGTGAGATAGAACCACCAAGGCGACTCGCTGATGCACTTGGCAATCGCGACGGCATATACAGGTCTCAGACCCAAAAGGATTGAGTACGACATCTTTTCCGACTCGTTCTCGCCATCCTGCCGTATGTACGCGAGTTCTTCGTTAGAAACCGAAGGGTGTTCAGACGGCGCGTGATACAAGCGCCGCCAGAAGAAAATCCATGTGAGCCCGGCTCCGCCGAGGATGAAGAAACACGCCTTCCAGCCGACCGCCTCGGCGAGTGAGATCGCTAGGATCGGAGCAAGTACGGCCCCGATGTTTGAGCCTGCATTGAACCAACCATTTGCCGTCGCGCGCTCCTGTTTCGGAAACCACTCCCCGACCGTCTTGACGCAAGCCGGGTAGTTTGCGGCTTCAGTGATTCCCAGATAAGCTCTGACAACCGCGAGTGCGCCGAACCCGCCCACCAGCCCGTGGAGCATCGCCGAGACGTTCCACAGAAGGAACGAAATCCCGAGGCCCTTCTTGGTGCCAAACGTATCAATCAGCCTTCCCACAAAGAGCATTCCGAGTCCGTACGACATCAGAAAGCTGACGTTGATGAGCGAAAGATCGACGGGTCCGAGTCGTAGATCATCTTCGAGATAAGGAACCAGATTCGAGAAAAGCTGCCGGTCGAGGTAGTTGATCGTGGTCGCAAAAAACAGCAGTGCGCAGACTGTCCAGCGGACTCGAGTGGGGGTAGCGGAGGCCTTTGTTGCCACGATTCGCCAAATCTTATCAGATTTCTCGTAAAATCACGCCGTCCGTGGTGTTTCTCCGCCGCCTTTTGATTCTCATGCTAACTGCCGTCGCCTCGTCGTCCCTGCTCGCCGAAGATGGGTACGAGCTTTGGATGCGGTATGGGTTGTTGTCAGTCCCGAACCGAGTGGAGGTTAGCCAAATCGTGTGTCAGCTACCCACCAGCCAATACCTGAAACAGGCGCACACTGAACTCAAATTGGGGTTAAAAGCGATGCTTGGACGCTCGGTTCCGCTTGGTACTAAGTTGACAAAGCAAGATGCCGTTGTCATTGGCACACCATTGTCGAACCAGCTGATCGGAGAGCTGAATGTCGATCTTGGACCGTTGCACGATGAGGCATTCGTGTATTTGCCAGCGGTGATAAACGGTAAGCGAGTCCACGTGATTACGGGACACGAGATGCTCGGAGTCATGTACGGCTCGTTTTGGTTCCTTCGCCAGTTGCAAAGCGGAAAGCCGCTTCCAACAAAGCGGTACTACTCGGCGCCCCGCTACAATTTGCGCTTGCTCAACCACTGGGATAACTTGAACCGTTCAGTGGAGCGCGGCTACGCAGGGCAGTCCATTTGGGATTGGCACAAACTGCCTGAATACGTTGATCCGCGTATCACCGACTACGCCCGGGCAAATGCCTCGATTGGTATTAATGGGACGGTCTTGACGAATGTCAACGCAAACGCCATGGTGCTTCGCGCGGACTACATCCTCAAAACCAAAGCGATCGCCGATACTCTCCGACCCTATGGAATCAAGGTCTATCTCACCGCACGCTTCTCGGCTCCTATTGAGCTTGGCGGACTGAAAACAGCTGACCCTCAGGATCCCCAAGTCAGGCAGTGGTGGAAAGAAAAAGTCGCCGAGATCTACGGGGAGATTCATGACTTTGGCGGATTCGTCGTCAAAGCCAACTCTGAAGGCCAACCGGGACCCCAGAACTACGGACGATCACACGCCGACGGGGCAAACATGATCGCGGAGGCTCTTGGGCTTCACGGCGGAATCCTCATGTGGCGGGCGTTTGTGTATGACGACAAAACTCCGGTAGACCGCGCTGCTCAGGCTTACAACGAATTCAAGCCTTTGGACGGAAAGTTCCTTCCAAACGTGATCGTCCAGGTGAAGAACGGTCCTATCGACTTCCAACCTCGCGAGCCATTCAGCCCTTTGTTCGGCGCTCTGCAAAAGACTCCGTCGCTTATGGAGGTTCAGGTGACAAAGGAATATCTAGGCTTCGCGACCCACCTAGCGTATCTTGGAACCATGTGGCAGGAGGCCCTAGCTTCTCCGACCCGACTTGTTGGCAAACAGAAGGTTTTAGACACCTTGACCGGCATCGCCGGGGTTTCCAACATCGGCTCGGATCGAAACTGGTGTGGTTCTCACTTCGATCAGGCCAACTGGTACGCACTCGGACGACTCGCTTGGGACCCAACCCTGGGTGCCGAAAGAGTCGCTGATGAGTGGGCTCGGATGACCTTTGGTCCAGCGGTGGCCAAGCCGATTGGCCGGATGATGATGCGCTCACGAGAGGCGGTTGTGAACTACACCGGCCCGCTCGGCCTGACTCACCTTATGGCGACCGGGCATCACTACGGCCCCGGTCCTTGGGTGAACAACCTGGGCCGAGCCGACTGGAACCCGGTGTACTTCCACCGCGCAAATCAGAATGGAATCGGGTTTGATCGGGTGGCGGCGGGGACTTTGAAGCAGTATGCGCCAGGCTGGCAGGAGATCTGGGGCAAGCCCTCAACCACCCCCGACAACTTGCTCCTCTGGTTCCACCACGTCCCCTGGACCCACTGCCTCGGCTCGGGAAAAACCGTCTGGGAGGAGCTCGTCTCGCGATACACCTCTGGCGTGTCCGAAGTCGCCTCTATGCAAGATGAATGGGCGAAACTGAAGTCCAAAATCGACCCCGCTCGCCATGGCCAAGTCACAGAGTTCCTCAAGATTCAGCACAAGGAAGCCAAGTGGTGGCGAGATGCTTCGATTGCCTACTGGCAGAGCTTGAATGGCTTGCCTTTGCCAAAAGGCTTCGATGCTCCAGAGCACTCGCTCGAATACTACAAATCCATCTCCCACCCTTATGCGCCAGGGAATACGCACACGGGATAATAATGAGAGAAGACGTCGTTAGCTACACGAAGGACCAGAAGTACGAGAAGCCGGAGTGGTTGGAGGGTCGGCTTGAGTGGTTTCGGTCGCTGAAGTTCGGGATCATTGTTCATTGGGGGCCGTATTCGCAGTGGGACTGCTGCGAGAGTTGGACTCTGGTGCAGGACTGCGAGTGGTCGCGGCGCGACGAGATCAAGTCTTGGGTCGAACGGGATCGCGATTTAGCCCGCTACCAAGCCGACTATTGGGCGTTGCCCGGAACGTTTAACCCGACTAAGTTCGATGCTAACGAGTGGGTAGCGGCGTTCGTCGCTGCTGGAGCGAAGTACGTCTGCTTCACCACGAAGCACCACGACGGCTTTTGCATGTGGGATACGGCCACGACGGATTACAAAATCACTGGCTCAGTCTGCCCGTTCGACCGAGACGTAACCCGTGAACTGTTCGATGCCTGCCGCAGGGCTGGCATAGCGATTTCGGTGTACTTTTCGAAGCCAGATTGGCACTGCAAGCACTATTGGGACCCGGCCTTGAATCCTACTTCGCAACGTGCGAATACAGTTGACGACCCCGAAAAATGGGAGAAGTTCGTATCTTTCACCCACGAGCAGATTCGAGAGCTGATGGCCAACTACGGCCCCGTCGATATCCTCTGGCTAGACGGTGGTTGGGTCCGAGCCAAAGAAGACATTCGCATGGCGGAGCTGGTCACCATGGCTCGCACGTTGCAGCCGGGGCTGATCGTCGCGAACCGCGCCGTCGGCGACGAATTCGAGGACTTCGTGACGCCCGAGCGTGAGATACCTGCCGAAGCCCTGCCTTCTACCTGGGAAGCCTGCTTGCCACTCTGTCCTGATTGGAAATACGTCGAAGGTCAGACAGCCAAATCCGCCGAGACAGTCGTAGACGAGATTCGATTTACTAACGAACGAGGCGGCAACTTCTTACTCGGAATCGGACCGACGCCCGACGGGCGAATCCATCCCGAACATTCTGCGATTTTGGAGAAGGTTGGTCAGATTCTAGTAGACTCGCCGCGATGAATCGAATTGAGATCGGCACTTCGGGGGTGATGGCTTCGGAGGTTTCCATTGGCTGTATGCGCATCGGAGGGATGGCGAACGGGGATCTGGACAAGCTGATTTCCTCTTCGCTTGACCTCGGAATTGACTTCTTCGATCATGCCGACATCTATGGCGGTGGGAAGTGCGAGGAGGTTTTTGCGGCTTCTGTGAAGCGTCTCGGGTTGTCCCGTTCTCAGTTGGTTATCCAGAGCAAGTGCGGGATTCGAAAAGGGTTCTTCGACTTTTCCAAGGAACACATTTTGTCGTCGGTTGATGCAATCCTGTCTCGGCTCGACACTGACTATTTGGACTTCCTGCTCCTTCACCGTCCGGACACTCTGGTCGAACCGGACGAGGTTGCTTCTGCGTTCGATACTCTCGTGACTTCTGGTAAGGTTCGGCACTTTGGGGTGAGTAACCAAACTCCTAACCAGATCGAGCTGCTGCAGTCGGCTCTTCCTATGCACCTCCACGCTAACCAGTTGCAGATGAGCATCATGCACACCGGCATGATCGATCAAGGAATCGCGGCGAACATGAAGTGGGAGACTTCGGTTGACCGGGACGGCGGGATCTTGGACTATTGCCGTCTCAAAAAAATCACGATTCAGCCTTGGTCGCCATTTCAATTTGGGTTCTTCGAAGGCGTCTTCGTTGACAACCCCAAGTTCCCTGAATTGAACAAGGTCTTGTCGACATTGGCAGCGGAATACGGCGTGACTTCGACCGGACTCGCGATCGCCTGGCTCCAGCGGCATCCGGCGAAGATGCAGACGGTTCTTGGCACCACGACACCAGACCGTGTTCGTCAAGTCGCCGAAGCGTGCAAGATCACCTTGTCCCGACCACACTGGTACGAGATCTACCGCGCCGCAGGCAACGTTTTACCGTAGGCTTGCTCTCACAACCTGAATGTGTTCGTAGGGCACCTCACCGTTGAGGTGCTCGAAAACCGGCTTGAGTAGGTCTGCTTTAGTCACTTCCAACGCCGTCTTCACCTTCGCGAATACTTCTTCAGATACCCATCGAACGGTCTCAGGCTTCTCGTACTCAATCCAGGTTGCGAGATGATTCCAAGCCGTCCGCTCCGATATCCCGTGCAGTCTTGCCACTTCTGCGGGGTCCTTGCCCTCTCGGAAACTCGCGGCGTATTTCTTGGTGCTGTCCGGCAGGTTGGATACTTTCTCTTTTGGAACAACCACCAGTTCTTGATCCATCGCTAACCCGCTTGCCGCGATCAGTTCCAAAAGCTCGTCTCCATAGCTGGTCGCTTGCTTTTCTCCGATCCCAGGCAACGACTTTAACCTTTGAATCGTTGACGGTCGAACCGCCGACAGCCGCATTAGGGTTGCATCGTGCAGAATCACGTAGGCCGGGACCGCAAGTCGTTGCGCCGTCTCCTTTCGCCAGGCGCGAAGCACTTCGAACAGGGAGTGATCCATTCCGGGAACCTCGATGGCTCCCTTTGCCGCCCGGGCTTTCGCCGGTTGAACGAGAGCAGAGTTTTCGATCATTTCGACTTCCACTCCGCTGTCAAGAACATTCCGTCCCTCTTGCGTCACCGAGATCGTTGGATATGGGCCCTCTTCGCTTACGAGCAATCCCAGGTCCAGTAGTTGATGAACCCATGCAGTGACTCGGTCCGCACCTTCGGAAGCAAATGCGCCAAACCCCGCCGCAAGGTGCCCGCTCCGATCGGAGATTTTCTTGGCTCGAGACCCGGTGAGAACTCCCGCGATAAACGCAACTCCGGCTTTGGACCGCAAACTGAGTACCGTTCGCAGAATCTGATGGGCCTTGTCGGTTGCCCCTTCGAGCGGCTGCATTCCACCTAAGCACACGTCACACGCCCCGCACCCTTCCGAGTCAATCGCATAGTCTTGGCCGAAGTATTCGCTCAAAGATTTGTGCCGGCACTGGTGGCTCGTCGCAAACTTCCGAACTTCTTCTAACAGCTTTAGCTGATGAGCCATGAGGTCGGCTTCACCGCCCTCCAATAGCCTCTTCAGCCGAAGAATGTCGCCGTGGTTGTACAGCAACACACACTCGCTGGGCAACCCATCTCGTCCGGCTCGACCGGTTTCTTGCTGGTAACCTTCCATGCTCTTCGGCAAGCACTCGTGGATCACGCACCGGACGTTGGCGCGGTCGATCCCCATTCCGAATGCCACGGTTGCGACAATGATGTTCGCCCGCTCTTGGGCGAAATCCTCACTGATCCGTTTCCTCGTTCCGTTTGGAAGCCCTGCGTGGTACGCCACGGCCTCAATGCCGTGCTGGATCAAGGCTCCCGCGATCGTCTCGGTGTCCTTTCGCGACAGGCAGTAAACAATCACTCCCTCATCAGGGTAGCGCTGCACGGCCTCGACAGTCCGCCGAACCGCGTCGTCTTTCGCAACGATCCGGTAAGTCAGATTGGGACGATCAAAGACCCCGACAAACCGACGCGGTTTTTCCATCCGCAGTTGAATTGCAATGTCGCGCTGAACCTGCGGAGTCGCAGTCGCCGTAAACGCCTGAACCGGAATCTCTGGAAACAGCTCTTTGAGCCGCCCCAACTGGCGGAACTCGGGCCGAAAATCGTGTCCCCACGCGCTGATGCAGTGCGCCTCGTCCACAGCGAACCGGGCAACCTTTGCTTGCCGCAATAAATCCAACGTAGAAGACAAAAGCAACCGCTCGGGGCTGACGTACAGCAACCGCATTTCCCCGCGCAAAACCTTACGCCGAGTATCGGCCTCTTCTTCCTCCTCCATCGAAGAGTTGAGTGCCGCCGCTTCAACTCCCACAACCCGAAGCGCATCGACTTGATCCTTCATCAGCGCAATCAGCGGCGAAATCACCACTGTAAGCGACGACGAAAGCAAAGCAGGAAGTTGAAAGCAGAGACTCTTTCCTCCGCCGGTCGGCATCACCACAACCGCATCCCGGTTTGCCAGCGATGACTCTACAACTTCCTGCTGCAACGGCCGCAAAGACTCGAATCCCCAGATCCGTTTGAGGGTTTCGCTCAACCCATCCATCAATTTCCGCTCCGCGACCATCCTTCTGCCTCGGAAAGAAGTATAGACAAGAATCTACTATATTGCAAGAGGTGTCTACAAAAAGTTTTGCACCGTCTCAACGGTAATCGCAGGTGATCGCCCGCACGGCTTCTTCGCCAATTTCAGAGTCCAACTTTCGCAATTCCGTGAGAAACGTTCCGAAGTTAATCGCGGGTTTGAAGCCGACTGTCTCGGCACCGAGAAGGGGTGGAGTGAGTCCCGGTTTCCTAGAAATCTCCAGTCCGTACTTCTCGACCAAGTCGCGATAGCCCGGAAAAATGGCTTCGCAGGTTACGAGTGGGTCGGTTTCCCAGTTTTCGATCTGCTCCGCGGTGAAGGCATTGGGGCGCATCGCGTCGACCGGGAAGCCTTGCAACTCGTCGTTCTGAAGCAAGTGATTGACCGAGCAAAAGATGGCTTCGAGAACGTCTCGCCGATCAACACCACCGTACAGCAGCCTCGGTCCGTAATGCGAAACCCAGTCTCTCCAGGGCGTGAGGTCTGCCGGACGAATTGCAACGTAGCTGATGTCGTTCTGGTGTTTGTGATACTCGCAAAGCTCCTCGCCGACGCGCTTCGTGAAGCCGTATTTGTCATAGTGGCCATGCCATGCCTGGCTGCTGAGGAAGACGAACTTCTTGATGCCGTTGGCCCGGGCGGCTTGGAAGGCGTAGAACGTGCCATCAACGTTCAGCCTCCAAAAATCAACTTCGGTTTTGACGTTCCAGTGGATGCCGTGCCAAGCCGGAAGGTGCAGAATGAGATCGCAGCCTTCAGCGGCACGGTCGAGGCCGAATCCGGTTTGAATATCGAGTTGGTGGTAGCTCTCGGTGAATGGCTGAAGAGACTCGGGAAGCTTCCCGAGGTCCGACAGGACTAGTTCATACCCCTTGCTGTGCAGGAGGGGAATGATCCCCGTCCCGATATTGCCCGTCGCCCCCGTGACCAAAATTCGCATCGAATAGGAGTTTACAGCCTGGCGATGGCGTCTTCGATGAATTCCGTTTGGCGGTGTCGCATGAAGTCAGCGGTAACGTCCGGTCTTCCCAGCGGAACAAAGCTCGCGGCCCAGTCCTCGTATTTGTCGCCGATCCTCTGCGAGCACCGGAGGTCCCAGTAGGCGAGATACTCTGAATCGATAGGGTTGTATTCGAAGTATTGCCGAGTGAATTCGTGTACCGTCTCCCAGCCGAATGCAAGGAAGAGGTCGAACCGCGAGATCGCCAAATCGACAAGCGGTGGCCCGACGTGAATCTCCGCCCAATCGATCAGGCCGACTATTTGCGCTCCATTCCACAGCACATTCCCAGGCCAACAGTCTCCATGACAGAGTGCCACTGGCTCATCTCTAGGAGGACCATGCTCAAGCAATATTTCTCGAACGCGTGGTTGCCAGTCCGTTCCCGTAGGGGAGGGGTTGGTCTTTGGCAACATTGAGGCAGCGGGGTCCGAAATCTCGGTTCGGTGTATTTTCGCCAAGTGTCCGGGGAGCTGACTTGCAAACGCGCTCGCCTGCTCAACGGACAAGTCCGGCGCGCCGTCAATGTATCGTAGCACGAAGAAGGCATCAAAACACTTGACAGGTTCTGGCCCGAGAAGCCCTGCCTCGAACGCAAACTGGTACTTCAGGAACTCCCGCTTGGCCTTCGTCGAATACTCTTCATCGCCCCAGTCTCCTGGCTTTCGGAGGGTAAATGCTTCGACCGCACCATCCGGGCCTTCGAGCGTAAGCAGGAACATCTGCGCCGAAATTCCGCCCTTGAGCGGAGTCGAAGACACGACTTTTGAGTAAGGGACCAGCTCGTGTGCCAAGTTCAGTATGTCCGGCATTGAAGTCGGAAAGCCCATCCGCCTGAGGGTACCGGGTTTACTGGTTTCATCTTGATCCGCGCTGGTACCCCTGCTCTGGTTTTTGCTCCGATGGATGGCATCACCGATGCCCCGATGCGGGCACTGGTGGGAGAGTGGGGTTGCTTCAGTTATTGTGTTACCGAGTTTGTTCGCGTGAGCGGAGAGGCGTTGCCCGCGAAGGTCTTTCGACGCGAAGTGCCTGAGTTGGAAAACGAGGGTCGGACGGTGACCGGGTTGCCGGTTCAGGTTCAGATCCTGGGAGGGCATCCGGAGCGCATGGCGCAGTCTGCGATGGCGGCAGTCCGGGCGGGGGCGAAGTCGATCGACATCAACTTCGGCTGCCCATCACCCACGGTGAACGGGAACGACGGTGGCGCCTCGTTGCTGAGGACTCCTTGTCGGATTCGTGAAGTCGTCCGCGCCGTACGAGATGCCCTTCCCGCCGAAGTTCCAGTTTCAGCGAAGCTCAGGCTGGGTTGGGAATCGATTGACGATGTTTTCGAGAATGCTCCGATGGCGGTCGAAGGTGGGGCGAGTTGGTTAACTCTGCATGCACGAACCCGGACCCAGCGATACGAGCCGCCGGTGTTTTGGCCGCACTTGGGACGAGTTCGGGAACTCGTCGGGGTTCCGGTGGTGGCGAATGGGGATATTTTTTCGTTTGAGGATTTTTTGAAGTGTCGCGAGGTGACAGGATGCGAGCACTTTATGATCGGTCGCGGTGGGCTGGCGACTCCGGGGCTCGCATCGCGAATCGGGTTGGAGTTGGGGTTAGGGACGGGCATGGAGCCTTTGGATTGGGTTGAGCGGCTGCAGCGGCTCATTTACTGGTGTGAGCAGTTTCATCCGGGGACGGATCGGCGGACTCTGGCTCGGCTGAAGCAGTGGCTCAACATCGCTCATCGCCACGGCGATTTCCATGGGTTTCAGGCCGTAAAACGGGCTGAAACAATTTACGAGTTAATGCAAGGAATCAAGTCTTACCACGCTTGAGCCCAGCCGGGCGGCGGAATGGCTCGAAACCGTTCGCGCTCGAAGGTACGGAGGATATGGACTTCCTCACTCTCGCCTACGCGGTAAAGCAGTTGGTTGCGTTCGGTCCAATATCTTCGGTCTCGACGAGGATCGTGCCACTCGCGAAGTCCGTCGCTGTGACCGATTGAGTCCCACGAGGCAGGGTGAATTTCAAAAGGGCATCCTGGAGTGATGATATCTGGCGGGCATACTTCGCCTGTCCGGACGGCATACGCTCGATTCGAAACGTATTCGACATTGCCGTTAGGCAGAAACTGAATGTTTCTCACCGTGTTGACGTACGTTGGAAACCAAGCTAGAGCTGAGAAGTAGCCGACATGGGCCAAGCACAAGTAACACTCAACCAGTTCTCCCCAATCATCCGCCCAGTAGCCGAAATACTTGCCATCCGAAGAGATTGTGGTGACAAATGCGCTTGCCTTGATCATTTGACCGGGTTCAAAGGAGTCGTCTTGCAAGTTCCAATAAAAAACTCGGCTCAGATTTGAGTTGTAGCGCACGCACACGATGCCTACGCCCGCCCTTGGAGCGACGGCGAAAGTGGCGACACTGTTTGAGTTCACTTCGTCCATGCGCTGTACATTATGTAGCTTGCCATTTGACTGTCAGCAAATCTCAGCCGATCGCAAGATTGAGACATGGAAGTTGAGTTGATTAGCTTGAGTCTGAGACTCTGGAGCAAGAAGCGATAGCTTGAGTTAATAACGAAACCTAAACATATACTTAACCAGGCCCTAATCTTCCCCCGCGACAATAGGCTATGCGAAGAGCGTTTACACTCATCGAGCTACTTGTAGTCATTGCCATCATTGCCATTCTCGCCGCAATCCTCTTCCCAGTTTTTGCTCAGGCGAAGACTTCGGCGAAGATCGCTTCAACGCTGTCTGGTGTGAAGCAACTGGCGATTGCATTGCCTATGTACAGCACTGACGCTGACGACATGGCAGTGCCTGAGTACGGTTCCGCACCTTACACCTCGACCGACACTTGGGTGGGACGAATCGATCCATATGTCAAGAATCGTTCGATCTTCTGGGACAAGACCCGCGCTGAGCGACTCGGCACCAACTTCCCCGACCCGTACTATCCGGGATACTCGTACGCGTGGCAGTGGGCCGTGAATCTTTCGCTTAACACCGACGGTTACTCAAAGGTTTACAGCGGAACCTGTACGTCAGTGAACTGGTCGGTCGAAGCATCACGCTCGCTCACATCGTTCGAAGATTCAGCTTCGAGGCTGGCACTCGCTCCGGTTCAATACGGCAGGCTCGACTACGGTTGGATGCGATTCTTTGGTCGCAATGCCTCGTGGCCGTACATCGATCAATACATCGATGGATTTAGCTGGGACAACCTGGTTTGGGATGCGCGGCGGTTCTATCCGAACAACAAGTTGGTTGGAGGATATGCCGATGGCCACGCAGCAAAGTTTGGTCGGGAGAAGTTCGTCGGCTACAGTTCGATCAACCCGGCATTGACTGAGGCGGGAACAACCGCTCAGTACTGCAATGTGATGCAAACAAAGGACATCCACAAGTTCTGGGGGCGAGCTTGGTCGAACGACTGAGATACGTTGCCGCGGCGTTGCTGGTGGGCTACGTTGCTTCGGCTGGCTGTGGCGAACCGACTGGAAGCGATGGCTCCCAGTTCGCACCGCCACCAACAAAATCTCAGAGTCAGGTGATGCAAGACAGAGGCTACTCCAAAGAGGAAATTGAGTCTCGCGCAGCAATGCCTAAGTAAATAGGTTCATTGAAGTAGAATTGGCGCATGGTTGCTTCTGCACTGTGCGCCCTTTTTTTGTTTGGTCCTGACAACGTCCTCTCCGCCAAGGAAGCGCGGCAGGGATGGAAGCTGCTTTTCGATGGTCAATCGACTAAGGGGTGGCACAACTTTAAGGGCACCGGAGTCAAGCCTGGCTGGGTGATCGAGAATGGCGAGCTGCAGTGCAAGGATCCGCATAACGCGGGGGATATCCTGACTGACGAGAAGTACGACTGGTTTGAGCTTCAACTCGACTGGAAGATGCCAGCCATGCAAAACAGCGGAGTGATGTTCCACGTCCTGGACTCAGGTGGAGCACCTTGGTTTAGCGGTCCGGAAATCCAGATTATGGATAAGGCAGTTGACCCGAAGGGTCAGCTTGCGGGCTTCCTTTACGAGTTGTATCGCTCCGACAAAGATGCCGTCAAGCCAATAGGCGAGTGGAATCGATTCCGAATCATGATCGATCCGAAGAAGTGCTTTGTTGAGGTGAACGGAGTCCGTTACTTCGACTTCGTATTAGGCAGTCCTGACTTTTTGGAGCGGGTGCAAAAGAGCAAGTTTCACGTGTACCCCGAGTTTGCGAAAGCAGGGATCGGCCACATTGCGATCCAAGGCGACCATGGACTCGTTTCATTCAAAAATATCAAGATTCGTCCACTGAAAGTGAAGGCTAAGAAGTAACATCGGGGAGGTCTGGTTATGAGCGGAAATTATTCACGAAGGGACGTATTGCGGGGCGGTGTTGCCGCTACGGTTGGATTGGGATTAGGTGCTTCGGCACTGGGTGAGACCCAGAAGCCAATGGCTCCCGGGCAAAAGCTTCGGGTCGGAATCATCGGTTGCGGAGGCAAAGGTTGGAGCGGCCGCGAGCAGGCGGTAGAGGCGGGCGTTGAGGTCGTTGCCCTTTGCGATGTTGATCTGGAAGACCGAATCAAGGCGCAGCGCGAGCACATGAAGGCGGCGGCATTCGATGACTACCGAGAGATGATTGCGATGATGAAGGGCAAGATGGACGCGGTGATCATCAGCACTCCGGATCACCACCACGCTCCGGCAACGGTCCTGGCTCTTCACGCCGGAATGCACACTTACACCGAAAAGCCGCTTTGCCGAACGATATGGGAAGCCCGTCAGCTTGCCATTCTGGCCAAGAAGAAGAAAGCGATTACTCAGATGGGCAACAACTCGACCCAGAGCACGCAGATGCGAAAGGTCGCGAAACTGATTCGTGAAGGCACCTGGGGCAAAGTGAAGGAGATTCACCTTTGGACCGACCGGGCCAAGGTTTATTGGGAGCAAGGAATTCCCCGACCAGCTTCAAAGCCGGTTCCCAAGGGTCTGGATTGGGACATGTGGGTCGGACCTCGACCGATGCGAGACTACGCAGACGGCTACCACCACTTCTCATGGCGCGGATTCTGGGATTTCGGCACCGGGGCCCTTGGCGACATGGGATGCCACATCTTTAACATGCCGCACATGGCTCTCGGGCTAGACGCGCCGCTCGCCGTTCAGGCGAAGACGAGCGGACACAACAAGGAGTCTTTCCCGACCTGGGCGCACGTCACTTACGAGTACGGAGCCAAAGGCAAAATGGACCCGTTCACGCTCCACTGGTATGACGGCGGCAAAAAGCCACCGCAAGAGTTGGCTGAGCTGTTCACTTATGGCGGAAACGGTGTGATCGTCGTTTGCGAAAAGGACACCGTTTTCGGAGCAGATGAGAGCAACACTCGTTTCAGCTTGGTCAGCGGAAATCCGATTCCGGACACCGAAGTCGTGGTCTCGCCAGGGCACATGAAGGAGTGGGTCAACGCCTGCATGACCGGCACCCAAGCCGTCTCCAACTTCCCTGGTTACTCTGGGCCATTGACGGAAGCCGTTCTACTTGGAAACCTCGCGATCTGGGCCGACGGCCCTCGCCTGGAGTGGGACGCGAAGAACATGAAGGTGAAGGGAACGTCTGAGTTTGATTCTCTAATCAAACCAGACTTCCGACCAGGGTTCTCAGTTAAAGTCTGACGCCGTTTGGGACAGCGTTTCACTTGTTACCGCTTTAGACTATCAGCGACTTGTCGCGATCTAAAGCGGTAACGCTGTTTTTGAAGGAGTAAACCTATGGAAAAGCACCGAATCTACACGATGGCCTTTGCGGGTGTGTATCCGCATTACCTTGTGAAGGTCGAGAAAAAGGGGCGGACCAAATCGGAGCTGGATGAGGTGATTCGGTGGCTGACGGGCTATTCGCAGGAGCAGTTAGAGGGGCTAATCGAGGCTCGGACGAACTTTGAGGACATGTTTGCCCAAGCTCCTGCGTTGAATCCGAATCGGGCTTTGATCACTGGATTGATCTGTGGGGTTCGGATCGAAGAGATCGAGGATCCGCTGATGAAGGAACTTCGGTACATGGACAAGCTTGTTGATGAGCTAGCGAAGGGTCGTCCGATGGCGAAAATTTTGCGAAGTTAGGTTGGAGTGCGGTGGCACGGCACCGCTTTGGTTTCTGGCGACTTGTCGCGGTGGTTTTCTGAAAACTACTATCGAGAGCCGAGCAAGCTCGGCACATTCAAAGCGGTGCCGTGCCACCGCACTCCATAATGCCCCGGTAAACTCTCGGAATGAATTATGGTGACTTTCACTACGCTCTGCCCGTCAATGAACCCGTTTTGAGCTACGCTCCGGGCACCCCAGAGCGGGCGCGACTGAAGGAAGCTCTGGCAGAGCTGAAGGCGGAGCAAGTGGATGTTCCTATGTACATCGGCGGCGAAGAAGTCCGAACCGGGAAAACGGTGACCATGCACCCACCGCACGAGCGAGCTCACACGCTAGGTGTTTTCCACGCTGGAGATTCATCCCATGTTGAGGAAGCCATCGAAGCCGCACTTGCCGCTCGCGAGGCTTGGAGCAACATGAGCTGGGAAAGCCGGGCGAACATCTTCCTCCGAGCCGCCGACCTGATTGCCACCAAGTACCGTCCCTACATGAACGGCACCACGATGCTGGCACAGTCGAAGAACGCCTTCCAGGCTGAGATTGATGCCGCTTGCGAGATCATCGACTTCCTCCGCTTCAACGTCCACTTCCTCAGCGAAATCTATGCCCAACAGCCGATTAGCGGACCCGGAATGCACAACCGCTTGGAATACCGACCGCTCGAGGGTTTTGTTCTCGCCGTCACTCCGTTCAACTTCACCGCCATCGGCGGAAACCTGCCTACCTCGGCGGCGATGTGCGGAAACGTGGTCGTCTGGAAGCCCGCGAGCACTCAGGTCTACAGCGCGCAGATGTTCATGCGAGTCCTGAAGGAAGCCGGACTTCCGGATGGCGTTATTAACCTCATTTACGTGGATGGACCGACCATCGGACGGGTTTGCTTCAACCACCGCGACTTCGCTGGAGTCCACTTCACTGGCTCAACCGGAGTCTTCAACACGATGTGGAAGCAGATCGGCGAAGGGCTTGCAACCAACATCTACAAGTCGTATCCTCGAATCGTCGGTGAGACGGGTGGAAAGGACTTTGTTGTCGCCCACAAGTCGGCAGATCCGGCTGTCGTCGCAACTGCACTCTTGCGCGGGGCTTTTGAGTATCAAGGGCAGAAGTGCTCTGCGGCTTCGCGATGCTACGTTCCCTCGAACATCGCTCCTCGCGTTCGCGAACTATTGATTGAAGGTGCGAAGTCATTCAAGCAAGGTTCGGTCGAGGACTTCGGCTGCTTTGTGAATGCGGTGATTGATGAGAAGAGCTTTGACAACATCGCGGCCTACATCGACAAAGCTAGGGCGGATGGTCAGAACATTTTGGTGGGCGGTAGTTACGATAAGTCTGTGGGCTACTTTGTCGAGCCGACCGTCATCGAAGTCACTGATCCGAAGTACCGCACGATGTGCGAAGAGATCTTCGGGCCAGTTTTAACGATGTACGTTTACGACGAAGAGAGGTGGGAAGAGACTCTCAAACTGGTCGATGAGACCTCACCTTACGCCCTCACCGGTGCGGTGATCTCCCAAGATCGCTATGCGGTCGAAACGGCAACCAAGATGCTTCGAAATGCCGCTGGAAACTTCTACATCAACGACAAGCCGACCGGCGCTGTCGTTGGTCAACAGCCCTTCGGCGGAGCCCGGGCGAGCGGAACAAACGATAAGGCGGGTTCGGCACTCAACCTCTACCGCTGGCTCTCGGCTCGAACGATTAAGGAAACTTTCGTTCCTCCGACCGACTACCGCTATCCGTTCCTAGCGAGTGAATAATATCTGAGAACGCCGGATGACCTCCGGCGTTCAACCTTTAAATGCTTCCATACTTTGCCCCTGCTATCAAGGTTGATTTCTTCATCACCTCTGACTGCCCGATTTGCCGGCGCTACTCGCCGGAGATGAATCGGATTGTGCGGGACTTTCCGGCGGCGAAGTTTCGGATGGTTTACTCGGAGCCGGGGATCACGGTAGCGGTGGTGAAGAAGCACCAGAAGGAATTCAAGATGCTGGCTCCATTTTTGCTCGATCCGAAAGGGATTGAGGCGAGGCGAGCCGGGGCGAAGGTGGTGCCAACCGCAGTCGTTTATTCTGGTTCCAAGTTGGTTTATCGGGGTCGAATTGATGATGCGTACGGCTCGGATTATAAGTGGCGAACCTCCAAATCTCCGGACTTGCGCAACGCAATCAAAGCTGCCTTGAGTGGCAAAGAACCAAACCCCAAAGAGACAAAACCCGTCGGCTGCTCGCTCAGCTTTTCGCCGTAATCTCGAACAGGCGGACGAGCTTGTCTTGTCCACTTGCTGCTAGGCGCGAACCATCGGAGTTAAACGCAACGCAAGAAATCGGCCTCGAAGAAGCCTCGATCCGTACACTCCCGATCCCCTTTGCTGCATTCCAAAGCCCAATCGTTCCGTCCCGCGAGCCCGAAGCAAAGAGCCAGCCGTTCGGGTGAAATGCTAGGGCTTCTATGGGTTTCGAGTGCCCGTAGACCATCTTTAGCAAATTCCCTGTCGAAAGTTCAAAGACGCGAATGCTGAGGTCAACTCCGGCGACGGCGAGGTACTCGCTGTCGGCACTGAAGGCAATTGCGGTGACCATCGACCGGAGCCGCTCAATCGTCCGAACCCACCGCCCTGTTTTGGCTTCTCGAATCGTGACTCGGGCATCTGCCGTTCCTCCGGCAAGTAGCCGACCGTCGGAACTAAAGGCAACTGCCGTCACGCTGGCATCCGCGCTTCGGAGGGTGTACATCGCCGCCCCGGTGGCGGAGTCGCACACACGAAGCTGAGCGTGAACCGAACCGGCGGCAATCGACGAGCCATCTCCCGAGATGGCTACGCAACTTACCCACTCTTCTTGAACGCCCTTCCAGTTCTTCACTTCTTCGCCGTCGAGCCGCCACACGTTGACGTGGCTCTCGGTAGAACCCGCCGCCATGACCCGTCCGCCTGAGAAAGCGCGCAAAGTCGAAACTGCACCGCTCTCTAGTTTTGTTTGTCGCGTGGTCTCGCCTTCTTCCGCCCACCAAATCAGTTCGTTGTCGAAGCCGACTGACATCAGCTGTCCGCTGTCCGGCGCAAATGCCAAGGCGTAGACCGGCGTTTTGTGGCCGTGGAGCCGCTTGATCAGGCGCACCATGACCGGCGTCTGCGGCGTAGCATGCTCGGGTTCTTGGCTTCCACCCGCAAGGAGCGCGTCGTACTCTTCCCGCCGTATCTTGTCCGTGAGGGTCTCAAACGCCTCGTTGATCCGCGCCATGTTTTCGTGAGCGTCTGGAGAGTCGCTCACGTCCGGGTGGTGCTTCTGGGCAAGCCGTCGATACGCACGACGAATCGTTTCGGAATCGGCAACAGGCCCCACACCCAGGATATCGTAATAGGTTGGTGCGGAGGTGGTCAAGGGAATTCAGGTTCAATTTTGGCAGATTGAGCCCATGGAAGTCTCGCTTCGTCTACCAGTTTCCCTGAATATCCGTGAGCAAGAAAGACGGTCACTTGACCCTTGTTTTCCATCAGGTGATATAGCTCTTCAGCTTCGCCAAATCCCGCTCGTGCCCGTCGTTCTCGATCGGAGTTTCTAACAAGATCGGAATTCGGCGGAAACGCTCGTCGTTGACCATCATGCGAAACGGCGTTTCGCCGATTTCGCCTTCTGAGAGCTGTGCGTGGCGATCCTTTCGCGAGCCGAACGGCTTTAGTGAATCATTGCAGTGGACTGCTTTCAGCCGATCAAAACCGATCACATCCGCGAACTTCACCCAAGTCGCCTCATAGGTCTCTGCCGTTCGCAAATCATAACCAGCTGCGAAGATGTGGCAAGTATCCACACAAACCCCAACCCGCGCATCGCCGTGAAGACCGTCCAAGACCGCCTGTAACTCCTCAAATGTAGAACCCAAGGAGGACCCTGAGCCCGCCGTGGTTTCCATCAGAAGCATGACAGAGGGATCGGAATCCGCCAAAACCCGTTTGGCACCTGCCACCAACAGCCGAAGACCTTCCTCAACCCCTTGCCCAACGTGCGCGCCCATGTGCGAATTGCAAAAGCGAATCCCGTACCGGGCGCATCGATTCAGTTCATCCGTCAACCCCTGAATCGACTTCTCCCGTCCTTCTTCTGCCGCCGAAGCCATGTTAATCAGGTACGAGTCGTGCACGACAACCTCCGTGATCCCCGTCTCCGCTTGAGCCGCCTTAAAATCCGCCACCATCTCCACCGAAATCTCCTTCGCCTTCCAAAGCTGCGGACTCTTGGTGAACACCTGCACCGCCGTACAACCAATGCGGTGACCTTCGCGCAGAGCCCCTCCGAGGCCGTTTTTGATTGGGGTGTGGGCACCTAGAAGTTGTGCTGGCATTCATCTATGATGGTTAAGAGACAGCACAATTTGCCAACCATGAGGTAAGAACTAAGGGTCTCATGGGCAAATACTTTCCAGCATTCAAGGCGTACGACATCCGGGGCATCGTTCCGACTGAGCTGAACCCTGACGTGGCGTACCGAGTTGGACGGGCGTTTGCCGACGAGCTTCAGCCTAAAACCGTGTGCGTCGGCTACGATATCCGACTTTCGGGTCCTGAGCTTTATGATGCGTTTGCGCGGGGCTTGAATGATGCTGGAGTCGATGTTGTCCACCTTGGTTTGGTCGGAACCGAGATGGTCTACTTCGCCACCGCGTTCTATGGCTACGATGGCGGTTGCATGATCACCGCCAGCCACAACCCGCCAGAGTACAACGGTCTCAAAATGGTCCGCCAAGAGAGCCGCCCGGTGTCTTCCGATACTGGACTGAACGAGATTGAGCGTCGAGCCCATGAGCAAAACTGGCAGCGCACCGGAGAAGGAAAGCGAATCGAGCAGGACGTTTACAAGGACTTCATTGATCACCTGCTCAAGATTGTCTCGCCTTCCTCACTGAAGCCGCTAAAGGTTCTCTGTGATGTCGGAAACGGTGCTGCAGGAGTCGCGCTCGAACAGCTTCTACCCCACCTGCCGCTTGAGTCAACCAACCGACTATTCACCCCCGACGGCAACTTCCCGAACGGCGTTCCAAACCCGATTCTGGAGGAAGCCCGAGCTGGTGCCATCGCCGATATGAAGGCTGGTTCGTACGACTTCGGCGTTGCCTGGGACGGCGACTACGACCGCTGCTTCTTCTTCGACGAGCACGCCAACTTCATCGAGGGCTACTACATCGTCGGACTGCTTGCCCAAGCGGTTCTGCAGAAGGACCCGTCGGCGACCATCGTCTACGACCCGCGACTCACTTGGAATACCCTCGACATTGTCGAGAAGCTCGGCGGACGTGCGGTGATGTGCAAGTCCGGCCACGCCTTCATCAAGGAGAAGATGCGAGCCGAGGATGCCACTTATGGTGGCGAAATGTCCGCTCACCACTACTTCAAGGATCACTGGTACTGCGATAGCGGCATGATCCCGTTCCTGCTGATTGCTCGCTTGGTTTCTTCAACAGGTCGTTCGCTCGGCGATCTGGTTTCCGAGATGGTTGCCAACTATCCCTGCTCGGGCGAGGTGAACTCAAAGGTGTCGGACGTTCAGACGATCCTGGCTGCAGTGGAAGAAAAGTACGCACCGGGCGGAACTATCACCCGAATCGACGGCCTCTCCATCGAATATCCAGACTGGCGCTTCAACCTTCGCGGGTCGAACACCGAGCCGGTCATCCGCCTCAACGTCGAGACGCGAGGTGATCATACGATGATGGTTGCGAAGACTGAAGAGCTACTGGAGATTATTCGGGGCTAATTAAGGACTTATTGAAAGTTCCTGAAGAAGGCGTGGTCGATCTCATAGGCGGTTACCGGGACGAGCCCCAGTCTGAACTCTTTGAGGAATTCGACTAGTCTTTGGCCGTCGACCAGTTCGATAGGCTTCGCACCATCTCTAACCGCCTCTTTCCGGGCATCGGCAGTGAACGTGCTGGTCGTTAGGAAGATGCCCTTATCTGTTCGACCATCCATTGCACCTCTGAAGTTGCGGATATCGGGAGAAGTTACCTGGTTCGTATCATATCTTTTGCATTGAAAGATCACTTTGAACCGCACCAAATGGGCGACCTCGAGTTCCCCTATTCCGTCGACGCCGCCGTCTCCCGATTGCTTTGTTAGTTCGATATTGCGCAGACCGCACTGGTGCAAAAGGGCTTGACAAAAACGCTCGAATCCGGTGCTGGACAATGATTTGAGTATTGCCAAAACTCGTTCATCGAGCATCTCCTCCGGCTCTTCTACTTCTACTTCTGCGAAATCTGTAGCGTCGTCTGATGCACTTGATGCTGCTTTAGATTTTTTGTTAATGGCCTTGCTGGCTCTCGATTCGCGTATCCATTCATCGAGTACAGGCTCGTCGATTACAGTGCTGTATCCCAGGGCTGTTAGTTTCCAAAGACCCCGTTGCTCATTGCTGATGATTCCATTCTCTCGCAAAAGATTTCTTGCCCAAGCGATGTCGTTTTGAACGATTGCGACCCCAGTTCCAGAACGTTCGCCTTGCTCTTGCTCGGTAATACCGAGGCTTTCGATCACCTTCGCGGTTACCTCCGCAGGAGTTCCGACCCCACCCATCGTCTGCAGAGTCGTTTGTACAGGAACAACGTACCGCTTAAATCGGGCCGAAATAGGTTTTGACTTCTTCTGTGCCACTTGAATACAAGTTACCACGCTAGTTCGTCAACAGGCTTTGAGGCTAATTGACCACGAGCGGGATCAATCGTGAGACGGTTCCCGCGTTAAGTTCCGTGATGATCGGCTCTTGGAAGTGGTCTTCGTCAATGGAGACCACACCGTTCAGGCCTCCGGTGATGTCAAGCTGCTTGGCGGCGGAGAAGTCCATGCTCGTTGCTTCGCCTCCCGCGAAGATGGGCACGACGCCCCAGATGCGGTTGGTGACATAGTCGCCCATGATATAGTTTCCGCCGAAGTTGGGGATGTCGTTTCCTCGATAGAGGAAGCCACCCGTGATCGAACGGCCCGCGGAACGGGGGTATTCGATGAAGGGGTCGGTGAAAACTGTCCCAAACGTAGGACCGGGGTTTGTGATGGAATGTTTGCCCTCACGAACTCTCCAGCCGAAATTTCGACCTCCATTTGTCTGAGCGACGAAGTTGACCTCCTCGTAGGAATCCTGTCCAACGTCGGCGATGAAGAACCCGCCTAGTGTGGAGTCGTAGTTCCAGCGGAACGGATTCCGGAGGCCGAACGCCCAGATCTCGGGCCGAACAGCAGAATCCGCAAGAAATGGATTCCCTGTGGGAATCGAATAATTGTTATCGGCGTCCACCGGATACGCGTCGCTGGTTGGGTCAATCCGAAGCATCTTTCCGAGAAGTGTCGTCTTGTCCTGAGACCGGTTCAGAGGGTCATTTCCACTTCCGCCGTCTCCGAGTGCGACGTACAGTAGTCCATCTCCCCCGAAGTTGATCGAGCCACCTTTGTGGTTTGTGTAAGGGGCTTGGCTGACTCTTAGGATGGAAAATGCGCTTGAGAAGTTGGCTGTCAGGAAACTTGGATTTACGGTAAATCGCGTGATTTGGGTGTCGACATCAGTGCCTGTTGAGAAGTGGAGGTAGATGTAACGGTTGGTCGCAAAATTCGGGTCAAACGCGATTCCGAAAAGACCGCCTTCGCCGACCGAACTCAGCAGAGTACTGATGTTCATCAACGGCGCGGCTTGAAGGACGTCTGCGCTGAGAACTCTGATCACGCCGCCACGCTCCAGAACGTACGCCAGGCCCGGCTGGCCGGGAACGGCTTGATACTGCATCGGCTGGTTGAGTCCGGAGGCGAGGAGTTGCTTGCCTAGAGTTGGCGCGACGGCGGACGAACCCGATCCTCCGCAACTCCACATGGTGACGGCGGCGAGCCCGATAAGTAGCGATGTTCGCATAGAACTACTTTACTTGAACCTGATTTGAACTGAGTCTCTGTGGGCTGTTAATCCCTCCGCGTTGGCGATCTCTGAGACAATTGGCTCGAGCTGTTTCAATCCCGTCCGGGTGACTTCCTGAAATTGGATCGTCCGCATAAACGTCTCAGGGCTAACCGCCGAGGCGTATCGCGCTGCACCGCCCGTAGGAAGGGTGTGGTTAGTTCCCGTGGCATAGTCGCCCGCTGCGACCGGAGAGAATTGGCCGAGGAAAACCGAACCGACGTTCCTGAGCTTTGACAGAGTTTCAGAGGGGTTTCCGGTTTGGATTTCGAGGTGCTCGGGGGCGTATTCGTCAACGTAGTTGAGCAGTTCTTGTTCCGTTTCAAATACAAGGATTGCCGAGTAGCGATCAAGCGCCTTTTCGGCGTAGGCTTGCCTGTCCATTTCTTGAAGCTGAAGGTCAATATGGGATCGGATTTCCAGCGCTACATGGTGGGATGTTGTAACTAGCACCCCTGCAGAGTCTGGACCATGCTCGCATTGACCTAGAACATCGGCGGCAATGAACGCAGGATTCGCTGTCTCGTCAGCGATGAACATCGCCTCACTTGGTCCAGCAAACATGTCGATCCCGACTCGGTCGGAAACGAACAGTTTGGCGGCTTGAACGTAAAGGTTTCCCGGTCCTGCAATCTTGTCGACCTGCGGAACGCTCTCGGTTCCGAAGGCGAGAGCCCCTATGGCGGCGATGCCGCCCACCCGAAAGATTCGATCCGCACCCGCCTCGTTTGCGGCGACGATGATCGCCGCCTCACTTTCCCACGGGCACGGCGGAAAGGTAACGACAGCGATTCCAACTCCGGCAGCTTTCGCTGCGACTGTGAGTATCTGAGCAACCGTCGGCAGGGGTGCCTTTCCAGCGGGAACGTAAAGCCCGGCCCGAGCGATGGGCACGCGGCGGTAGCCCGCCCGAACGCCTTCGATCTGCACTGTCTCCCATTCGCCTAGAAGTGTTGAGGCGTACTCGGTGTGGAACTTTCGCGATAGAAAAACTTGCTTCCGGATGGCCTCAACCAGGCTTGGCTCAAGCGATTCGTAGGCTCTGGAGATATCCTCGGCGGAGATTTCCATGCGGAAACTACCTGACTCTTGCCATCCAAGTTTGCCTTCCTTCTGATCGAAGGTTCGGATATAGTCGAGCACTGCCCCATCACCTTCTTCTTCGATCCGCACAAGCCACTGCTGAACCGTCGGCGCGATATCAGTCAGCGAGGCCTGACTTCGGCGCATCAGCCGCTTGCGGTCGGCTTCACCTAGTGCTGAGTAGTTGTATATAGGAATCATGCCTTTCGGTCGCCTCCCCGTCGGGTGATTTTCTTACTTCGTCGGTCAAGTTCTCGCTCGACTTCGGCGTGTGAAATGCCGTTTTGGGCTAGTTTCGCGGTCACGAAGTAAAGAAGGTCAGCTGCTTCTGCGATAATATGCTCGCGGTCGGTCGCCTCGGCGAGTTCCTTGGCTTCTTCGGTCAACTTACTCTCAAGTAATCCTTCTTCGGTGAACAGGCGAGCCGAGTAGGAACCTGCTGGAGCGTCCATCTTTCGGGATTCAAGGGTTGACTCCAGGACAGGGAGGCCGCCCAAATCACCCCAGCACGAGTCAGTCTGCTTGTGGCAGAACCCGCTTCCAGATTGCCTGACGGTGAACTTTAGAGCGTCCCGGTCGCAATCCAAATCAATCCTCAGTAGCTCCTGAACCGCCCCGCTGGTCTCGCCCTTTCTCCAAATCTCCTTGCGCGAGCGCGAATAGTAAATTCCACGCCGCTCTTTCGCGGCGAGCCGCACAGACTCTTCACTGCTCCAAACCAAACCTAAAGCCCGTCCCTGTTCGTCTGCTACAACAGTTGGCCAAAGCTGATCCGGAAGTCTTCGTTTGAGGGGCGAAAGAACGCAGTCGATGTAGTCGACCTTGCGTGTGTAGAGCGCCATTCCGACCTGAACATCGATCCCCATCGCGTCCAATTCAGCCACCTCATCCACCGTCGAAAGCCCACCTGCAACTGTCAAAGGCACTTCTCCACAAAGCTCTTTGAGAGCACGGCAACGGTCCATATCCATCGTCACCATTCGTCCTTCGCGCTCAACAAATGTGACCAAGAACCCGCCAACGTGGTCACGAAGTTCGGCGATTCGCTCTTCGATTGGCTTCCTGGTGTTGGTTTGCCAGCCATCCACCACGACCTCGCCATGCACCGTATCCAGCGCTGCCATCACGCGGGCTCGCGGCAATTGAGAGCAGAACTGAGGGGTCGCCTTAGTGCCGATAATCACCTGGAGTGCACCGGCATCCAAATAGAACAAAGCGTCCTCCAGAGTGCGAATTCCGCCGCCGACTCGGCAACGGTGATCTTTCAGAATCCCGACAATTGTATCGCGATTATTGCCCGTTCCGAGTGCGGCATCCAGGTCGATCACTCCAATCTCTCCGGCAATCCCAAACTCCCGTGCCCAAGCGCGTGGGTCCCCGCCGTCAACGGCGAACTCTTTACCGCCGATCAGCTGTACGGCCTTGCCGCTTTGAAGGTCGATGCTTGGAATGATCATTGTCTTATCGTGATTCCTTTGCCCGCCAGATGGGCTTTAATATCGGAGATATGCAGGTTGTCGTAGTGGAAAATCGATGCGGCGAGGGCCGCGTTAGCCCCGGCTTCGAAGGCGTCGAAGAGATCGTCTGCAACCCGTGCGCCGCCGCTTGCGATGATCGGAATGGAAACCGCCTCGCTAGCGGCTCGAAGCAACTTGAGATCGTAGCCCTCCTTGGTCCCATCCCTATCAAAACTAGTTAACAGAATCTCTCCTGCCCCCAGTGCTGCGACTTCGCGACACCACGCGAGGGTGTCGATATCTCGAACATCTCGTCCTGCTCTCGTAAGCACGCTCCATCTGTCGCCGATCCACTTGGTGTCAATTGCGACCACCGTACACTGTGCCCCGAACGCCTCCGAAGCCTCACGAATCAACTCAGGGCGATCCACTCCGGCGGTGTTGATCGAAACCTTATCGGCACCCGCATCAAGCAGGGCCTCGATATCCCGAAGTTCGCGAACCCCGCCGCCAACCGTCAGCGGAATCGCGAGATCAACCCGCACAGCGCGAATCGTGTCGAGCTGGTTTTGCCGCCCTTCAACTGTCGCGCCAACGTCCAGAATGACAATCTCGTCCGCGCCTTCATCCTGGTAGCGCAAGGAAAGCTCGACAGGAGAACCTGCATCCTTCAGGCCCTGAAAGTTGATGCCCTTGACGACACGACCGTCGCGGCAATCCAGGCAGGGGATGATCCGTTTGGTTACCATTGAGCCCACCTATCTAGAAGCGAAGCTCCGACGGCTCCGGAGATTTCGGGGTGGAACTGGACCGCCGCAACTCGGCCCTTCCGAATTCCCGCGAGGAACGATCCGCCATGATCACAAGTGGCCGTTTCCCACCCCTCCGGCGCCTCTGTAGCGCGAAAGGAATTGGCAAAGTACACGTCTCCATCAGCAAAAAAATCGGACGACGAAGCAATCTGATTCCAGCCGAAGTGAGGGATGACGACTCCATCCGGGAATCGGGTGACCGCACCTGGCACGACTCCTAAACCGGCAACTCCTGGCGATTCTTCGCTCGATTCAAACAGCAACTGCATTCCCAAACAAACCGACAAGAACGGCCGATCCGCCGCGATCCAGTCCTGCAGTGGCTCCACCAAACACATTCTGTCGAGAGCAGACATGCCAGCGGCAAATGCTCCAACGCCGGGAAGAACCACAGCTTCTTGCCCCTCCAAATCGGCCGCCGAACCGACCGCAACCGGCTCCAACCCAGCCCGACGCAACCCAGCAAAGATGCTGGCGGTGTTCGCCACGCGAGTATCGATCACCCCGACGACGCGGCTCATGGGATGACGTTCGATATCGCTGAAACCACGATATCGGTGCCCCCTTTCGCCTTGATCAGCGGAATCAGCGTCACCAAATCGGTTCGCTTGACCGCCGATTTCACGACGAATCCTGCGTCTCCGTGAAGCGCAGCCACCGTCGGCTGACGCATGGACGGCAAGCAGGCCGCCACTGCTTCCAGCGACTCTCGGCTCACGTTGACTTCAACCATCACCCGGTCACGAGCATCCAAAACCGATCGAATCAAAAGCACAAAATCCTCAATCCTTCCTCGCAGATCAGGGTTTGCCATTGCTTGCTGGCTGGCAAAAAGCGCGGTCGAAGACTGCATCAGCTCATCGATGATTTGCAAACCAGAGGCCTTGAGGGTCTCGCCAGTTGAGGTGTTATCGACGATGCAATCCGCATCTTCTGGTGGAAAGACCTCAGTCGTTCCGTAACTCCGAATGACCTTCGCGTCCATCCCTTTGAGGTCAATCCAATCTTGAGCAAGCTGAACATACTCGGTCGCGATCACCAGCGTTCGGCCCTGATACGCCTCCGCCGACGGAAATCCGGAAGGCGCCGCGGCAACAATTCGAACTTTGTCAAAGCCGGTGTCCAGCAGATGAACCACGTCCGCCCGTTTCTCGCGAACCCAGTCATGCCCGGCAAAGCCGATGTCTCGGCGACCAATCGCGAGCATCTCCACGATATTCTGCGTCTTCAGAATCTTGGTATCAAACCCTTCAGCGCTGAGAGTCGGTCGGTAGGAGCGCGGCCCGCCCGAAATGCGGATTCCCGCTTCCTCAAGAAGCTTGTACACGTTTTGCTGAATGCGCCCAGTTGGGAGGGCAAGTTTAAGGTTCATATTCAAATTGTGAGAAGAGAAGGGGAAGTGGCTCGCGCGGAACGGCAAACCAAAAAACATCATTGCGGCAACTTAGGCGCAATGATGATGGATATGGTGGTGATGGTGAAGACTCAGCATCAAGACCCCTCTAGTCTTGCATGCTGAATCCTACGTTGTCAACCGCGCTTACTTCTTCATCAAAAGCGCAGCAAGCCCCGGAACGCCGTCTGGATTGAGCTTGTACTCGAACTTTGGATAGCGAGGAAGCATTGTCTCGGCGTTGGCGACCTGGAGGCCGACGACCGCGTGGGCGACCGACGACTGGACCATGTACATGGGGATCACGTACTTCATTGTGTCGTGCTGGGTGTGGTGGATGAAGTTGTAGTCCTGAGACCCGTACTTCTCGGAACCGGTTTCGAGGGTGAAGAACCCGGGCACGCCGACCGCGTTGAAGCTGTCCTGGTCGGAACCAATCTGAGTCTTGGGGTTCGTCCGCTCGGTGTAACGCATCGGCAAATCTGGGAATGCGGCGACGACCTGATCCATCCCTCGTTGAAGGATTGGCTTCATGTCGGGATGACCGTTATAGCCGCCGATGTAGTTGCTTCCGCCGTCATCCACGAATACCGCGCTGATCTTGTCCAGCTCTTTTTCGTGCTGGATGACGTAGCTTCGTGAGCCATAAAGCCCTTGCTCTTCGCCGCCCCAAAGGATGAATCGAATTGTGCGTTTAGGCTTGGCTCCTGCTTTCAGGAGTAGCCTAGCTGCTTCCAGAGCGGTGCAAGAACCGGTGCCATTATCCGAAGCTCCAACTGCTCCCGGTCCATCCCAGCTATCAATGTGCCCGCTGATGATCACCACCTCGTCCGGCTTCTCGGTGCCTTTGATTTCGGCGATTACGTTGTTTTGAACAACTGGCCCTTTGCGGAACTTCTGGTCCAAATTGAACTCTAGTTCAACCGCTTTGCCTTCCGCCATCGAAGCCTTCAGAGCGTCCATGTCCGACTTGCGAATCGTCACGCTTCGGTCCATCGGGTGCTTCTCGAAGGTCTTATCTCGGAAACTTCCGGAAGTGATGACAAGCTCGCTTCGCGAGGCATAGACGCGCCCCGCGATTCCGAGTCCATCAATTGCGGCATCCAAATCGATCTGCGCCTGTACCTCTGGCGAAGGCGCATCTGCCCCTGGACGTGAGCGCCGTGGCTGACGATCCATCACCACCCATGCTCCTTTCAACTTTTCTTTCATCGCGTCTAGCTCTGCTTTGTCCTTCGGGCAGGCGATAGCCAGCCCCTTCATGGCTCCCTTCGTGCCTTCGGTCCAGCTTGGCGAAGTGAACTCAA
Source organism: Armatimonadota bacterium (assembly GCA_037138755.1). Taxonomy (NCBI): domain Bacteria; kingdom Bacillati; phylum Armatimonadota; species Armatimonadota bacterium. The sequence goes on along the minus strand of JBAXHT010000001.1, from coordinate 123,592 downwards.
ACTGACGAGCAACCGGGGTGTTCATCCGCCCAAAGGAGTTTCGGCCACGATCAAACCCAACCGGAATCGAACCCCAAGGTTCTAAATGCACATTTGTGCAACCGGCCTTTTTGAATTGATTCGCCATCCAGCGTTGGGCTTGATCGAGGTTAGAGGAAGACGTCAGGCGCGGGCCGAACTTAGATGTCAAGTCCTGGAGCGACTTCATCGCCTGCGAGTTCGATTTCGCCTCATTGACGATCTTGGCGACAATTTCGTCGGTGGACTGCGGAACGTATGAGAGCGCGAGGGCAAAGGCGGCGAGGGTCATGTTAAGTCGCAGATTACTTCATCGGAAACGACTCAATCACCTTGTAACTCATTCCGCTAGTGGAGGCAAACGCACTCAGAAGATCAATTGAACTCACAGGCAGGGGGCTGAGAACGGGCTGCTCCGGAATCTTGAGTGCGCGACCTAGGGCGACCCGGAGTTGCTCGCTTTCGGTTTTGAGCCGCCCTAACGTGATGTAGTTTTGCAAGTTCTTGATGTCCTTAGGGGGAATAATCGGTGCGACTTGCTGTTCAATGGCCGTCGCGATACGCATCAGAGCCCCGCTATAAGTTTCGTCAAAGACCAGCGACACATAGCGGGGCTGAATCAGGTTTGGCACCCCGGAAAATCCGGCGAAGTTGGCTTGGAAGTGATTAATGTTAGCGACGAATGGACCGAGCTTGTCTTTAATCGCAGCCGCCGTTGAAACCCCGACTTCACCGACCGGCATCAGCGGAACGATCCACTCTCCGGGCTGACTCCACCGAACATCCAGAATCCCCGGCTTGCGTTTGATGAGCAAGAGAGCTTGTTCCAGTTCCTGAACTGTTGACTCCGGAAGCCGGATTCCGATGGTGATGCGGTTGATCATGTCCATGGCGTTTTCCTCATCATAGCGACTTGTGCGGCATACGTCCAGTTCCCCGGTGTTATTGAATGGGTTGTCAAGAATCTAGTTGGGGAGTAGAATGCGCCCATGCTAGCTGTTTGGATCGCCTTAGGTGTCGTCTTCTTTCTTGTATTCATGAACTTCGTTCGAATGCGCTCCATGCCGGAGACGTTGACCCGAGTTGATCCAGATAGCCCAGAAATGGTCGAAGCCGTCGCCAACGCCCGAAAGACCCTGCCGTATTTCTGGGACAAGCGAGCCTCGGCCCTGAACCCCGAGGACTATATGGTCAAAGCTGCCATCGAAGATGGCGCAATGGTTGAGCACTTCTGGCTCGAGAACCCCGTCATCGAAGGCGAGTCGGTTAGAGGAAAACTAGGGAACGATCCTGGAATTGTTAAAAACGTAAAATTTGGCGAACTGGTGACGGTTCCAGAGTCAAAGATTTCAGACTGGATGTACTCCGAAGGCGACAAAATGCACGGTAACTACACGGCCCGAGTTCTGGCGAAACCGCACACGATGGGGAAGGCCCAGTATGAGCAACTGATGGCGATGTTTGCGCCGCTGCCGGACGTTGAGGGCTAGTCAGGGTCAGGTTCGATTCGGATAAGAGCACGGACTGAATCAGTCAGCGAAAACCTTTCGATATGTAGGAATGATCCGTCGACGTAGATTAGATTCTCTGGTTCCTCCAGAGACGCGAATCGCTTATAATTGAGTCTAACTCGTAGTCTGCAAATTGTTGGGTCGGTCAGGTTCCCCGGAACAATCATCGCGACGCGCCACTGGTTATCGATTTCGTAGTCGACCCACAGCTCTGGGTCAGTGTCTCCCTGGTCCGATCTTGGAATCTTGTTCTCAGTCATCCATGACTCGATTTCGACACGCTTCTGCCATTGCTCCTCTGTTGGAACATCAATATGGATGCGGTTGGGATCTACAACGAATCTGATTCCAGAAGACCTTTCGTTCACCGCCTGCGCTAAGATCGCATCGACCAGCCGAATGATCGGGGCATCGTCCCTTGTTTGCCATTCTCGGAGCCAGGGCGAAGGTTGGGGTTCCCGATCCTCACCAAAAAGGAAGCCTAACACAATCAAATTCTACAATCAATTCCTCTTGGATCAAGCGTAAACTGCGACTCATGGACCTCTCTCGACGCGAACTTCTTGCAGCCTCTAGTTCTGCTCTAGGAGCCGCCGCACTCGGCAACCTCGGACAAGACAAACCCGTCGGCTGGGCAGTGCTTGGTCTCGGCGGATACGCCACCCGAAATATCATGCCGAACTTCAAGCATTGTAAGCACAGTCGGCTGGTGTCCCTCATCACTGGCTCGCCTGAGAAAGGGAAGATGTACGGTGCACAGTACGGCATTCCTGAGAACAAGATTTACGATTACAAGAACCTCGAAAAGATCGCCAACGACCCAGATATCGACGTCGTCTACGTGATCACCCCTCCCGGCACCCACCACGAGTTCGTCATGCGAGCCCTCAGAGCGGGCAAGCACGTCAGCTGCGAGAAGCCGATGACCGGCGATTTGAAGCAAGCCATTGAAATGGTCGAGGAAGCCAAGAAGCGAAACAAGCGACTCGGCGTTGGCTACCGCTGTCACTTCGAGCCTCACAACCTGGAAGCCCAAAGGCTTTGCAAGGAAGGCAAACTTGGCACCATCCGTTACATCCGCAGCGACCACGGCTTCACATTAGGCGACTGGAGCCAGTGGCACCACAAGCGCGCCATCGGCGGTTTCGGCGCGATCAGCGAGATTGGAATCTACGCCATTCAAGCGATGTGCATGTTCGCCGGAGCCGACCCGATCGAAGTCACCGGAACTCGCGACAAGAGCAGCAACAAGCTCTTCAAAGAAGTCGAAGACTCCAACCACTTCACCCTCGTCTTCCCCAACGGAATTACGGGCCAAGGCGCCACCAGCTATAGCTGGAATGCCAACAACGTCCGCATCTACGGCAACGCCGGACGCATTGACGCCGAACCCGCCACCGGCTACGAAAACCACCAATTCACCCTCAACGGCCAGCCGATCATTCCGAAAGAGTCCAACCAATGGGCACTCCAAATGGACCATCTGAGTCAGTGCATTCGTGACCCGAAAATGACCCTCAAGACCGGCGGCGATATGGGCCTCCGCGACGTGAGGATCATGGATGCGATTCTGCGATCAGCTGATGCGGGTGGAAAACCGATTAAGCTTTGAGCCGAGCCAGAGCGCCGCTGAGGGCCGCCTTGTCTGACGGGTCTTGGGTGGCGGACATCAGGTTTTCTAGCGCGAGCTTTTGAGCCTCGACCAGCGATTCCGTGATCGAAGCCTTAATCTCTGGCACCACGCCAACCTTCTCCCAGTTCGTGCCCGTCACTGGATTTCGGCCCTGGGCGAAGGGGATAAGGCTCATGAAGTGATCGTTGATCCGAAAGAAGTTGCCCATATTCGCGATTCCGTAGCTCTTCGATCCAATTGTGGTGGATCGCTTGTAGGCTTGAAGGTTATAAGCCACACTCTCGCCGGCTGAACCGGTTGCTCCGCTGATGAGAACGTAGATTGGTTTCGTGTAGCGGAGTCCCATCGTGTTCTTCGACGACCAAACCGCAAACTTTTTATCCTGCAGTCGGTCGTAAACGTCCCAGAACTTGACCGGTGCCTTCGGGTCAAAGAAAATGCTGGTGAAGAAGTCAGCAGTCTCACTGTGCCCGCCGCGATGCTCGCGGAGGTCGATGATCATTGCGTCTGTATTGGAAAGGAACTTCATCGACGCCTGTATGGGACGCTTAGAGTCGGCAAGTTGGAAGAACTGGTTGATCTTGACGTAACCGATGTTGCCTCCCAGCCGCTCGACTTTGGTAAAGCCGGCGTTTGTCATGCGCATCATCTTCTGATCCTGGGCAATCTCCTCTTGGCTCGGCTTCATCCGCTCCTGCCTCGGCGGGAGCTTTTCAGCTGAATACCGGATCGAGAGATGCCCGTCGGTCACCTGCCCCCTCATGATTGCGTTGATGCGATTTGCGAACTCCTCTCCAGAGCTGACTTGCTCGTAATCGGGTGTGAGTTTCCACTTGTCAAACTCCGCTCCGATGCGCTTGGCAACATCACGGTGGACATAAGAGCGATCCAACTCCCGAGCAAACTCGTTGAGAGTTTCAGCTTTGAGCGTCTCGGTCAGTTCGGTTGGTTGAGCTAGAAGGGTGACAACGTAGAGAGCAAACATAATGTTGGTGGCGAAGGCACCACATAACATGGAGCTGTTCTAAGCACTAAAGGTTGACCCAATGTGCTTCGTCGGTGTAAAAAAGGGCCCCGCGCAATCTGCGCGGGGCCATAAGCTCTATTTGAACCCGCTTACTTGTCGCGCTCGGCGCCGCCTTTGCTGGCAAGGATCGCAGCCTGTGCCGCCGCGAGGCGAGCGATAGGCACTCGGAACGGGGAGCAGCTGACGTAGTCGAGGCCGATCTTGTTGCAGAACGCAATCGATCGGGGCTCGCCGCCGTGCTCGCCACAGATTCCCATCTTGAGGCCTGGCCGGACCTTTCTGCCCTTCTCAACCGCAATCTCCATCAACAAACCAACGCCGGTCTGGTCGATGGACTCGAACGGATCGCCGGGGAGGATCTTCTGGGCCACGTATGGCTTGAGGAACTTGTCCGAGTCGTCTCGCGAGAAGCCGAAGGTCATCTGTGTAAGGTCGTTAGTTCCGAACGAGAAGAACGAAGCCTCAGCTGCGATCTCGTCGGCGGTGAGAGCACCGCGAGGAACTTCGATCATGGTGCCGAACTCGTAAGGAATCTCGACGCCTTGCTCTTCGACAACCTTCTTAGCGGTTGCTTCAAGTCGCTCACGAACGAAGCGAAGCTCGTTCACGTGGCCGACGAGAGGAATCATGATCTCAGGCTTAGCCTTTCCGCCCGCCTTGATCACGAGAGCGGCGCCTTCGAGGATTGCTCGAGTCTGCATCTCGACGATCTGAGGGAACACGATGCTGAGTCGGCAGCCTCGGAGTCCCATCATCGGGTTGATTTCGTGCATTCCTTCAACGGTGTGAAGAAGCTCTTCTTTCGCCGTGTCTGGCTTGCCGCTTGCCTTTGCAACCGCAACTTCCTCGATCAACGAAGCCAAGGAAGGAAGGAACTCGTGGAGAGGAGGATCGATGAGGCGGACCGTCATCGGCATCCCCTTCAGGGCTTCGAAGATGCCCTTGAAGTCTTCGCGTTGGAAGACCAAAAGCTCGTCGAGAGCTGCCTTTCGCTCGGCATCGTTCTCAGCAAGGATCATGCGCTGAACGACCGGGCGTCGCTCGCCTTCGAAGAACATGTGCTCGGTTCGGCAGAGACCGATTCCTTCGGCACCAAACTTGATTGCAAGCTCGGTGTCTTCTGGGGTGTCAGCGTTGGTTCGAATACCGAGGGTTCGCTCGGAGTCAGCCCAGCCAAGGAAGGTGCCGAACTCGCCGGTCATCATCGGAGGCTCTACGGGAACGCTACCGTTGATGACTTCACCAAGGGTTCCGTTCAGGGAGATCAGATCGCCTTCCTTGATGGTTCCGCCAGCGTAGGCGAACTCCTTCTTACCGGCGTTAACCGAGATTTCGGAGCAGCCAGCAACGGTTGGGATACCAAATCCACGAGCAACGAGCGCGGCGTGCGAGGTCATTCCACCCTTTTCGGTCAGAACGCCTTGTGCCGCGAGCATTCCCTTCAGATCGTCGGGCGAGGTCTCAGCGCGAACCAAGATCACGTTCTGACCAAGTCCGCCCTTTCCGAGCTCAGCAGCCTTTTCGGAGTCGAAGATAGCGATACCAGTCGCCGCACCAGGACCTGCGGGAAGACCCTTGGCGATGGTTGCATACTTGGTTCCCGGAGCGATGACCGGAAGAAGGCAGTGGTTCAACAGCTCAGGATCGACTCGGAGAAGAGCCTGGTCCTTGGTGATAAGTCCTTCGTTGACCTGGTCAACCGCGATCTTGATCGCGGCTGGTCCAGTTCGCTTACCGGATCGGCACTGGAGAATGAACAGCTTGCCGTGCTCGATGGTGAACTCGATGTCCTGCATGTCCTTGTAGTGAGCTTCGAGCTTCTTACAAGTGTCATCAAACTCTTGGTAGATCGCAGGGTTTGCCTTCTGGAGGTCAGCGATCTCGAGCGGGGTGCGAACGCCGGCAACGACGTCTTCGCCCTGTGCGTTCATCAAGTACTCGCCGAAAACAACGTTCTCGCCAGTCGAAGCGTTTCGAGTGAACGCAACGCCGGTTCCGCAGTCGTCGCCTCGGTTTCCGAAGACCATTGCCTGGATGTTGACCGCAGTTCCGATCTCGTCCGGAATCTTCTCCTTCCGTCGGTACACGATTGCTCGGTCGTTGTTCCAGGAGCGGAAGACGGCCTCAACGGCTTCTTTCATCTGAACGAACGGATCCTGTGGGAACTCCTTTCCGGTGACCTTGAGGACGTGAGCCTTATACTGCTCGCAGAGCTTCTTGAGGCCCTCTGCATCGACTTCAAGATCTTCCTTAACGCCGAGTTCCTTCTTCAGGTCAGCAAAAAGGTGCTCGAAGTCGTGCTTGGAAATGTGCTCGTACTTATCGGAGTAAGCAACGTCCGACAACATCATGATGAGGCGGCGGTAGCTGTCGTAAACAAATCGAGGATCGGAGACTTTGCAGAGCGCATCGACGATTTCGTCGGTAAGACCAAGGTTCAAAACGGTGTCCATCATTCCCGGCATCGAGAACTTAGCACCGGATCGAACCGAGAGAAGAAGCGGATTGGAAGCATCGCCAAACTTCTTGCCGAGGTCCTTCTCAACGTCGGCGAGAGCCGTCGTCATCTCTTCCATCAGGCCAGCCGGAAGCTGTCGCCCTGTGGCGTAGTATTCGGTGCAAACTTCAGTGGTAATCGTGAAGCCAGGAGGGACAGGAAGACCGATATTGGTCATTTCGGCAAGGTTTGCACCCTTACCACCGAGGAGGTCACGCAGAGTTGCGTTACCCTCACGAAACAGCCAGACGCGCTTGTTACTCATAAGGTGAATCTATTTCTCCGAATTACATTGCAAACGCCCGGCATCATCGGCGAGCACACAACTTTTCGAAGGCAGTTTACCTGGTAGCACAGTGGGCACTTTGCACCCCCCTATATGCTCTTAACCAAGGGGAGTAACATGAACCAATGTCCAGAAGGTTAACTCGGCGAACCGGGAATCCTCCTGAGAACTGGACTTGTTCGATTGCGAGTTCGCGAGGATCGCATTGGGCCGTCATTTCAATCGGTTTTTCGGGTCGGCTCAGCAGGTTTTTTCTACTTGATTTGCGATCGGACCGTTTGGTTCCCGGGCAATTTGTGGCAGGAAGAGCAAGTGTGCTCTCGATGAGCACAGTAGGCGATCTCTTCGCCTACTATTGCGAGAATTTCAATGATTATCCATCTGCCTACATTGCAGTTGCGAAGCCGCCATTCTGTACCGCGCTAGCTTGGTGGGGTACATCGCATTGCAGTTGGGCAGACGCTAGTTTTGGAGACCAAACGATCAGCGTTCTGTCTTATGAGTGGTACCGGGGAGGCGAACGAGCACCGAAGCGCGATTACGTCGAACCGGACTGCCCCTACCAAATCATAAACGCAAAGGAGCTGCTAGGCGGCAATGGTCGGGGTTCAGACCGAGCCCAGGACAACCACCAAGAGCGCACTCTCACTATTAAAAATGGGGTTCTGCGGGCCGACGAAAGCGTGCTGTACGTGTTCGAAAAGGCAACCTTCGAGGAGATTGAGACCCCAAAGTGGGCTTCCCGCTGGAAAGTCTCCCTCAGTGACCAAGCGAAAAGAGCTAAGTTCTTGCGACTCTAGTGTGTGTCGCCCTTCTGATCCGCCGCTTCTTCCATCGCGTCCTGCAACTTCCGCTTACCGTCTTCAAGCCCGGCCTTGAGCTCGCCGACGCCTTTTCCAATTCCGCGCATCAAAGAAGGAAGTTTCTCGCCGCCGAAAAGGAGGAGGACAACCAGCCCAATCAAAATCCACTCAGAACCACCAGGTAATCCAGGCATTACTTACCTCCGGGCCCTTCGTCAACTCCGCGTTGGAACTGCTCGATGCCGCGACCCAGACCCCGCATTATCGACGGAAACTTGCGAAACAGATAGGAAACCAAAGCAACGATCAAGCCGATCTTGAGTACAAGGAACGCCAGAAAGAACATCTCGACGGGCCCTGGAGGCAATCCAAATGCAGCCAGCATCACTCGCCTTTCTTATCGTCGTCTTTCTTCTCTTCGCCGCCGGCTTCGCTGAAAGCCTTTTTGCCTTCTTCAAGCCCGACTTTAAGCTCTCCGACTCCGCGTCCAAGCCCGCGCATCAACTGGGGAATCTTTGCTCCGCCGAAAAGAAGCAGAACAACACCACCGATGATCCAAAGCTCCGCACCTGCCGGGAGTCCAAAAGCCGCGAGAAAGAGGTTTGCCATAATTGCCTTAACGCTAGTGTACTACTCCGAGTTCGCAGATTCTTTGCTCGGCTTCTTCTCATCCGATGAAGAATCAAAATTGAAGTCAACCGAACCGCCACCCTTCTTCTTGCTGTTCATCCCTTTGATCGCGCCATCTGGAGTAACAAGGAACCAGCCCCGGTTGGAGTCGGCGATACCCTCCAACATCTGTGGGCTTTCGCTTTCCGGAAGGGCCTTGTACTTGGTGTGTTGGTTGTACCCAACGGACTTAATCTCAAAGATTGCCGGATCGGTTGCGGAAATCTTGATTGCCTCTGGGAGAGTTTTGCCCGAGAAAGCTTCGTTGAAAGCGAAGCCAGTTTTCGTCTTGCTGCCACAGCTCCACTCACCACCGGGAGTCCAGATGTTGAATTTGATCGGAGATTCTTTCATGTCGTTCAAGTCCTTGTCCGGCATGAGGTACTTTGAGATATCGGTCTGCCAGGTCTCCGCTTTCGGCAATTTGCCACCGTTCGCGGCTTGGTAGTTTTTCAAAGCGGCCGACATCATCTTCACGTTGATAGCGCATTCCCCGGCTCCCATTCCTGCATCAACAACCTTCTTACCGAAGTAGAACAATCCTCCGAGTGGGGCCCCGCAGCAAAGAGTGAGAACGCCCAATATCGCAAACACAATCACCAAAGGATTCTTCTTCGGCTTCATCGGTTGCTGATAGTATTGGCCCTCTGGCGGACGGTTGAAAGGAGGAGGTGTTTGCATGTTGATTAAGGTTTACTGTACCAACATCTCTCCGGTTGCGGAAGGGGTGCAAACGTCCCAGAAACGTAATTGCAATGGAAATTTCGAACGAAGAACGGCGGCAGCGTAACGAAACAATCCGGGCTCTCCTGGTGGCGCTCGACCTCAACGCTCCCGGAGAGCGCGAACACGCCGAGCGCGTTGCGGTTTATTCGGTGGGAACGGGGGCCGAGTTGGGGCTCTCGGAGGCCGAGCTGCTGCGGCTCCGCTATTCTGCCCTCCTTCACGATGTGGGCAAGACAAAACTCGACGCGACCGTCCTGTCCAAAGTGGGATCCCTGACCGACGCCGAACTCGACGTCATTCGCCGCCACGCCGAATTCTCTGTCCGCCTCGTCGAATCCTACGACTGGCTCACCCCCGCCATCCCCGGAATTCGCTACCACCACGAACGGTGGAACGGCGCAGGATACCCCGACGGCCTCGTCGCCGAAGAAATCCCCCTCGCCGCCCAAATCATCGGACTCTGCGAAGCCTTTGACGTCATGCTTCACGGCGCCTCCTGGAAAGACCCGATCATGCGCGAAATCGCCCTCGAAGAAATCGAGCGCAGCGCGGGCAAGGAATGGAATCCGGAGGTTGTCGAGGCGTTCCTACGAGCAGAGCTTATCATCCAGCCGATTGGCTCGGCCTAACACTAAGTTTCAGACCCGTTGCGTTAAAACTGCTCGTCTGTATCTGCCAATTCCTGATAGTATTGCGGGTGAGCAGTTCGCTTACTCGTGAAGATCATGAATGCATTGAAAAAAGGCTATCTTGTTGCTTTGGCAACCTTAATCTCGGCAACTTCGTTTGCCCAATTCCGGCTTATCGCAGCCGAAACGACGTCGGGTTCAGTCGGCGGTAATACCGCGCAGTATGGAGGAGTCCAGGTTTACGACTTCGCAACAACCGGAGGTGCGGCTGCAGCTGGAACTGGGATTCCAGCATCTGCGCTTCATGATGCGATTGGCGTCGTTGTTCGCGGTAGTGATCTCTATGTGAGTAACAGGTACGGAAACACACTCGGGCAGGGCTCGATACAGAGGTTCGGAATCACACAAACTGGTTTCACCGGAGGTGCCGAAATCCTGACTGCTTCAAACGCGAACTTCCAGGGATTTCACGGCTTCAACTTTGCGCCCGATGGAGACATCTGGGTCTCGACAGTCAATAACGGGTCGCGACATTACACGGGAAGCACTGATGTCGGCGGCTCCTCTTTTCTACCTGTTCGAGACGCCTGGGTAAGCCCAGACGGCAAGCGACTGATTGAGTCTCAAAACACTGGACTTCGCGTGACAAATCTGACCACGAATACATCGACCTTCTTTGCGCTGGATGGTAACTTTGCTCACCAAATGCAATACCAGGGCGGCGCGTTGTACGTGACGACGTATGCAAACGCAGGCCAAGTCTACAAAGTCGACCTCAACGCAAACTTCGAGCCGATTGCAAAGACAAGTGTCGCCACGCCGCAACAGGCCATCGGTCTTGCCTTCAGCCCTGATGGTGCCGAAATGTTCGTCTCGGGACACCAGAGTGATAACATCTCTCGTTACCTGTGGAACGGATCCGCTTGGGCCGCGAACGGAACAATCAGCACTGGCCACAACATGGGTTACCTCGCCACGGTAGCCGTAGTTCCGGAGCCAGCTTCCCTCGCCGCTCTCGGCCTGGGCCTCGCGGCGTTCGCAAGAAAGCGACGGAAGAACTGACGGGGTCAGCGGGTGCCTAGAATAGGCACCCGCTTCCTGTCATAATCTAACGCATGACTTTCCAGGAGCTGATCCGACGCCTTAACGAATACTGGTCAGCCCAAGGATGCGCCATCCTCCAGCCTTACGACGTCGAAGTCGGAGCCGGAACCATGCACCCCGCAACCACGCTCCGCGTCCTCGGACCCGATGCATGGAACGTCGCCTACATCCAACCTTCAAGAAGACCCGCTGACGGCCGCTACACCCTCAACCCCCAGCGCAGTCAGCGGTACTACCAGTACCAGGTCATCATGAAGCCGTCACCGGAGAACATTGTTGACCTCTACCTCGGCTCGCTCGATGCCATCGGAATCGATACCTCCAAGAACGACATTCGGTTCGTCGAAGACGACTGGGAAAGCCAAGCCGCCGGAGCTAGCGGAGTCGGCTGGGAAGTCTGGATCAACGGTGCCGAAGTCACCCAGTTCACCTTCTTCCAGCAAATGGGCGGAATCGAGTGCAACCCGGTCTGTGCCGAAATCACCTACGGCCCCGAGCGCCTCTGCCTGATGCTCAACAACCAGCAGTCCTTCTGGAAGGACCTCCAATGGAGCGACGACCTCTCGTATAAGGATGTCGATTATCAACTGGAGCTGCAAGACAACGTCTACAACTTCGAAGTCGCCTCCACCGACATGCTCTTCAAGATGTTCGACATGTACGAGGAGGAATCCAAGCGCGTCATCGAAACCGAAGTCTTCTGGGACGAGAAACAAGGAATCCTCACCTCTGCCCAAGCCGAAGGCACCCCGCCCGCCGGAGCCGGCCCGAAGGGCCTCGTCTACCCCGCTCTAGACCTCGCGCTCAGGTGCTCCCATGTGTTCAACCTCCTTGACGCCCGGGGCGCCGTGAGCGTTACCGAACGAGCCAAGTACATCAACCGAATCAGGGCTCGGGTGCGAGCTTGTTGTTTGAAACACGTTGAGCAGTATGCAGTTGCGGCTTAGTGTCTTCCGATTCTGACGATTAACGTTCAAATTTGTGCGGTAGTGAACACGGTAATGAACAAATAATCGATTCAATCGTCCTTTCGGTTGATGATATCTAGATACCGGGAAGGGGTATGTATTTCGGTGGCGAGGCGGTCGAATGGAACCCTCTGATCTGTTTGATTCCGATAGCGCAAACAAGGATCGATTGACGAGCATTGTGGCGATCACTATCGCGTTCTTAGCAGTTTTCATGGGGATCTTTAAGATCAAAGACGACAACATTTGTCAGGCGATGCAGCAGGCGCAGGCTGATCGAATCGACAACTGGGGCTGGTACCAAGCACATAAATCTCGTCTCGAGACTGCCGAAGCAACAGTCGACACTCTCAAGGCGATCGAGTCTCGAAACTCTATTAGGGCAGGGGCTGAGAAGTGGGAGGCACTTGTCAAAAAGCAAGCCGGTGAGGGTAACGATGTGAAAGCCAAGGCCGAGGATGCCGAGAAGCTTTACAACGCTTTGAACTTTCGTGACGATCAATTTGATATGTCGGATTCGGCAATATCCGTTGCCATTGCCCTTCTGGCGGTTACTGCCCTCGCACGGAAACGATGGCTGTACAGTTTTGCACTCATTTTTGCGATTTTTGGGTTAGTGATGGGACTCGCCGGGATGTTTAACTGGCCGCTTCATCCGAACGCGTTGGCAAACTTTTTAGGGACATGAAGATACTCCTATTACTCTTGGCAAGTTGTTTAACAGGTCTGATTCTTGCGGACGAGGAGCCGCTCAACGCGAACAGGCCAAATTTTACGACCAACGCGTTATTACTAGCAAAGGGCGAAATTATCCTAGAGTTCGGAACCACATTTCAGCATGATCACAATACGGATGGGTTATCTGGTCCCGAAGCAGTTCTAAGACTGGGTCGTTCAGGAGGGACTGAACTCGATTTCACGCTTCCCAACTTTTCGTTTGGCGGGCGCGGCATCGACTTCAGTGGGTTCGGAGACTCAAGCTTCTATCTGAGTAAGCAGCTCAGTTGGTTAAGTGGGTGGGATACCGCCGCTGGAATTGGGACGAGCCTGCCCCTTGGTCAAGCGGATTTAACTTCGAATTCGTTCGACACACAGGCGTACTTTTCTGCATCTCGGCAGATCACTAAAAACTCGTCAATTACGATGTCAGATTTTGCCCAGTGGAAACGAATCGGGACCGACATCATCCCGGCTTACAGCATTGCAATGATGCTCAGTCAAAACACAAGCAAAAACTCCTCGATCTTTGTGGAATGGCTCGGAACTTGGACGAAAGATCAGCCAACTACGCACACAATGCACTTGGGTAAAACATTTGCCCATAACCATCGTCAACAAGCCGATTTCCATTTAGGAAGAACCTTTGAAGGCGGCGCTGGGGGTAACTGGTTTTTCGGTGCCGGCTATGCGGTCCGGCTGTAAAGAATCCAGCAAAGCGAGAATAGTTTTCTAGCGATAGATCGCGTAGCTGTCCCACCCATCACCCAGCGCATGCCGAACCGCCGCCATCTGCCCGACGTGATAGACCTCGTGCAAGACCAAGTAGTCATTCAGCCAATGAGCATCGTCATCAAAAACCGATAGCCCTGCCTCAATAGCCAGCCCCCTCAACGAATTGAATGTTTCGATAAGTTGAGTCATCGGTAATGCAGGAGCCTGGTATGTTCCCCAACTGTGCGTCCCCCCAGCCACTCCGGTAATCACCGCCTGAAGCGCCTCCATGCTGTGCTCCACCGTCTCTTTACAGGACATCAAAACCGCGACCGGTTTCGCCTCAAAGGTCTCCTCCGTCAGGTCCTTCAGACAGGCGTTGAACTGGAATCCAGTCTCGTCCAGTTGTTTTTCGATGAGTTCTCGTGCGGTCATGCTGTGAATGTACCTGCCCCGATAGGCAGTAGAATCAAGCCGTGCCCACCGTCTGGACAAACGTCGTGCTCTCCGCCTCCGAAGAAGCCTGGCTGCGCGAGAAAATCGCCCCCTACGACCTCGTCATCGACGCCAGCGGAGTCAATAACCTCACCGCCGGGGCCGGAGACCCCCGCGCCCAAGAAGCAGAAATCCTTTTCGGTCAACCCGCCGTAGAAGACCTCCTCAACAGCACAACCAAAAAGTGGATGCACATCACCAGTGCCGGCTACACCCGCTACGACACCTCCGAAATCCTCGGGCACCTCAAAGAAACGAAAACCGCATTCACCAACTCCAGCAGCGTCTACGACTCCCCCTGCGCCGAGCACGCTCTCGCCTTCATCCTCGCTCACAACCGCCGCCTTGCCCCGTCCCTCGACGCCAAGACCTGGACCTACGGAGAGTTAAGACCCCAAACAAGAATCCTCGAAGGACAAACCGTTCTTATCGTCGGCTACGGAGCCATCGGCGAACGCCTCTCTGAACTCCTCCAACCTTTCCGCTGCACAGTCCGCGGCCTGAGAAGGGAACCCCGAGGCACCGAGCGTGTCCCCTGCTACCGGATTTCCGAACTCAAAGAGCAGCTCGGCTGGGCCGACCACGTCGTCAACATTCTCCCTCTCAACGCCTCCACCGAGCTCATATTTGGCGAAAAGGAGTTCAAAGCGATGAAGCCCGGCGCAACGTTCACGAACATCGGCCGAGGCGACACCGTCGACCAAACCGCCCTGCTCCAAGCCCTCAACAAAGACCTCGCCGCTGCCCTCCTCGACGTCGTCTCCCCCGAACCTCTGCCCGAGGGCCACCCCCTCTGGACCGCCCCCAACTGCTGGATCACCCCCCACATCGCCGGTGGCCTCCAAAACGAAGCCCAAACCCTTCTCGATCACTTCGTCGAAAACTTCCGCCGGTGCCAAACCAACGAACCGCTTGTCGATCAGATTGTCTAGTTTAGCGCTCGTGCCGAAGTCGTCTTATGAAAGAAGAACAGTCCGTCATACCACAAGGGCAGGTTGAACGGCTGCGTCGACACCTTCTCAACTTGTGCGTTCCAGATTGCTCCAATCTGCCGCGAAGTCAGGTCGGGGCGGAGGAAATCTGGGAGGCCGCTGGGGCCGCGTACTGGTAGGAAGAAGTCTTCTTTTGGACCTTCCTTGCGCAAAAGGGTTTCGAGCCCACCCTTCGAGGCGCCTACCTTGTGAGTTTTGACTTGATTCCCGTCTGATGCTCGGAACGATCCCTCGGAAAATGCGAACGCTAAGGGTACGTACTTTTCCTTCCACAGATTATCAAGGTGCCAACCCATCGCCTCGAATCCTTGCGCAAACTTGGCACGACCAATGTGCCCGTTGTGCGCCCAGATCATTGCCTTACTACTCGGCAGAACCGTTTCGATAATCGTAGTAGAGTTGGTTGCCATGCACTGGTCACGATAGTTTCCTGGGTTCAAGCCCTTCGGCATTGTCCCGATGAAGAGTAGAAAATCCAGGAGATCAACTTGGAGGCGAATGCGTTCGGAGAGCTTTTTGTCGGACGTCGCTTTCGATTGCGCGGCGATTAGTGCCACTTTCCACTCTTTCATTTTTTGAGCCCCCTCTCTCGTGTTTTCCGCCTCCTGGACGAGCTTTGTTTTGTGCTGATCCACAAATTCCAATCCGCTTCTTGCCGCCGGATCGAGGTTCGGCAATTCCTTCAGGAGTTTCTCAGCGTCAGAGAACGTTTCTTGCATTTTCGGAATCACCCGCTGCTGAAGTAGGCGCAACTCCGAAATCCAGTCGTTCCCCTTTGCTTGACGATAGGTAGCAAGAACTAGCTCAGAAATCCTGAACTCCTCCTCTCCCAACTGAGCCTTGATTAGTGGTAGCCAGCTCTCCCACTCAGCGTCCTGCGTAGGGAACTTGGTGTCATTTGGGAAGTTCTTAAGCCGCCCTTTGATGCTTAAGAAGTAGACCATCGGATCTTCAGAGTTCTGCATGTCATTACCGAACACCCTCAACTTCTCCGCGTGGGTCCGGTTGTACTCCCGCATCCACTCCAGCAACTCCCTCAGCTCTACCACTGACCAAGTCCAAAACTGCTGCCGATAGATCGCCTCCTTCACATCGACTTTCTTCCCCAAAACGTAGTCATCCATCATTAGGCACCCCGCCATCGAGGCTTCGAGAATGAAGACCCGAAACCCCATCTCCTCCACGAGGAAGCGGAACATTCGGTGCTTGGTCTCAAAAAATTCCCGAGTTCCGTGCGTCGCCTCTCCCATTCCGACGATGCGAACGCCATCCAGCATAGAACGTAGTTTTTTCAGGTCGTCATACTGCGAGAATTTTCCGGAAGGAGAGAGCGGAATGGCGTTCTGACCCAGCCAGTTTCCTTGGAGGGAAAGAACTGTAGCCAAACTGAGCGCCGCAAGCATGTTGAGATTATAAGTTCTTTCCTGTCGAAGAGGAACAGAAACTACTCCGCACAAAATATTTCGTGATGTTCCTAAAGCGGGAAGACTCGATCCAAATGCTCGACTGTCTCCCGCGCTGTCTCCGAGAACGGGCGGAACGTCACTCCGAGCTCCCGTTTTGCCAGTTCCGAACTCATTGCGAAGTTTGACCCAAGAACCTGCAAACCCTGTAGAGGTAGCGGATTCCGCTTACCGAGCGGACGCGTAATCAGTTCGAGAATCCGACTCATCATCATTGCAAACTTCAGCGGTACTGGCGAGATCGTCGTTTTGCCGTGGACCGCCGCGATCGCCCGAATCGCCGCCAAGGGCGACATATTTTCGCCCGAGATGTTGTAAATCGGTGATGGATTTTCGACCTCTAAGCAAGCCACGATTCCCCGAGCCACGTCCCGCGCATCCACAATCCCAAATGCCGGTCCGTCGATAAACTGATACTTCCGAACTTTACGCATATCGAGATAGATCTGCCCCGACCCCGTCGGCGCGTTGTCATGAGGGCCCCACATCCAGCCCGGCCGCACAATCACCATCCGCGACGCGGGAATAGCGAGCTTGTGAAGCTCCTTTTCCATGCGGGATTTGCTTTGCATGTAGCCGTTGTGCGGAAGTTGCCCCTCGGCGGGACTCTCCTCGGTCACGGGTTTTCCGTCCGTTGGAGGCGAAATCGCTCCCGAGCTTGAGACCATCACCAGCCGAGAGACTCCGCTCGCCAGACACGCCTTGGCGAGTTCGACAGGAACATCTACGTTCTGCCGCTGAAGCTTAACATCGTGGTCGCCACGTCCAAAATACTCGCGGAAGTAGGCGGCCGCGTGAACCACAAAGTCGGAGGATGTCGCGTCGGAAAGCCACGCTGCAACTTGATCCAAATCTCCTTCGATCACCTCCAGACGGTCCGAGGAAGGCAGAACCCGCTTCGCCTTCTCCACCGAGCGGACCAATGCGCGAACCGTGTATCCCCGATCCAATAAAGCATGAATGAGGTTAACTCCAAGCAGGCCCGTCGAGCCGGTCACGAAAACTGTCTGGCTTGATTCCATGTTCGTATAATACGATATTCGTAATAAAAATGTCTCCGCAGCCGCACGCCTTGGGATGGGAATTTGTCCAGACAATCTGGATGTTCCTCTCGCAGACCTTCGAAGGCGCCTCCGAGGCGTTCGAAGAGTTCGGCATTGGCAGCAAGCAGATGGTTGTCCTGGCCATCATCGAGAAGCAAAGAACCCCCGGTGAACTCCGAAAAGCCCTGGGTGCCCCGGCGTCGTCGATCACAAGCATCATCAACGAGCTAGAAAAGAAGGGCCTGATCGTCCGGGAAGTTCATCCGACGGATCGCCGCCAGTTCAACCTTGTTCGAACCGAGAAGGGACAGATGATGCTGCGGAAAGGTCAGGCGGCTCTCGAAACCCACATCGGGGAACTGTTCCACCAGCTTGAACCGGAAGATATCGAAGCCATTCAAAGGGTGAAGCACCTCATCTGGAAGGGATTGCATCTTGCCCCGCTTGCACCCTCGCCGACCGACTAGCCGTATACTCACAATATGAGCGCCGACGCCCTCTACACCGACGTTTACGAAAAGTACACGAAGTACATCAACCCCAACCTCGCCAAGCTCATGGGCTTCGCCGGATTCGGGGTCGAAATGCGGGCGGAAGGGTGCTACATCTACGACCACGAAGGTCGGCAATTCCTCGACTGTCTCGGCGGCTACGGAACCTTCACCTTCGGCCACCGCAACCCCGTCGTCATCGAAGCCGTCAAAGTTCAACTCGACCAAATCGCCCTCAGCGGAAAGGCGTTCTTCACCAAACAACAAGCCGACCTCGCCGAAAAGCTCGCCGAAATCACCCCCGGCAATCTCCAATTCTCCTTCTTCTGTAACTCTGGAGCCGAGGCCGTCGAAGCCGCGCTCAAACTCGCCAAAGGCGCAACCGGTCGCGCAAAAATCGTCTCCACCAACGGTAGCTACCACGGCAAAACCCTCGGAGCCCTCGCCACCACCGGCCGTGAGAAGTACCGCAAGAAATTCTTCCCGCTGATGCCCGGCGTTGAGTTCGTGAACTACGGTAACACCGATGCCCTCGTCCAAGCCATCGACGACCAAACCGCCTGCGTCATCCTCGAACCCGTCCAAGGTGAAGGTGGAATCATCGTTCCTCCAGATGGCTATCTACGAGCCGCTCGAGAAGCTTGCGATAAGCACGGCGCGCTACTCATCCTCGACGAAGTCCAAAGCGGACTTGGCCGAACCGGCTACGCCTTTGCCTGTAACTACGAGGGCATCACCCCAGACATCATGACCCTCGCCAAAGCCATCGGCGGTGGAGTCATGCCCCTCGGCGTCACCGTCTATACAGAGGACATCTACAACAAGGTCTACGGCGAAAACCCGATGATCCACACCTCCACTTTCGGCGGAAACCCCCTCGCCTGCGCCGCCGGTCTCGCCGCCCTCTCCCAACTTTCCCCCGAGCTCATCGAGAACTCCCAAAGAATGGGCGAGCGAATGATCAACGGGTTCCGAGAAATCCAATCTCGATACCCCGCTATCCTTGGCGACGTTCGTGGTCGCGGACTCATGATCGGAATCGAGTTCACCGAAGACGAAGTCGGCGAAGTCGCCGTCGCCACTCTGATGAAAGAAGGCGTCTGCGTCGCCTACGCCCTCAACAACCCAAGAGTCCTCCGCTGGGAACCGCCGCTCATCATCAACGCCGAGCAGGTTGACCACGCCGTTTCGGCACTCAATACCGCAATGCTTGAAGTGCAGGAGTTACTCGCGGTTTTGGCTTAGGGTATAACTAGAAGATATGGCAAAGTCTCTCGTTAAAGTGAAGATGCAAGCAAGCGTCAAGAAAGTCAAGAAGAAGAATCGCGCGATCAAGAAGGGTTCCGCGAAGCTCAAGACTTCTTAATTTCCACCACTCCAGATCGACTCAAAGCGACGAGCCAAACAGCTCGTCGCTTTTTCTTTAAGGAATCCCACCATGTCCCGTCCATCCAAAAAAGACATCAAAGCCGCCCTCGACAAACTGCGAGACGCTGCTCCGGCCCAAAACCAAACTCCCGCCAGCGACAACAGCAAGCTCACGCCCAAGCAGAGCAGCCAGCGCATCCGCAAACAGAACCCCGGATAGCGTGTACAATGAACCCGAAATGAGCGACTTCCTCAACCAAATCGCCTCCAAATTCGGCATGACCCACGAAGAACTCGAAGGCAAAGCCGGAGACGTTCTCGATAAATTCCGAGATAAGATCCCCGACAGCATCGAAGGCCAAATCGACGACGCCCTCCACGGCGACATGCTCGACGAACTCAAAAACAAATTTGCCCCCGAAGGTAGCGCGATCGACGGAATGCTCGACAAATTCCTAGGCGACTCTGCCCCAGCCGACGAATCAACCGAAGAAGCTCAATAACACCTCAAGGGGTGGGAACAACCCTCGCCCCAAACCCCCAACCAGCAAATGCGCCAGATCATCGCCCTCGGCGGCGGAGGCTTCGGGTCCAGCCTCGAAAACCTTCGCCTCGACGAGTACCTCCTCTCCCTCTGCGCCGCCAGCAAACCAAAAGTCTGCTTTATCCCCACCGCCAGTGGAGATTCGCTCGACTACATCGCCAAATTCGAAACCGCCTACAAATCCCTCGGCGCCCAAACCAGCGTCTTCCAACTCTTCCGATCCCAAACCTGGACCGGAACCCCTGAAGAAATGCTCCTCGACCAAGACCTCATCTTCGTAGGCGGAGGCAGCACCATGAACATGATGCTCCTCTGGCAAGCCTGGGGAATCGACACGATCCTGCGCAAAGCCTACAACCAAGGCACCATCCTCGCCGGAATCTCCGCCGGAGCCAACATCTGGTTCGAGCAGTGCACCACCGACTCCCTCGGCCCCGGAATCCAGGTCATGCCCTGCCTAGGCTGGCTCCCCGGCAGCTTCACCCCCCACTACGACTCCGAACCCGAACGTAAACCCCTCCTGCGCCAAATGCTCCGAGAACAAACCATCGCCCCCGGCTACGCCGCTACGGATGGAGCGGCGGTCCACTTTGTGAACGAGGAGTTCCACAAGGTCGTTGTCGATCGTGAGAGGGCAGGAGCGTTCGATGTGGATCGAGAAGGCGAGACACCGCTGGAATTCACGCCGCTGTTTAAGGACTGATTCATAGAGATCTGCATCCAGAAGCTCCTTCACATTCTTCTAAATGTGTTCTGTACGATAATTGTCGTATGCGTTCACGGGGTGTCCTCGTTCAAATTGGGGATCATTCAGGCTAAAAAGATAATCTTGAGCCATTCCGGGGAGTAACGCCAACCGCGTCTCAATGTGTGACGTATCTTCAAACAACACGGGTGGCCGCCGGCAACTGATGAGCGGAGGCGGCCGAGGGAATGAGAGATCATGTGGTCCGGACGGAACTTCAAAGTCCTCATGGAAGCAATCGAGAGGATCAACCAGACATCGCTGTATCGGGTTTGGTTAGTATTGCTTTATTTGCTTTCATGCGGGGCAACCGCATTCGCTCAAACGCCAAACCAACTCGGATGGACGCCCGCAAAGACCCGGGTCTTCTTCATTGACGTTCTGCTTTATGAGGGAGAGAGTGCGCCGCCCGCATCGTGGCTTGAGATTCCCTCGTCGGCATTTGTGGATCAGTTCCGAGAGCTTGGGGTACCCGCAAATCAGATCATGCTGTTGACCAAACAGCAGGCGACCGCCCAGAACGTGTCAAACCAGTTCGCCGCTTTCCTTCGCCAAAGCCGCCCGGGCGAAATGCTGATCTTTGCCTTCAGCGGGCATAGCGGACGCAACATCCTGAGCATGCATGACCGGAGCTTGCAGAAGACTTGGTTGATTGATGCGATTGAGACGAACTTCCGCGGAAGTCATGCGCTGTTGTTCATCGATAGCTGTTACTCGGGTGGAGTTGTGGACTTGATCGATCGCCGCCGAAGTCGAATTAGCTATGGCGCCCTCAGTTCGACCTTCTCTCAGCAATCTGCATCAAGTGGGTGCCGATTCTATCAGAGCCTGCTTCGGGGATTTGGCGGAAATCCGGTCGTGGACTTGGACAAGGATGGCTATGTGACTTTTGGGGAGCTTGCGTGGTACACCAAGCGATACATGGCGCATGCCGCAGAAGGTAAGCCGATGTTCGCAACCTCAGGAGCGTTTGATCTCAACATGCGGCTCACGGTTGCTAAGGGACAGGCACCCGATAGGGTTGGAGAGCTTGTTGAGGTGAGGTGGAAAGGCAAGTGGTACCGAGCCGAGATTCTCGCCGTCACCCCGGATGGGTTCAAGATTCACTACACGAAGAACACGAAGTCTGATGAGGACGAGGTCGTTTCAGCAGATGATGTCAGAGTGCCCCAGTTCCCACGGTATAAAGTTGGACATAGGGTCGAGGTGAAAAGTGGTACGGATGGCAAGTGGCACCCAGCGACCGTACTTGCCACATTCGAGAGCTTGCATGGATGTCGGGTGGACGGTTTGCCTCCGACGAAGGATGAGTGGTTCGGCCCAAGTCGGATCCGCCCGATCAGTACTTCACTTGGCCGGCCGAACCCGTAAATTCGTGGGCAAGCAGCAGTCCGGCGGGCTGGAGAGAGTTCGAAACTACCAGACTTTAACCACGTGTAACTCCAGAACCGACAAGACTCCTCCCGCTCCCCCGGTTCACTTCGCTCACCGAACCCTCTCCTGCGAGGGGTATCTACGATCGCCCAGTCAGCCGCCGAAACTCCGCAATCTCCGCCGCATCAAACGGCGTCCCATCCTGCCGGAACAAATCGTGGAACCAAACCTTAGGCTCCTCGCCACCTTCCTTCGACCCCCAGGGGAAAATCGTGTTCGACTTTCCAGAAACCAGTCCCCAGTTGATCGCCGCGACGCCGGCATCTTTGAACACACCAAGATGGGTCAGTACCCGTGAATTGTTGGTCCGAGCCATCCACTCCGTACAAACCACCGGCCGTCCCAGCGCCTTCAACGAAGCAATCTGCCCCGAAAGAGAAGCAGTGTCGTTGTAGTTATGGAAGGTCACCACATCGCTCCGATCTAGCTGTATCTTGTTCAAAGTTTCGTTGCCATACCAAACCCCAACCGACAGCGGCTGAGAAGGCCGAACCTCCTGCGCCCAATCAAAAACTGCGTTTAGCAACGGAACTGATTTGAGTTCATAACCCGAGTTCCCCGGCTCGTTGTAAAGGTCCCAAAGATAAACCCGCTTGTCTTTGCTGAAAGTTCGAAGGATGTCCTGAACATAAACCTTCAACCTCGGAAACTCAGCCAATGACCGCGAAGAATCTCCCGGCGATCGAACCCAGCCGCTGTTATGAACCCCCTTCTTGGGCGCCGGTTGCATCCCGATAGAAGGATTCGGATTCCAGCAGTCATCGAAGAAAACAAACAACGGTCGAATTTTGTGCTTCGAAGCAATCTGCAAAAAAGAAGACATTCGCTTCTTAAATCCTTTTGGATCAGCCTGGTAAGCCAGATCATGCAAATAAACCCTAACCGTGTTCATCCCAATCCCTTCCGCCCATCCGAGCTCGCGATCAATGGTCACCGGATCCCAGGATTCTGCCTGCCACATCTCCAACTGGTTGATCGCAGTCGAAGGCAAGAAATTCGCCCCAACAACCCAAGGCTGCTTCGCCTGCCACTTGTTTGCCTGCTCTGCAGTCCACTGGTTGTTTAGACTTGTCAAAAGAACCCCGCTCATCACTACGCTCAACATATCAGGATTGTATCTCGGGCATTAGGCATTAGCTTGCCTGATCTTTTGCTTGCCATCTGGGATATCAAAGGCTTAGAATTCGGCTATGTCCTTGATTACTCTCGCCGTCATTGCAAATGAGCTGACTCGTCCGCAGCCCGCGATTCTCTCCCAACAATTCAACCCTCCACCTCACGCGATCTTCAATATGAAGTTTCGCCCCTCGCTGGACGTCCTCAAACTGAGCCCGAACAAAGCGACAGGGAATAATGCGAATCCGCTACCGAGGGCACCCAGACAGCCTCTCCGCAAGTTCAAGCACATGTTTGTGTCGGTTCTTTCCGGGGGAGATGATCTGCGAGACGGCGGCTCAGCATCTCTGTTCTTTGAATTCGAAGACGGCTCGCGTGCGGCTGCTCCCCTGGCGGTGCCGGGTGTACCACTTGCAGGAAACACAATGCTTGCGTGGCACTGGGACATCCCCGATTGGCTCGAGGTCGGTCGCATCAAGCACATCGGAATTACAACTCAACTTCACAAGGGCGATGGCCAGCTTCTCAAGCCGGACAAGTGGCGTATTGGCCGAGTCCAAGTACTTGCCTCAGAGACCTTGCAGGGTGGCTACGCAAAGGAAGAGTTACTGTTTGACGACACCGTCAACTATGAGTTCACCACGGCTAATGCCTTCGATGAGTGGAAAAGTGGCGAAGTGATGACGTTTAAAGACGAGCAGTTCACTAGAACCAACCGGCTGTGCGCAACGGTGACTTCCTCCAGCCTGTTTCGAAACACACAAGGCAACGCGGCGGGAGATTGGGACGACACTGCGAATTGGCAGTTCTACGTGGACCTTGCCGACGGACGGCGAATTGAGACGCCTTGGCGTGCGGCGCAAAGACTTTCCTCCAGCGGAGTTCCAAGGGGGATGACCGAGTCAAAGGAGACTTACGCGCTCAACCAGTTTGCGCCGTTCAATGCTAACGGGCGTCGAGAACTCAATCTGTATCTCGAGGTGCCGGGCGTAAATCGAACGGAAATCCGACGATACGGAATCAACTGCGGAGTCAACACCGGCGATGGTCTCCGGGTGAATCGAGCAGATATGGCTCAGCTTCGAGTCAGCGCCGTAGAAGGAGATCGCCTCACACGCGAGTGGGGATGCTGGACCCCGGGCGCCAAATTCAGTGGAAATGCTACACGTTGGTCAACTCCGAGCCTGACCCCACTTGTTCTTCCAAAGGACATTCCGGCAAGTCTGGGCTTTGAGATTACGGCCGGGCCAGACGATCTTCGTGATGACTCAACGTTGGAGCTGATTACGATTCTTAAACCCAAGGATATGTGGAGCCAGCCGGAAAAGGTCGTCCAAGTTGTCAACTGGGGCAAAGGCGTTGACCGACCGGGATTAACCGGACTTTGGCGAGGCTCCTCCGTTCCAGCCAATTCAACCCTTCGGTTTGGTTGGATCGCACCCGTACCGGTACCGACCGTAGAATCTAATCTCACTCCATTTATCAGCCGGATCATGGCCCTGGGGATCGGCATTCGACCAGGTCCCGGCGGTGGGACCTGGAATCCAGATTCATTCACTCTTCGTGGCCTTCGTTTCTACTACAGTGATGGAAAGGATCTACGGGAAATCTGCACGAACCAGAATCTCAACGTGACTCTAGACCAAACCAATCCAATCATCATGCTGGATGCGCCGCAATTCCAGTTTGGCAATCCGATCAATTTCTTGCCGCGGCTTCCGCTCAAGGTGAAAGGCGGAGGTTAGAGTTCTCCGGAATGTAGCGCTGAGAGCGTGGGGCAATTGTCTCGCGCTCTCCAGCGTGTATACTTCTCCAAACCCCACCTCCCTTCGGCCTTTGCCGAACGTCATCCTTTTTGGGGTTTTACCAAAAGGTCAAAATGGCGACGAAATATATCTTTGTAACGGGCGGAGTTGTGAGCGGGATTGGCAAAGGAGTCGCCACCGCAAGCCTAGGAAGGCTTCTCCGAAACCGTGGCTTCACCGTCGCCCCCATCAAACTTGACCCCTACATCAACGTCGACGCTGGAACAATGAACCCTTTCCAGCACGGCGAAGTCTTTGTTACCGAAGACGGTGCCGAAACCGACCTCGACCTTGGCCACTACGAGCGCTTTATGGACGTCAACTGCTCCAAAGGCAGCAGCGTCACCACCGGAAAGGTCTACAAAAACGTCATCGAAGCCGAGCGCCGCGGTGACTACCTGGGAGGCACAGTCCAGGTCATCCCCCACGTCACCAACGAAATCAAGGCGTTGGTCCAGAAGGTCGCTGTCGAGCAAGAAGCCGATGTCGTCATCGCAGAAATCGGTGGAACCGTTGGCGACATCGAAAGCCTTCCGTTCCTCGAAGCCATTCGTCAAATGCGAACCGACCTCGGCTACGAAAACACGATGTACGTGCACGTCACTATGGTCCCCACCGTCGGGCCGTGGCACGAAGTCAAAACTAAACCCACCCAGCACTCCGTCTACAAACTGAGAGAAATCGGTATCGCACCCGACGTCCTCGTCTGCCGCTGCGAAGTCAAGATGGAAATCGACGTGATCGAGAAGATCAGTCTGTTCTGCGGAGTCCCTAAGGAAGCCGTTATCCAGTCTCAGAATCTCGACACGGTGTACGAAGTTCCGCTGATGTACGAAGACCTCGGCCTGGGAGAATTCGTTTCCAAACGCCTCGGTCTTGAGCATCGACCGGATCAGATGGAAGAATGGCGCAAGCTCGTCGGAACACTCAAGAACCCGTCCAACGATGTCACGATCGCGGTGGTTGGGAAGTACACCTCCAACGGGGACGCCTACAAGTCCATCGCCGAAGCCCTGGTTCACGCAGGAATTCCGAACGACTGTAAAGTCAACGTCAAATGGATCGAAAGTGACACCTTGGAAGGTGAACTTTCTCCCGAAGACGCCCTTAAAGATATTGATGGCCTCGTTGTCGGCCCCGGATTCGGAGGTCGCGGAATCGAAGGGAAGATCGAAGCGATTCGCATTGCGCGCGAGAGCGGGATGCCGTTCTTCGGGATCTGCCTCGGGATGCAGATGGCGGTCATCGAGTACGCCCGTAACATCTGTGGTCTGGTCGGAGCGAACTCTGAAGAAATGCTTCCCAACCCGCCGTATCCGGTCATCCACCTCCTGCCTGAGCAGAAAGATGTAACCGACAAAGGTGCCTCGATGCGCCTCGGCTCGTACCCCTGCAACTTGGTTCACGACACTTTGAGCGCGAAGCTGTACGGTGCGACGCGTATCACAGAGCGGCACCGCCATCGCTACGAGGTCAACAACGACTTCCGCGAAAAGCTCCAGGAGCAAGGAATGATCATCTCGGGAGTTTCGCCTGACTATCGCCTGGTCGAAATGGTCGAAGTGCCCGCTCACCCGTTCTTCGTTGGCACCCAAGCCCACCCCGAGTTCAAGAGCCGACCGAACAGAGCGCATCCCCTCTTCCAAGGGCTGGTCAAGGCTGCCCTTGAGAGTAAGCAAAAGGCTGCTTTGAAGTAGTTACCGCTTTGCTGGACAGAACATCTGGAGAACCGCGATCAACTCGTACCCAACCTTTGGGTAGAGGCGCGCGCCATCGGAGCTGGCGAGTAGCACGCTTGCGGCATCGCCTCGTGTTTTGGCATGGTGCAGTAGCTCTGTCATCAAGGCTCTTCCCATTCCCTTACTCCGATACTCCGGCCTTACCCAGAGACTGGAAACCCAGTTGCTCCCCAGCATCGGGATGTGGGTCACCCACCCGAGATCCTGGTTGCCGTCGTGAATCGCAAACTTTGTGGTCCCTTCCATCAGCTTTCGCTTTTGGGAGGCGGTCTGTGGAATCGTCGCCATGATCTCCTCGGACTCAATCTTGACAATTTCGATCTTCTGAGTGCGGTCTGGGAGAGTATCCAGCCGATGGACATACAACCATTCCGTTGAGATCGCGCGGTAACCCAGACGCTTGTATTCCGACCGAATCGACTCGAAATCCACGTCCGGAGGGTGGATCTCACAGATGAAGTGCCAGCCGAAACCCGCTTCTTCAATTCTGTTGACCGTCTGTGCCGGATCGCCAGAGATCGAAATCACCTCGCGTTTCCGTGCCTTCTTCCGATCCGGAGTGTCCTGCATCACCCAGAGCCAAGGTTCTAGTTGGGTTGGAACATACGGATAAGTCCGGCTCTTTTCTTGACTGAACGCCTGAACAAAAATCTCGACTGCCTTGGGAATTGTCATGGATCGACTCTAACGCTCAGAATTCGCACCGGAAGCGGGGAGCCCGGAGCAGGGCCGTAGGAATGTGGCTCGCCGCTCCAGAACGTCACGCTCTCGCCCTCCGAAAGCTCGATGACGGACTCTCCAATCTCTAGCAGTGCACGACCTTGCATGACAAAGGCAAACTCCTCACCAGGATGAGATCGTTTCTCCGACTGCGCATGAACCTCTAGAATATTCGGCTTGATTGCCCCTCCGTGAAGGCGGGAAGAAAGGTAACAGAATGGGGTTGCGCCGGCGGCGACCGCTTTCTTGCGGCCTTCCTCGGACTGGTCCTGGATCGGCCCCTCATTAAAGTGAGCCAGTCGATACCAACGGTCGTCGGCCTGTCGGTGTACTGAGAATGGATCCGTCGTGCTCTGAGTGATTGAGAGCAAAGACTCCATGCGCAAATGCAAAGCTAATCCAATCTTTTCATAGGTCGAGCGTCTCGAGGTTCGGCCCGCCTCGGCTTGCACTACGGATGTCTTGCTTAATCCCGCTAAGACCGCCATTTGGCGCACAGAAAAGTGATGCCCCAAACGGGCTCGACGTAACCGGTCGCCAACCATCCGTTGTGTCGACTCGTTCCATTCCGCAATCTCTCTCGGCACTGGACTATCTTAGCCTTTTGAAAGTTAAATCTTGCACACTTGTACCGCAATTCATTTAATTTGCTCAAGGAATTCGTCCGGTATCATGAGCAAACCCTCGAGGACACATGCAGAACCCTTCCGAACTCCTGGCCGCCAATCACGAATGGGTTCAGAAAAAGCTAAGCGTCTCCCCCAAATTCTTCGAAGACCTTTCGCACGATCAGCAGCCGGAGTTTCTCTGGATCGGTTGTTCGGATAGCCGGGTTCCGGCCGAAGAAGTCACTGGAGCCTCCCCGGGCCAGCTTTTTGTTCACCGAAACGTGGCTAACTTGGTGATCCATACCGACTTCAACATGCTCGCGGTATTGCAGTACGCGGTTGAGGTTCTGAAGGTTCGTCACATTATCGTCTGTGGTCACTATGGGTGTGGCGGCGTGATGAATGCGATGTCGAATAAGGATCTTGGGTTGATCAACAAGTGGCTCCGGCATATCAAAGATGTCTATCGGCTCCACCAACACGAACTCGACCGTCTCATCACTAGCACTGGGAAATATGATCGGCTTGTCGAGCTGAACGTGATTGAACAGGTTAAGCACGTGGTCGAAACCTCGATCATCCAGAAAAGCTGGGCAACCATCGGACTCCCCGAAGTTCATGGCTGGGTTTACGATATGCGCACCGGACTTCTCAAAGAGCTTGTCAATTATGATCGCAACAGTCACATCGAGCCGATTTTCCGCTACGACATCGACTAGTATCCGCCAGGAATATCGTCACGACGCTTGATGTTTCGGTGCATCGTCTGGATGCGTCGGATCGTTCCAGTTTTGCTCCGCATCAGGATGCTCTCCGTTAGCGCGAAGTCGCGTCGGTATCGGACACCTTTCAGCATGTCTCCGGATGTAATTCCGGTGGCGCAAAACTGGACGTGCCCACTCGCCAAATCTGTCGTCGTCATGATCCGATCCACATCGCCCTGGATCATGCCAACCGCCCGCTCGCGTTCCTCGGGAGACGACCACAGGAACTTCGCCTGCATCTCGCCGCCGTAGCAGAGAGCCGCTGCAGCCGAAATGACGCCCTCTGGTGCGCCGCCTGAGCCCATCAAGGCATCCACACCGGAATCCGGGTCAAGGGCGGCCAAGGCTACCGAAAGATCTCCATCGGAAATGAGGTGCACGCGGGCTCCCGTCTCGCGAATTTCTTCGATCAGCGTGCGGTGCCGGTCTCGGTCGAGAATCCCTATGGTGACTTCTTCAACACTCTTTCCCAGAGCTTTGCTCATCAAGCGAATGTTCACCTTCGCGGGAACCGAGATGTCGACGATTCCTTTGCACTCGGGGCCGACGACCAGCTTGTCCATGTAGCAGTCGGGCGCATGGAGCAGGTGCCCTTCGCCTTTGATTGTTCCAGCGAGAACGGCGATCGCATTCGGCATTCCGTTGGCGCAGAGGTTGGTTCCTTCCAGAGGGTCAACAGCGATTTCAACTTCAGGACCATTGCCGGTACCCACAGCTTCGCCGATGTAGAGCATCGGAGCTTCGTCCATCTCACCCTCGCCAATGACGATGGTTCCGGCGATGTTAAGTTCGTTAAGCGCAGAACGCATGCCTTGGCAAGCGGCATCGTCTGCTTCATGTTTCTTGCCTTTGCCAACCCACCGGGCGGCGAGGAGAGCGGCGCGCTCGGTGACGCGCAAAAAATCGAGATGGGGGCTTTTCGGGTTGATGCTCACGGCGTTGTGAAACTCCTACTTGTTCCGACAGCTTTGTCGGAACGGTTTAGTTACTCTAAATGATGCAAGATATGTGCCTAGTTATGCACGGGACCAGCCGACAGTCCCGTCGGGATTATCCGTGAGGACGATCCCTTCTTCGAGAAGCGCATTCCGAATCGCATCGGCTTCGGCCCAATTCTTCGCGGCTTTCGCGGCCCTCCTTGCTTCGATCTGAGCCAGAATCCTAGCTTCGTCAACAGCTGGGAGCGACTGGGTGGGTTCGGGAGCAACCTGGAGTGGTCCAATAATCCCTAGCAGCAGCTCGACTTTTTCTAGGAACGACTTCGCAGACGCGCCACTCGCCGCGTTCAGTGACCCTTCCCGGGTAATCAGCCGGGCCCCCTCTAACGCCTTGGCAATCGCTACCGGCGTGTTCAAGTCCGAGCACATTGCTTCTAATGCGTCGTCAAATAGCCCGCTTAGTTCTTCGCCAAGGGTGTCGGCGCCCTCGCCCGACGCTGCCAAGGCCGCGTCAATCGCCCGTCGGAATCGCTCCAGATTTGTTGCCGCATCGCTGAGACCCTGGTCGGTGAAATTGAATGGCTTCCGGTACACCCCGCCAATTAGCGCAAATCGAATCGCCAAAGGATCGGCTCCATCGGCAACGAGGCCGCGAACGGTGTAAAAATTCCCCGCGCTCTTCGCCATCTTCTGGCCATTCACCTGAAGAAACGCCGTATGAGTCCAGTGGTTGCTGAACGGCTTTCCAGTGAGAGCCTCGCTCTGCGCGATTTCGCACTCGTGGTGCGGAAACTTGTTATCCTCGCCGCCGCTATGCAGGTCAATAGTGTCCCCGAGGTATGCCCGAGCCATCACCGAACACTCGATGTGCCAACCCGGAAAGCCCCATCCATACGGCGAGAACCACTGCATCAGATGTTTGTCGTCCTTCTTCCAGATCGCGAAATCGCTCTGGTCTTTCTTCTCTTCGTCCAGAACGACGTCTCGAACCGCCTTTCGCAGGTTCTCTTGCGTGTTCCCGCTCAGCTTCCCATATTCAGCGAACTTCTCAACAGAGAAGTAAATCCCGCTGTCGGTTTCATAGGCGTAGCCCTTGGCAATCAGCTCTTCTGCCGCAAGAATCTGTTCCCGAACGTGCTGAGTTGCCTTAGGTCGAACATCTGGCTCCAACAGGTTGAGCTGCTTCCAGTCGTCCCGGTAGGCGTCTTCATAAAACTCGGCGAGCTCCCAAACGTTATGGAACTGCTCGCCTTCCTTCGAGCGCAGGGCTTTTTCCATCTTATCTTCGCCTTGGGCGTCGGCAACGTCATCTTCGGTGAGGTGCCCCACGTCCGTGATGTTTGAAACCCAGGTGACCTTCCAACCTAACGAGAGCGCGGTTCGGACCACCAAATCCGCCGTGATAAACGACCGGAAGTTACCGATATGAGCGTAGGAGTAAACCGTCGGTCCACAGGAATAGAAGCGTAGATGGCCTGGCTCCAGCGTCGTCAACGGCTTGACCGAACGCGAGAGCGAATCGTAAAGGCGAAATTGCTTCTCACTCATAAGGGAAACGACAGTTTACTTGGTGCATCATAAGAGGTATGAAACGATCCACTATCGTTCTGCTCTCTGGCATCCTTTTGTCTTCTCTATGCCTTGCCAAGACAGAGTACAGTCACGATCTTGAGAAGGCGAAGAAGGAAGCCGCAAAGACCAGCAAGTTGATTCTTGTTGATTTCTACACGACTTGGTGTGGGCCGTGCAAGCAAATGGACAAGGAAGTCTTCCAAGCTCCGGAAGCTAAGGCGATTTTCAAAGACTTCATCGTCGTGAAACAAGACTGCGAGAAAGAGGGCACCAAGTCATCGCAAAAGTACAAAGTCAGTGCCTACCCGACTCTAGTCGTCATTAACTCAGCTGGCAAGGTCGTCCTCATGACCGTCGGCGGTCTCGACCAGCCGATGATGAAGGAATTCCTGGCCGAAGCAAAGAAAAAGGCGGCCAAGAAGACCGCCCCAAAGCCTGGTTCCGGCAAAAAGAGCGGCTAGAGCGTCTTCTCCACAATCCGGTCCACGTTGTGCATACCTGGTAGTCGATCGTTCACCCGAAGGGTCTGCTCCCAAGGGTAATACTTTGCATGTCCATCTAGGAAGCTGAAGTTGGAGCCCTTGTTATTCCACGGCGTTCTGAAGAGTCTTCCGGTGAACCAGTCTTCCACCGGCTCATCCGAGTGGTCGCTACCCACGTACTTAGTAAGGTCGTCCCAGTCAGGCGTCGTTCTATCCGCCCAAGCGGTGCCCGGCCAGGGATGGTAGTCGGGATGGAAATTCTCGATGTTCCTGACTGCCACGGAGATCTGCTGGGCTGGACTAGAACTGATTGTCATCGACTCGCCGTGCGAGAACAGTCCGTTCAGCGAGTAGTCGGAGTCCGGGGTGATGAGTCCGGTTGCCCCATCGGGGTCAATCACCGGCTTCGCTTTGTAAGCCGGTGTGCGGAATACGTCCTTACTTTTGACGTAAGGGTAAAGCGGCACGAACCACTCAAAATCTGCCTCGTGGTCAACGTACATCGTGTGATCGTCGTTATCTCCGGCATACATGTAGATCGACTTGCCAATCTGGTTCATGTTGCTGAGGTCCGCCGTCTTCTTGGCTGCGGCCTTCGCCTGGGCAAAAACCGGGAAAAGAATCGCCGCGAGAATGGCGATAATGGCAATCACAACCAGAAGCTCGATGAGGGTAAAAGCTCGTCTCATATCAGTAATATATACCATAGGGGGGTAGTGTAAGTTTCTTTAGGCGAACATTTTTGTGATAATTGTTGAGTGAGCAACGACATCTACGCCGACGCCAAAAAGCGTCTCGCCCGCATTTCCGGTCAAGTCGGCGGAATCCAGAAGATGATTGACGAGGAGCGTTACTGCGTCGACGTCCTCACTCAGGTGTCGGCTTTGCGTGCCGCGCTCGACCAACTCGGGCTGCTGCTTCTCACTCACCACATCGAAGACTGTGTCTTCGGCGAGGGTCCTGAGCATCAACTGAGTCCTGAAGAAAAGGCACAAGAGGTGCGAACCACCCTCAACCGCTTCCTCAAGTAGATATAATCTAATAGATATGGCTGACAACCACGAAACACGACCTGCGCTTGAGCAAGATGCTCAGATCGCTCGCACCCTCGGAAGAGTGCTCTTCCTCGTGTTCTCCGTCTTCGGATTTGCCTGCGGAACCATTTTTACAAAGACGCTTAAAGGTGACCTAGCCCTCTACTCGGTCGACGGCGGTCTGCGTGGAATGGGTATCGGCCTCATCATCGCAACGGTCATCAACCTGTACATCTGGTTCGTTTATAGCAAAACGGTCGCTCGCGATATCGAGCACGAATGGTACGGCCCACAAAGCGGTCACCACGATCACCACTAAGATTATTGAAGAGCTCCGCTAGGAGCTCTTCTTCTTTTTGGCCTTGGATTTCTTCTTAACGGTTTCGGGAATCAAACCTTCAAAAGGATCCTCTGAATTCTTCAAAGAATTCATGAGAGCCGATCTTGTCAGCTCTTGTAGCCCTGCAAACGAGTATCCGTTCGTCTGTTCGCCGAGTTTTTGAACTCTGTCAGACGGAACGGTCAGTTGCCACTTGGCAATGACCTCGGAAAGATACTTGGTCCGACTCTCCAGATCTGGATTGTCGAAGAAGATCTTTTCATCGAACCGACTTGGTCGATCTCGAATGGCGACATCGAGCTTGTCCAAGTGGTTCGTCGTGGCGATCGTCATCACGCCGTGAAGCTTTCGGAATCCGTCGAGTTCGTTGAGGAAGTACGATCGGTTTCCTTGGGTGATTAGGGCATCCATGTCCTCTAGAACGACAATCGCCGGACTTGCGAGCCGGGCCCGTTCGTAGATCAGCCGAATGCAATCCTCGGGAGAATCCCACCTAGCATGCAGCGATCGGACGTAGATTGTCGGCAGCTTCAGTTGGTTCACGATCGCCTGAATGGTCTGCGTTTTTCCGTTTCCAGGGGGTCCATGCAGAATCACTCCTCGCTTCCAAGGAATGTTGTGTCGTGAATAAACATCCTTTGCTCCGAAGAACTCGATCACCCCGCGCTGGATCTCAGATCGAATCTGGTCAGTCAGGCAAAGCGACTCAAGTGAACGATTGGAAATATCCTCTCGCAGTTCCTCATCGCGCATGAAGTGTCCATGATCAAAAACAGAAATGGCATCGCTGGAAGCCGAGTACCACGCGCTGACGGTCGCGAAAAACCGCTCGCACAAGGCGAGTGAAGTTCCGGCAACGATCCAGAAGCGAGGTTCGCAGTCGGGCTCAATACACACCAGGCTCAGCTTTTCGCCTCGCCAGGCAACGTCGAACGCCGCATGCTTCGGTCGCAAACGGACGTGGTTGTCGCTCCACTGCGCGAGCCAGAGGCCCGTCACATCGTTACGGACGTGAAGTTCGCATCCGCCGGAAGCGGCATATTCAGCTGGATTGAATGCATAATCCTCGGTTTTGAGGATCGCAAGGTCGTGGGCGGCGGTGCTCACTCGTTCGCCGAGTTCGTACACCATCGCCAAGTCAGGGAGGGTCAATGCCTCCGAAAAAAGGTCTTTGGGAAGTCGCATATTGCTTGTTTTGTAGTCTTTGGTTTACGTCGAAGCGGTTGAGCGTTTGCGCTCAAGGAGGTTCTCTTACGAGAAGGACAGGCTTCGGCGGATTACAAGCATCGCGAGAGTATTAAGACATAGTCAACACCGACTTGTCAATTAGTTTCTAAAGTTGTACAGTGGTCTTATGTTTCACGGTAACGTCTCTTCGGATATCGCGATCGGACTAACAAAAGTCCGAGAACTGATCGCAGCCGCAAAAATTCCGCCTTCGAAACTGGATGAGTCGATTAACATCGCCACCTGGAACATTCGTGAATTTGGCAAGCAAAAGCGCAAACAAGCCTCGATCCACTATATCGCGGAGATAATCGGTCAGTTCGATCTAGTCAGCGTGATCGAGCTTAGAGATAACCTTTCGGACCTTGCGCGGGTTTTAGAGATTCTCGGTCCCTACTGGAAGTGTGTTTACTCTGACATGATTCCCGACGCCGGAGGAAATCGCGAACGTCTTGCGTTCGTCTACGACGAACGCGCGGTTCAATTCACCGGACTCGCTGCCGAAGTCAGCCCCCCTAGGCAGAAAAAAGGTTTTGAGTATGTTTCAGAAAAGTCGTTCTGGCGAGCTCCGTACATGGCCTCCTTTCAGTCTGGAAACTTCGACTTCGTTGTCCTGATCTCCCACATCCGCTGGGGAGACAGCATTGACGCCCGCGCTGACGAGCTTGGGCGTCTAGCGGACTGGATCGAAGCGAAAAGGCTTGAAAAATCAAAGGAGGATAAAGACCTCATTGTGATGGGCGACTTCAACATCGATGACAATACTGGAAAGCTGTTCAAGGCAATCACCAAGTGGGGCCTTCGAATCCCTACTGCCCTCCAACAAGAAGAGTTCGGCACGAACCTCAAGAAGGACAAGCGTTATGACCAGATTCTTCACCATCCCATATACTCGGAGAACTTCACGAAAAAGGGCGGAATCCTCGACTTCTTCCAAGATGAATCAACCATTCCGGTGCTGTTCGCAGGAGGCATGAGCAAGGAGGACTACACCTACCAGATGTCGGACCACCTGCCTCTTTGGATCCAAGTGAACGTGGATATTGATCAGCACCAACTCGACGCGATCATCCAAAAGCGCAAGCCGACATGATTGATACTGGCGAAGTAAGGTGCTTCAGAGTAAGATCGTAGCATCGTGCACAAGCCCCGCCTGAATCGACTCTTCGCCGCCGATGGTAAGTGCTTCGACGTCGCCATCGACCACGGTTTCTTCAACGAGCTTTCCTTCCTTAGTGGGATAGAAGATATTTGCAAGGCCATAGAAACGGTGGTCGCCGCGGCCCCGGACGCCGTGCAGCTTCCACCGGGCACCGCTCCGATCTTGCAGAATATGAAGGGCCAGAAGCCTGCCCTCGTTCTCCGAACCGACGTCGCGAATGTCTATGGAAACGCGCTACCAAGAACGCTGATGAGCGAGCTTGTCGCCGACGCGGTTGACCAAGCCGTCCGCCTCGATGCCGCTTGCGTTGTCGTCAATCTTTTGCTCCTTCCGGATCAACCCGAGCTCCACCGAGATTGCGTCCGAAATGTCAACCAGCTCAAATCCCAAGCCGACCGGGCGGGAATGCCCTTGATGGTTGAGCCGCTCGTCATGCAGTCGAACGAAAAAGCAGGCGGCTACATGGTCGACGGAGACATCAACAAAATCCGCCCGCTCGTCCGCCAAGCCGTCGAGCTAGGTGCCGACATCATCAAAGCCGACCCGACGGAGGATGTCAGTGATTATCACAAAGTCATTGAAGTTGCCTCCGGCATCCCCGTCCTTGTCCGAGGCGGCGGCCGTGCGAGCGACGAGGAAATCCTGCAGCGAACGAAGGATCTGATGGACCAAGGTGCGAAGGGAATCGTTTACGGTCGCAACGTGATCCAACACCCTAACCCCGCCGGAATGACACGAGCATTGATGGGAATCGTTCACCAAGATTGGACTCCCCAGCGAGCCGCCGAAGAGCTGAAACAATGAGAGAGATCAAGTTCGGAGTGATCGGGTGCGGGCTCATGGGGCGCGAGTTCGCGAGTGCAGCAGCACGCTGGATGCATCTGCTGGCGATGCCAGCGAAGCCAGTCATCGTCGCCGTCTCCGACGTCAACCCAACTGCGATGGAGTGGTTCGCCGCTCACCATCCCGGAATCAAAACAACGACAAACTACCACGATCTGCTTGCGGACCCAGCCATCGAAGCCATTTACTGCGCTGTCCCGCACAACATGCACGAGCAGATCTACATCGACTGCATCCGAGCAGGGAAGCATCTGTTCGCCGAGAAGCCTTTCGGAATTGACTTATCTGCCGCCGAGAAAATCATCCAGGCCATCAAAAAAAGCCCGCAAACGATCGTGCGCTGCTCCAGCGAGTTCCCCTTCTTTCCCGCCGCCCAACGTATAGTCCAAATGGTCGAACTGAACGCCTTCGGCCAAATTATGGAACTCCGAGCCGGCTTCTGCCATAGCAGCGATCTCGATCCGAACAAGCCAATCAACTGGAAGCGCAAGGCCGAAACCAATGGCGAATACGGCTGCATGGGAGACCTCGGACTCCACGTCCTCCATCTGCCCCTGCGCTTCGGATTCCAGGCGAAAAACGTCCGCGCTCTGCTCACCAACATCTTCCCAACCCGCCCAAACGGCGCAGGGAATCAAGAACCTTGCGACACCTGGGACAACGCCATCCTGGCCTGCGAGACCCACCAAGGCTTCCCGATGATTCTCGAAACTAAGCGGGTCTCCCCCGGCGACACCGACTCCTGGTACATCAAGATTCTGGGAACCAAAAACAGTGCGGAGTTCAACACCAAGCACCCAAAAACCCTGCGAACAATGCCCTACCAACCCGGCGGAAAACAAGCCTGGCAGGAAGAAGACCTCGGCTACTCGTCCGCCTACCCCACTATTACCGGACCTATTTTCGAATTCGGATTCCCCGGTGCGATCCTTCAAATGTGGGCGGCGTTCATCGACGAGCTCGCCGGAAACAAGCCCAAATTCCAATGCGCTACCCCCGACGAAGCCCTCGCGAGTCACCACCTCTTCACCGCCGCGCTCGAATCTCAGCGCACCGGTCAAACGGTGACCCTCAAATGAGTCGTGTCATCGTCGCTGGTCACCTCTGCCTAGACATCATCCCCACCTTCCTCACCGACAACCCCGCCGAACCGGGTCAGCTTGTCGACACCGGCGAATCAATTCTCTCCACCGGCGGAGCCGTCTCTAACGTCGGCCTCGCGCTCCATAAACTCGGAGCCGAGGTCACGCTGGTCGCGCGAATTGGAGAAGACGCCTTCGGAAACGCAATTCGAGAAAGAATGCAAGGCCTCGATCAGTACCTGATCCGAACCCCCCACGGCCAAACTTCCCACTCGATCGTCATCAGCCAGCCTGGCCGAGACCGCACCTTCCTCCACCACGCCGGAACCAACCACCTTTTCGGATCGGGCGATCTTGACTTCACAAACCTCCCGAAAGCTGACTGGTTACACTTCGGCTACCCGCCACTCATGCGCCGAATGTACGCCGACGGCGGCGATGAACTCGCCGACATCTTCCGCCGCGCCAAAGCGGCGGGGCTAAGAACTTCCCTCGACATGAGCCAGCCCGACTGGAAAGGCGAATCCGGCAAAGCCCACTGGCCCAGCATTCTCAAAAAAGTGCTCCCCCACGTCGACTTCTTCATGCCCAGCGAGGGAGAAGCCCACGCCGTCACGGACTCCAACAACCCCCTCGAAGCGGCCTTCAAGCTCGGCGCAAACCAGCTCATCCTCAAGTGCGGCGGAGATGGCCTGTTCTGGTGGGACGGCAAAAAAGGCCACCGCCAACCCATCTTCCCCGTCGAAGTCGTCGGAACCACCGGCAGCGGCGACGCCACCATCGCTGGCTTCATCTTCGGAATGACCAACGGCTACTCCATCGAAGAAAGCATGAGAATCGGCTGCGCGGTGGGAGCCTGTTGCTGCGAGGCGGCGGATGCAGTCAGCGGTGTGACGAGCTGGGAAGTCACTCGCAAACGCTTTGAACTCTAATTTGGAGTGCGGTCGCTCGCGCCCGCTTTGAATGTGCCGAGCTTGCTCGGCTCTATCTCGCAATCTGCCGCACCAGCCGCGACAAGTCGCTGGAACTCAAAACGGGCGCAAGCGTCCGCACTCCAAACTACTCTGCAACCTTCAGAACGCTAAGGAACGCTTCCTGAGGAAGCTCAACCGAGCCGATTTGCTTCATGCGTTTCTTACCTTCTTTCTGCTTCTCGAGAAGCTTGCGCTTACGCGAAATGTCGCCGCCGTAGCACTTGGCAATGACGTTCTTTCGGAACGGCTTAATGGTGTCCGCTGCAATCACTTTCGCCCCGATCGCCGCCTGAACTCGGACTTCGAACTGCTGGCGAGGAACGACTTTTCGAAGCTGTTCGACCACCGCGCGTCCCCGGTTGTACGAGAAGGACTTATGAACAATGAACGAAAGAGCGTCGACAATATCGCCGTTCAAAAGGATATCAAGCTTCACCAACTCCGAAGCCGTGTACTCGTCTGGATCATAGTCGAAAGAGGCGTAGCCGCGAGTGTTCGACTTCAGCTTATCGAAGAAGTCGAGCAAGATCTCGCCCATCGGAAGCGTGTAGTACAAGATCACGCGTTGGGGAGTCGGGTACTCCGTCTTAGTATAGATCCCGCGCCTTTCTTGGCAAAGCGTCATCACCGCGCCAACGTACTCGTTGGGCACCATGATCGTCGCCTTAACCGTCGGCTCCTCGATCGCCAAAATCTCGTTCGCGTCCGGAAATTCGCTGGGGTTCGAGATGTGCTCAACGTCGCCGTTCTTCTTATGAACGATGTAGTCCACGCTTGGCGCGGTGAGAATGAGGTCGAGATTGAACTCGCGCTCTAGCCGCTCGCGAGCGATGTCCATGTGCAGCAAGCCAAGGAATCCGCAGCGGAACCCGAACCCGAGCGCGGCCGATGTTTCGGGTTCAAATTGCAGCGAGGCGTCGTTCAGTTGGAGCTTCGCAATCGCATCCCGGAGGTCTTCGTACTGATCCCCGTCCGACGGGTAAAGGCCGCAGAAGACCATTGACAGAGCTTTCCGGTAACCCGGCAGAGGTTCCGAAGCACCTTCATCGCGAGTTGTGACCGTGTCGCCCACCTGGGCGTCGCCAATCGACTTCATCGCTGCGGTAATGTAACCAACTTCTCCAGTGAAAATCCCGTCATTGACCTGCAAACCCGGCCCGAAGTGGCCGGTTGAATCGACCACGAACGTCGATCCGGTGTTCATCATCTTGATGACATCGCCCTTCTTGACCGCTCCGTCGCGAACCCGAACGTAGGCCACCGCGCCCTGGTAGGCGTCGAAGTGGGAATCGTAAATCAAGGCCCGAAGCGGCTTGTCGTCCCGACCATCTGGCGGCGGAATCCGGGCGACAATCGCCTCCAAAATCTCATCAATTCCAATTCCTGCCTTAGCCGAGCACGGAATCGCGTCGGTCGCATCCACTGCAACCGCCATCTCAATCTCTTCCCGCGCCCTTTCAACGTCCGCGTGAGGAAGGTCAATCTTGTTGATCACCGGAACAATCTCCAAGTTCTGGTTCATCGCCATGTTTGCGTTTGCGATGGTCTGTGCCTCAACTCCTTGGCTTGCATCGACAACCAACAAAGCTCCCTCACAAGCTGCAAGTGCCCGCGAAACCTCATAAGTGAAGTCAACGTGCCCCGGAGTGTCGATCAGATTCAGCTCGTACTCAAGCCCATCTTTAGCGATGTAAAGCAGCCGAACTGCCGCCATCTTGATCGTAATCCCGCGCTCCCTCTCGATGTCCATCGAGTCCAGCATCTGCTCCTGAGCGGTGCCTCGAATCGCGCCACATCGTTCGATGAGGCGGTCGGCAAGGGTGGACTTGCCGTGGTCGATATGCGCGATGATGCAGAAATTGCGGATGCGCGATTGATCCATGCGGGAACCTGATTGTACCCCCGGCGTCCCCGTGGGGTTCCGGATCCTGGCGTGGACGCCGGGGCTACGACAACGCCAACGCAGTCATCACCCGAACCCCGATCTCTAGAGCATCATCGTTGAAGTCAAAGTCTGGCGTATGCAAGCTTGACCTTGGTTCCACGTCCTCAAGAGGCAGACAGCCTATCGAGCAGGAATGCATGCCCTGTGGAGCGATAGAGTGACAACTAGGGACACGAGTCGTATGTGAAGACTTGGTTGGAGGGGAGTTCTCCGGAAAGGAATCTTCGGATACGATCTGGGGTTGTGACCCTACCCTGCACCATAGGAAAGCAACCCTCCTGATTCTGCTCCAGGGCAGCGAGGAGTCTTGTGAACCTATCTATGCGATCCTCACCGCAGTAGAACACTAGAAGGAACATCGTTTCAGTGGAGCTAAAATTCCAGTTTCCAGATGCATCTCGCCGAATGTACAACTCCATCGACGTGGGTTTATGCGGATCACTTACAGTGAACCTATCACTACTGTTTCCTTCACCTTCCAGGATACTAACGACACGCAACTGCGGTGGTTGCTTTGCGGATCGTACATATGACTCGAAAATTCTCGTAGCTGATTGACGTGAAAGCCGAAGCATCCCTTCTGGGCAAGATTCATCGGTGAGTGAAAATGCCTCCGTGTATCGACCAGCATTCACGAATTCAACAAATCGAGTGACATCGTTTCGCCTCCGGGTACGAACATCTCCCCACCGCAAGAACACTGTAACCAGTGTTGCAAGCAAAACGATGCTTACCAGGGTTAAAAACTGTGCTCTCTTAGAAAGTCGATTATTCACAGGCTGGGTCTGCACAGACTGAATCTGGAATAACGCTCCCCGCAGCAGCATTGTTTCCGTTGGTGCAACCTTGACCGTTACAAAAAATGGGGCGACATAGTCGTGCACAGCATCCGCCGCCTGCCGTGCTACAGCAGTTGTATTGGCCGCCTTCTGTTCGGACACATCCTTCAGCGCACTGGAAAATCATGCTCTTGTTGCATGGAACTGGCGGCAATGCTGTGCTGAAGCCTGCGATCAGGATTCCCAAAGCGAGAGCAGCGATAGGGGAGAGTGATTTTAGTTTTTGCATGGTTCTAACCTACGGAGTGGTCAAAATGAAGTCTCGTGGTGGTTTGTATCTTCCGCAGAAAACGGAGCCATTTACGCGGAGCAAGCACTTATGGGGAGTGGCTAACGATAAGTCAACTGAACGTTCTGACGGGGCGTAATATAATTCGTCGTGAGCGGTACATTCCACTACAAACATATCGGTACCTAGCTGTTTCTCCATGCTGATGGCAGCTTTGCGAAAACTCGAAATGTTGCCGCTACTGTCTACGGGAGCTACTAGAATACTAGAGCTGTAAGTTGAAATTCTGCCCGAGCGTAAATGCTGCGGAACCTCGGGACAGAACCAAAGCTCTTTGCTCACGTATGGCGCGAACGTATTGCCAGTTATACCAATGTATGATAGGCCGTGAAGTTCTGGATAGAGACTTTCTGCATCGTAGTCGGCGGCGTAGAGTGAAAGTCCGACAAAAATCTGTTCCAGCTGCTTTACACATGCTCTTTGCTTGGCCGATTCGCGGGCTGGGGATGTCAAAGAGAAAGCTAGTCCCGCAAGAGCGCAGAGGATAGCGATCACCGTGATGAGTTCGATCAGAGTGAGTCCA
Source organism: Armatimonadota bacterium (assembly GCA_037138755.1). Lineage (NCBI taxonomy): Bacteria > Bacillati > Armatimonadota > Armatimonadota bacterium. Next base: position 81,713 of record JBAXHT010000001.1, on the reverse strand, counting down.
GTAGTGCGCCTCAATTTTGCCTCCTTACACTACTTTGGAGTGCCTCCATGAAATCCTTCTCGGTAGGCTTCGAATCGTCAACACAAGCGGCAGACTTAACACGATTCTGATACCTCCACTCAGTAACAACGTTCAACCGTTTCTCTGTGATAAACCCGAGCAAAAGCAGTACGCATAATCCAACCGCCCTCAAAAAAACCTTGAAAATTGGATTGGGATTAATGATCGAACCAGACTTGGGAGGGATATCCATTAGTGCATTCTCTAAGCAAGTTACAAATATTGCTTCCTCAATAGTGCTGTCGCTATTGTGAATTATAACCCAAGTACTGACCAAATTGGAAAAGACTTCAAAATAATTTGTAGTTGATATCTGATTTTTCTGTTCGAGGTTCTACATGACGGCTCCAGGTTGAGCATCTGCTCGCTACTCACCGCGTAATAATCTCTGTCGAAGCTTCGAGTCTGCACACTCTGGCGCGTCCCTGCCGGGTTCCGGATCCTGGCGTGGACGCCGGGGCTACGACAACGCCAACGCAGTCATCACGCGAACCCCGATCTCTAGAGCATCATCATTGAAGTCAAAGTGCGGCGTGTGCACGCTTGGAATCTCTTCGACACCTTCGGGAATCAGACCCAACTGGTAGAAGCAACAAGGGCACTCCGACGAGTAATAAGCGAAATCCTCGCCTCCCATTGTCGGCTCGGCTTTGTCGCTGACTTTGTCTTCGCCCAGCACGCCACGCGCTACTGTCACGAACCGCGCAACTGCGTCTTCGTGGTTCACCACGACCGGATACCCTTCATTAATGGTCACCTTTGCCTCGACATCGTGTGCCGCAGCGACGCCGTGGGCCACCTGCTCCAGCCGCTTCTTCGCCATCACCCGAGTCTCCGCGTTCATCGTCCGAATCGTCCCGTGAACCATCGCGGACATCGGAATAATATTGTTCGCGGTTCCGCCATGAACTTGCCCAACTGTCACGACGATGTTGTCGAACGGTTCGGTGTTCCGCGAAGCAATCTGCTGAACCGTCGTGATGAACGACGCAATCGCCACAATCGGATCGCGAGTGCTCTCCGGAGCCGCCGCGTGTCCGCCTTGCCCGACCATCTCGACGTAAAACTCATCTGTCGAAGCCATCATCGGCCCAACTTTCGTCGCCACATGACCAATCTTCACGGTCGTCCAGCCGTGTAACCCGAACATCATGTCTGCTTTCTTGCCCAGGAGCGAACCGTTCAAGCAACCGTCCTTGACCATCAAATCTCCCCCGGCCCCACCTTCCTCGGCGGGCTGAAAAACCATCAAGACGTTATTCGGTCGAACCGCCTGATTTGCCAAAGCGGAAGCAACCCCCAACAAGATTGTCGTGTGCCCATCATGTCCACAAGCATGCATCCGGCCCGGAATCGTGCTTGCATAGGGCTTGCCCGTCTCCTCGTGAATCGGGAGTGCGTCGATGTCGGCACGTAAAGCAATCGTCGGGGCGCTCGCTGGATCAGAAGTCGCGGGCAAATAGCCCAAAACTCCGGTGCCCTTAGCCAATCCAGCTTTGAATTCAATTCCCAGAGCCGACAGCTCCCGCTGAATCAGCTCGCTCGCATAGGTCTCCTCAAAGCGAATCTGGGGGTGAGCGTGCAGATCGTGCCGAATTGTGAGAAGGTCCATTGCGCCTAGGCTACCTGCCCGGACTTCGCCCTTACCAGGGGCGCGACCTCGTTCCCCAAAAGCCGAATCGACTCCTTCATCTGCTCATGTCGAACCAAAGCAGAGCTCTTTTGGAACGTTAGTCGCTGAATCCCGCCCAACGCCTCGCTCGCTGCCAACGCCTTTTCCGCAACCCTCGCTGGATCGCCGATCAAGTAGGCCCCGCTATCGCCGCAAAGCGCCTCAAACTGCGCACGCGAAGGAGGCGGCCAACCGCGCTCACGACCGATCTCTGTGAACATCTGGAACCAGCCCGGGAAAAACGTGTCCTTCGCCAACTCGGTTGTCTCACCCACAAACCCGAACGCATGCACTCCGACTTTCATCCCTTCTTCGGGATGCCCAGACTCCCGAAACGCCTGACGGTACAGATCCACCAGCGGACGGAACCGCCGGAATTCGCCGCCAATAATCGCCACCATCAGCGGCAATCCGAGCAGACCGGCGCGAACAAACGACTGTGGAGTCCCGCCAACTCCCAACCAGATTGGAATCTCTTTCTGATATGGCCGTGGGTACACTCCTTGCCCCGTCAGCGCTGGACGGTGGCGTCCGTTCCAATGCACATTCACGTCTTCTTGCAAAGTCAAAAGTAGGTCGAGCTTTTCGGTAAACAGGTCATCATAATCCTCGGCCTGTAGTCCAAAAAGCGGAAACGCCTCCCCAAAAGACCCCCTTCCGACCACGATCTCAGCGCGGCCCTTTGAGATCAAGTCGAGCGTCGCAAACTCCTGAAACACCCGAACTGGGTCGGCAGCACTGAGCACAGTTACCGCACTTGTAAGCTTGATCTTCGACGTCCGAGCCGCCGCCGCCGCAAGAATCACCACCGGAGCCGAGTCCAAAAACTCCGCCCGATGATGCTCGCCAACTCCAAAAACGTCCAGCCCGACTTCATCCGCGGTCTGAATTTCCTCAAGCAGCATCTCCAATCGGTCCACCGCCGACGATATCGAGCCGTCCAAAGGGTCCTTGTGAACCGCCGCAAAGCTGTCAATCCCAGTTTCCATGATCAGATTCCTACGCCCCAACGCGTAGCCTATCGCATTTCAACCAATCACTCGCTTGGTGACTTGGATACATCCAGATCCGGTTTCGTAGTCCAACGCGCTCTCCAGCCCAGCTTGTCGATCTTTGTCCGGAAAATCACCGTGTTATCAAGTGCAATATCGTCCGACCAAATGAACTTCGCTCCGCTAAAATCGAAGTCATAAAAGGTCTTTTTGGGCCCAACTTCCTGCTCGGAATACTCCTTGGCGTTCTTCCACGTGGAGTCGTCGAAGTCCTTGGCAAACCAGTTTGTTGGAAGCGCGAGTCGACTAACTTTGGGATTCTGAGTATCTCGGTTCAAAGGACCGGTGAAAAAGCTCTTCGCCTTCCAGCTTGCGTTGGTTGTCGTTCCATCGGCGAACTTCAGAATGAATCCGGCATCGCCAATATGGTCGCCGTATTCGCATCCGGTTTTGGGGTCTGCATTATCCTTCGCCAACACCGCAATTGTCATCGGATACTCAGGTAACAAGTCGAGTGTCACCACGTTATGCGGCAGAAAGTCAATTGGATCAACAGCGACTGGCTTCCCATTGATGTAGAGCATGAACCAGTTGTCGGCGTAGATGTTCGCCCTCGTCGTGTCCGTCATCGCAGGTTTAATCGGATTCTGCGCGGGCCGTTGTTGGTGTGCGATGGTCAAAGTAGCGAGCAAAGCTCCAATGGTCACGAATCCAGCAGGTTTCATGCACTCATTCTAAAGCAAAGCTATTTGGAAACCGTTTGAAAATCGGGTTCAAGAACCTAAAGCGTATAATTTGCCTTAATGTCCTTCTCTCAGTACCCCCGTCCTGGAGATGTAACCGATTACCTCGTTCCTACCCAGCAACTCCAACGACTGGTTCAGTTCGGACTGATTTGGGGCGGACTGTGGGTTGGTTCAAGCACTGTTCTGAGCACGTTCGAATTGGTGTGGGGTCCCAAGTATCTCGATGATTCGGGAAAGCTCCTCCTTTTTGCCCCTCTTGCACTTGGCTACTTGGTGTTCGCAATCGCATTCGGAGTCATCGTCTTCCAGTGGGTTGGACTCGCGTGGCAGACCGTCGTTGGCCTTCGTGGGCTTCAACCCAGAGTGAGTTCCAAAGGTGCGGCTTGGCTCAGCGTGATGCCAGTTGTCAATTTGATCAGCCTAATCTATGTGTTGGATTTTCTTGTTGTCAGATCTCGGTCAAAAGACGAGCGAACTATGAACGCGCTCTCGGTTGGCTCTACCGAACCACTGGCCACCGTATTCTGCTATGCGCTCGTCACCCACTTCTGCACTCTGTCTTTCGAGCTAATACCAACGTTGCGGATCTTGATCAATACCGCATCTATCGGCTTCAATTTGGTCGATATGGTTAGTCACATCGCTTGCTATTGGCTCGGCTACCTGCTCAGCAGAAAGGTGAACGATCAGCTAAAAGCCGTGGCGGTCCCACCCAGATTTCCCGTCTAATTCTTCTAACCATCCAGATAACTCGCCAATGCATCCAGCCGCCGGCTCCATCGCTGCGCGTGCCGATCCATCCAGTCCTTCGCCTCATGCATTGCTGCGGGCTCAACCATCCGCAGGATCACCCGGCCTTTCGTCTCGCTCCGAACAATGCCCGCGTTCTCAAGGATGAGCAGATGCTTGGTCGCCGCCTGGCGGGTCATTCCAAAATCACTGACCAACTCAACCGTCGGCGTCGGCCCATTCGCCGACAGCCTCTCGACGATCGCCAACCGAGTGGGATCGCCGAGGGCCTCGAAAATCTTGTGGCAAGCCATCTTACTCCTTGATCGAGCCGGACTGGCGAACGTCGTCTTCCAACCAACGCACGATCTGCTTCATCATGTAGCTCCAGCCGCCCGTGTTGTCCTCAAACGCCTTCGGACGCCGCGCTTCAAGCACCCTGCTGAACCCAGATTCGACCATGGTGATCTTCGTTCCAGAGTCAACTGGCTCAATCGTAAAGCGAACGGTGGTTTTTTCCGCATCTGGACGCTCACTCCAGTCGCCCTCGCCCGGGTGCCATTGATACGCAAACGACCTGTGCTCGTCCCGCTCAACGACCGTCCCCGTTTGCTCGCCATACCCGTCAAAGTACATCACCAGCGGACTCCCCACCTGAAAGTCGCTGTTCACCCGGTCGCTAAACCAAGCCTCCCACCCGTCCTTAGTGGTGAGAGCTGCCCACGCCTTTTCAAGCGGAGCTTTGACGACGAATTCGCTACTGAGAGCATCAGAGGTACGAGTGATTTCCATATGTGCAGCCTTACGGATGCATTATACGGCGTTGATCGCAGTTATGCAATGTTTTGGATGCATATTCTGTGTTGGCCGCTAACTCGCTCCCTGGGCGGGCAAGGCTCCCGAGGGTATCACCGACCATCCAGTAACTGGCCCTTTGAATCCGAAACTAACGACTAGCTGATGTAATCCTTCGAGTGCCCCAGCTCCTCCGGAGCATGCAGCCTCAGCATGATCGTATCTGCATCCGCCGGAACTTCGCCGGCAGTGGCCTTACTCACGAAAATCATCAGCAGCAACGACAAAGGAACCGCCCAGATGGCAGGTTGCTCCATCAACGACTTCACCAGCGGCGACAGATCCAAAGTGAGGACCTTCTTATCCACAAGCATCGTTGTAACAATCGCCGCCAATGAAGCCAACCCGCCAACGAGCATCCCGCTTGCCGCCCCCTTAGCAGTAAGCCCCCGCCACCAGGCACCCAGAAGCAACAAAGGGAAGTACGAGGCCGCACCAATTGCGAACGCCCAGCCGACCATCATCGCGATATCAAAGCTCTCCACCAGCAAGCCGAGGAGCATCGATACTACACCGATGCCGATTGCGGCAAACTTGAACATCTTCAACTTGTCTTGTGGTGCAGCGGAAGGCTTCAATATCTTCCCATAGATGTCGTGGGCAAACGCTCCCGACATCGAGACGAGCAATCCCGAGAACGTCGACATAAACGCCGCAAAGGCCCCCGCTGAGGTAATTCCGCTGAGCATTGCGCCCCAAACCCCGCCGCCATCGACCATCATCGGCAGCTTGATCACCGCCGAGTCCGTGCTGTTGGAGGCATAAAGAATCGGCATCGCCAATCGTCCCAGCGAGCCCCAAATCGGCGTGAACACGTAAAACGCGCCCAGCATCACCATCACCCAAAGGGTCGTCCGCTTCGCAGACTTTCCGTCGGGATTGGTATAGAACCGAACAAGAATATGCGGCAAACCCGCCGTTCCGCATACCAAAGCGATGATGAGCGAGTAGGTGTAGAGAAGCGGATATCCGTGCTTGCTGGTGAGCGGGCCAAAGGGGTTGAGCCACTTACCGTTCGCCGGAGCGTTCGGAGCCAGAGCCGGCTGGCCTTCAGGCGCGGTCACCCGAATTTCAGACTTCTCCGCAAACTCAAGCTTGAGCGATGCCTTGCTGGCCTTCCCCTCGGCCGAAGTCACTTCAAAGGGTGTGACTTGAATAAGAGTGTCCTTTGGAACTGTCACATCCTTACTCTTCGAGTCGATAGCAAGGGTAGAACCGATCGCTGTGATTGCTTGGCTCGCGTCGAAGATATCCCCAGGCTTGGGTTTTGGATTCACCGAGACTGCAACCAACTTTGCGTCCGTTTCAAACTTGACCAAACTTGTTCGAGCCGAGGATAGGGCCAGCGCATTATTGGGAGCCGCAGCCTGGCCTTTCATTTTGATCACGTCACCTGGAATCGAAGGAATCCCCTTAGCGTCCGCCCGAGCCGTCTCTAAAGGCTTGTTGTAAAAACCAACAACCGACATCACCACAAACAGCGGCAGTGAAATCGCAAAAACCTTCATCCAGTACTGCGCCGCCTGAACCAGCGTGATCCCCTTCATCCCGCCCACCGCAACGTTGAAAGTGATAACCGAGCCAACGACCAAGATTCCGACCCAGTAGGGCCAGCCCATGATGCCTTGCATCGTCACCCCAGCGCCTTTCATCTGCGGCAGAGTGTAAAAGAACCCGATGAACAGCACAAACGAAACCGCGACCTTACGGAAGGCTGGCGAGTGAAAGCGTCCCTCGGCAAAATCTGGAATCGTATAGGCCCCAAAACGCCGCAACGGACCCGCAATAAACAGCAACAAAAACAGATACCCCGCCGCATAACCCACCGGATACCAAAGAGCGTCGTACCCGTTCTTCATCACCAGCCCGGCCACTCCCATAAATGAAGCGGCCGACAGATACTCGCCCGAAATCGCAGAAGCGTTCCAAAAAACATTAACCGAACGACCGGCCACAAAGAAATCACTCGCCGAAGACGACTTTTTGGTCGCCCAAACGCCGAGCATAATGGTCGCAACGGTCACCAAAACGACCCAAGCCAGCGGAATCAACTCAGCCGCCTTCACTTCGACTCCTCTGCTACAATTTCGGCTTCCAGCTTCTCGGAGCCACTGACAAACCAACTACTGAGCACCCATGTTAGGGGATAAAAGAGGAGGCCGAGAACGAGCCAAGTCGCGCTAAACCCACCTATGTTTGTCGCCGCCAGATCGGGCAAAAACAGATTCACCAGCGGAAGCCCGACCAGGATCAGCACAAATATCGCTGCAATGCGAAGGCTCAGGTTCAGTTGCCGCTTGATCAGCCGATGAGTCAGTTCACGCTTCTGTGCGTCATCCATGGGTGAGGGATTATAGCGGGTTCTTGCGGGGCGGAGGAAGAGTCCTCGGTTTTATCCGCTTTATACGCGTCGGTGATGATATGGAACTTGGCAACCCAAATCAATCGTGATAGGATTACGCCATGTCAACAATGCACCCGACGTCCGACTATATCGCCCGAATCATCCGCCGCGAGCATGAGCAGCACCATACGGTTGAATTCAAGCTCATCGGCGAAGGAGTACCCGACATGGGTTACACCGCAACCGTCAAGGTCTACGGCGATTTCATCGAAATCCACGCCGTCGACGGGATGAACTTCTTTGTCCCCGCTCACCAGATCAGGTACATCACCCACGAGACAACGAATTCTCCTAGCGAGACAAAAGGCTGGAATCTTTACATTTAGAGACGGTCAGTTTTGATACAATGCAGACGTGACTTACGTCCGCGCAGTTCTCTTGTTTGTTGCGCTCTTGACTAGCCTTGCATCGGCCCAGTTTGCATCGGGCCAGGACGTTAGATTTCAGACCGAGAGTTATTCGAGTGCAATGCGCGGCGCACTCAGAGAGAGCGAGAATCAAGGCACAAACTGGGTCGACCTGATAGGAGGCGATAGGGGCACGCAGGTTCATATTCTCTTTAAGGTCGATAATGTCGACCTACTTGTGATGGTTCCTTTCGATGTCAATCGAAAAGCACTTCTTGAGGACTCCAAGAGAATTGCGAACGAGGTGGATCTTCCAAAAATTGACTTCATTGAAGCCGAAGGGACGAAGACGAGAATGGTCGATCTCGAAGCAAACGATTACATTAGAAGAGCGGGAGACACCAGTCACTTTGAGTGGAATTTTTCCAAGCTCGTCGAAGCGTTCGAGAAAAGCAAAGTCTTACCGAAGCCGATCTACTACTACGTCCGAAAGTCAGACGCAAAATTTATAAAGCTAAATGTAGATGGAAAGGTCGACTCTCGCGACCTAACTACCTCCAGTTTCTTCTCCGCGAAGGAAGTCAAACCAGCCTCAAAGCTCGTCTACCATGAGACTGTGACCTTGCTCGGAAAGTCGGTCGCCTGGTTGATGATCGGCTTCATGTTGGTTCTGGTGCTCGCGATGCCGATTCTAATGTGGTGGCCCGCTGTCGTTTCTCTTCGCAACGCTGACGAATTTGCCAAGCAAGCAGCCGTCGGGACTCCGGGCGAAGAATCAAAGCCCCCAAAATCGCCCGAAGAGGTACAAGCGGCCTATCTTGAGTCGGTCAAAAATCGTCCGATGGCAATACTGAAATCCCTGCCGGGCGTACTCCCAATGCTCATCGTCCTTCCCATGGTTTTGGGCCGGGGCGCAATGGATCGAGCACCAACACCAGAGGTTTTGAATCGAATACCAACAAACTTTTTGTTGCCTGCAATGGTTCTTCTGGCGGGGACAAGCTTCGTGGGGTCACGAATCTGGTTGAAACTAAAACTCAGGCGACGGGGAATTGATAAAGTCCCAAAGACCAAGGAGCAGATTGAGGCCGAGAAGTCAATGTGGTTTCTCAAGCTAATAATGATTCCTCTGATCTTCATGATGGCGTTTCTGGTTGGAATGCCCTTTTTGAAACCGTACTTGCGCGGGGTCAACCCCACCCTGATCCGAGTCATCATTTTTGCTCCGATGGTCATCACCTTTGCAGCCATGGCGCTGATCAGCCGGAAGAAGAGGAACGAAACACACATCGAACTTAGTCCTGGCGATCAGTGGTACGACGTCACGATGGATTACGCCCAGCGGGCGAACGCAAAGATTCGCGGGGTAAGAATCCAGAAGACGGAGGTGATCAATGCATCTGCCAGTTTGTGGCGCATTGTCACCATCAACGAGGGACTACTTGAAAAACTACCTGAAGAGGAAGTGAAAGCGATCATCGCTCACGAAGTTGGACATATCCGATTCCAACACGTGCCAAAAGGGATCCTGCTCTCTTTGGCGTTGCAGGTTCCGCTCTTCTTCGGCTACTACTCGTTTGCCGAGTGGCTCGACCGTAACTATAAGATCAGCCTCTTCGGGCTTGGCATTTTCGCAAACATGCTGATTTCCTTTATCATCCTTCCTGTCGTCAGTTGGCAGAAGCGCAAAGCGGAGCGAGAAGCTGATCGCTTTGCGATGGAGACAATTGGTAGTCGTGAAACGGTGGAGAGGGCTTTGGTCGCCATTCACACCCTCAACGAGGCTCCTCATGAGCTAGTTAAGTTTGATGAGGTTTTGTCGACACACCCGTCCCTCAAAAATCGTATTGCAGCACTCAGGCTAGCAAACCCGGACTAAGCTTAGTGAATGGGCATCTACAAACGCAGGCATCAACACCGAACCAAAGATCAAGTTCTGGCGGAGCCGAAGCCGGTTCTCAACCCAAACCGCGAGCACTGCGACAAGCTGAGTCCGCTAGAAATTCTCGCGTTGAAGATCACCGACAAGGTCGGCTCGCCGTCCTTCTTCCTCTTGATCTTCACCTGGACAGTGTGTTGGGTTTCCTACAATGCGTTCGCCCCACATTTTGGGCTCGAAGCGTTCGATCCGTTCCCTGCCTTTGTCGCCTATCTCCTCATCTCAAACGTGATTCAGATTCTGCTCATGCCGCTCATCATGGTCGGCCAGAATCTGCAGTCCCGTCACAGCGAGCTTCGGGCGGAAAGTGATTTTGAAGTCAACGTGCGAGCCGAGCACGAAATCACCGAGATTCTACTGAGGCTCGAAAAGCATCAAGAAATGATGGAGCAAATTTTGAAACGCTTGGATGCGAAATCCTAACGTCCGGCGAGTGCGGCAGCCCCCGGCAAAAGGCGATGTTCAAAGTCGAAGAGCGCCAGGTTTTCGTATGGTGTCTTCATACCCGGATGCGCGACGTACTCCGGAGCCCAGTAAATCACTCCTGCACCTAGTCCACGCGGAGTCGCTCGAACGACTTTGTGAAGCTCGCGCAGAAACAGTGCCTGACCTTCCGGTGTAGCAGGAATCGCACACTTCATATCCGTCTTCTCCCACACGAAGTTTCCGGTGTCGTCCGCCCATTTGAAGCTGAACGGGTAAGCCGTTTCGGCAACCATCACCGGCTTGCGGTACCGCTCTGCAAGCGTCGCTAGGTTTTCGCGCAGTTGGTCAAACGTGCCGTGCCACCAGGGGTAGTAGCTCAGACCGATCGTGTCGTACTTCACCCCGCAGGACTTCAAGTTGTCAAAAAATACTCGGCAGGCCTTGGCGTCACCGCCCGAATCGTGGTGGATTTGAGTCTGCCAGCGATCTCGCTTACCTTCGGCTTGTGCCGCGCCTTGCAAACCGGCTTTAAGCAACGCCGCCAGATTGTCGTAGCCGCCTTCAGGAAGCTTGCCGAGCGGCCACATCATCCCATTACGTATCTCGTTCCCGATTGCGACCAGTTTCGGAGGAGTGCCTTGTTTGATCAATGCATCCAAAACCTGTTTGGTATGAGCCCGAGTCGCCTCGCAGAGCTCTTTTAGGTTCATCTTCTGCCACGCCAAAGGCGTGATCTGGTGCTGAGGATCGGCCCAGTCGTCGGAATAGTGGAAGTCAATCAGGGTCTCCATCCCGACCCCTTTGGCCTCCTTCGCCATCTGGAGCGTATGAGCCAGGTCACAGTACCCCTTGGGCGGGTTCACCCAAACCCGCAGCCTCAGAATATTGACACCGGCCCCGGCGAACGCGGTCAAAGGTTCAGTCTTCTTTGCACCCACAAAGAACTCCGCCTTCAGATCCCGATATTCTGGGATGAATGAGGCATCGACCCCTCTGTAGTAAGTCGGAGCGAGAGCGAGTGCAGCGAAAATCACGTTGCTATTCTACGAGAGAACCGATTTAGTGATGTCGACAATCTGCGAGGCAAGCCAATCGCCGTCCGCATCGATCCCAATTGAAAACCGCACAAATCCCTCGCTCAGTCCCATTCGCTCCCTTTCCGAGGCGGGGATTTCGCTAGAGGTTGAGCAGGCGGGCATCGAGAACAACGTGTGAACGTAACCCAACGAGACTGCCAAGAAGCCGACCCCGGCTTCTTTCAGGCGCTGCATCAGCACGTCGGCCCGGTCGCGGCTTCCGCAGTCGAGGGTCATAACTGCCCCCGCTCCATAGCCTGTATTCGCCAAAGAGCCAAGTCGCTCGAAGTCAGGATGCGAAACCAGACCCGGATACACAACTCGAAAACCTGACTCCTGGATCCTGCCCGCAACTTTGAGCGCATTGGCCGAATGCTGACGCACTCTCACGGGCAGAGATTGGAGGTTCTTTCGGACATCCGCAGCGACGCCAGCATCCATCGAGGGCCCCAGCAGCATCGTCGCTCCGGTGTTGACATCCATTAAGGATTGAATAAGAGATTCACCGCCACAAATGACGCCCCCAAGGTGGTCACCCATGCCATTGATGTACTTCGTGAGGCTGTGAATGACGATATCTGCACCGTGCTCAGCGGGGCTGCAAATGAGCGGCGCAAACGTGTTGTCAATCATGAGCGTCAACCCGTTCTGCTGCGCAAAAGTAGCTAGGCTAGGAATATCGCACACCGCCAGCAGAGGATTACTCATCGTCTCGGCGAAGACCATTTTGGTGTTCGGCGTCAAAGCCGAAGCAAGGGACGCGCCATCGTTGATGTCGATGAAAGAGGTGGTGATTCCAAAACGTGGAAGGAAGTTGTCGAGAAGTGCATACGTGCCACCGTACACAGTTCGGCTGGCGATGATGTGGTCGCCAACAGAGCAGGTTTGAAGAATCGCGCACGCAATTGCGGACATCCCCGAGGCCGTCACCAAGGCGGATTCGGTCCCTTCCAATGCGGCGAGCTTAACCGCAAGTGCCGCGCAGCTCGGATTGGCGTGACGAGAATAGAGGAACCGCCCGGGGATTCCGACTTCAAACATCTCGGTCATCTCGGCCCCCGTTCCAAATGCAAACATCGCCGAGTCAGAGATCGGGGTATTGACGTGACCCGAGGGGTGTTGCATCCGGTCAGCATTCAACCGTGTTCCGGGATCAACTGAGTTTTCGATCATAAGTCAATTATTCCACTTTGACTCAGAATGATTCGTTAAACCTTAAGGGAAACTAATAAAGAGTTTGAAATTCAGTGATTTGACTAATTAACAGAAACCCAGTCTCTCAAATCAATCGCTCGAAGTCGCTTCGGCTCCGTCTCACTCGGGATGTTTAGGTCAGCCAAGTAAGCGTGCATCGCCTCAAGCCGAGAAACTGTGTCCGTCATCTCCAAGAATGACTGCTTCTGCAGCAGGGTGAAGTCCAATAGGTTAGCTATCGAGTACGACAGCCCTTCCGGCCCGTCCGGGAAGCGAACGTCGATGTCCATCTCGGCCACCCTTAACTGGTGGCGAATCAGGTTCTCGCACAACTGGCGACACTCCTTTGCCAAAACATCTAACTCATCTTCGTTCGAGACGGTCGATTCTATGAGTGGTTCAACCTGAGCGGTGAGATAAGGCATCGTCTCATCCAGATGGCGAATACGAAACCTGCTTAGTCCCAAAACATTGATATCGAACCGTCCATCGGTATAGGTGTGAACGTCAACGATCCGCACGAGGGTCCCAACGAGATACGGCTCAGCGGGCTCCCCGCTTTCTTCGCCGATGCGGATCAGAGCTACGCCGAAATACCCACCAGAAGCGATGCAATGCGACACCATTTGGCGGTACCTGGTCTCAAAAATGTGAAGTTGTAGGCGTGAATGAGGGAACAGCACTGCGTGCAGCGGAAAGATCGGAATTTCCGGGTGTTCTTCGCTCATTTCTTACTGTCTTTTATACGCTACAAACGGTCATACTAGACGTGTCATTTTAGGTGGCGGCGGTTTTTGGTCGTCATCACAAAGGATTTTTTGCAAGATGCCTGAAGAACTGTCAAACAGTCAACTGCGGATAAACGAGCTGCAAGCGGAAGTAGATCGTCTCAATCGCCGAATTAGCGAGCTAGAGACCGATAAGAATCTGCCCGTTTCGCAGCGATCCGAGCAGTCCGTCGATGTCACCCCAATCGACCAGGCCGACATCACTCTTCGCCGGCTCGTCCAGCGCATCGCGATGATCCTCCAGGCGGAAAAGATCGTCATCATGTTCCACGACCGAGAAATCGGCGAGCTGAAAGGCATCCCGCCAGCTTTTGGTCTCGACGAAGCTCACTTGGCTGCGTTCAAAGTTAGAGCAACTCACGGCATCTCCGGCAAGGTCTTCCGCGAAGGCGAAGCTCTAATTTATCACGACATCGAGTCCCACGAAGAGTCACGCGAGGAGTCGTACGGATTGCTTCACGTTTCCAATGGCGTCTGCGTACCGCTCATCATCGAGAAGCGCGACGAAGAGAACCGAGTCATTGAGAAGTCGACCATCGGCGTACTTCACGCATTCAACAAGCGACACGGTGAAGACTTCAACGACGAGGACGTTCGGCTCCTAGAGCGCATGGCGCGAAACGTTGGCTCGATCATCGCCAATCTCCAGATGTACCGCGAGGTGGTCGAAGAGAAGGAAGAGCTTGCTCAGACCTTCGAGTCTCTGACCTCCGGACTGGTTCTGGTTTCAACCGAAGGTCGGCTCAGCCAGGTCAACGCCACCGCCCGTGCGGTGTTCCAAGCTCCACAGGATGCTCTCGGCAAGCACATGAACGAGGTCATCAAGGACTCGGCGGTTGTGGATGCCATCCAGAAGCTCATCGACGGCACCGATCCCGGCAAAGTTGAGACCTACGTGGTGCTCGGCAACAGCGAGCGGATCTATGAGTCCCAGTTTGCAAGCGTGACCGGGCAAGACGGTAAGGGAATCGGCGTCGTCGCAATCCTTGCCGACGTGACCGAGATCCGAAACATCGACCGCATGAAGTCCTCGTTCGTTGCCATGGCTTCGCACGAGCTGCGAACCCCGCTTACCGCGATCAAAGGCTTTTCATCGACTCTACTCGAAGGCATCGACGAGGACATGTATACCAAGGACGATCAGCGAGAGTTCCTTGGCATCGTTGTTGGCGAGTGCGACCGACTTCGCCGCCTGATTGATGACCTGCTCAACACAAGCCGAATCGAGGCGGGCGAATCGCTCAGCCCGAATTATGGCCACGTCGACGTCACAGACCTTATTCATAAGGTCGCGATGGTTCAAAAGCAAGCAACCAGCAAACACACCATAAAGGTGGAAATCGAAAATCCGCTTCCAAAGCTGATCGTAGGCGATCAAGACAAGATGGATCAGATTCTCACGAACCTGATGAACAACGCCATCAAATACTCGCCAAACGGTGGCGACGTGATTATCCATGCCCGAAACGAAGGCAAGACCTTGTTGATTGGTGTCAAGGATCAGGGACTTGGAATTCCAAAGGATCATCTCGGCAAAGTCTTCGAGAAGTTCCATCGAGTCAACAATGACGACAACCGAAAGATTTATGGAACGGGCCTGGGCCTATTCTTGGTTAAGCACTTAGTCGAGCAGGTTCACATGGGCAAAATCTGGTGCGAATCTGAAGTCGGCGTCGGGTCGGACTTTATGTTCCGAATTCCGACGGATATCGACATCGAAGAAGCCAAGGCTGCAAACCAGTAAGATAACGGCATGAACAAAAAGACCGGCATCCTCCTCGCCTCCCTCATCGGGGTGCTGGTGCTGTGTTGTGGAGGCGTGTTCTATCTCACTCGAACCACGTTGGAGCGCGTGAAAGAGACCATCGCCTCTAACCGTTCCTTCGTCGCGACTTCTCTTGAGAAAACAGGAAAGAGCTGGGATGAGGCAGTGTTTGCCGAATTCGCCGACAAAGAGTTCCTCACTCCCGAGGGTCGGGACGGTACGAAGAAGCGGTTCGCGATCTTCAACCAAAAACTCGGCAAGCTCAAGACGCTTGGAAAGGTCGAAGACGTTCCTCAAAGCCTAGTCACCAAGTCCGGCGAGAAAGATCGTGGCTTCTACCTCTCGTTCACCGTCGATGGTGAGTTTGAAAAGGGGAAAGGGAAGTTCAAGGTAACGGTTCGCAACGACGGTCCCAAACCGAAAATCTACTCGATTGCGCTTAACTCAAACGAGCTGATGGAAATGACAGATTCCGGTCTCGATCAAGCCAAAGAGCGACTGAAGAAGACTACTGAGGGAACTAAGAAGTAATCGGAAGGGTTGAAAATCGCCGATGGCGAAGCAACCCAAACGAAAAGTTCTCACCACGATTCTGGCCATTTTTGGTCTTGTCCTCTTCCTCCTCGCCATTGTCGGTGCCACCTATGGCCGAGGCTTCATGGCGATTGTTGGCCGGGATAAAGACTTCATCCGAACCGAGTTGATAGCCGCTCATCAGGACCGAAAAGGATCACCTGAGATACAACTGCATTCTCAAAAGCTCGAGAAGTCACTGGGCAAGTTTCAAGAGATCACCAACATCATGGGAATGGCCGACATGGGCGATATGACCAGCGGCAAGAACGAGTTCAGCTACTACGCTTACTGCCAATTCGAGAAAGGCGAGGGGACCTACATCATTCGGGTGAGCAACGAAAATGAGCAGCCGAAACTTCTCAGCGTCACATCGGAGCCAAGACACATCCAGCGCAAACGTGTCCGGCAGGAACTGCTCAATCAACTCCGCTGAGCCACGCGCTTGGCAAAGTTCTCGACCATCTTAAACCCTTGTTCGGTGAGAACCGACTCGGGGTGGAACTGAACCCCTTCAATCGGCAGCGACTCGTGACGAAGCCCCATGATCTCGTCGTCATCGTTCGATCGGGAGGTCACAACAAACCCCTCCGGAACGGTCGAGCGATCCACTACAAGCGAGTGGTAGCGGATCGCCGAAAACGGATTTGGCATTCCCTCAAACAGTCCAATGCCGTCGTGTGAAACCATCGACGCCTTTCCGTGCATCGTCTTGTTCGCTCGATTAACGGTGGCACCGGTGACGAACCCGATCGCCTGGTGACCAAGGCAGACACCAAACACCGGAACGTCGAATCCCGGAGCCCCGGCAAGAGCTTGGCGAAGAATATCGACACAGATCCCAGATTCGTTGGGGGTGCAAGGCCCTGGGCTCAAGAGAATCCCGGAGGGCTTCAGAGCGACGATTTCTTCAAGGGTGATTTGGTCGTTTCGGTAGACCACGACTTCGGCACCGCACTGTCCCAGATACTGGACCAGGTTGTAGGTGAAGGAGTCGTAGTTATCGATAACCAGGATCATAGCGTCCGCATAGTTTAGCCGGAACCATCGTGCTCGCAAAGGCGATAGACTATGCCGTATGCCGATTCTCGCTACATTCGCACTCACTACGGTTCTCGCTGGCCAAGCCAGCGGCGGAATCAAGGTCCCCTTCGAGAAGTACACCCTCCCGAACGGAATGAAGGTAATTCTTCACGTTGATAAGACGCTGCCCGTAGCGACGATCAACACATGGTTTTACGTCGCCAGCAAAGACGAGCCCGAGCGAAGAAGCGGCTTTGCCCACCTCTTCGAGCACCTCATGTTCATGGGAACCAAGCGGGTTCCGAACGGCGAATTCGACCAGATCATGGAGAAGGCTGGAGGATACAACAACGCCTCAACCTCTACGGATCGAACGAACTATTTCTCCTTCGGTCCCTCGAACATTCTTCCCACTCTGCTCTGGCTGGATGCAGATCGGCTTGAAGCTCTCGCCGAAAACATGACCGAGAAGAAGGTCGATCTCCAGCGCGATGTCGTGAAGAACGAGCGACGGCAGAATGTTGAGAACGAACCCTACGGCAAAGCCCAGGAGGCCATGCCTGGCCTGCTCTATCCCAAGGGTCACCCCTACAGCACATCGGTGATTGGTTCCCACGAGGACTTGACTGCGGCATCGGTGCAGGATGTTAAAGACTTCTTTAACCAGTTTTACGTCCCGAACAACGCATCTCTGATCGTCGCTGGCGACTTTGATCCCGCAAAGATCAAACCTGTAATTGCGAAATTGTTTGGCACGTTGCCTCGCAAGAACGATATCGGACGCAAACTGGTCCAGCCGTTCAAGTTTGAAAGCCGCACCGTTACGATGGTGGACGCTGTTTCCGCGCCCAAATCCTTCCTCTGCTACCATACGCCAGCATACGGCAAAGTGGGTGATCTCGCCTTGAAAGCCACGGGGACAATTCTCGCTGGCGGACTCGCCAGCCGATTGCAACAGGAAGTCGTCAGCAAGCTAGGACTCGCCTCAGACGTCTCTGCTTACCAAGACTCCAGCTACCTCGGCTCGGTGTTCTACATTGATGCAACGGTTGCTGAGGGTAAGTCTCAAGTCGAAATGGAACGCGCAATCGACCGTGTCGTCGCCGGACTAGCCAAAAGTGGACCAACCGCCGACGAACTCAAGCGCGTCGTCGCCAGCCGAGAAAGCGCAACGGCGCGCACGCTCCAAAGCCTCGATCAGAAGGCGGACAAGATGAACGAGTACGAATTCTACTACGGAACGCCTGACTACTTCCAGAAGGAGATCGACGCTTATAAGGCCCTGACTCCAGCGGCAGTGAAGCAGGCAGTGGCGAACTCGCTAGTTGGCAAACCTCGCTTAACTCTGCGCGTCGTGCCAGAATCGACCTCCGCCGAGCAGAATCCCCGCGACACCCAGCCGTCGATTGATGAAGCAGGAACGTTTACTTCTCCAAAGCCAACCGACATCGGTGGCATCCGCTATTGGAGCCGCGCTGGTGTCCCTCAGGTGACTGTAAGCGTCCAGTATTCCCAAGGCACATTTGCCGATCCCAAAGGTAAAGAAGGGCTCGTCAACCTGGCAACTGAGATGATGGTTCGCGGTGCAAAGGGAAAGTCGGCCAGCGACACCTCTGCACTCCTTGACGCCCTCGGAGCAAACCTGAACGTCACGACTGGAACTTCGGGAACGACCTTCAGCCTGACCGCCCCTCTCTCCAATGCGTCCGCGGCCATCGACCTCATGGTCGACTCAATCCTCTCGCCAACGCTGGCAGATTCCGATTTCAAGGACCTCAAAGACGAAGTGATGGCCCAGGTGAAGCAGGAGAATGATAACCCTAATTCCGTCGCCCGAAAGGTCGCAATGCGCGAGTTCTTTGGCGCAACCCACCCCTACGCCCGTCCGGCAAGCGGAACTGAAGCTAGCCTGAAAGCAATCACCCTGAAGGATGTTAAGGCGGTTGTCACCCAGGTACGAGCAAGCGGAAACTCGATCCTCGCCGCCGGAGGCATGTCGATCACGCAGGCAAAATCTCTGCTCGCAACGAAGCTTGCAAAGCTGAAAGGTGCTAAGTCGGCAAGCTATCAGAGCTTCGCCGCACCCAGCGTCAGCAAATCCCGCCTCGTGATCGTGGATCGGCCGAATGCGGTTCAAACCGTTATTGGCCTCTACTTCCCCGGCCTCAAAGAGAGCGATGCCGAGGCTACTCCTCTAGATGCCGTGACAACCATCCTCGGAGGTTCGTTCACCAGCCGGCTAAACCAGAACTTGAGGGAAGACAAAGGCTACACCTACGGAGCTGGAGCGTCAATGACCGCAAATGCCAGCTTCGGGTACCTCCGACTGAGCTCGTCGGTTCGTACCGACGTGACAGGGGCTTCGCTCAAGGAGTTCATCAAGGAACTTGACCGGATTCAGTCCATGGATGTCACCGAAACAGAAGCTGGCAAGGCGGGCAAGCTGATCCGAACCAACATTGTCACGGGATACGGCTCCTTGAACGAAATCGTGGGAACGGCTCTCGGCCTCGAGGCAATGGGAACAACTCAAACCAAACAGGATGCAAAACTAGTTGCTGTCTCCAAGCTCACCGCGGCCCAACTGAACGCAATCGGGAAGCGAATGTACAATCGCTCGAATTCTCTGATCGTCCTCGTTGGCGACAAGAAAGCAATCCTCGAGCAGATCAAGGGGCTTGATCTGCCGAAGCCCGAGTTCGTTAACCCTTAAGCCGTCGCTCGACGGCTTGACTCAAAATCGTGAGCACCGGGTCCGGAACCATGGTGCTCACATCACCCTTTAGCAGAGCAACTTCGCGAACCACGGAAGAGCTTAGGAAGCTATATTCCCAGCGAGTCATCAAGAACACGCTATCAACTTCTGGCTCCAGCTTCCGGTTCACCATCGCAATCTGAAACTCATAGTCAAAGTCAGCGACTGCCCTCAGCCCGCGAACAATCGACTTCGCTCCCTTAGCCTTGGCAAACTCGACGAGCAAACCATCGAACGACTCAACGGAGACATTTTTATAGGGCTGAGAGATAGCAGTGAGTGCCTCCAAACGCTCGTCCACGGTAAGCAACGGCACCTTGTGCGAGTTTTTGCCAATTGCCACAATCACATTGTCAAAGAGTTTCGATGCCCGCTCAATGATGTCAGCGTGACCCTTCGTCGGCGGGTCAAACGTACCTGGATAGACCGCGACGACCCTCACTTGAGGGTCACCTTGTTGTGAGGCAAAGAGCCCAATAGATTGTATCGAAGCCCCTGAACCCGAGGGTTCACAAGCACGCCGTCAATCTGATGATAAAGCGGAATCCTTGGAACATCGGTCAGAATAATTGCTTCTGCCTTGGCGTAAAGTTCAGCCCGTCGTTCAGCGTCTGGCTCAACATCCGCAGTGGCGCACAGAGTATCAAACTCCCGGTTCGACCACTTGTCAAAGTTCGCCGAAGCATCGGTGGTCAAGAGCATGGAGAGGAAGTTCTGCGGGTCGATGTAGTCGCCATACCAACTGAGGAACGCGCAAGGCAGCTCTCCTCGGTTTCGAGCTTTTAGGATTGCCCCCCATTCGAGAGACCGCGGCTGAACGGTCACGCCAAGATTACGTCTTAAGTCTCCGGCGACCGCCTCAACGACTGCTTTGGCATCTGAGTTCTCAGCCCGAAACGTGATCTCGATCGGCGGAACCTTGTCTCCCGACTTAAACTCAGACAGTGAAAGCTCGGCTTTTGCCTTCGCTGGATCAAATCCAAAAGCAGTTACCGACGGAGCTTTGGAGTTGATCCCTTCAGGCAGCCAACGATTTGCCGTGGGAACCCCTGCCAGAATCTGCTGAGTGATTCGGTCCCGATCAATCGCCATCATCATTGCTCGGCGCAAGTGAACATCCTTAAACGCAGGCTGTGCCTTAGCTGAAAGCAGCAAGTAAAAAACCGCCGGACGGTTGATTAACTTGAGTTCATCTTTCAGCTTGGCATCGTTCTTCACCGCCGCCCAGTCCTGCTTCTCCAAGGTCGTCATGTCGGTTTCTCCGCTTTTGAAGAGCGCAAGCCGCGTCGATGCGTCCTTGATAATCCGCCTCTGGATCGAAGTAATAGCAGGCTTCTCACCGTGATAATCAGAGAAGGCCTTCAGGGTCACCTGCTGCTCAGGTGAAAACGTCTCCAGTGCAAATGGACCTGTGCCCACCGCGGTCCTGATCTCACGAATCTCTTCAACCCCCTGCTTCGCCGGAATCACCGATCCGCAAGCATAACTCAGCTTGCCGAGAAAGTACGGTCGAGCCTTGTCAATCGAGATCTGAACAGTCTTAGGGTCAACAACTTTAACCCCGCTCAGTTTCTTCGAAGAACCCGCCAAGAGCTCTTTCGCTCCGATGATGTCCCCCAAATAGGTTTCCGCTGTCGGAGATGCCATGTCTTTACTGAGCGCACGCTCCAAGGACGCTTTAACATCGGTAGCCGTGACCGGCGAGCCATCGTGAAACTTCGCATTGCGCAACTTAAACGTATAAACAAGCCCGTCACTGGAGACCGTCCAGGATTCAGCAAGAATGCCTTCGACTTTGTTATCCTCGCCATACCGAACAAGCGGCTCGAAGATGTTTCCGAGCAGATCCATCGTATCCACGTCCTGAACTTTGGCCGGATCAAGAGTGGTCGGGTTGTTTGAAAGGGCATAGCGGAATGTCGTTGCAGACCCCTCATTCTTGCGTGACGAGAAACCGCCCCCGCCCGAAGAATCGCTACCACACCCTACTAAAACCAGGGCGACCACCAAAAGCAACTGCGCTTTCACGGTCACTAGTTTAGCGGTTTGCCTCATAATAATGACGGTTTATGCGCCAACTGCTCGTTCTGCTCGCGCTTCTCACCGCCTCGGCGGGCTGGGCAGATGTGTCCGGTAAGTGGATTGGGATCGCGATGCTCGGGCCGAGCAAAATCGCGCAGAGCATGGACTCCGATGCACTTCTCAAACTTCAAATGAGCAAGGCGTTCCTCAAAAGCCTTCGCTACGAAATCGAACTCAAAGCCGACGGAACATTCGTCGCCACCGTGAACGGAGCCGACATTGAGCGCCGAAAGAGCTTTGGCATTTGGAAGGAGAAAATGGGAGTCCTCACTCTCATAACGACCAACGAAAATGGAGCCAAGGTATCCCGCTCGATGACGGCGAAACTTGATGCAACCGGAAAGAGGTGGCTCGTAGTGATTTCGAGTAAGCCCGGACTTCCAGTCACGAAGCTAGTATTCGCCCGAATTCCGGCACCTGTCAAAAAGGCTGAACCCACTAAACCCACTCGGGTTTGAAACACTCCACTCTGACTCCCCGACAGTATCGGAAGTGCTCAAAGTGAAGTTCTCCAAACTTGGGGTCACCAGACTCTACACTTAGCCGCAAAACGTCTGGTTCGGAAACTGTATAAGGCTCATGCCAAACCCGACCAGTCAACAATCGTCCCTTACGATCCGCGGCATAGAGCCGGTACCGTTCGAGAAGCCAGAAGTCGAATGACTCGACTTCTGCTGGATGCTGTTCCGCACTGACCCGAACCTCGGCGGTGTAACGGAAGTCTGGTGAAGGCCGCTCGTAAACCCACGGTAGTCTCTGGCGGTCAACTCGCGTTCCGTAGTAGGCCACGCAGTCAGCGTTCTCGACGAAGTCGAGTCCGGCGTAGCAATAAGGCAACTTGAAATTAGCCCGAGCCCCGAAGCAAGGGAGGTAGGCACTTGCATCCAGTGAATAGAACCACACTCCAGGGCCATGAACAGGGTGGTTTACGTAGGTTCGTAGATTCGTCTCTAAGAAGTCGGGCCATGTGAGCTGGAAAGAACGCAACGAACGCATCGCAAACGGCACGAATCCCAGCCAGGCGTCGCCATCAAAGGTCTGAAGTTCCAGTCCGTGTGGCAGGTCACGGGCAAGAGCCTCCGCATCGCATCGAGCGTGAGCGAAAAGCAGGTGCTCCCAGGCCTGACGCATCACTGGGTCTTTCGTTGGCCTATCCCGCTGCTCCACCAGTCGATCATAAAGCGGATTTGAGCGTATGGGAACCATCAATCGTAACCTATCGTTCACAATACTCGTAGTTCTTGCCGTAAGGAACACAGGAAGATATGAAATTCACTCGAACCGTCCTCGCCGTCAGCGCGCTCGCGCTCACCCTTAGCGCATATGCCGCCGATATCACCGGAAAATGGACCGGCAAGATCAACATGGACATGAAGGAAGCCAAGGCTGCAGCAATAAAGGCTGCCGAAGCGGGAGGAAAGAAGATGACTCCAGAACAGGTCAAGATGATGGATCAGCAGATGGCAATGGGCATGAGCATGGTCTCCGGAATTCGGATGAACGCGGTCCTTATGAAGGGTGGAAAGTACACCATGACGACCACCGGAGGTCCCGGAGCTCAGAAGCCACAGACTGAAGAAGGCACTTGGACGATGAAAGGTAACCAAGTGACGATGACGGGAAGCAAGTCGAGTAAGGGACCAAAAACTCTCGTTGGAACGCTGAGCTCGAACGGAAAAACCATCACGTTTGACGTATCAAAGCAAGCTCAAGAGCAGGCATCGAAGAGCGGAGCACCGAAAGGGATGAAGACCCCTTCGGTGTCAATCGTCTTCACCAAGAACTAAGCGTTCGACATGTTATCGAGGGGCTTCCTCGTCTTCCACTCTCCACGAGTGAAGTCGGGGAAGTCCATCGACTTTCCGCGGTTCGCCACCGACATCTCGCTCAATGGGAACGGCGCCGACCAAGCA
Organism: Armatimonadota bacterium; assembly: GCA_037138755.1. Classification (NCBI taxonomy): domain Bacteria; kingdom Bacillati; phylum Armatimonadota; species Armatimonadota bacterium. The sequence goes on along the minus strand of JBAXHT010000001.1, from coordinate 58,374 downwards.
ACCGCGTCGTAAACATCCTGGTCAACCGGAATCCCGTTTCGCAAACAGTAAACGATGCGCCACAGCATCATAAAGTCCATTCCGCCGTGGCCGCCATTCTTCTTCGACTCCTCACCCATGCGCTTGAACAGAGGGTGCTCGTACTTTTCGTACCACTTCTCCAAGTCCTTTCCGGACTTCCACTCGTCTGGGCCACCTTCGTTGGTTTCGTGAGACATCCGATCTGGAAATCCGCCCCAAGCACCAAGAGTGCCCTGCAAGAAGTTGTGTCGCGAATAAGGCCGAGGCAACTGTTCGTCCCATTGCAACATGATCGTTCTACCAAGCTTCGTCTTAATGATCGACGTATTGATATCGCCACAAACGAAGTTCATCTTGTTCCACTTGTGGTCCGGCGGAAACTTCTCTTTCGCGTAGTTGTTTCGCATCTTCGCCGGCGAGCTGATCGAGACCATATAGTCGAAAGCATCGCCCCGGTTAACGTCCATATACTGCGCCACCGGCCCTAAACCGTGGGTGGGATAGAGGTTCCCGTTATGCTGCGCGTACTCGTAGGTTCGCCAAGAACCCGTCCCGTGCTCCACCTCAAACATCTGTCCTCGGAGGTCGTGAATGTACGACGCCTCGCCATGCAACAAGTCACCAAAAACGCCGTGACGCGCCATGTTCAAAACAAGAAGCTCCTCGCGTCCGTAGCAAACGTTCTCCATCATCATACAGATCTTTTGAGTCCGCTCGGAGGTGTCCACAAGCTTCCACATGTCCTCCAGCGTCACGGCCACCGGAACCTCGACAAAGGCGTGTTTCCCTGCTTCCATCGCGGCCAGTGCCATCGGCGCGTGGAGATCCCAGGGAGTAGCGATGATGACAATATCAATATCCTTGCGCTCAAGCATTCGCTTGTAATCATCATCACCTCGACCATAAGCCGCGGGTGCTGGTCGCTTGTGGCGGTTCACCACATTGTTAATCGCCCGCTCCAAAGTCGGCAAGTGGTTATCGCAGACGGCAATGATATCGACGCCGTCGATCAGACACATCTGACTGAGATGGCCAGAGCCCCGAGCTCCGACTCCGATAAATGCAGCGCGAACTCGATCAAGCTTTACGGCGAGGTTGGCAACCGACTTCGAACCTGGTTTACGGCGCGGGGTTGACTGGGTGGCAAGACCGGTTGCGGCAATTCCGGCGGCTCCAGCGGCGGCAAGAAAATCTCGTCTAGGCATCTCGTGCATCTTGCGCAGAATGTTACCGTGAGTCTACGGGCGCAAAGATCCTCAATCGTTTGACTTCCAAGGAAAGAAGTTCCGGGAGGTGGAATGGTGGGCCAAGCGGGACTCGAACCTGCGACCTCACCCTTATCAGGGGTGTGCTCTAACCAACTGAGCTATTAGCCCGGAACCCATAGATAATACCTCACGAAAATTCCGGCGTCAACCGCCCTTCCTGGCACGGCTTTTGCAACCTAGGCTCCGCAAGTCAATGTCTGTAATCACTCCGCGCCAGCCAGGTTCTGAAACCCAGGTTCAGAAGATCACTACCCGAATCGTTCGAGGTTGGGATGGCTACGCTGCGACAGAACCCCATTGGCGAAGACTGTTCGAGAAGACTCGAGGCAGTGACCCTCAGTCAGTTTGGCCGCTGGTCCAGCTCGAATTCGAGCGGCATCGTCGCGATTTTGTGCCTGTAATCGTCACCGGATTCTCAGGCGGCGAACTCTGCGCCGTCGTCCCGCTAATGGAACCTAAGCGAAAGCTATTTAAGGGCAAGAAAAGCATCAAGATGCTAGGATTCGACACCACCGAGTTTGGGATCTCGGTCATCGCGTCCGAGCCACAGACAACCTGGGCCGCTGTTGAACTCGAGCTTCGCGACTACCTCGCCGAGAGCCGCTTCGAGGCGATGATTCTTCGCCGTCCGGCAACTCACCTCTCAGCTGGAGCCTACGTGACCGACTATGCGGCAACCAAAATGCTCCGCAAAGTCCGTCCAACCGGATCCGCGCTCGTGCTTTCCGAACCGATCGAGCAATTCCTCTCTCCGAAAGCCGCCGCTTGGGCTCAAACCTTTGCGAATGCGTCCCTCAAGCACTCGGCGTACGATGAACTCGGCGACGCCGTCGCAATGCTCCGACGCTTCGTCCCCGACCTCTCACCCGCTTTCGCCACTCAACTCGAAATGCTCGCCGAAGAAGGTGATGCGTTTGTAGCCTGGCTAGAGCAAGACGCCCAAGTCGTCGCCGCCCAAGCCTTCCTCCAAACCCAAGATCGCCTCGCCATGCTCTCCGGAGGCGGCCCCGCCCTCGCCCAACTCCAACTAAAAACCCTCCGCAACGCCAGCACCCAAGGAGTGGAGATTGCCAGGTTCCTAACCCCCACCGAAGACTGGCAAACCCAACCAGCCGGGCTAGTCGAGGACGTAGTCATTGCGCGAATCTAAACGCTGACTTCCAGCCGCTTCTGCTTAGGTATCTTTCCGAAGAAGCTCAGCGCGCCGCTCGCGTATCGCCTCCAGCGTTTCTGTCTCAAACCTTTGCCAATCGATCGTGCTGTCGAGGATTCGCTTCGATAGCATTGGCATCCCAAATCTGTGTAGCCACTCGATCATGGCGATGCCGAATGCGGCTACCACGCAAAGTTTGAACTTCTCGGTAACTGCCGAAGTAGTTATGCACCCTAAAACTGCCCCTAAGGAAAGAAATGCGTAGGCGAACTGCTTGAAAATGGGGAGCATTAACTCGGCTGGCGAGCGAACTGCTATGGGGGGCTGAAGTATGCGCCTTTCTCTGAGATCAAGAGTTTCTAGCTCTGAGAGACCAGCGTACTCAGCCTCGTAATCTTCGATGGATTTGTTTGCTAGTGCATCCGCCTCTTTCTTTCTTAGAAGAAATTCTGGAGTGGCCTTCACATAGTTTTTGACGATGAGACAGCCTACGATGAGCATCGTCACCATGGTCAAGGACATAAAGAAAACTTGCTGCCGAAACACAATCACCGAAGCGACGAGACCTAGAATCCCTTTACTGCCGAAAGTTCCAGAAATGGCTCCAACGACAACCATGAAAAGCATGTCTTCTCGGAGTTTCGATCTCATCGATTGAACCCACGTCCAGACGAAAGCCACACCAGGTGGAACCCAACTCAGGCCGAACGGCAAGTCGAATAATCGCGCCTTAATCCCTTCACTCAGGATCGCAAACGCCATCCCCGCAATGATCCAGCTCAGGAAGATCGCAACAGCCTCCGACTGCTCCGCAGTCAACTTCCTGAACATGACCCAAGTCTAGGACGTTGGTCATGGGGTTGTCAAGCGGAAAAGGGCAGAGCGCAAGCGGGTTGCATCCAATCCAGTCTTCCGACTTCTTGCTTCCAACTTTCCGCCTAAACCCGCGCCCCTAAATACTCGTTCACCTGACGAGCAATCCGCGTCCTGAGTTCTTCGGTTGCTCCAGCGGCAAAAACAACTTCCTTCCCCTTCGAGTCTGTCATCAAAACGGCCCGCTGAGGAACTCGGTTGTTACCATTGTTCATCCGAACCCCCGCCTGCGCGATCCCTACAACGGCTCGAGACTCCGGATCAAGATCGATCATCTTCGTCCGAACCCACTTACCGATCGACTTCTTGATCAGCAAAGACCGCCCCGTCAGCTCAATCTCCTCAACAGAAAGCGCCTCGATCACTCCCCATATCATCGCAAATCCGACCCCAAAGAAGATGGAGTAGAACAGCAGCATGAAAAGTGCAACTGGCCCCATGGCCCTCCACATTCCTCCTACCATCAGAATGCAGTGCATCAAAGTAAATGCATTCCATCCAAGGGCAAAGACCCCCAGTCCAAGTGCCGCGGCGATGTTCCGTGGCGAAGTTTGAATACTCAACGAGAGCGCATTGTGGACCGAAGTCGGAATCCCCAGCTCCTGCTGAGCCTCGCGCTCCGCCAGCCGCTCCTGAATGGATTCCAAATCCACCCTCGGCCCCGGAAACCGCTGCGAAGCCAACCGACTCCGAAAATCCGATTCAATCGAAGGCAACTGAGTCACAGCGTTACCAAACGTGTTCGCCAACTCCACATCCCCCGGCTCCCAAAGAGACCCGAGCCGATACTGCAAATCCGAAGCCTCACCTTGCAACGACCGCAAGGTGTTGATATTCTTCTCCACCTCATCCTGACTCAACCCCGGCTTAGGCGAAAGCAACGGAGACAACCGCGCTAGCCAGATATTCGCGTCATCTCGGGTCTTTTGGGATTCATCCATGGGCCGGAAGCTTTCGGCCGTCAGCCGTTAGCCCTCAGCAAGATTATGGCGATTCCACACTTCCGCTGAAGGCTAAAGGCAGACAGCAGACAGCTCAATAAGCTTTAGCAAACACAACCCGCTGCTTACTCGGCTTGCCCGTCATCACGCAAACCCCCGGCTGATCGTCACCCGGCGCAAGCGGCACGAGCGGAATACACCGAATCGTCGCCTTTGTCGCCTCACTAATCTTGTCCTCAGTCTCCTGAGTTCCGTCCCAGTGAGCCAGCACAAACCCACCGCCCCCTTCGCCTTCAAACCGCGCCAAGAAATCGTCCCAGGTATCCACCCGAACCGTATTCGCCTCGCGGAACGCCAGCGCCTTGGCGTACAGATTCGCCTGAATCTCGTCCAGCAAGCTCACGCACCGATCAACAATCTGGTCAACCGGAACCAGCAGCTTCTCCTCCGAGTCCCGCCGAGCAACGCCCAACTCCCCAGCCTCAAGCTCGCGTCCACCAACTTCAACTCGAACGCAAGCCCCCTTCAGGTCCCAATCCTTCGCCTTAAAGCCTGGACCTTCCTTCGTCCGGTCGTCAACCTTAACCCGAACTCCCCGTGCCTTCAGCTCAGCCGCCAGCGCTTTAGCCTTCGCAACCGTCACATCCCAAACCTCGCCTCGGCCCATCGGAATAAAAACGACCTGAACCGGTGCGAGCTTTGGCGGGCAAACCAGCCCCTTATCGTCCGAGTGAGCCATGATCAGCGTCCCGATCAACCGCGTCGAAACCCCCCACGACGTCGCGTAAACGTGCTCCAACTTGCCCTCCGCCGACTGAAAAGTCACATCAAATGCCTTAGCAAATGACTGGCCAAGGTGGTGCGAAGTCCCCGCCTGAATCGCCCGGAGATCCTGCGTCATCGCCTCAATCGTATAGGTGTGATCCGCCCCCGCGAACTTCTCGCCCTCGCTCTTAATCCCCTTCACCACCGGAACCGCCATCCACTCTTCAGCAAACTTCGCGTAGCACTCGTGCAAAATCGTCAAAGCCTCCTGTTCGGCCTCGTCGTATGTCGCATGAGCCGTGTGACCTTCCTGCCAAAGGAACTCAGCCGTGCGCAAGAACATCCGCGTCCGCATCTCCCAGCGCATCACGTTCGCCCACTGGTTAATCAGCAACGGCAAATCGCGGTACGACTGAATCCAGTTCTTATAGGTGTTCCAAATAATCGTCTCGCTAGTCGGACGAATAATGTACTCCTCCGTCAACTTCGCGTCCGGGTCCGGAATCAATCCCTTCCCGTCCGGATTCGCCTTCAGCCGGTGGTGAGTCACAACCGCGCACTCTTTCGCAAAGCCGTCCACATGGTCGGCCTCCTTCTCAAAAAACGACTTCGGGATGAGCAGCGGGAAGTAGGCGTTGACGTGTCCAGTCTCCTTGAACATGTCGTCGAGCGCGCGCTGCATCAGCTCCCAAATGGCATATCCATGAGGCTTGATGACCATACAACCGCGCACGGCGGAGTGATCCGCGAGCTCTGCCTTGACGACAAGCTCGTTGTACCACTCGCTAAAATTCTCTCCCTGAGGGGTAATCCCGTAGTTGCTGCTCACCCGTAGATTGTGGCAGATGCCGCAACTCCCCTGGAATCCGGACGCCCCCGCGCCGTCAACGACTAGGTTCTGCCCGAGGCTCCCAACTTATTTGAACCTCGCCCCAGTTGCCTCTCATCTTAGCGTGACCGTCGACGAACGCAAAACCCATAAATCCTTCTCTCGCGGTTTCTGCGGAAACCAGTAAGTTTGGCCCGCCGACTTTAGATTGTGCGAACATAACTAATCTATCAGCATCTGCTACGGTAGTCACGTCCACCCCACCTACTGACTTGTTCAAGCCCAATGCTCGGTTGTCGGTGCAGTCATATGTCGGAAGGCACTCGAACATTGGATCGATCAGATGCTCCTCCTGGACTCCTGATTTGCGATGGGTGATGAGGAGAGTATTCCAACCGGTAGTGGGACAACCTCGATCATCATAATCCGAGGCGTACACGTGCCACCCGGTGGCAAGAGTCTTCAAATTCGAGATCGCGTGCACGCGCGTCGCCGCAACCCGAGCCGAAGCAAAGAGCGGTCCGAGAATCGAGACCGCCATAAAAAACAGGACACCAACGACTAGTAGCGCCACCCAAGGTACCCGTCTCTTCGGCATCATCTCAATCTCTGGCTCCATCACGTCCTCGCTAAAACCGGCTCACTGCTTATCGATTGCAGCTCCGAAATCCGCTCCTGAAAAGCCGCCACTTCATCAAACATTTCCGTCAGCCGAGGAAATTCCTCCCGTTGGCAAGGTGAGAACTCGAACTCCATCGTTCCAAAGACTACCGTCCAGCACCCTCCTGAAAGCCGGACCCCGTCCGGCACCGGGCGCGTCAGTGACCCGGGCTACTTGCCGGAACTTCCCAGAACAGACTCTGCAACTTCGAAAATCGGATCTTGTAAGACTTTCCGTCCCCAGTTGCAACGACGATGACGTCAATCACGTCAGAATAGCTTCGCAACGTACTCTTACTAACCAGGGCATCTTTGCCAAGATTCGTAGTAAGCGCAAAGACCAAACTCCGTCGCGTTTCTGGGAGGGTACTCATGCTTTTCCCTGCAAAACCGGGGTTAAGACCGATTCCGCGCCGCTCTCCGGTTTCGATGTTCGCGTCCTCTAGAACCCTGGCGTCTTTGTAATAGCCAGCGAGTGCGGCATTCCAGTTTTCGCTTAAGCACGTCCGCTGATCGGAATCAGCTGCATAAAGCAACCACGACTGAGCAAGCAAATTTGCGTGAGCTGCGGTCTGATTGATGTATTTTTGCCTTCCGGATGCTTGCCAAAAACCATACGCACAGGAGAATGGAAAAACTACGACAAACATAATCACGAACCCTTTCACGCCACCTTTGACGAACTCCCAAACGGGATTCGTGGGCTTTACTTTTTCTTTTGAACCGGCTTCCACTGCAACCTCTGGGCCTCGTCGATCAACGCTTTCTTCGCCTGTCCATCAACCGTCACCCATAGCGTCCGGAAGGGCGGTCGGCTGACCTTACGAAGAGTCTCTGGTGTGAGAACTGTATCGGGACCTTCCTGGGTGCTAGTTCCAAACTGGATCACCTTCGACATATCCTCAATCGCCGATTCACTGATCGAACAAACCCCCGGATTCAGGCCGTAGCCGAGCTGGTCTTTCACAAGAGGATCAGCCAACGAGAAAGCATCACCGTATCCCGAAACATTCGCGTTCCAACCCTCAATCGGGCAGGTTCGATCATCGTTATCCGTCGCATACTCGTGCATCGCCGAACTCAGATCGCGGAGATGAGCCAGCGATGTTGTCGTCTGCGCGGCAACTTTCGCCTGGGCAAACACCGGAAACAGAATCCCGCCCCCAACCGGGCAACAGCACATCACCATCGCTCCGCATCCAATCGCCCACTTAGCCCACCCCGGCACCCCGCTCTTCTGCGGCGGAGCCGGAGCATCGCTCGGCGGAGGCATCTGATAACTCGGCGGTACATTCATCTCCAACCATTGTAATTCAAAATGGCCAAAGCTCCCTTTTGCTCCCGAAGCATCCAACGCTATGAAGTTTCCCAGATCGTTCCGTAGCGACTCATCTGGAAAAGGGGAGTCAATCGGGGTCGCTGTTCCCAACCATCGGCTAAACTACGCCAACTATGGGAATCAAGGCGATTCGGGGTTATCAAGTAGATCTTCCGCTGTTTGAAGGGACTTATAAATGGTCAGGCGGAAAGTCGGTCTCCGTCTTCGACAGCACAATCGTCGAAGTCGAGACGGATGAAGGCGTCACCGGGTGGGGCGAGGTTTGTCCGCTAGGGCCATTTTATCTTCCGGCCTACGCGGCTGGAGTTCGGGCGGGCATCAAGGAGCTTGGACCACACCTTATCGGATACGACGCTTGCGAGATTGGGGTTCTGAATGACCGAATGGACGCGGCACTCCAGGGTCACCCTTACGTGAAGTCTGGAATCGACATGGCTTGCTGGGACATCCTTGGTAAGACGGCAGGTCTTCCGGTTTGCACCCTGCTCGGTGGCCGATCGGGTGATGACATCACCCTCTACCGAGCGATTTCGCAGGAGTCTCCAGAGGAAATGGCATCTAAAGTGGCCAAGTATCGGGCCGAAGGCTATCGCCGGTTCCAGCTTAAAGTCGGCGGTGATCCCGACGTCGACATTGCCCGGATCAAAGCCGTCGCGGCGGAACTTCTACCGGGCGACCGTTTGGTGGCTGATGCTAATACCGGCTGGACTCAGCATGAGGCCATGCGCGTGGTTCTTGCGGTTAAGGATGTTGATGTCTACATCGAGCAGCCTTGCCGCTCGTATGAAGAGTGTCTATCAGTACGGCGGCATACGAACCATCCGTTCGTTCTGGACGAGAACATCAACTCGCTTGAAATGCTGCTTCATGCCCAGCGCGACCTGGCGATGGACGTTGTGAACATCAAGATCAGTAAGCTCGGCGGAATCACGAAGGCGCGCCAAGTGCGAGATATGTGCGTCACCCTTGGCATCGCGCTCACAATCGAAGATAGCTGGGGCGGCGATATTGTCACCGCAGCGATCGCGCATCTGGCGCATAGTTGCCCGCATGAGAGCCGGTTCACTTCGACAGATTTCAACAGCTACGTCACCGTGAGTACAGCCAATGGTGCTCCACAACGGGATAACGGAAAGATGCGGGCTTCGACGGCTCCGGGGCTTGGAATCGAGCCGAAGATGGACGTCCTCGGGGCTCCGGTGCTAGAAGTCCGGTAGTTTCGCAACCGCAGGGTGGCGGCTTCTCCGACACCCTGCCAGGCATCCGGGGTAGACTCTCAAGTTCAAAACCGCCTGGAGGCGACCCTAGTTTTGCAGCGACGTAGCTATTATTTCCTTCTTTTCGTGATTGCCATGGGCGCATTGGCCGCCGTGGGATTCACCAAGTTTAAGACCATTTACGGCCTCGACATCAAGGGAGGAACGCGCCTTACCTACCAAGTCAAGCTCCGGAAAGATCAACAAGGCAAGATTGCCATGCCGAAGGCCCGCTCGCAGATCATCTCGGTTCTGCTGAACCGCGCAAGCGGAATGGCGGCTGAACCGGTGGTTGCTGCGAAAGGCGACGACCAAGTCGTCGTCGAACTCCCAGGAATTAGCGACATTAACGAGGCTCGTCGAGTTATCGGCTCCAGTGCGCGGATTGAGCTGTATCATGCAAGGAACCTCAACTCGGCTCAGAACCAAAGTCGAATCTATGATGAGGTCCGATCGGAGGACCCTAACACCCCGGTCGTTAAGTTTCTTCGGCGGTCTGACGGAAAGCGGATTGAGCCAGGAACTCCTGAGTACAAACAGGTCATTGATGGCTGGTTCCTCATCCTCGCTGGAACAGACCTCGCTGCAGCTACGGCCCAGCCTGCCGGGCAAAACTCCTACCAACCAGCAATGGAGTTCAATAACGACGGCACCCGAAAGATGTCGCAATGGATGGACCGCTACTTCGGCAAAGAAGAGCCGATCGCCTTCGTTATGGACGGCCGAGTCCTCAGCGTTTCGCCGGTTATGAAGGATGCTCGGATTAGCAACAACGCCTTCATCAGCGGCGAGTTTTCGACGAAGTACGTCACCTCGCTCGTTGCCTTGCTGAACGGCGGATCGCTTCCGGCGGAGCTTGAAGAGCTCAGTTCCTCGGCAGTTAGCCCGACAATTGGCGACGCCGCCTACGGCAAGATGGTCACCGCAGGTGCCATCGCCTTTGCGGTCATCAGTATTTACTTAATCGGCTACTACGCCTTTCCTGGCGTGGTAGCCCTGTGTGCGTTGTGTCTCTACACGCTCTTCACACTCACGGCGCTGAAGTTCATCGGGGCTACCTTCTCGCTTGCCGCGATTGCAGGATTTATCCTCTCAGTCGGTATGGCGGTCGACGCCAACATTCTTGTCTTTGAGCGTTTCAAAGAAGAAATGCGAAACGGCCGACCGTTGATGTCGGCGATGGAGATTGGCTTCAAGCGCGCTCTGCCGGCGATCATTGATTCGAACGCTTGTACGATCCTGACTTCGTTGGTTCTCGCCAACATTGGAACCGGACCCGTCAAAGGCTTCGCAACGACGCTGATCATTGGTGTCGCGATCTCGCTGTTCACCGCGGTTACCGTTACGCGCTCCTTGCTCATCTTCCTGGTTGGTTCGGGAATCGGAAAGGATCTGAAGTGGTACGCAATCGAGCGGGACTGGTTCAAGAAGTACACGCTTGGTCACGAGATTCTGCCGATTCTCCAGAAGTGGAAGAAGTGGTTTGCAATCTCTGCGGCGACGGTCGTGATTGGCCTTGTGTTCGTACCGCTTGGCGGGTTCAAATTTAATGTTGAGCTCCAAGGTGGAACCGAGGCGCAGTTCCTCTTCAAGGGTGACAACACGACGGCTTCGATCAGCGAAGGACTCGAGAAAGCTGGCTTTAAGGGATCAACCGTCAAGTTTGGCGAAGCCAAAGACGGCAACAAGCTCGCGATCATCTCGGTGCCTGACGACGCCTTTAAGGGCGAAAAGGATCCAGGCAAGCGAACCCAGGCGGTTCTTGCCGCTTCTGGCCTCCAGAACGCGACAGATGCAGGAAGCACGACGGTTGGACCAACACTTCAGAAGGAAGTTCAAGTCGGCGCGGCAACCGGTGTAGGAATTTCGATTCTGCTCATCATTGCTTACCTTGCGCTGCGCTTCGGCTTCTCGGTTGGCGGATTTAAGGAAGGTCTCAAGTTTGGTCTTTCGGCCATCGGCGCGCTGTTCCACGACATTCTGGTTGTGGTCTTCATGGCGGCTCTGTTCGGCTACTTCTTCAAGTGGGATATCTCGTCGCTGTTCCTTACGGCGATGCTGACGATCATCGGATTCTCGGTTCACGACACGATCATCGTGTTCGACCGAATCCGTGAGAATCTGCGGCACCAAGAGGCGGGCGAGGACATCGCTCACCTGATGAACCGTTCGATCACCCAGACGTTCTCGCGTTCGATCAACACTTCGGGAACGGTTATCGTGACGCTCTTGATCTTGGTGCTCTTCGGAACTCCAACGCCGGACCTCAAATTCTTCGTTGTGACGATGCTCATCGGAATAGTCTCGGGAACCTACTCTTCCATCTACAACGCCTCGCCGATTCTGTATCTGTGGGATAAGTCGATTGTCGAAAAGAAGGGCGATAAAGCTGGCTTGGTTGGCCTTGCCCGGGCAGAGATGGCTCGCTCGGCGCAGTTCAATCACGCACCTCAGTCGGTGCCGCGTGCTCAAGCAAACGTCTCCGAGGGTGGTCGTTCGTACGGGCAGGTGCGCCGCCGTGCGAAGGACACCGTGAAGGATAGCTGGCAAGAGCTGGACTGATCTTGTAGCGGGGTGCGAATACGTTGCCCGGCGGTTGCCGGGTAACGTATTTTTCTATGAGCCTTGCCATTCTTGCTACCGCAGTAGCTCTCGCCGCTCGTCCAGCTCTGGTCGCGGAGTTTGTCTATAACGGAATCGACCGTCCGTTCCCGGTGAACGCGGATGCAAAAGGAAAGTTGACGATTCAGCTTCTTGATCCCGCCGATAACAAGGTGCTTGAAGAAGGGGCAGCTAAGCGAGGAAAAAATGATCTCGGTAAGGTGTTGCCGAGCTTGTTTAAGGATAAGCGACGTAAGGTGCTCTTCGCTCAGCTGACGGCGGACGGCAAGCCGAAGGGAAGTCCGCTGGTGCTGCAACCGATGACAAATCCGCCAGTGGCAACACTCGATCCTGCGACGAAGAACCCGAAGTGGGATCCGGATGAGGACGATATTTACGCGGGAGTTCGCGCTTGGTCGAACCAAAACGTTGTGCTGGACACCACCGAAGGTGAGATCGAGATGAAGATGCGCCCAGACGTGGCGCCAAACACGGTTTTCAACTTCGTCGGATTGGTTGGCGGCGGCTTCTATCGAGATGTGATCTTCCATCGAATCGTCCAGAAGGGTCGTAATGGCGGAATGTTCGTTGCCCAAGGTGGCGACCCGACGGGAACGGGAATGGGTTCTCCTGGTTACAGCATTCCGTTGGAGAAATCTTCCCTGAAGCACGATTTTGGAGTTGTGGGAATGGCTCGCTCGACCGACCCGAACACTGGCAGTGCTCAGTTCTACTTCGCGCTCACGCGTGAGAACACGGCGCACCTAGACGGTCGCTACACGACATTTGCGGAGACGGTCCGAGGGCAAGACGTTTTGAAGAAGATCGCAGCGGTTGAAATCGGGCCGAAAGATGATCGCCCGGTGAAGCCGCCAATCATTAAGAACGCTCGTTTTGTGGAGCCAAAGTAGGTAAATTATCCGCTTATGCTCACTACGCGCACCGGCGGATTTCCTATCGGCTTTCGACAAGGCTGGACTGAGTGGTTCAAAGATCTCTCGGGGATGCTTGCCTTTGCGAAGAGTGAGAATCTAGCAGTTGTGGATCTTGGTGGTGATGCACGGCCGCACCTATCGCAGGTAATTGGGGAGGGATTCCGAATCGGGTCCATCGATCTTCAGGCTTGGCAAGGATTGATGGCAACTACGCCAGCCGATCTGCAAAAGACTTTGGACACCAATGCCGAGTACATCGCCGAGTGCTGCAGGCATGGGGCTAAGAATTTTTTTGCCGTCATGTTGCCCGCTGACCCGGGTAAGCCCCGGCAAGAGAATCTGGAGCTTCTGATCCCGGCACTAAACTCGCTCGGAAAGATTCTCGATGAGCACGGTGGAAAGCTCGTGATTGAGGGATGGCCGGGGCCAGGGGCGCTTTGCTGTACTCCGGAGAGTTACCGCCAGGTGCTCTCGGCAACGCCGCAGTGCATTGGAGTCAACTTCGACCCGAGCCACATGATTCGGATGGGAATTGACCCCCACCGATTCCTCGCTGAGTTTGCCGATCGGGTGTATCACGTTCATGGGAAGGACTGCTTCATTGACCGCGAGGCTCTTCAGGAATACGGCTGGGAGCAGCCGGCGACCAGCGCAAAGAGCCACGACTTCGGCTCGGCGGTGTGGCGCTACACGATTCCTGGCTACGGAGAGTCCAACTGGCCGCTGATCTTTAGCACTTTGGAGAAGTCGGGTTACCAAGGCGCGGTGAGTATTGAGTTGGAAGATGAGAACTTCAACGGGACGGAGGCCGGCGAGAAGCTAGGCATCCGCCTTGGGGCCAGCATCCTCTCTGCTAGCTAGCACGCCGTTCCGAGCATGGACGTTGTGGGCTGGAAGATCCATGATCGTCCGTGCTCGTTGTAGTACCGCGAGCTCCCACTCGAAAGTCCCAAGCGAGTCGAGCTGATAGCGGATGTAGCCGTTCTGCAGTTCACGAAGTCGGTAGTGCGCTTCGGTGCGATCGCCTGAAAGAAATGAAAGAAATGCTCTGTTGACCAGACCATAGAGGCTTGATTCGGAGTTGTGGTCCTCCGTCGCGAGTCGAAGGCCGGTTTCCGATCCGCCTTGGATGAAGTCAAGAAATGCCAGTAGTTCTTTATCAAACTGCAATTCGGAGTCCGCGAAATTTTTTGCGATCTTACTTGCCTCTGCGTATTGCTCCCGACGACAGAGAATGCTCGCAAAACAAGGTGCGAGCCACACTCGGTTAGCCTCGCCTGCCTGCGGCTCAAGCGCAATCTCGTACATCCAGTCGGGACACTTGGAAATGTCATAGCCAGAACACCAAGCGTCGACCATTTGCCTCGCAATTCGATAGGAGGCAGAATTCGAACTGCTATGAGTCGCAGAGTAAGGCAACAATGCTCGCAAGAAGGGAGCAAGGGCAAAGATAGCTAGCCAGCTAACGATGTTTTTATCTTCGACGCTAGCTGAGGCCCAGTAAACGACCGCGAACAGGCCCAAGGTGGCTAAAACGCCAGCCCCCTGAATCAAACAATACTTGATTTGGTATGAAGTCGAACTCCTAGGCAACATTGAAATGTATCCAAGGAAACCGCCGACTCCACTCGGCACAAGCTTGCTCCAGCTTCGGTGGCTTCCGGCGACAGGCACTCTGAGAACTTCAACCCGAACTAATTCAAAACTGCACGACCTGCCGACGATTGCCTGAGCAAGGAAGTGCAACCCAAAACTGATGAAGAGAAGGGCTAACGGAACGATCAGCAAACCGAAGACGATCAGTGGAGTGAGGAAGATCACCGAAAACAGCCAATACTGCTTGATCTCAGGGCTACGGAGAATCCAGGTTGAAAATGCCAGATAGAGAGCAAATGATATCCAAATGTATGGACTCCGCAAGGTGCTCCACCGCCACCAACGAAACTTAACTTCCATCTTTAGATCAAGTCCGAAGGTCGTGAGCGACCCTACCGGATTAGTTTCGTCAAAACATCCCCACTGACATCCGTGAGCCTGAAGTTTCTGCCCTGGTACTTGTAGGTCAACTGCGTGTGCTCTAGGCCCATGAGGTGGAGAAGGGTTGCGTTTAGATCGTGGACGTGAACGGGGTCCTCGACGGGGTTATAGCCAAGTTCGTCGGTTTTGCCGTAAGACACTCCAGACTTGAAGCCGCCACCGGCAACAAACATACTGTACGCCTTCGGATGGTGGTCTCGCCCAGGGAACTTGACTCCGCCGCGAGCTTCGATCATCGGTGTTCGCCCAAATTCGCCACCCCAGACGACGATGGTTTCATCAAGTAATCCGCGCCGCTTAAGATCTTTTATCAGGGTCGCCGCAGCCTTATCGATCTGGCGGCACATGTCCGGAAGACCGTGCTTCAGGTCGTTACCTTCGCTGTCTCCGTGGTGATCCCAGCCTCGGTGGTAGAGCTGAATACAACGAACACCACGCTCAACCATTCTGCGGGCGAGCAGACAGTTGTTGGCAAAGGATCGCTTGCCTGGTTCGACGCCATACTCTTCCTGAATCGCCTTCGGCTCTTTGCTGATGTCCATGAGATCAGGAACGCTGGTCTGCATTCGGTAGGCAAGCTCGTACTGGGCAATTCGAGTCTCAATCTCGGGATCCAGAACCTCCTTGGAGCGCAAGCTATTGAGGTCACGAATTGCATCGAGCGAGTCACGGCGAATCTCCGACGAGACCCCTTCGGGATTGTCCACGAAGAGGACTGGTTCGCCTGAGGAACGGAACTCAACACCTTGATAGACGGAAGGCAAGAATCCGCTGCCGTAGCACGACTTTCCTCCGTCGGGATTGTTGATTCCGCTCAGAAGGACGACAAATCCAGGCAAGTCCGCATTTTCCGAGCCGAGGCCATACGTCAGCCAGGATCCAATTGAGGGCCTTCCCGGTACTTGGAAACCTGTGTTCATCAGCAACTGCGCAGGAGCGTGGTTGAACTGATCTGTGTGCATCGTGCGTATAACGCTGATGTCATCCGCTATTTCGGCAAGATGGGGGAGCATCGTGGACATCATCTGTCCCGACTTTCCGTGCTGGGCAAACGAGTGAGGTGAGCCAAGAAGCCGTGGCTTCTCGCGGATGAACGGGAACCGCTCGCCCTTGATGTACTCGTCAGGACAGAAGTCGCCGTCGAATTTGTTTAGGACCGGTTTGTAGTCAAAGAGATCAAGCTGAGATGGTGCGCCGGCCATAAACAGGTAGATGATCGACTTCGCTTTTGGCTTGAAATGGGGTCGTTTGGGCGACATTGGATCTTTTCGCCCCTTTTGCTGATCGGCAAAGGCGGCGAAGGCAGGATCGGCAAGCATGGTCGCCAAGGCGACATTTCCCAGCCCATAGCCAACCTTTTTGAAAAAGGTGCGCCGGGTGATGGTTTCGAGGAATTCGCGTTGGTCCATGTTTACTCCTTTGTGATCGTCTCGTCGAGGTTCAGGATGACGTTTCCCAGCATCGTGTACGCCGCCGTGGTCGGGTTTCCACCCAGCGCCTTGGCAAGCTCCGGTTTCGAACCATACTTGGTTTTGAAACGGCTGAGGGCTCGGTTGAGGACATTCAACTCACCCGCGGAGGGCTTGCGACCAGTGGCAGAACGGAATCCGTAGGCCACACCGTTTGTCGCCATGCGCACGCCGAGTGCGCTAGCCGGTTCGAGATAGGCGCGATCGTTCAACAACGTTAGCGCTTGTAATGGGGTATTTGTCCTCGAACGCCGGGTTGCGCACACTTCCCGAGGAGTGGCATCGAACGCCATAAAACTTGGATAGGGCGAAGTACGCTTAATGAAGACGTACAAACCTCGCCGATTTCGGTCATCGTTTTGAGCCACTCGCCAGTTTTCGTTCGTGTAAACCATCCCCCAGATTCCTTCGGGTTGGTATGGCATGACACTGGGTCCACCGACTTTGGGGTTGAGAATCCCGCTAGCGGCAAGAGCGTTGTCACGGATCATTTCGGCGTCCATTCGCACCCTCGGGCCACGAGCGAACAAGACGTTCTCGGGATCCCTTTCCTGCAACCGCTTACTTGAGGCCGAGGATTGGCGATAGGTGGAACTCGTGACGATGAGGCGGTGCATTGCCTTCATATCCCACTTCTTTGCCATGAATTCCGTCGCCAACCAGTCCAACAGTCGAGGGTGAGTCGGGAGCGAGCCTTGAAGCCCGAAGTCTTCGTCCGTAGCAACGATGCCCCTGCCGAAGTACTGCGCCCAGATTCGGTTCATCTGAACCCTTGCGGTTAAGGGGTTGGAAGATGAAACGAGCCACTTGGCATAGTTCAAACGGTTCAGTTTTGTCCCGGGAGCGGGTTGAGGAAGAATCGTTGGCGTACCAGCTGTGACCATCTCGCCGGGGCTTAGATACTCCCCGCGATGATGAACAGGTGCTTTAAGCTCCTTGACCCCCGGCTTCTCCGCAATGACCATCGCATTTGGGATCGTCGATTCAAAGTCTGAGATGGCTCGCTTTGCAGTTTGCAGTTTTTGGTACGGTGCCTGCATTTCAGCCGATCCAGCTGCGAACTCTCGCAGGGCGACTTCGGGATTTGTGAGCGAATCCTCGCTTGCTAGGCCAACAAATGGAAACGCCGATTTGATCAGCCCGATTCGGAAAGAGCTGAGGTTGTGGCCAGCATAAACGCTCTCCATTTTTAGCCTGATAGTTAGGTCCCCCGGAGGCAGTGGTTTGGAAAATTTTGCGACGAGGGTATGGGCCTTTTTCCCCTGAGGATAGACAGCCCATCCGGGCGAGCCTTTGCCGTTGACAGTGCTTTCTGCGCTGTGCCCCTCTTGTACGAAGTCGGCGCGAGCAGTGTCAAAATTCTGTTTTAATCCGCTCACTTCAGCTTCAATTCCCGTGAGAACAAAGTTGTCGCTACCGGAGCGACCGACTCCCTTCCCATTTATCGGAGCAACCTCGAGCTGGATTGCGGTCGTGCCAGCTGGGACCTCACCAAAGTCTAGAACATATTTCTCCTGATTTGGGTTTGTGCCGGAAGCGACGACAAAGCCATTTGGGAGTCCATTTAGAGTGGTGCCGTTTGCAGCGGTGACCGAGCGTTGAAGTGGGAATTCGGCAAGGCTTGGAGTTGCCAGCTCCTTTTTCCACCGATCAAACTGAGTGGAATTGGCGTTGATCGCAGCTTTCAGGTCAGCCTCCGCAGATCGAACGTTCGCCTCAAGTTTCGCCCTTTGACTCTCCACCTCCGGGGTGACGACTTTGATGTTTGGCTCTCGCCAAAGCTCGGAGAAGGTCTTCTTATAATCGCCTTCTACACGGTAATCCGTGTTTCCGAATATGGCATACGACTTGTAGAAGTCACGTTGGCTAAATGGATCGTACTTGTGGTCGTGGCATCGCGCGCACCCAATTGTGGTTCCCAGCCATACGGTGCCAGTAGTTGAAACCCGGTCAATGATTGTGTTGAATTGTGACTCGGCAGGGTCGACGCCACCTTCTTCGTTAAACATCGAATTTCGATGAAAGCCTGTTGCGATGCGTTCCTGCAAGGTGGGATTGGGGAGCATGTCTCCCGCCAGTTGTTCGATGGTGAACTGATCGAACGGCATATTTTGGTTGTACGCATTGATCACCCAATCTCGGAACGGGAATGCTTGACGTGTTAGGTCCTTCTCATAACCATTTGAGTCGGCGTACCGGGCGTAATCGAGCCAGAATCGGGCTTGTCGTTCGCCGTAGTGAGGGCTTTTCAGCAGTTGATCTACCACTCGCTCGTAAGCGTCGGGGCGGGTATCGCCGAGGAAAGCGTCGAGCTGCTTTACGGTTGGCGGAATCCCAATTAGGTCGAGGTAGACCCGCCGGAGAAGGGTTTCCTTGGGAGCTGGCTTGGAAGGCGTTAACTTCGCAACGTTAAGCTGTTCGAGAACGAATGCGTCAATCGGGTTTGCGATCCAATTTGACTTGAGTTTGGAGGTGGGGCGAACCGGTTGTACGTATGCCCAATGCAGCTTCTTCGGTCCTCCGATTGGTGCGCCGAAATTGGCCCACTCTTCTATTTTGGCGATTTTCTCCTTCGGTACTGCCTTGAAACCCAAGGGCATTAGCGGCTTGCCGCCTTCACCGCGCATGCGCTGAAGAATAACATTGACTTTGGCCTTCACCACCTCTGGCTTTGAGAGATCGAGGTTCGCGCTCGAGTCTTTTCCGGTGTGGCAGCTTAGGCAGTTCGCCTTCATAATGGGAGCTACGTCAACCGTGTAATTTGAAGATGGCTTTTGATTAGTGGTCTGAGCACTCAGAGGAAGACACAGCCCGGCACTCAGAACAGCACATCCAAGTCCCCAACCAATGACCCGCATCCTTCTACTTTAGCGCGAAAACTCGCCAACCGTCCGCCTGAGCCCATGCGCCTTTGGCGCTATTTCCTTCAATTTTCGTTTGAGCCTGCCCAGTGGCTTTCTCGGCGATGAGGGCGAGTTCGGAGGGTGGGGCAGGGGGAGTCCAGTCAGCGAACTCGCGGGCAAGGAAACCGGTGTCGATTGTGCCGGCTAAAAATCCCGGATGCTCCAGCACGTCGATGAGGTAGCCGACGTTGGTTTTGACTCCGAGGACATGGAAATCGTGCAATGCGGCAATGAGTCGCTTTCGAGCGGCTTCGCGGGTTGGACCGTGGGCGATCACCTTTGCGATCATCGAGTCATAGAATCGAGAGACTTCCTTTCCAGCGGCAAAGCCAGTGTCGAACCGAATCCCTGGGTGGCGCGGCTCAGCCCAGCCGATAATTTTGCCGATGGACGGCATGAATCCAGCCGCGGGGTCCTCGGCGACGATGCGGACTTCGATCGAGTGTCCATTCAATGCGGCTCGGTCACCGTTGATAAGTCGCGGATCGATATCCAGCTTCTCGCCTTGTGCGACTCTGATTTGAAGTTCAACGAGATCCAGACCGGTGATGGCTTCGGTAACTGGGTGCTCGACTTGGAGGCGGGCATTGACTTCAAGGAAGTAGAACTCGCCGGTCTCTCGGTCCACCATGAATTCCGCGGTTCCCGCTCCAACGTACCCAGCCGCGAGAGCCAGCCGCCGTACAGATTGCTGCATCGCATCCCAGTCGAAACTCTTCGGCGGATTGAGCGGAAGTGCCGAGGGGGCCTCTTCGACAAGCTTTTGGTGCCGCCGTTGGATCGAGCATTCTCGCTCGAACAAGCAGGCTACTTGACCGTGGGAATCGGCCACGAACTGAACTTCGATATGCCGAGGATCGACGACGAGTTTTTCGACCATCATCGCATCGTCGCCGAAGCCTTTGGCGGCTTCGTCTTTGGCAAGAGCGAGCGCGTCTGAGAACTCAGCGGGAGTCCGAACGATTCGCATCCCACGCCCTCCGCCACCGGCCGACGCCTTTAGCATAACGGGGTAGCCAATCTTGTCTGCGGCGGCTTGTAGGGCGGTGTCGGTTGCACCTGGTTCGAAGAAACCGGGAGTGATTGGCACTTCACTTTCGACGGCAAGAGTTTTTGCTTCGATTTTCCCGCCTAACCGCCGCATTGCCTCGGCGGGTGGTCCTAAGAACTTGATCCCGGCTCGTTCGCAGGCCTCGCTGAATTCGTCACGCTCAGAGAGGAATCCGTAGCCAGGGTGAACTGCGTCGGCGCCGGTTTGAGCACATGCGTCAAGAATCGCGTCGATCCGAAGATAGCTTTCGGAAGGTGCTGAGCCACCGATGTGGATGGCTTCGTCGGCGAGGCTGACATGAATGCCGTCTTTGTCGGCATCGGAGTACACCGCGACGGTTGGAATTCCCATCGCTTTTGCAGTTCGAAACACTCGAACTGCGATTTCTCCCCGGTTAGCGACAAGCAGCTTCTTAATCTTCATTGATTGACTCTACGAATGTGATACCCTTCCCAGCATGTCCGCATCGATCAAACAGTGCACTTTAGACCTTCTCGACTCCATGGGTGGCTTTTTCGCCCGGGATTTGGAATTGCTTTCGGAGCAGCAGGTGATGACCTCTCCGGGCGGAGCTGCTCGACGTCCGATTGACTATGTTCACGAGGTGACGATTGTGAACCGAGGAATTGCTTGTCAGCTTCGCGGCGAGGACCCAAATGCGCTTTTTGGTGCGCAGGATCACGACGAGAACAAGTTTATCGTCGCACCAGCGTCGCTCACTCACGCCGATGCCTTGGAAGCCTTTAAGTCATCCGTCTCCGAAGTTCGCAGTGTTGTCGAAGGAATGTCGGAGGAAGACATGCTCTCGACACGAGAATCATTCTTTGGCCCGAAGCCAGCATATTGGGTCGCCCAGTTTGTAGCGATCCACACCAACTATCACAACGGTCAGCTCAACGTGGTTCAGGGGTTGGGCGGCGATGGGAAGAATAACTGGTTCTGAACTTCGTAGCAGGTTGTTCACAAATGCGATCTGCTAACTAAAAAGAGTGGCTGCCCATCGTGGATTCGAACCACGATTAACGGTACCAGAAACCGTCGTCCTGCCATTAGACGAATGGGCAACGCAGACTACGATTATACCGTCGAGGGCTGTCTCTCGGCTTGCTTTCGCTTCCACGCCCCGAGGATCGCGCTGCGGGCAGGTACTTCGATGTACTTCCAGGCGACCCAAGATAGCAGAAGTGAGATGGCCCACATGGGAACGTAAAACAATGGAGAGGCCTCCTGAATCCCCAGTCGTTGGGCTACGAAAAACCTCCCCGCAAGCCGTACCGGCGAATGAACTAAGTACAGGGCAAAACTGATTTCTCCCAGCAGGACGAGGGTCTTGTTCCCGAGCCAAGAGTGCAAACTTCCGCTACCTTTATGCAACCACATGATCGTGAGCACGCAGAGAGGAAGTGAATCAAACAGCTTTGTCATAAAGAACATATCGCTGAAGATAAACCTTGGCTGTAAGGCGTACCAAACCGGCGTCGTGATCCAGAAGAAAAGTAGAAGTCGGGGCAACCACTTTCGCATTACAGGAGACAGCTCCCCTTCAAAGCCTTTGTAAGTCAGCATCCCAATCGCAAATAGAGGCCAGTTGGAATGGATTCCCGAGGACATTTTTTGGAACACAAAATCGTTGATCACCGCGACCCGTTCGGGAGGGATGAAGAAGAGAACTTTTGAAAGCGCAGCGAACTGAAAAACGACAGCTATCGCCAGAGACCAAAGAGCGACGAGGACAAGGCCAACCTGAGCGTGACGACGCGTTAACCGGGCCACAAGCCAAGCAAAAGCAGGGAAGAGTAGATAGAAAAAAAACTCGGTGCTGATTGACCACGATGGAAGAACTGTTAATCGTCCGACCTCGGCGGGCCAGTGAGACTCAGCTCCCAATAAATACATCAGGGAAGCAGAAAACGGGTGTGCACGGAGGTTGATAATATCCTGCCCGTGAGGGGAAAGGGCGGGATTTGTGAAAACGTATGGGATGCAGAAGATGACCGAAGCGATGTACAGCGGATAGATCCTAGCAAAACGCGCAACGAAAAATGACGACAGGCTGACAGCTTTGGACTTGAACTTATCGAGGTAGTTGAGCGAAAGAATGTAGCCACTCAGTACAAAGAAAAACGTGACTCCCACAAAGCCACGATCAATAAGGTTCCGGAACACCGTCGCTGAACCATCTGGCATCAGAGGCGAAAGCTCTTTGTGGTAGTGATAAAGCACAACGACAGCTGCGGCAAAGAACCGAGCTGACGTTAGCTGTGGGCAGAACTTCGTTGATCTACCCGGTCTTTCGGTGGTGGCTAGTCCTTCCGAGCTCAGACGTATCCTCCTAGCTTGCCTTTAGTAGATCTGACTCACTGAGCAGGATTGGGTGAGCGTTGTGATCAATGATTCCAGCGGGGAGGATGACTCGCTTGATGTCCTCGTTCGAAGGGACTTCGTACATCACGTCCATCATGACGCCTTCAATGATCGCTCTTAGCGCACGGGCACCCGTCTTTCGCTTCATCGCCTCTCGGGCGACTTCGCGAAGAGCGGCTGGCTCGACCACGAGATCGACTCCATCGAGTTCAAAGAAGCGGGTGTACTGCTTGAGAATCGCATTGCGAGGTTCGCTGAGAATCTTGATGAGGGCATCTTCGTCCAGAACGTCGAGCGTTGCGATGACCGGGAGTCGACCGATGAACTCTGGAATCAAGCCGAACTTGAGCAAGTCCTCTGGCAGCAGTCCCTGCAAAACGTCGACAACTTCTTCCTTCTTACCGCTCGGGTTCGAGCGGAAGCCCATCGTGTTGTCCTTCATTCGGCGACGAATCAGGTCTTCAATGCCTTCAAAAGCTCCGGCGCAGATGAACAGGATGTTCGACGTATCGATCTGCATGTACTCCTGCTGAGGGTGCTTTCGGCCTCCTCCGGGGGGGACATTTGCAGTCGTGCCTTCAAGGATTTTCAGGAGTGCTTGCTGAACGCCTTCGCCGGAGACGTCACGTGTGATCGACGGGTTATCGCTCTTGCGCCCGATCTTATCGATTTCATCGACGTAAATGATGCCCCGCTCACAAAGCTCCTTCGTGTTGTTAGGATCCATTGCATCTGCGGCTTGCCAGAGCTTAAGAAGAATATTCTCAACGTCCTCGCCGACATAGCCAGCTTCGGTTAGAGCCGTTGCGTCTGCGATTGCAAACGGGACGTTGAGCATTTTTGCCAAAGTCTGAGCCAGTAGAGTCTTGCCTGAGCCGGTAGGACCGACCATGAGGATGTTGCTCTTCTGGAGCTCGACATCGCTGTTCCCCTTGCCCTTTTCGCTCACGCGCTTAAAGTGGTTATAGACCGCAACGGACAGTGCTCTTTTGGCGTGACTTTGGCCGACGACATAGGAGTCCAAGTAGTTAACGATTTCGCGGGGCTTGGGTACGCCCGAATGCGAGCGGACGGGGGCCATTGGCTGAGCCACCGGAGCAGCTGCAGCCGCGGCGGCGGCTCTGGCACCAGAAGCGCGAGGTTCAGTATCCGTATGAAGGATGTCGTTGCAAAGGTCAATACAATCGATGCAGACTGCGCCATGCAGTCCGACGATTAGTTTTCGTACTTGCTCTTTCTGCTTGCCGCAGAGGCAACATTGATCTCTTCGTTCGGGAATCTTCGCCATTCAGGTGCCTACTTTAACTATATCGGTTTATGGAGCGCGTTCCAAGACCTTGTCGATGAGACCGTATTCAACGGCCGCAGGACTCGACATAAAGTAGTCTCGGTCACAATCCTTCCGCACCTCTTCCTCAGATTTACCAGTATGGTGGCTCAGGATTCCCATGAGGGAGTCCATCATCCGGTTGATTTCCGCTGCTTGGACATTGATGTCTGCTGCAGTTCCTCGGAAGCCCGCCGAAACCTGGTGGATCATGATGCGTGAATGCTTCAATGCATAACGCTTGCCAGCCGCGCCACCTGCGAGCAAAACTGCTCCCATTGAAGCTGCGGAGCCGACACAAATCGTTGCTACATCGCATTTGATGTGCTGCATGCAGTCGTATATTGCAAGACCGGCAGTTACCGATCCGCCTGGTGAGTTGATGTAGAAATCAATATCCTTGTCCGGATCTTCCTTTTCAAGAAATAGGAGCTGGGCGACCAGGAGATTGGCGATGTAGTCGTCAACCTCGGTTCCCAAGAAGATGATTCGGTCTTTGAGAAGCCTCGACCAGATGTCGTAACTTCGCTCGCCGCGTGCTGTTTGTTCGATGACGTAAGGAATTCCCATCGCAATTACCTGTACTCCATTGTGGCGGGTTTCCGTTCGCTGGGTAGGGTGCAAGTGCCGAAACTCTGGCAAAACGCGGTGATCTTCTTTCATGGGTTATCGGGCGGTAAACTGTAGGTTCGCTTGATCTCTCTTCAGGTCTTGCCGTGTGTCCAATATGCTCAGAGCCGGAAATGTAGGGTTGCCAAACGTCGGAAAGTCGACGCTTTTTAATGCGGTTGTTGCCAACAGTAAGGCGCAAGCCGCGAACTTTCCGTTCTGCACGATAGAACCCAATACCGGATTGGTGAGCGTTCCCGATGCTCGGCTGGAGGTTCTCGCTAAACTTGCGGGATCGGAAAACGTAATTCCGGCGCGGCTGGAAATTGTTGACATTGCGGGGCTCGTAAAGGGCGCGTCCCAAGGCGAAGGGCTGGGGAACCAGTTCCTGGCCAACATCCGCGAAGTCGATGCGATCATCCACGTTGTTAGGTGTTTTGATAACGACGACATCATCCATGTCGCAGGCTCAATCGACCCGGTGAGAGATATCGAGATTATCAATATGGAGCTGATTCTGGCCGACATGGCTCAAGCCGAGCGCAGGCTGGAGCGCGCTCGTAAGGACGTCCGAACCAAGAAAGAAGCTCAGATCGAGGTCGATGCCTTGGAGAAGATTGTGCCGGCGCTTCAGGACGGCCAGCCTGCTCGAAGTGTTGCTTTGACGGAAGACGAAGCCGCCTCTATCAAGCCACTTGGACTGCTTTCTCGCAAGCCGATCATCTTCGCGGCAAACGTTAATGAGGACGACCTTGCAGCGGGCAACTCCTACGTCACCTCCGTTCGCGAGATCGCGAAGAAGGAAGGTGCCGAAGTCATCGTGATCTCAGCTCAGGTTGAGTCGGAGCTCATCGAGCTTCCCGAGGAGGATCGCCAAGAATTCTTGGAGAGCCTTGGAGTTAAGGAAGGCGGACTTCAGAGCTTGATTCGCACCACCTACGATCTGCTTGGTCTTCAAACCTACTTCACCTGCGGCCCGAAGGAAACTCGGGCTTGGACGATCACCAAAGGCATGACTGCTCCTCAAGCGGCGGGTGTGATCCACTCTGATTTTGAGCGAGGGTTCATCAGGGCCGAGACGATTGCTTACGGCGACATGGTCGAGTGTGGTTCGAAGTCAGTCGCCCGAGACAAGGGCGTGCTACGGGCGGAAGGGAAGGCTTACGTCGTTCAGGAAGGCGACGTGATGGAATTCCTTTTCAACGTTTAGCAGGTGCGACCCGGAAAGAGAAAGGAGCTGGAGAACTTGAATCTCCAGCTCCTTTCTTTTGTTGACCTCGCTTAGGCTGGATCAGCGACGAACGGCTTGGTGCCGCCCATGGCCTTCAGCTTAGCGGCTTGGTCGGCTTTGAGAATCTTGCCAAGTTCAGCCTTCATGATGTCGGTATTTTTGGTCCGCTTTTCCTGAAGCTCTTCCATGGTCAGCTCCTGGTTGCGGGCTTTCTCCATCAAAGCCTGCATCGCTTCTTGTTGTTTTGTTTGCAACTCTTTGATCGACGCGATTTGCTTTTCGTCAAGTCCAAGTGCCTTTTGAGTATCGGCTGAGAGGATTGCCATGTTGCCTTGGATTTGGTAGCCGATCTCGCTGAGTCGGGTGACCTGGGCTGGGCTCAGGATTGCCGCTATGGCAGCTTTCTGCTCTTCGGCTCTCTTCTTCGCTGCTTCTTGCATGGCCGCGCGTTGCTCATCGGTGAGCTGTCCGCCCTGACCGCCTCCACCCTGTCGCTGTCCGCCACCTTGTCCCTGCCCCGCTCCGCCTTGGCCGCGTTGACCGCCGCCCGCGCCGCCCTGCCCGCGCTTAGGCTGGAGAGCTTCAACCTTGGTAATTTGCTCTTCTGAGAGGTCGAGGTCCTTGCGGACGGCGGGCATCATCAAGAGCGAGAGCTGGGACATCTGTCCGCCTCGGCCCTGGCCGAAGCCGCCGCGTCCCTGGCCACGGCCTTGGCCGCCTCCGCCTTGGGCGAGTGCCAACGAGGTGACAACAACGAGAGAAAAAACGAGTAGGTGTCGAGCAATTTTCATTTCAAAAAACTCCGCTAACCCGTCGAAACGCAAAGTTTAGACAGGAGTTCAGTGTTTTTTTGAGCTCGGCAGGTGCGTCGTCAAGTCTTTCGGGAGATGAAAGCAGCTCCGTCTACTCGCCACCAGTTCTGGGTCACCACCGATAGTGACCGCAAACCTTCCAACTCAGTAGGCAGTCCTCTTCTTTGGGCTTGCTGAGGTTGTGGATGACCATTAAGTTTCCGGAGGAGCCTCTGCGGTCGGTGACCAAGCCGACATGATTCAGGCCGCTTTCGAGCTTCCACCAAACCACGTCCCCAGTTCGCCAGTCCTTTCCAACGGGAAGCGAAGCGCCCTTGCGCCGGAAGAAGGCGACCATGTTCGGCACCCGGCGATGGTCGATGTTCGGATCTAATCGACCTGATGGGTACCCCGACGGTGCTTTTTGCTTGTCCTCGTGAATGAGCTTCTGCAGATCGAGTCCTACAGTTCGGTAGGCTCGAATCACCACGTCGGTACACACTCCGCGATCCCGTGCCACGTCTCCGCCGGGATAGTTTAGGGGCATGTATCGGGCGTCGTAAACGGTCCCCCAGGTGAGTTGGTCCCGGGCTGAGGCGACGAGTTTCATTGCGTGTGAAGTGAACAAAAGAGTCGCAAGCACTCCAACCAAAACACGAATGAGTAGAGCTGGGTTCCGTAAAATGGTCTTCATGAACTATCTGCTCGTTGGGTTGGGAGCGGCTGTGGGCGGCATCAGCCGCTACGGTCTTGCGAAGCTGTTCTCCCGAAGTGAGTTTCCTTGGGCAACTGTGCTCATCAACTTGACGGGTAGCTTCCTTTTGGGGGTGGTTGCGGCGATCTGGGCGAAGGATCATCCCATGCGCCTCTTGTTGGGAATCGGAGTCCTGGGAGGCTTCACGACCTTCTCGACATTTTCGTTGGAACTGCTTGAGCAACTGCGCGCTAACCAGCCAGTCGCCGCACTCCTTAACATAAGCTTTCAAGTGTTGGGTGGAGTTGCGGTTTGCGCTCTCGGCTACGCACTTGGTTCAAAGTTCCCGTCCGGTGGATAAATTGTCGTCAAATAATGCAAAGGAACGATGAAACCTCTATCGGTAAGGGGCTGATCTGGGTTACAATCCCCTGACTCACTCTGGGAGAGTGTGAGTCTGCTTGAGAGTTCAAATATGGCTGCGCAACGCGTTCCGATGATTCAGTGGTTGATTTCGAAGGGCTTTATGTCCGCGGATCAGGCTAACGAGGCGACAAAGATGTCGCAGCAAACCAACTCGCCGATTGACAAGGTCATCGTGCAGTTGGGCTTTGCGGGTGAGCGTGAAGTTTTGCAAGGTAAGGCCCAGGAGATGGGGCTTGGCTTTGCGGACCTCGACCGCATGACGATTGACTCAAGCGCGCTTAACGTTGTGCCGGAGCGGATCGTTAAGAACCACACCGCTATTCCGGTTCGTAAGGACGGTCAGACGCTGTACGTTGCGATGAAGAATGCGAGCAACATTGCGGCGATTGACGATTTGCGACTTGCCTCTGGTTGCCGAGTCGTGCCAGTCCTTGCGGTACCAGGTGCGATCGAAGATGCTATCAAGAAGTATTACTCGGCTTCTAATGCGGCTCCGGTTGATAACACGCCAGCCGCAGCTGCTCCGGCGAACACAAACTTTGCAAAGATCATGGCCGACGCTGGCGTCAAGCAAGGATCGGATTTCGAGGAGATCGGGACGCGAGAAGATGAAGCTGCTGCCGACGCTGCTCCAATCATCAAGCTTGCCAGTGCCATCATCCAACAGGCGATTACTGACCGGGCCTCGGACATCCACGTTGAGCCAGGTGCACGAGCCATTCGGGTTCGATATCGCATTGACGGCGTTCTCATGGAAGCGATGACGGTTCCTAAGAACCTCATGGCCCCGCTGATCAGCCGCTACAAGATCATGGCGGACATGAACATCGCTGAGCGACGTATTCCTCAGGACGGTCGTATCGAGGTTCGTCACGGGCAGAAAGAAATTGACCTTCGTGTTAGCTCGATCCCTACGCCATTCGGCGAAAAGATCGTTATGCGTATTCTGGATAAGACCAGCGTCTTGCTCGGTCTTGACAGCATCGGCTTTACTGAAGAGAATCAGCTCAAGATCGAAGAGCTCGTAAGTCAGCCCAACGGAATGTTTCTCTGCACTGGTCCTACGGGATCAGGAAAGACCACCACACAGTATTCGGTTCTTAACATCCTCAACACCGTCGGCGTCAACATCATCACCGCTGAAGACCCGATTGAATACCAGCTAAACGGTATTGCCCAGGTTCAGATGAACCGAAAAGCGGGTCTGACCTTTGCGACTGCTCTTCGCGCCTACCTTCGGCAAGACCCTGACATCATCATGGTTGGTGAGATGCGAGACCTTGAAACCGCAGAAATCGCCATTGAGTCGTCGCTAACGGGTCACATGGTGCTTTCCACGCTTCACACGAACGACGCGCCTTCTGCCACCCTTCGTATGATCGACATGGGTGTAGAGCCTTACTTGATCGCGGCGACGATTGTTGGTGTTCTTGCTCAGCGACTTGGTCGAAGAATTGACTCGGCGAACAAGGAGCCATACGACGTGACTCAGATGGACCTGCGCCGGTTTGGTTTCAACGTCACGGATCCCGAAGCGCTGGTGACCTTGTATCGAGGCATCCCAGCTGAGAATAACCGCATGACTGGTTACAAGGGACGAACCGGATTTCACGAGTTGATGACGATGAACGCAGAGCTTGCTGAGCTCGTTGTCAGACGTGCTCCCCTAAACGACCTGAAAGAAGCCGCAAAAGCTAACGGAATGAAGGAACTTCGCGAGGATGGTCTCGTCAAGGTTCTCGGAGGCATCACAACTCCCGAAGAAGTCATGCGCGTCGTCTTCACCGCTGGCTACTAAGACTTAACCCTAAACGTAAGAGAGAAAATGCAGAACGATCCTACTCGACAGAATCAGCCGGGCCAGCCGCCGCAGGCAAACGGTCAGCCGCCTCGGATGAATCCGATGGCTCAGGGGAACATGAATCAACAGGACCCAGAAGCCTGGCGCGAACGCGTCCAGACAATTTCTGGGATATTGGGTGACGACAAGCCGCTTGGACCACGACAGGGAGTCGAAGATCTTCACATCGACGAACTACTGAACATCGTCGTTGACCTAAACTCGTCGGATCTACACATCTGCGCCTCAAGTCCCCCCGTTGTCCGGCATGATGGTGGTTTAAAGCGGCTGAATTACGACAAATTTAGCCCTGAAGTCATCCAGAGGATGCTTTATGAAATCATCTCCGACGACAACATTCAGAAGTTCGAGACGATTCATGAACTCGACTTCTCCTATTCGTTGCCGATTCCGTTCAGTCAGCGAGTTCCGGATGGCCCGACGGCGCGGGCACGGTTCCGAGTCAACATGTACAAGGATCGTGGCTCGGTTGCGGCAGCGTTCCGACTGATCGCTTCGAAGATCCCGACGGTTGAGGAACTTCGCCTCCCGATCATTTTGAAAACGCTAGTCGAGAAGCCTCGCGGTCTTATCCTCGTTACGGGTCCTACTGGTTCAGGGAAATCAACGTCGCTTGCGGCGATGATCAACCACATCAACATGAACCATGCTCACCACATTATCACGATTGAAGACCCGATCGAATATTTGCATGAGCACAAGCTTTGCGTCATCAACCAGCGCGAGTTGGGAATGGATACGAAGAGCTTTAACAATGCTCTCCGTGCAAGTCTTCGTGAAGATCCGGACATCCTGCTCGTCGGTGAAATGCGAGACGTCGAGACGATTTCGCTTGCAGTTACCGCTGCGGAAACGGGTCACTTGGTCTTTGCCACTCTACACACCAACTCTGCAGCGGAATCCGTTGACCGAATGGTTGACGTTTTTCCTCCGGGGCAGCAAGAGCAGATCCGTGTTCAGTTGTCGAACAACCTGATCGCGATCATTTCGCAGCAGCTTCTTCCCCACGCAAGCGGCAAGGGGCGAGTTCCGGCCAACGAAGTCATGATCGCTTCGTCAGCTATTCGCAACCTTATCCGCGAAGCGAAGTCTCACCAGATCACTTCGATGATCCAGACCAGCGCTCAGATGGGTATGTTCACGATGGATCAGTGCCTACGTGATTTGTACATGAAAGGTTGGGTCAAGCTGGAAGACGTGATGGCACGTTGTAGTAACGTGGAGGAGCTCAAGAAGATGCTCGCTACTGCACAAGGTCCAGGAACAAGTCCAACAACTCAACAGATTCGACGATAATAGAAAGATAAAAGACAAGGGAGCGAAAATGCCAATCTTCAGCTACACATTCAAAGACGCCATGGGCTCGATCCAGAAAGGGACGGCCGATGCTGAAAGCGAGGAGCTACTAAGGGCGAGGTTCTCCGAACAAGGGTTCGTGATTACCGAGTTGACCATGATCAAGGCGAAAAGCCCGAAGTCTAAGTCGCCTGGTAAGGTCAAACTCACCGACCTTTCGGTCTGGTGCCGCCAGTTCTCAACTATGGTCGATGCTGGTGTCTCACTTGTTCGTTGCTTGGACGTCTTGGGTCGCCAGACGCAGAACAAGCGACTGCAAAAAATCATTGCTGACCTTGGAACTCGTGTTGAAGGTGGCGAATCCCTTAGCCGTGCTATGCAACGTCACCCAAAGGCGTTCAGCTCACTCTTTATCGGTTTGATCAAAGCTGGTGAAGTCGGTGGTGTCTTGGAGGAATCCCTACAGAGACTGAGCCACTTCCTTGAGAAGGACGTGGAACTACGCAGAAAGGTCAAGTCTGCTTTGACTTACCCAGTTCTTGTTCTTGTCATGTCGCTCGGTATTACCGGCTTCCTTGTTTATTGGTTCGTTCCTCAGTGGGCTGCGATTCTGGTTGACCTTGGATTAAAGGCGGATGACCTTCCGGCGCCTACGAAATTCCTCATCGATGTCTCGGACATCTTAGTCAATAAGGGCTACATCGTTGCGATTTCGTTGGTAATCCTCTTCTTTGCGAACAAGCTGTTTACAAGCACCCGGTTCGGACGACGAGTCATGGATCGTGTGAGGCTCAAAGTTCCCGTATTCGGGAAGCTGCACCACAAGATCTGTATGGCCCGATTTAGCCGAACGATGGGAACCCTTCTCACTTCAGGTGTTCCTATTCTCCAGGCAATGGAAACTGTTGCCGGCACAGTCGGCAACACTATCATGTCTGATGCGCTTCTTGAAGCTCGGGCAAGAATCCGTGAAGGAGACCGAATCGGAGATCCGCTTGAAGAATCCAAGCTGTTCCCTCCAATGGTCGTTCATATGATCGGAATTGGTGAGGAGTCCGGCTCGCTCGACTTCATGCTCCAGAAGATCGCGGACTTCTATGAGGACGAGGTGGAGGCGGCTTTGGCTTCTCTCACGGCTGCTCTCGAACCCATCATGATCGTTGGTCTCGGATTTATGGTTGGATTCATCGTTATCTCCATGTTCCTTCCACTTGTTAAGGTTATTTCTCAGCTATCTTCGGGTGGCGGTGACGACGACAAGTAGAGCACTCGTCGAACCAGGTACTATCCCGGCAACTCTTATGGGTGCCGGGATTTTTCCTGAATGGACATGGATTGTCGGGCTGATGGTGGGTGCCACTATCGGTTCGTTTCTCAATGTGGTTATCTATCGCCTCCCGCGGCGAATGTCGCTCGGGAATCCGCGCAATAGCTTCTGCCCGAACTGCAAAACCCAACTCGGCGGCCCTGACCTCATTCCGCTGTTTAGCTGGCTAACGTCGAAGGGGAAGTGTCGTCACTGCGGCATCGCGGTTCCGAGCCGGTATTTTTGGGTTGAGCTTGTCACGGGCTTACTCTGGGCTGCAATCTGGTATCGCTACTTCTGCTATGAAGGTGGTAACGAAGCGTGGAAGTACGGCTGCGCTTACGCCATCGGAGCAGCGGCTTTGGTGTCCATCATCTTCATCGATGGCGAGTACTACATCATTCCAGACGAGATCAACGCCTTTTTGCTCCTCGTCGGCGTGGTTTTTCATCTGATCCAAGGCACGATGCGCGATTGCATGATCGGGTATCTGGTCGGGTGGGGAATCATTTTTGGAATCGCTTTCCTTGGCAGAGTCGCGTTTGGCAAGGACGCGATGGGACACGGCGACATCAAAATGATGCGTGGAGTCGGTGCCCTGATCGGTGGTGTGCTGACCGTATTCAGCGTAGGAATTGCCGTTGTTGCGGGGCTTGTTTTCGGACTCCTATTCATGGCACTAGCGGCCAGAAAGGGAAGAGCAGAGCAAAGTGACGTTGATGAAGCAACCGGCACAACGGAAGAGGACGAATACAAGCCGGAGTCGATCAAGGATTTACTGATCTTGGGCCTCAGCTACCTGTTTTGCGTCGACGTCATTGCAATCTGGTTCCCCCAGGTGTACACCAAGTTCGGCTACCCCGTCGAGGATTTCAGCGTTGAGGACGACGACTGGGAGCCGAGTTTCAGCACAATTCCGTTTGGTCCCTACTTGGCAATTGGTGCGCTAGTCTGTATCCTATTCAAGACTGATCTTCTTGACAAATGGACGGAATACCTACGAACAATGCAAGGGCCCGCTTTCTTGCCATAAATGGTGTTCGGACAAGCCATAATCAGGAGGCATCTGTTTGGGACTATTGCCCCATCGAATCAAGTTCCCCGAAACCGGGGAACACGTGGGGCGATAGGGCAGTCGAATTGGCAGGGGAAATTGGAAGTAGTGCTATGAATCGAAAACGCGCATTCACACTCATTGAGCTATTGGTGGTCATCGCAATCATCGCGATCCTGGCGGGAATCATCTTCCCGGTCTTTGCTCGAGTCAAACTAAACGCTTACAAGAGTGGCGATATGTCTGCGATGAACTCGATTCGCAACGCACTGCAACTCTATCGCGATGACCAAGGCGGATATCCACCAGCACTTCTCGGTTACATCTCACCTTACGAATACTCTGCTGGTGTTACTGTCGTTCCTGCTGATCAAGTTCGCGGAGCGCTCTATCCCAAGCGAATTGACTCGCTCGAAACCCTTCGTCCGTCCCTCAATCGGGTTGCTCGGAACCTTATGGTGCCAGGAATCTGGCCGCAGGTCGACAATCGTCCAACCGGCTCGGCCCCAATCGTCGACACTAACGGGGACGGCGTAGTCAACAACCTTGACGACATTCCTAACGCACGGCAAGCATTTGGCTCAAGCTACAGTGCAGCTACTGTTCAGTACTACTATCAAGATCGAACGATGACCCCTTCGATCGGAGCAAACTCGGGGAATGCAACGACGGATGTCGGGCGGTTCTATGCGGTTAGCGGCTACGATGTGTCGCAAGTCCGAATAGGTGGTCAGACCTTTTACGAAGTTCACTACACGCCGTTCTGGACCCTTCTTGGGACCACTACGGGCAGCGTCAACGACGACCCTCGGCAGCTTGGATACACCGAGCCCCCAGAGACAACCGTTGTCACGTGGAACTCGTTCTTCCGTGACTACAGCAACGGCGCCCTTACCAATGGCGGCAGTAAAGACATGGTTCTCCAGCTCGGCGGCGCAGCTCGTCCAGTGGACTCCAAGCTGATGTCTGAGCGATCCTGGCGATTCACATTCTAATTTCGATTTGAGGCTTTTGATGCATAACCCTCCTGCTTTTCGTCGGTTTCGCCGTGGCACAACGCTCGTCGAAGTGCTCGTCGTCATCGTGGTATTTTTGATCGGAATCCTTGCCATTGCCCAGATTTTTCCGGGTGGCATCAAGATTCTCGCTCGCACGCGAAACATGTCGATGGCGCAGGCACTTGCTCGTGCTGAAATCGAATCGCTGAAGGCGAACCCTGGTTTGGTTCCGGAAGCAGTTTTGCCGATCACCTACGTGAACGCGGGATTCTTCGATCCGCAGACGGACGCAAACAAGCTCATCAGTGAGTACGCGCCTTCGGGAACAGGAATTTCGGCGGCTGGCCAAGTCCCTGAAGCAGGACGAGATTGGCAACTCGTTTCGGGTCCCAATTCCTTCCGCCGCATCATTGGGGAGACTCACGTCATTTCGTCCCCTCGATCGCTCACTACGGACCCGACTTCAGGCACAGCTCCATTTGGATCGCTGCTCCTTGTCGAGCGCGGACCAATCGCTCGCGACATCGGTGTTCCTACCGACACAGTTCACGTTTACGGTCGAGATATGTCGTACCGGCTTGTTCGCGAAGCAAGTGACTTCACTGGCCTCCGTGAGTATGAGTTCTTGGTAAACAATCCGACCTCACCTACCGCGGAAATATCTTTCCCAGCGGCCACTGCTGGTGAATATCGGGTTTCTCTCACCGCAATGGTGAACAACGCTGGCAACATCGTTCGTCGTCAGATTTTCCGCAACACTGTTCCGATCGCAGCCACGCCAGTGCCGGGCTACGTCACCGTACCAGTCGGGTCGATTCCAGGAGTCCTTGGTGGTGGCGAAACGCTGGTTAGCGTCGAGTTGACTTCCATTCGGGTTGCGCGCCGATTTGTGCGGATCCCTAATGCAACCGCGTTTTCAGTGAATGCGCCGTTCACCTATAAGCTGTTGAACGATCGGATCGGGATGCTCCTGCTCAATCCCGTCCTTGCTGGTCGATATGAAGAAAGAGCGGGACAGGCTCGCCGTCCCTACGTCGCTCGAGTTGACTACGATGTTCGAGACTGGCGAATCCTTCACGAAGATTTCCGAATCACTCAGAGCAGCCCAGCCGGTCTGGCCAAGACTGTTCGACTTCCAATTTCTTCGCTCAAGACTAATTCGGTCGCTGGCGCCGACGGTAGAGCTGAGCTAAGTCATGCGGCCGTAATTGCTGGCAGCGACGTGCCAAACGACAGCATGGAGGATGTGTTCGTCGCTGACAATGGAAGTGTGGCTAATGCCAACACTGCCGTCGCCGATAACTTCCTTGCCATTGATGTTGCGACTGGCGGACAGATCATGGAAAATGCTCCGAGCGGACCCGCGCTCAAGGTTGACAAGTCTTCCGGCACAGTGACGTTCTTCGACATCGATGGAAACGATGCTAACGGTCTCACCCAGAACATCGTGATGCTGGATGG
The DNA here is from genome assembly GCA_037138755.1 of Armatimonadota bacterium. Classification (NCBI taxonomy): domain Bacteria; kingdom Bacillati; phylum Armatimonadota; species Armatimonadota bacterium. The sequence goes on along the minus strand of JBAXHT010000001.1, from coordinate 22,855 downwards.
AACAGTTGTTCCTACTAACATCACCGGACGAGTCATCCGCTGCTACTTCATGGGTAAGGATGAGTGGGCAGTTCAGGTCACTCGTAACCCATCGAACTACACCTCCACTTTGGGTGCCCCAGGTGCTGGTCAGTTCTATGTCGGTGGATCCGATGCCGTGTTGAATGGTCTTCCAACCCGGATTTACTTCCCTCGAATGGACACTAACCGAAAGGTTTCAGTCGGTAGAATCCGCTACATCATCGGTGGGCAATCGGCGATTCTGGAAGGAGCTGAGTTCTCTGTCTTGCAACGACCCGGCGCAGATACCATTTCAACTCCGATGCCGTCCATTGACATCCGGGACTTGATTCCTGGGGCGACGGGAATCGTCGCCGACCAAGGGCCAACCTCGCTTCCTTACTCTGTGAGCAACGTCCAAGGTGTGTCAGTGCTCGTCCGAGTGTTCTTCAATAACGCGAAGTTCAACTTGACTCCGAACGCTACAACCAACCTGACGACCGGCTTTAACCAATGGTCCCAGCAATGGAACATCACCACGAAAGAAACCTACCTACATCAAGGAGAATCCGCACGATGAGACCAATCCGACGTAACCAAGGCTTTACCCTGATCGAGTTGATCACCGTCATGGCGATCTCGACAATCTTGCTCGGAATCATCGTTGTGCCGATGTTCGAGAGTTTCCAGGCGACTCGAACGGCACAGGCTTTTGCGGATGCTCAAGACAAAGCAAGGCTTCTTACGGAGCGACTTACCAGAGAAATCAGCGAATCCGTCGGAGTGAAAGATGTCGAGGGTGTTGGGGGAAGAGTCAGCATCGTTCTCCAAACTCCCGCCCGAGGCGTGCTCGAAAACGGAACCGTCATAAGCCCGACCGGTAGCTCGTGGGTGACGGTGGGAATGAACTATGCCAAGCTGGATATCGTTCTGCCCGCGAAAGTAGGGAACCGAGGCGTTGGCGGCGGGTTCATTGACCCGAACACCGGAAAGGAAGACCCCACGCTTCGCGCTCCGAAAGGACAAGTCCAACTTCCACTCGCTCCGGGAACCACGATCCGACGCTACTGGGTCGGACTCCGCGATCCGTTCACGAACTACCTCAATCCTTACGACGGTATTCTCACCGCCCGATCTGGTGGTCGTGATAATCTGTATGTTCTTTACATGGCCGAAGTTGAGCCGGTGGTTAGTGTGGCCGGAGTTCCGACCGTCAATGCAGCATTCTTTGATGTGGACCCGACGGACGGAACAGGTCGAACGCCAAATTACAACGATCCTGATTTCTTCCTCGCGACCGGAGCGTCAACCGGAGCGCCGGTCAACAACGACGCAAAGGCTACTCGAGTTCGCAACTGGCTCAATCGAGCCCAGATCGTCACTGAATTGAGTCGTTATGACATGATTCAGCCCGTGATTGATAAGACAAGCCGACTTGTCAAGTTGAACGACAACGGTGGCACCTACTCGCCGCGAATCACACCACTCATTCAGTTCCGCCCATCGCACGTGGAAGGCGACAGCTCAGATGCTGCGATGACGATGCCACTGGGAACCGAAACCGAAGGTGCCGCTAATCTAGGCTCCGAGACCTATATTGGTAAGTACGGAGCTTGGAGCAGCCTCACCGTGCGCTCTTATCCGGGAACCTACGCGCCGCCGCAGCCTTACCAAATCGCACGAACGGATGCCGGTCTTTTGAAGATTTTTTACTTCGACCCGGCTTCGGGAGTTCCAGACACAACAACTGGATCTGGCACTGAACTTTTCAGCGTTGCTGCGTATGCGGATTTCTCTAAGCGAAAGTACACGCTGAACGATCCCTTAGCGCGTTATCCTTTCACCCTATCGACGACGGCTGCCGCGAGCACTAATCCCGCTGCTCAGGTCTTCAAACCTTTCAGCGTGAACCAGGAGAAGGGAAGAATTAACGCGAGCTTCGCGATTAGCGACCACGGAGATATTGCCCAAAATCCGAACGCAGCTGGGAACATCTTCGATCCCAATGATGTGAACCCCAATAATCTCCCGCAAATCGCAGCGATGGAGCCGGGTTGGGTCCCTCCAGTTAATCCAGCGAATCCAAGCTTTTTGACGCCAACCACGGACCCGGCCGTTGCCGGCACATTCGATGTGGCACCCTATTTCGATTCGGCGATGAATCGATTTAACATCAACCGAGTGTTCAATAAGGTTTGGCAAGACGCAAAAGAAGGCCGCAATGGCATCCCCGCTCAGTTTGGCGAAGTGGGCGGAGCGCATCGCTTCATCGACCTTCGGCTCGTGCCGCAAGGCGACAGGACACCAAGTCCACTCGCGCTCTATCCCAACGCTTCAATCGTGCCGAGCTCAGAAGAAGTCTGGGGGCCAGACCAAGCTCCAGGAGCAAACGCCAGCTTTGAAGTCCGGTATCGCCGGGTGAACAAGGACCCCGGGCCGAACGAGTATCGAATCAACTACACAAATGTGCCGGAGCCGTCTGCGGCTGGTTATGCAGCACTTGGCCTGCCAGTGCCGCCCGCAAGCTATACCGCAAGCAGTTTCGTCAGCGCGATCTTCCAACCGCGATTCAAAGCTGGTTACCTCCAACTCTGCTCTAATCCAGAAGTCCCGATTCCGGGTCAGATGCGCATTCGCGGCGCAACTGCGGGAACAAGTTTCGTTGTACCGGGTCGAATCCGTGTGGCGTATCGATTCCAATTCACAAATGCAACCGATACCGTCCGAGTCGACTACGATACGAGGCAACTGATGCAGATTTTGGTCACGATCCGTAACTATCCGCAGTCGAACGTGCCAAACCCACAAACCGTTACGATGAAGGCCACCGCCAACGTCAAGAACTTTATCCGATAAAGACCGCCATGAAACTGATGCAAAGAAATCGACGATCACAACAAGGGCAAACGCTCATCATCGCGTTGCTCATCCTTGGTGTGCTTCTGATTCTCGGCGCGGTTTTCGCGGGAATCTTGAGCCGAACCATCAAGGGAACTCAGCTGAGCAAAACTCGTGGTCAAAGCAACGATTTTGCCGAGTCGGGTGTGCGCTACGCGCACTCACAGCTCGTGAACAGTGAACTCGGTGCCGACTGGCGTGGCCAACCGGAAGTGATCGTGGAAAGCGCAGTGAACTTCACTCGCGATCCAGACATCTACTACCTCCGCCCGGCTTCACCAGCATTCTTGACGCCGAATACCAACCGAGCGGACAAGGGTGGCCCAGATGGTCTGGGTCCTTACTTCCGAGTCCTCTATAGAGGCGGACGCGCGCTCATCCGGGTGCGATACGCTGCAGGCGATGAAAGTAACTTCAGCGCCCAAGCCGAAGGTTATCTTAAGACTCCGGGCATGGCGCACAACTTCCTGGTCATCGAATCCGTCGGTCGCCAAGGCGATGTCAATCCAAACGATCCTTCACTCGCCGGGAATCGTGGCGCGGTCCAGTACGCCGGGTTTGCCTCGCAAGCTGTGATGGTCACCGAAATCGCTCGGATGAGAGAGTACGACGCTAAGGAGATCACCGGTCGAAAGCTCATCGCCTTTGCCCAGATCGGAATCATCGACTACGCTCGATTCATCACCAATAAGCACCGCATCGCCCAGCCGCTGGAACTTGGAATGTCGATCGACTCCGGCGCACGTTACCGCGAAAACATTGCGGGCATTCCCGAAGGTCAAGCCGTCAACGCGCCCATGGGTCACGGCGGCGTCGCCAACGTCCCAGACTTCGGTCTTGGAGGTCCAACGGCAACGGTGTCAGCGGTGAATTTTGGTGGCTCTCTTCGAGCGAACACAGATATCAAGTTCGTTGGAAACACCGAGTTCAGCCTCAATAAATCACTCGGCGAAGGAATCTTCGCCTCTGGAGCCGTCTTTACGGAGAATGGAGCGCAGGTATCGATTCGCAAGTCGGAGTGGAATGTCGGAACAAGCTCGTGGCTCAATACCACGCCAGTTCCGGTGATGGACAGCTATAGCAGCCTCTTCACCACGCTTGGCGGGATCATTCGAGACGGCCAAACCGGAACGGATGCTAACCAGGATGCCCGAAACGTCGGCTACCTAACGTCACCATCGATTCTTGGTTCTGGCGAAGGTGGGGATGCTTCGGCAATCAGCCGCTATGTGAAGATGACCCGAGATTCCGGTCGCATTCAAGGCGGAGCAACCTTCAGCGGGCAGTTTGGACATGGCGAAGGCGTTTATGTCGACAACTTCTCCGACTACCAAACTCCGGTTGATGAAGAAGGACGCCGCACTGCGGGCGGATCGGCATCGCTCGTTCAAGACTGGCTGAATCCTTACGGGGATGGCGTGACATTCCGATCCGGATGGCACGGTCCTTTCTATATTCCGGTTGGTGCAATGGTCCACTTCGATAAGGATGGATTCATCGTCAGCCGCAACGCATTCCCTGATCAAAACGTTAACGAGCGCACATGGCGCAATCCAGATGGTTCCGACACCGGTCTAACCGCAATCAGATACCGCGTTGGCTATGGCACTGACGGGCAGATTCATATCGTCAATCAAGCAACTCCAGGTATTGGGGTTGCGATCAACGGTGTTCTTACTCCTGCGCAGTACATGAACGGATCAGTGTTTAACGGCGTGATGTACTTCGAAGGCAATGTGCGCGTTCGAGGCGTTATCCCGACTGACGTTCAAATCAGCTTAGTCTCTGGTCGAACAATCTATATCGAAGGAAGCCTCCTCAAGGGTGTCCAGGCAAACGACGTGACTTCGGCGACTCCGGCCGTCCTGACCAATGGGCGCCTCAACCGGGCCTCTAAGTCGGCTCTGATGCTGATGGCTAAGGACTACGTTGCCCTGAACCCAACGATGTTCACTGGCCCTTCCAGCGAGCGCAACGCAAGCGTCGCTCTGGCCTCGAGCGGAGTTGGCGGTTATAGCCCGGTTAAGCTCGGTGCTCCAGATGGCGCGACCACACTTCAGCTTGATCTCCCTCTCTCGCCGCTTGACCCCGCCGATGGCGCAACCGTGCTTCCCTACGAAAATCGACTTGCGGCACCGCTCGGTTACTTCGAGTGGAACCCGGCTTCGCCGGCCAACGCAACCGGAACAGGTGCGCGAGAGAACACAAACTTGCTTCTGACCCACGCGCTGGAGTACACGAGTCCTGGACCGTCAAATGCCTTCTTCAACCTCGCGATTAACTCGGGGAACCAGATTGCGGGTGCGTCGCCCTACCAGTTCGTCACCCTCGGATCGCAATCGAATACCGCGCAAATCATCTGGGCTTCGATCAACAACCCAGCTCCAGCTCCGGCATTCGCCCCGATTTACGGCCTGGGTAACGAAGCCTGGCAGCAGTCGCCCAAGTTCGAGACGGTTCAAATTCCATTGATCAACCCAGGCGCGTCGACACCTGATCTGGTTAACAATCGGTTCTCAAATACTTTCAACGGAAACACCTACGAGCTGCTGATGCAGAACACCAACTACCTAGAACTTGGGCTGACCCAGTTCGGTACCCAGGCTAGCGGCAACTACATGCTCGCTCGCTCGGCCGCGGTACCCATGGATGTACGAATCGAAGCGTCGATCTTTGCCGAAGAAGGCTCCTTCTTCGTCATCCCTGGCGACTGGTTTAACACGAATCCCAACGATCGACGAGATGCCTTCGAGCAGCGAGTAGCCACCCTTGGCGGAACGGCCGCCGCTAGAAATCAAGCTGCTCAAGAGCGACTCGAAGCCTTCGGAACCACTCCTTATGCGCCGTTCTATGCTGAACCGGCTGACATCAAGATCAATATTGTTGGCTCGATTGCCGAGAACATGGCTCCGCCAATCGCTCAGCAAGCCGAATGGCAGAAGAAGTGGGGATGGATTCCTACCAAGCAAGCTGGCGTCTTCAATAGTGCGACAGGTGCGAGTCGGTTCATCCCCTTCTCTCACGTGAGCGAGTGGACTAAGGCAGACCCAACCACGAGACCGTTCACCGAGAACCTGATTATCAGCTACGATCCGATGCTGGCAACCGGCCGTGCCGACGGATTCTCGACCAACACGCCGCTCAATGATCCGGTCAATCCGGCGATAAGAACAACTACTCTGAACGGAGTCACCCATCAGCTACCGCCGATGCCGCGCCTCCCCGTCAGCCCAACCCTTGCATTCTTTGGAGAAGTAAAGTGATCAAGCGAATCATCCTCGCCCTTGGTGCCCTAGCAATCGCTGGGGCTTCCGTGGCTCAGCAGAGCTACGCATTGCGGAAAACGGATATCCGTGCCGCCTACTTCCACCTGAACGGGGATCACCTTCCCACGGGCCTGGGTTACTCGGCGACCGCCCCCCACGTTTGGTTTAACGTCGATTCAAATACCGCGCTCAAGCCAGCCGGTTGGAACATCTACAACCCACTTGCGGCTGGAATGTTAACGAACCAGTCCTCGATCTTCTTCTCTGCAATCTACGCAGATACACCGGCAATTCCAGTTGGTGGCGGATTGGAGCTCACCAAGCGCATGGCGGGCTACTGGTGGCTCGACGTTGCTGGTCTGACCGACGAGGAAATGGGTCAGCTAGACGTTGGCTTGCTCCAAGTCACGACTCCGAACCTCCAAGTCACCCCCGGCGATCGAGAGCGGCTTCGCCGATTCGTCGATAAGGGTGGTGTACTATGGATCGACCTCGCTTTCGGTTCGTTCGATCAAGCGAATGGTAGTGTTTTCCCGTTCCGGATCAACTATCCTGGGTCGCCTAACGCTAACCCGCAGTGGGACCTCCAGAGTCCATTGCTACGGTATCCGAACACGCTGACAAACAACGAGATTCAGACATTGGCGACCGGTCCGACCTACGGAACCGAACCAATCTTTCGAGGGAACATTGATCCGGTTGACCTCTCCGTTGAGGGTGCCGCTTCGGTCAGTCCCCTTCTGAACAGCCTTGTCGGTGTGACTGGGGGATACAGCCACCTTAAACCCGTTACCGCGGCGGCTGGAACTCCAACTGCGATGCTCGGACGCATCGGTGATGGCTACGTCGTGGTGACTTCGCGCGGTGCTACCGAAATGGCGAGCAGGACCAGTACGTCCACAAACCGACGCTTCTTTGCCGCCGATCCAAGCGGCCAGCTTGGTCGAACCGGCGCTGCCACTCTCGAGGCTTCGGCGGCCATCAAGTTCGCAGTGAACGTTATTTCCCTCGCCGCGGACTCTTCCCAGAACGGTGGCGGAAGTCGCCGCAACTTTGGTTCCTTTATCGACGTTGGTGCACCACTACTTCAAACCTGGAACGCCATGTACGGCACAGGCTCGACCTACACGGCAGATACGACCAATAACCGTCCGCCGGTCATCTATAAGGGTCTCACCGTCGCCGTCGCAGACAACCGAGTTGTCGTCTTCGACGCAGATCCAAAGAGCGATGCGGACGGCGACGGAAATCCTGATGATGGTCTCGCCGACCTCAGTCTCGGCGAAGATAGGGATCTGGTTTGGGCCAGCAGCGTTTTCCCAGGAAAGATTTCAAGCGCGGTGTGCGCCGAAGTCCCTTCGGCCGCAACTCTTGCCCGTCGTGACCTAGTTCTCGTCACAACTGAGAATGGCCAACTCGCGGTCTTCTCGCTGTTCGACAATAACCGCCGACTGCGAGCGGGAACCGCAATTGCCCCCGACGCACTCTTAACCCCGGGGATTGGCGGTTCGCCATCACTCGTCGCGGGTGAGTGGCCCGTCGCGCCAACCGTGCACGAGGGAGTTGCCTATGTGGCAGACACGGTCAACTCGTCTGGACAAGACGTAGGGCGTATCTGGCAGGTTGATCTGAGAACGTTGACTCCAGTTCAGAGTCCAATCACTTCCAACAACTTCATCTTTGGAGGAACAGCAGCTGCGATCCAAAGAATTTCTGGTTCTCCAACCGTCGGTTACATCCCGATCATGGACAATTCAGGTGGTCTCGATAAGGTCGTCTACGCTCCACTCAAGGAGCAGACGACACCTCAGGCTAACGCTGGGTTCATTTCGGTCTGGGCTGGAGCCAAAGGCGAGCGCCCTTCCTCGGTTTCTGAATCAGGTGGCGTTGTTGCCATCACAACCAGAGCCGCAACTCAAGGTGGATTGCCGATCTACCTTAGCGCAGCTGCCGGCGATCCACTTGGTTTCCGACTCTCAGTCGTCCGAACCGACGGCACCGTTTTGACCGCCGCTCAAATGGCGGCTTTGTTCACCGGAGCTGTGACCCAAAGCAACGGTACAGTTTCACTCACGCTCAACCCGATGGTCACCTGGCCACCGGTTGGAGTTGACCCGGACAACGGCGTGCGTGTGGATTACTCCATCGACTGGGGAGCCGCGTTCCCAAGCCTTACGGCGGGAATCGAGCGCGGTCGGCTCAACTTCCCATCTCCAACTGGCATTCAACGGTCCGTCGTTGGAGGCATCTCGCTCTCGCCAACTGGGACCATTTACGCCACGGTTAGCACGCAGAACTCGGCACCAACATCGTTTTCCGTGAATGACTACAACGGTTCGCTCTTCGCAATCCGCGAAGAAGGCCGTGGTCAGTTCCGTTGCGCCTGGAAGTGGGATCTATATCCACAGCACAGCTTTAGCAACGCAGGGACTTCGACCACGGTTCAGGCGGTTCTTGCCGACAACGACCCTGTCCAAAATCTGACGGTTCCGGCCGGACCTACCACGATTAACCTGAACTTCGTTCTCGGTGGAGGCTATCGACTGGCTACATTCCAAGGAGCTCCGGTGATTCGAAACGGGGAAGTTTATGTTGCGGTGAGCGGTTACAAGAGATCAGTGGGCCCATTTAACGTGCCCGCTGGTGCCTTGCTTTGCTTTAGCGATGATGCATCCACCCGCGAAATACGTGTTGGACGTAGGCTTGGTCAAAACGCCATCGTTGTCCAACCGGATATGGCTCGATCTACCAATCCAAATAATCCGACGACCTTTTCCTCTCTACCTCCGGAACGAGTTCGGGTTGAGAAAGAAGAGGGGCAAGTCGGTGGCATTATCCGACTCGACAACCTCTTCACTGCCCAACGAGGTCAGATCACAGATTCGATCAGTGTTAGCCAACCGATCATCATTCGCCAAGACGGCCAGCAAGACCTGATTGTTGATCCTTCCCAACAAGGAGATCGATGGAATCCGCTTAAGTGGTACACGATCATGCATGGCACGCAGCTGACCAGCACCGCTCTCGGAACCGGAAATACCGTTTTCGTGAGTGGAAAATCTTACCTGCCGACGATTCTCAACGGCATCTTCCCTGGCGATCCGAAGTTCCGCGAGGAAGCAGTCGTTTTTGCTCTGAAGACGGACATCGATCCAGGTCTCGCTAAGCGGCCAAACGACACCGGTACGTTCACAACCGTCGCAGCTAACTTCCAGCCCCAAGAGATCATCGCTGATCAGGCTCGACCCTACCTGCGACAAGTCATCTCGATGGACTATGTGCGAGCCTCAAACGCCTTCAACGCCACAGAGGCTTCGCTCACCAGCATTCGGCCAAGCCAAGTCTTCGTGTGGCCACAGACACCACGGAGCTCGACCAGCGCCGGGCAAATCTCGTTTGAGGACTTCGTCGTCCGCGTCAACCAGTGCGTCCTCAAGACTTCTGGCGCAGTCTCAGGAACATTTGCTCCTAACAGCTTCGGGGTCGTCGCAGGAGACGGCGTACTCGCTGCCTGGAACAACGAACGGATCTACGGATTCAAGCGAGCCAACACTTGGGTTGCAGACGAAGGACGAATCGCTCTGCTTGACCCAAGCGGAAACCCACTGTTCGATTCGAGCAAAGCAATCGTATCCGGAGCTACCGGTGGAAACACCGCCGCAGTCAGCCTGCGACAACTTGGACGCCCAACACGGGTCTACCCGATAGCAGGCTCTAGCGACGTGCTCGTGGTGGATAGTGATAAGGGCCACATTTTCCGAATGAGTCCCTCAGGCGTTGTCGGACGAGTGCTTGAGGGGATTGCCCTTGACACAACTTTTGTACCCAGCGGCTACAAGGCAAACGAGCCGTTGGACTTCTCGAACCCTCGTGACGCATGGACATGGGTGTCCCAAGAGACCCCGACCGGAAGCGGAGGAAACAACCGCTTCTCCAATCCACAAGCTCTTGAATATTGGGTTCACTATCTCGTCGCCGATCAAGGCAACGGTCGTATGGTTGAGGTGGTGGATCGCTACGCTCAAGACGCGGCAACTGGGCGTATCACGAGCCGACTCAGCGAAGGCACACTTCTCTGGCACTCGCCAGCAGAAGTCAGCGGCCAAGGTTGGGGCTACAACAGCTTCACCCGAATTCAGGTCGGCAATCGATTCGCGGTCGTCGCCGGAGTTGGCGGAAAGGCTCCGACCCGACGAGACTCAGGCGAAGCCGGAGGTGGGGTCGGTGATCTCTCCCCAACAAACAGCCGAACATCACAGGTCGGAAACGGCGGCGTGGTGATCTTTGATACAACCTTTGCGGGCGGTTATCGTGTGTTCAGCACGTTCAACACTCCCGCGGTGGATCATACGATGCAATGGGACTTCACGACCGGCACATGGTCAACCAACACGGCAGCAGACATCGTCGCCAGAGAGCGCGTGATGTCGAATCTCCAGTCGGTGACCGCGTCGCTCATTCAAGGAGTCGGCGCACCTGTTTACACGATCATGATCGCGGACTCGACTGGAGTCTACGAGGTTCTGGCCGACACAGCTAACCCCACCGCACTTAACGCGCGTTGGATGCTCCCTTCGTGGGCGTACACCAGCATGCGACGGTCGGCCTCCGCAGCGGGCGTCGTAGCCGCTAACAATCCCATCAAGTTTTTCCCAACATATGCCCGTCGCATCGATGACGACAACGTCATGATCGTCAACGGCTACAACGGAATCACATTAGGGAACGCACCGTTCGATGGAGAAGTCGTACAGGTGGATGGATCCTTCGGCACGGGTGCCGCTGGTGATATCGACAGCCCGGGATTCTCCCTCTTCGCACACAACCTTGGCTTCAACTTCAAGAGTATAAAGCTCTTGTTCGGACCAGTTGAAGGAACCCGAGGACTCTCACTCCCTGTTTTTGCAGATCGACGATAAAGGACCAGCAGCTTGAGGCAAAGCATGCAAACAATGAAAGGACTACTAAGCGTAATCGGACTCACCCTCGCGGTGGGCAGTTTTGGGCAATCCACCACGGACCACCCGAACTTGAAAGGCGGAAACGCCCGAACAGGAACGAACGGCAACGTGGCCGGTTCTAGCCCTGGATATCTTCGCCCAGAAGGTGTGGATACCTCCGGGAACCGCTTGCCATCGGCTCTTCGCTGGTTTACGCCTCTCCAGTCCGCACGAGAAGTTGATTCGCTTCGCCTCAACGAAATCAACCCGTTCAGAACCCGTGTGGATAACACCGACGCCGTCGGTGCCGGTCTGCCTGCAGCAGCAAATCTGGATGAAAACGGGACGAGTATTGGGCCGTATGATCCTCTTCCAAACGGCTTCGTCACCTCAACTGGACTTTGGAACACTCCGAATTCAGATCAAGAGGCGCAGTTTACACAGGACCTATATGTCCGACGTAACCGAAATCTGGCTAACCCTCCAGCCTTCCAGGCAAGAAACTACACCCAGCGATTTCCTTCGCATGTATGGCAGAGCACCACGTCGTCGGCTGCCGGAGTCGGTGGAGATCCGCGCATTGCGGCAGTTCCCGGAAACCTCAGAACCTGGAGCTGGACGTTCCGTCCGATGACCAGCACGCTCGTCGGGACTAACTTTGTTACGGCAGATGACTTTGTGCCAAAGGATTACGCGCTCTACGTGTGGATTCCGCAAGGTCCCGTCAAGAACGGTGTCAATGTCAACGTTTACCAAGCTCGCTATCAGGTGTATGAAATCACTTACGGCTTCGGGCAGAAGTACGTCGACGTGGTCGACACCTGGCGATCCGGTGCAGGTTGGGTCCGACTCGGCAATGGCGGCAACCCAACGAACCAGGTTTTTCCGTACTTGGGGAGGAACCCGCTATTCCCGGCGGTTTACAACGATCTCCGAATCACGCTTTACAACACCATTCCTCGCGATGACACCGACAAGCTGATGGAAGAAGTGACGCTGGCGAAGCCAGATAATCGCTTTGCGGTCCTTGCGGACGCAGCTCAGTTCTCAACTGAAACCAATGGCTACATGGCTACGCCAACCTCGGCTGGTTTTGGAACTGCCGATATACGTGTAACCGGTGCCCTCAACGAGAGACTGGTTGATCCTACGACGATTCCTGCCGTGGGCAACTATAAAACGAAACCGTTCACAGTCGCGAAGGGAGTTCTGACGAGCTACGACTACAACTTCGGAACCGTCCGATGGAAGTACAGTCCTCTGGAAACGAGCTCGCGCACAATTGCGTTTGAAAACACTTCCACTAACTTCGTCGCCACGGGAGGCTACTCAACCCTTACGGATAACCCCAATGCCCGAGGTGGTAGCTATCTTTCGACAACCGCATTCGTACCTCCACCTGGACCGCCACCTTTGCCGGGGGCTACCGAAGCAGTTACAGTTTCTCCTGCTACAGACATTCCCGACGGATCGTACGAGATTCAGATGTATGTTGGTGGCAATCTCACAACTCCGCCAATCTCTTACGCCCAGCAAGCTGAGTATGAGGTCTTTGTTGGTGGTCAGTCGCAAGGGCGATTCACGATCAACCTTGCCGGGCCCGCCGGATATGTTCGTATCGGCGACAAGAGGTACCCGCACTCAAGCACGCTCCCAATCACGGTCGTGATGGAGAACAGGTCCTTGCTTGGAACCGACGCTGGAAAGCTCGTCTATGTTGACCAGTTCCGCTTCATCGGTTCTGCTGCATCAGAATTCAAGTCCACGCCGGTTCACGCCCGAGCATTCATTCGCCTCACACCAGGCGCAGCTCCGGTGGAAACAAACGTCGTCATCGCAGCGGACGAGCAGGGAAGAATTCACTGTCTCGACGCCGCAGGAAACGGCGATGGTACCACGACGTGCTACTGGACATACCCGAGCGAGCGTTCGGCAACCCTTGACCCTAACCTTCAGCAAGGTCAGGACGCCAACGACCCGAATATTCTGGGCACGTTCCAAAAGTTCGACGGTGAAAATGACACTCTTAGCGCAGCCATGCCTGCGAACTTTGACCTCAGCACGGCGGTCGTTCACCGGTTGAATATCACTCAACCCACGACACCAACTCCAACGGTCGTCCAACGCGACTTCCTAGTGATTGGTAGCACCAATGGTCGAGTTTTCAGTATTGCGATGGAAGGACGAGGCGATTTCAACAATGCCACAAACGTCCATGGAACTACGTTCCGAAACTGGACCTATCCAGACACTTTCCCGACAACCCCGGAACAACAATCTCGGCTCGGAGCCATTACTTCGGTCGTGCAGTCAACCGCGACAGTTGGCGGAGTTTCCCGTCCGGTGTTGTTTGTCGGAACCGAGCAAGGTCGAATGTACTGTCTCGATGCCGCTGGCGACTTCAACTACTCTGGCGCCAACGATCTGAAGACATCGGTTCTCTGGCAGTATCCAGCCGAAAACGCCGAGACTCTTGGTGCCATTTCTGGGGCACCGGTTTACGACGCCACAAACAACCGCCTTTTCTTCGGTTCGGAAATGCTGGACGATGAGCCGGGCAAGCTGATGTCGATTAATGTTGATACCGGCCTTCCGCTGTGGATTCGAAACGGGGATACATCAGGAACGTTCGCAAATCCAGCTCCCAAATTTCTCGACTGGAGTTCAGGTATGGCTTACGTCTCCCAAACCGAGCTCACGAGCCTCCCTGGATCGGCAACCGCGCTGACCACTCCGAGCATGCTCTTCGCAATGAACGAGAACGGCAACGTCTATGGGTTTAATGCCGCCAACGGTGCAGTCGAGTGGAGAACAAACGAACTCCAATCCGGCGGAGTGGGTTCGATTATCTATTCGAACATCCGAACTCAAGATGCCTCAACAGGTGCCCTTACCGACTTCCCCGTCATCTTTGTGCCAACCGCAGGTGGTCGTTTCGCGGCCCTCTTCTGCCGACTCGGCGAGGAAACCCGTTTCGGCAACCGAATCGCTTGGGGTTACTCGATGAACGATGCCGTTCACTCGTCGATGACAGTGTCCAATAACTGGCTCTTTGGGGCTTCGGCAAACGGATTCTTGTTTGCTTGGTCAGACTATGTGAATGCGGGGGGCGTCATTGGGGATGGAATCGTTCCTCCGGGCTACGACAATATTCCGGACAACAACCGCGATCCGCTTTACGAAGATTATCGAAACGCCGAATGTGCGTTCCTGAGCCGAGAAGGCTACATCCGACTCCGGAAATCGCTCCCGGGGGGAGCGAAGGGGCTGGAGGCTTACAATACAGTTATTGATAACGCAGCGGCGTACACTTCGCCGTTCGGCAAGGTCCGGGTTCCGTTCCGGAGCACTCATGGTGCGGCATTCGAGTGGGGAGAAACGATCTACCTGGTCGTCTACAACTTCCCAGTCCGAACCACTGATACCCAAGGAAACGATGTTCCACCACCGATTGTGGAAGCGATCGTCACTTCCGAGGGCCGACCTGGTCGTCCAATTGCCGCCGAGGCAAGACTATTTGCCGACAAGACGGAAGTGGACGGAGACGGTGGGTATGCAATCTATCAGATTCCTCTGACGGCGGGAGGAAACACCTCGCAAGTACCGGGACCAGGATCAATCCGAGTTCAGCTTAAAACGAGTGCGACTAATCGAAACGGAACGATGCAGGCGATCAGCCTCAACCCGGCTGTGACAAACATCGCTTATCAAGTAGCAAACCCGCTCGGTATCCGCGTGGCTACTGGCATCACCAACCAGCTTGGTGATACACCGATTACAACCCGCGAAGACGCCCTGGCAAACGGTTCACCTGACGTAACCCTCACAACTCCGGCGACGACCATTAACGGCTCGCGCTTCGGCTCATCTGTGGGCGTGGCGTCGCATGGAACGAGCAAGCGGCTCAACATCGAGATTCTCGATCGAAGTCTTGTCACCCTGCAACGCGGCGAAGGTCGCGGTATCGACGGAGTTCGTGTCGACAGGCGCGACCTGCGATGGCAGGGCGGAACGTCTCAGATTGTCAAGCCGTTCGGCTCACTCCCAGCTTCAATCTCCGGCCTTTTCACCAACTTCGAAGACTTGCCAAATCGGTTCCCGAACGTGAGCCTGGATTACCCAGACGTACGTCGAGAGAACGTCCGCGTTCGAAAGGATCCAAACGGAAACGTCGAAAACCCAGTGTTCAACGGCGTATCCCTCCAAGGTCCTCGTACATCTGCAGGTGCTCTGATCGACGAAGTAACGGCTCCGAACCGAGTGATCAGACCAACCACCTTTGAATTCCAAGTCGAAGTTCCGAAGTATCAGCCTTCAAACGTCGGTGCAAGTTCTATCCCGGATCAGACTGGAAGCACGAGCTGGTTCGCTGGCTACGCGGGACGATTCACTGTCTTTATCGACAGTGACAACAATAACCAGTTCACTGGTTCGTCACGAGAAGCTAACCGCTCGTTCAACCTTGCAGCGGCGGTGGCTCCAGATACCAGAATATCCATCGGAACCCCGAGTGTTGAACTAGGATCGTTGTCGGCTGGCGCTGGTTACGACACCCGATTGAGTTACTCGCCAACCGCGCCGTACCGAACACTCGATATCGCATCGGTCTTCAACCCTTCAGCTCCTGAGTACGCCGACATGTTTAAGCCGTTCGTTGCCTACAACGAAGGAAACGTGAACTTATTGAACGTCCGATTGGCTAAAGGAACTGCGGAAGTGGCAGGAGGATCAATCACCCGCTACTGGCCATGGCAGGTCCTCTCTCTTAGTAACAACGACCAAATCTGGCTCGACTCGGCGACCGACGTCCATACTGACCTCGACACCCGCTTCGCACCCGACCTTGGCGGCACAGGACTCAACTACGTTGTTGTCCAGAAGCCACGAGTTGGAGACAAGCGCGGACGTCAGCTTGAGGTCAACCCAAGCTCGCGCCTCAACCCCAATCTTCCGGCTGCTGGCGGACTCCTCCAGCCGGCATTCCCAACGCTGAAGCGCGACGCAAGAATCGCCGTCACGCCTCCAATCGGAACCCCGGTTGGTCGGTACTCGCAGACAATGCGTTTGACTGAAGACCTCGGTCAACTTGGTATCGGTGGATTCAATGACGAGAGCATCTCGTTTGGTTACACCACTGCAGGAAGTTTGAACATGTTCGAGGCTTACAGCGATCCAACCTTCCAGTTGAGCTTCACGATCAAGGAAACTCAGCTCACCGGAGGAGTTAGCAAGTTCAGCGACAGCATGGTTAGTGGCGCGAACAACGTTGATGCAATCTCGCCAGCTCAATGGTCAGACATTCAGCCAAGCGGTGTTCGACGAACCAACGGAACCTTGATGATGGCGTTCGCTTCCAACCGACCATCCTACTACCCGGCAACTGGCAACCCGAACCCGAACTCTAAGAACTTCGGAGTCTTCCTATCGCGCCTTTCTGGTGCCGATCTGGGAGCCCCTGATGCAAGAGGAGAGGATTCGTGGCTACGTGACCTGAACAAGTTCACCCCGGCGGACCCTGCAAACCGACGCTGGACCGACTTCACCGGAGATATCCCGGCGTCGTTCATCACCAATGCAACCTTCCCCGCCACGCTCACCAACGGTGTGCCTACGGGCGGAGCTTCGATTGGTGGAACAATCGTCCCATCCGAGAATCGAATCTCGTACCCAACGTTCCCGTCGGGTGGAGACAAGACTCTCACCGGAACGGCAATGCGGCGACTTGCGCTTGCGATGGTCGGCGAAACCAAGCGACAAACCGCCTCTGGGCCTGTGACGGATAGCCGCCTGATGGTCTCCGAGGTCGCGCTCGACGGCACGCCGTCGGCACCAGTCGTTCTCGATGCAGATCCAATGATGGCTAAGGGTCGACCCTCGGTAGTTCAAAACGGCAACGCCGCCGCTATTTTCTATGCAGGAACGAGCAACGGAACTTCGAGTATCTATCAAACAACCTACACGCTGGGTGGTGGATTCACAGTTCCTACTCAGCTGCGATTTGGCAAGGGTTTCGAGTCCGTCTCCGATCCATCGGCCGTTCTGCAGCGACGATCGACCGGCGAAACCGACCTCGTTCTCACCTTCTCGGGCAGACTGCGTGGTATCCCTTCGACAGAGGTATTTACAACGAAGTACCAACTGGATCCGGTGACTCTGGCTGTGCAGACAAACGTCCCAACCTATTTCGGTCAGCCGAACACGGCAGGTGGAGCGCTTGTAGAGATGATCACGTTTGACAACAAGCTCAACATCTTCCGCTCTCGCGGAACGAACTGGTCTGGCACCTTCACCTTGCGAAGTGCCGCTGGAGTGTCAGTGTTCGCTGATGCAACCGGAAACCCGACAGATACTCCCGTGGAGACCCTTGACCGAGAAACTGGCACGTTAAGCTACCCAACCATCTTCGGTGGTCGGGTTACGATTGACCCCGCACTTGGTCTGATCAGGTTCACCAGCTCCCAGCTGCCCAAGTCAACCCAAATGGTTCTTAGCTACGTTCCAACGCAGATGAGACTAAGCGGAGTGAGCACATCGGGCTATGGTGCCCCGTCAATGCTCTTCGACGGACGTCTCGGCCCTGGAAACACCCCGATCACACCTGGTCTCTGGTTCACGCCGAGCGGTGCCGTGGAGCCAGTGGGAAGCGTCAACACGCTAGCCGATCGATTCATCCTCACAGCGATTCGCGGTGCGGCGTCAGGAGGACAAACCTCACGACCGATCATGACGAGCTTCCGCTACGGTGTCCGGGTCGGTCGTGCGATTCTCGTGAACAGCAATGGATCCCTCGGGGAAACGGTGACGGTAACTGGCAACAGTGGTTCCTATCAAATTGATGGAGCGGCCGGCCGAATCTACTTCACGCGGCTCGATGACAACCGTATCGTTCGAATCCAAATCGGATCTGGACCCAATGCCATCGACATCACGCGACCAGTCTCCTTGGTCGGTGAAACAGCGGAGGAGTTCGTCCCTATGGAAGGCGGACTCAATGAGGCAAACATGTCTCTGTTCCTTGATCCAATGGGAAGCACAACGAACCGACGTGAACTCATCTGGATGATCTGGTCAAGCATGCGAAAGGGTGCTCCTAGCCTCTTCTTCCAGACCATGGCCCGCAAGATTACGCCCCACGTGCCCTAACCGGCATTTGCCCAACACAAAACGCCCCCAGATTTCACGAATTCTGGGGGCGTTTTGCAGTAACCAGGCCCCACCCATGTACAATCAAATGAAGAACGGTGAATTGTTCGTTGACAACTCTGGCACCAGAGTGATAAGATGAACCGCCCCCGTAGTGGTAGGTGCTAGTTTATGGCAAAAAAGCTCAGTAGCGTGCTTGGAATCGACATCGGAAGTCACAGCATCAAGGTCGCCGAAGTGAAGACTTCGGGCAACAGTGCAACCGTGACCGCAATCGGCGTCGTACCGACCCCAGAAGGAGCCGTCGACTATAGCGGCGTCTACAACAGCGACGAGGTCGGTAAAGCCCTTGCAGAGGCACTAAAGGCTTCTGGTGCATCAAGCAGCTCTGCTGTCGTAACTATCGCCGGGCAACAATCGGTTTTGGTACGTGTGCTCCCGGTCCCTCGCATGGATGTCGAGAAAGAGCTTCAGTCGCACATGGAGTGGGAGATCAGCAAGAACATTCCGTTCGCGGAGACCACGATTCAGTCTGATTACAAAGTCATTGAAGGCGGCGACCCTAACTCGGCGGAGATGGAAGTCGTAATGGCCATGGCTCCACAGTCAGCAATCGACACCATTGTCGACTGTATCAAAAAGGCCGGTAAGAAGCCTTACGCAATTGACGTTGAGCCCATTGGTCTCGGTCGATCTCTGAAGAGTAGCTTTCCTCAATGGGCGGGCGAAAATGGTGTCTGCATCGTTGACATCGGCCACTCGACTACTTCAATCAATATTTACGACCAGGGCAACTTGGTTCTGCCGCGTCCAGTTCCTGGTGGCGGCGAAATGGTCACCCGGGCACTTGCCGATGCAAAGCAGATCGGTGTTCAAGAAGCCGAAGATTACAAAGTCAATCGATTCTCGATCTCAGAGGAGATGGCGGCGAATCAGGGGTTTGCGAACCCGTTCGGTGGAGCGACTCAAGCGTTTGACTCTGGATTTGCGGTGGATGCGTATGCTCCGGTTGATCCGGTTTCCAATGCAACGGCTGCAATGAGTCCGCTCGATGAGCTGGCGATTGATCCGATCACGGGGCTTCCGATTGAGCAGACGTTTGAGGCGGCGGCTCCTACCTACGCAAACGATCCGTTCTCATCCTCTCCTGCTCCTGAGTCAGCTTTTGCTGCAGATAACCTGATGATTCCCGCTGTGGCTCACTCCTCGGATGAAGATTTCGGCGCTGTTCAAGGAATTCTTGAAGATTTAGTGGGAGAACTTCAGCGATCTATCGACTATTACGCCGGCCGTGGGGGTAATGTATCCCGAGTCGTGTTGTGCGGTGGGGGTTCCAAGTTGCGAGGATTGTCTGGCTACTTGAGCAGATCGCTCAACACTTCGGTGGAATTGTACGACGCATTCAACGGTCTCGGCTTCGCCGCGAAGAAGGTTGGGATGGATTACGTCAACGAGTACCGCCAGGACTTCGCCGTCGCTATCGGCAATGGACTGTATATCGCGTATTGAGGGGAATCAGTGAAGCTTAATCTTTTACCAAAGACAGTTGATACTTCCGGCAGGGCGAAGTTCGCTCTGGTTGGTGGAGTGCTCGTGTTCGTCGGTTCACTCCTTGCGTCGTTTGCGATGGCAAAAATTTCAGGTGATCGGCTCGCTTATGCGACCGAAAAGCTAAACGAAATCAAACCAAAGTACGAAGCGGTCGTAAAGGTTGCGACGGAAGCGGACACTATGATGGCGGCTCCGCAGGTTAAGCAGGCCGTTGTTAACACGGGTCTAGCGAAGTCAATGTTGGCTTCAAGCCGACTCTATCCAGACTTTTATGATGGGGTGAAAAGCTATATCCCTGCGTTTTTCAGAATAACGCAAATGTCTGCGACACCCATCGATGATAAGTCGTCGAGTCTTAGATTGACTGGAACCGTTAAGAATGCTCAGGAATACGCAGACTTGATGCTTGGGCTGCTCCGAATACCTGGTGCAACTTCGGTGACTCGAGCAGGATTTCAGGCTGAGGATGTTGTTGTTCCGGCTTTGACTGAGATTGACCAGGTAGGAAAGCGACGAAAGGAGTCAGAGGCGCCGATTCCAGACGATGCTTTCGACCGCTTGCAATACTTCACTGCTCAATCTGTGCCTGCGGGGTATTTGAACTCGGGGAACTTTGGCGTGACTGAGCCCGGGACTGTAAAGACAGTGCGTCCAGGTGAGTCCTTGATTAGTGTCGTGGTCACGGTTCCAAAGGACTTGAGAGTTCCAAATCCTAGGGGGACGATTCAATCTCTCGGTGGTGCGGCTACTTCTGCCACCGCGGCAGGTGCGAAGGTGCCCGCTGCTGGTCAAGCGCCAGTGGCCCCAGGAGGGCAAGACTGACATGCTGAAATCACTCTACGCGCGAACAATTTGGCTGATATTTATTTCGTTTTCATTAATCGTGCTCGCTGCTGGCTTTTTTAAGTTTTGGCAGCCTCAGCAGGAAACCACAAGTAACAAGGTATCAGTTTACAATGCTTATGTCTTGGAAGTGAATAAGGCTAGCGCTGCAGTTAAGAAGAAGAAAGCTGCTGTGGAGGCGATCAAGGCAGCAGAGGCGGCATGGTTGCCGTATGTGGCAACAAAGACGCCGCCGCAGAATGTTCGCGATGGCGGAATCAATGTAAACGTCAACCCTTATCAGCTGTTGCTGGATACCAAGATTTTTCGTGATAGCGTACAGACGGCACTGAATACCCAGCTAAAGAAGGGTGGAGTGAAAGTCATGGTTGGCCCTCGAATCAGCGGTATTACTGATCAAGATGCTCCAAACTCTATCTTGGCGAGCTACTACAATTATCCGTCGGCTCCTTTCCCGGTCGTTATCTATGATCTTGGTCAAGTTACGGTGCAGGGAACTTATGAGCAAATCTTGGAGAATGTGCGGGCTTGGTCATCAATGCCCCAGTACCTGGCGGTGGCTCACAACCTTGCACTTTCAGGAACCGCGCCGAGGTTGACTGGAACGTACGATCTTTCGCTGGTCGGATACATTAGATATGATGGCGTCCACGGTCCTGTTCCGGACAGTGGTGGCGCAGCGGCTGCAGGGGGAGCTGCTCCCGCGGGAGCTGGTGGAGGAGCCTTTGCCGGCTCGCAAAGAGGTGGTAGGCCAAGTGGCGCGGGTGCGCCGACTCCTCCATCTGGAGGAGGGAAGTGAGGGAGATGTTGAAGAAATCTGGTTTTGGCGGGAACTTCTTGGTTCTGGCGTGCATGGTCCTAGTGGTGGGTTGTGCTGATCCAACAAAAGACTTAACGGAACCGACTGCTTCGAGTATCAAGAAGATCGATGCGATCAAGCCGACTGCGCAAGCTGGTATCGACAAAGATGTCAGTAAGTCAATGAATCCTGATCGCCTGAAGGGTCTCATCGCGGCAACCTCAAGGTTCGGCTCGCGGTCAAATCCGTTCGAACTTTCGGCTGATGAGCTGAGATTTGATGAGTTTCAAGCGAGTGAAAAATTTCTTTCGGATGCAGGGCACTTTCCGAACTCTTTCGAACTGCCAGAGGATAAAGCTGAAGAGGTGGTTACCCAAGAGGCACAGCCTTATAGGAGAATTTCTGGAATCGTTATTGGCGATGCAGTCTATGCAATTTTGGAGCAAGACGGGCGATCTACGATTATCCGACCAGGAATGCAAATCCCTGACACTAACTGGTTTGTCGTGTCAATTAATCGCGATGGGGTAACCCTTAGGCGATCTGGTAATGTACTCCCCAACGAAGTCACTGTCAGGCTCGAAGTGGCCCCACCTGGAATGTCGTCCGGAGCCCCTGCTGGCGGAGCGCCGGGCGGTGGTAAATCGTCATCCGGGCCTCTTGGTGGCGACGCCCTGTAAAAGGGAAAGATAAAAAAGAATTACGAAACAAGAACAGATACGTCCAATAACTGAGGAAAACATGAAAACCCGAATGAGGAACATGATGATGATCGCTGCCTTGGCAGCACTGACGATCGGCGGTGTGTCGAGTGCTCACGCGCAAGACAACATCCTTGACAAGGTGATCTCGTCTGCTGAGTACCAGCAGGCAGACATCCGAGAGGCACTGAAAGCCCTTTTCCGACAGGTGGACGCCAACTACAGCATCCTTCCTGAGGTCCAGGGAACAGTTACGATAAACATGAAGAATGCTCGTTTTGAGCTAGTCCTTCAGAATCTGCTGAACCAGGTTAACGCAACATTCCGCTACGAGGCGGGTGTTTTCGTGATCGTTCCACGCCCACCAGAGACCAATGGGCAGCCAGTCGATGTGGAAGGGCCAGGTGTTACTCCACCTGCTCCAAAAATTACGCGAAAGATCTACATTCGGTCTATGGATCCGATGTTGATGGCGATGTTGATCGGTCAGAGCGGTCAAAACTATGGCGGCAGCCCTGAGCCAATGAGCCTATCCCGTCTCGGACAAGGCGGCATGGGCGGCATGGGCGGCGGCATGGGCGGCGGCATGGGCGGCGGTATGATGGGCGGCATGGGCGGCGGCATGGGTTAGATTACAAGTCGGAGTATCCAGATTACAGGTCGGAGTATCGAGATTACAAGTCGGAGTATCGAGATTACAAGTCGGAGTATCGA